>NZ_JBICVJ010000040.1:0-1059 GCF_043198895.1 Streptomyces sp. NPDC048696 | reverse complement strand
TTCAGAACTAACACAGTGGACGCGAGCAACTGAGGACAAGCCCTCGGCCTATTAGTACCAGTCAGCTCCACCCCTTACGAGGCTTCCACATCTGGCCTATCAACCCAGTCGTCTACTGGGAGCCTTACCCTCTCAAGGAGGTGGGAATACTCATCTCGAAGCAGGCTTCCCGCTTAGATGCTTTCAGCGGTTATCCCTCCCGAACGTAGCCAACCAGCCATGCCCTTGGCAGGACAACTGGCACACCAGAGGTTCGTCCGTCCCGGTCCTCTCGTACTAGGGACAGCCCTTCTCAATATTCCTACGCGCACAGCGGATAGGGACCGAACTGTCTCACGACGTTCTAAACCCAGCTCGCGTACCGCTTTAATGGGCGAACAGCCCAACCCTTGGGACCGACTCCAGCCCCAGGATGCGACGAGCCGACATCGAGGTGCCAAACCATCCCGTCGATATGGACTCTTGGGGAAGATCAGCCTGTTATCCCCGGGGTACCTTTTATCCGTTGAGCGACGGCGCTTCCACAAGCCACCGCCGGATCACTAGTCCCGACTTTCGTCCCTGCTCGACCCGTCGGTCTCACAGTCAAGCTCCCTTGTGCACTTACACTCAACACCTGATTGCCAACCAGGCTGAGGGAACCTTTGGGCGCCTCCGTTACTCTTTAGGAGGCAACCGCCCCAGTTAAACTACCCATCAGACACTGTCCCTGATCCGGATCACGGACCCAGGTTAGACATCCAGCACGACCAGAGTGGTATTTCAACGACGACTCCACCTGAACTGGCGTCCAAGCTTCACAGTCTCCCACCTATCCTACACAAGCCGAACCGAACACCAATATCAAACTGTAGTAAAGGTCCCGGGGTCTTTCCGTCCTGCTGCGCGAAACGAGCATCTTTACTCGTAGTGCAATTTCACCGGGCCTATGGTTGAGACAGTCGAGAAGTCGTTACGCCATTCGTGCAGGTCGGAACTTACCCGACAAGGAATTTCGCTACCTTAGGATGGTTATAGTTACCACCGCCGTTTACTGGCGCTTAAGTTCTCAGCTTCGCC
>NZ_JBICVJ010000038.1:0-2184 GCF_043198895.1 Streptomyces sp. NPDC048696 | reverse complement strand
TTGTCGTAGCGGGTGGGTGCGCCACGAGGCGCCATGGAATCGAGTGAGGTGAGAGACCTTCACCACCGGGTTGTCGCAGCAACCCGGCTGAAGCTGGGGGCAGTTCGGCTCAGGGGATGCCAAGCCGAGCGGTAAGCAGCCCCGACAACGCCGGGACGGGTTGGTACTGCCAGACGACCCGGGTCCGGCTAGCGAGACAGGAAGGTGCACGCGAGAAATCAGTGCCTGACGCCCCGTAATTACGACACCGGCTCGAACCTGGCGGATCTGGGCCGGACGCAGTGCACGACCACCAGCGCTCGTCGGTGGTCGACTCCGAAGCCGACTCTACTCATCGGTGGGGAGGCCACGCCGAAGGTCTGCGGCGTAAGCGTGGCGATGCTGCCGGGGTAGAGCTGGGCACCTCACCTGTCGATCGATTTCGTGGTGAACGTGGGAACTGTCCGCGGTCGCCCTTATATCGGACATCCAGTCCGATCGGGGGCAGGCCCATCGCCGGCTGACGGCCGTCGGGCAGGACGGAGGCTCCGTAGTACTCCGAGGCCGGGAAAGCCGGTCACATGGGGAAGGGGGCCAGCAAGTCAGCAGTAAGGAGACTGGAATGCCAGGAGGTCGTCGCCGGTGAATACCGACGAGCTGGAATGGGCCTTGATGAAGGCCGAACGCCGGGTACTGGAGATCCAGACCAAGCTGCACCGTTGGGCTGTCGATGATTCTCATCGCAGGTTCGACGATCTGTTCAACCTCGTGGCCGATCCCGCCTTCCTGTTGGTGGCGTGGGACCGTGTCCGGGGAAACAAGGGCGCCCGCACGGCCGGAGTGGACGGGAAGACCGCCCGCTCCATCGAAGCCGGGCAGGGAGTCGAGGCGTTTCTGGACAGGCTGCGGACCCAGCTCAGAGACCGCAGCTTCCATCCGGTTCCTGTCCGCGAGCGGATGATTCCCAAGGCGAATGGCAAGCTTCGTCGTCTCGGGATTCCGACTGTGGCGGACCGAGTGGTCCAGGCGTCCTTGAAACTGGTGCTGGAGCCGGTATTCGAAGCGGATTTCCTCCCGTGTTCCTACGGGTTCCGCCCGAACCGCCGAGCCCACGATGCGATCGCCGAGACTCGCTACCTCGCCAGCCACGGATACGAGTGGGTGGTGGAGGGCGACATCACGGCGTGCTTCGACGAGATCGCGCACCCAGCCCTCATGGAACGGGTGCGTAATCGAATCGGGGACAAGCGGGTGCTGTCCTTGGTGAAGGCGTTCTTGAAGTCCGGGATCCTGTCCCGTGACGGAGCCTTCACGGACACACGCACCGGGACCCCGCAAGGCGGGATCCTGTCGCCACTGCTGGCCAACATCGCACTCTCGGTCCTGGACGAGCACATCGCCCAGGGCCCCGGAGGGCCAGATGGCACCTCCGAGGACCGGCGCAGGAGACGGCGCCGAGGACTGCCCAACTACCGGCTGGTCCGGTATGCGGACGACTTCCTCGTACTCGTCTTCGGGCACCGTGAACATGCCGAGGAACTACGCGACGAGGTCGCAGAGGCATTGAAGCCAATGGGCCTACGCCTGTCGGTGGAGAAGACAAAGATCACGCACATTGACGAGGGCCTTGATTTTCTCGGATGGCGCATCCAGCGCCACCGGAAACTTGGCACTGACCGGCAGTACATCTACACCTACCCGGCACGGAAATCAGTACGCTCCGCCACGGGCAAGGTGAAAGAACTGACCGGACGACAGAACGTCGGCTTGTCGCTGGAGTGCCTGCTCCACCGACTGAACTCGGTGTTGCGAGGATGGTGCGCGTATTTCCGTCCCGGAGTTTCGAACGTCGCTTTCTGTTACCTCAGCCACTACACGTGGATGAGAGTGACGCGATGGATCCGACGCAAGCACCCCCGGATCACTTGGAAACAGCTCCGTCGACGCTATTACGACGGCGGCTGGTGGCCCGTCACAGAGGAAACGGAACTGTTCAACCCGGCAAAGGTAAGCACGACCAGATACCGATACCGGGGAAAACTCATTCCGGCTCCGTGGCCCACTACGGCATGAGGAACTGAACACCCCGAAACGGGATTTGTGGAGAGCCCGGTGCCCGGAGACGGGCACGCCGGGTTCGGGAGGCGGCTCGGGGAAACCCACTGATGGAAACACCAGCAGGGCGCCCCGAGTCGACCTCACCGA
>NZ_JBICVJ010000037.1:0-3241 GCF_043198895.1 Streptomyces sp. NPDC048696 | reverse complement strand
CGTGCCTAAGCGCTCCGATATCCAGTCCGTTCTGGTGATCGGCTCTGGTCCGATCGTGATCGGTCAGGCTGCCGAGTTCGATTATTCCGGGACTCAGGCGTGCCGGGTCCTGAAGGCCGAGGGTCTGCGGGTGATCCTGGTGAACTCCAACCCGGCGACGATCATGACGGATCCGGAGATCGCGGATGCCACGTATGTGGAGCCGATCACGCCGGAGTTCGTCGAGAAGATCATCGCGAAGGAGCGTCCGGACGCGCTGCTGCCCACGTTGGGTGGTCAGACGGCGCTGAACACGGCGATCTCGATGCATGCCAACGGTGTGCTGGAGAAGTACGGTGTCGAGCTGATCGGCGCGAACGTGGAGGCGATCAACAAGGGCGAGGACCGCGACCTGTTCAAGGGTGTCGTCGAGGCCGTGAAGGCGAAGATCGGCTACGGCGAGTCGGCGCGGTCGGTGATCTGCCACACCATGGACGAGGTGATCGCCGGGGTCGACACGCTCGGCGGCTACCCGGTCGTGGTGCGCCCGTCGTTCACGATGGGTGGTGCGGGTTCGGGTTTCGCGCACGACGAGGCGGAGCTGCGCCGTATCGCCGGGCAGGGCCTGACGCTCTCGCCGACCACCGAGGTGCTCCTGGAGGAGTCGATTCTGGGGTGGAAGGAGTACGAGCTGGAGCTGATGCGCGACAAGAGTGACAACGTCGTGGTCGTGTGCTCGATCGAGAACTTCGACCCGATGGGTGTGCACACCGGTGACTCGATCACGGTGGCTCCGGCGATGACGCTGACCGACCGGGAGTACCAGCGGCTGCGGGACATCGGTATCGCGATCATCCGCGAGGTCGGTGTCGACACGGGCGGCTGCAACATCCAGTTCGCGATCGACCCCGTCGACGGGCGGGTCATCGTGATCGAGATGAACCCGCGTGTGTCGCGTTCCTCGGCGCTGGCGTCGAAGGCGACCGGCTTCCCGATCGCGAAGATCGCGGCGAAGCTCGCGATCGGTTACACGCTGGACGAGGTCCCGAACGACATCACGGAGAAGACCCCGGCCTCGTTCGAGCCGACCCTCGACTATGTGGTGGTGAAGGCGCCGCGTTTCGCGTTCGAGAAGTTCCCCTCCGCCGACTCGACGCTGACGACGACGATGAAGTCGGTGGGGGAGGCGATGGCGATCGGCCGGAACTTCACCGAGGCCCTCCAGAAGGCGTTGCGGTCGTTGGAGAAGAAGGGCTCGCAGTTCACTTTTGTGGGCGAGCCGGGCGAGAAGGCCGCTCTGCTGGCCGAGGCGGTGCGTCCGACCGACGGCCGGATCAACACCGTCATGCAGGCGATCCGTGCCGGCGCCACCCCGGAGGAGGTGTTCGGGGCGACGCGGATTGATCCGTGGTTCGTGGACCAGCTGTTCCTGATCAAGGAGATCGCGGACGAGCTCGCCGGCGCGGACAAGCTGGAGCCGGAACTGTTGGCCGAGGCCAAGCGGCACGGCTTCTCCGACGCCCAGATCGCCCAGATCCGGGGCCTGCGCGAGGACGTGGTGCGCGAGGTCCGCCACGCCCTGGGGGTGCGCCCCGTCTACAAGACCGTCGACACGTGTGCCGCGGAGTTCGCGGCGAAGACCCCGTACTTCTACTCCTCCTACGACGAGGAGACGGAGGTCGCCCCGCGCACCAAGCCCGCGGTGATCATCCTGGGGTCGGGGCCGAACCGGATCGGCCAGGGCATCGAGTTCGACTACTCCTGCGTCCACGCCTCTTTCGCGCTCAGCGACGCGGGGTTCGAGACGGTGATGGTCAACTGCAACCCGGAGACCGTCTCCACCGACTACGACACCTCCGACCGCCTCTACTTCGAGCCCCTCACCCTTGAGGACGTGCTGGAGATCGTCCACGCCGAAACCCTCGCCGGTCCCGTGGCGGGTGTGATCGTGCAGCTGGGCGGGCAGACCCCCCTGGGCCTGGCCCAGGCACTCAAGGACAACGGGGTGCCCGTCGTGGGCACCTCCCCGGAGGCGATCCACGCCGCCGAGGACCGCGGCGCCTTCGGCCGCGTGCTTGCGGAGGCGGGGCTGCCCGCGCCGAAGCACGGCACCGCCACCACCTTCGCGGGCGCGAAGGCGATCGCGGACGAGATCGGCTACCCGGTGCTGGTGCGCCCCTCCTACGTGCTGGGCGGGCGCGGCATGGAGATCGTCTACGACGAGACCCGCCTGGAGTCGTATATCGCCGAGTCCACCGAGATCTCCCCGACCCGGCCGGTGCTGGTGGACCGCTTCCTCGACGACGCGATCGAGATCGACGTGGACGCGCTCTACGACGGCAACGAGCTCTACCTCGGCGGTGTCATGGAGCACATCGAGGAGGCCGGTATCCACTCCGGCGACTCCGCCTGCGCGCTGCCGCCGATCACGCTGGGCGGGTTCGACATCAAGCGCCTGCGGGCCTCGACCGAGGCGATCGCCAAGGGGGTGGGCGTGCGGGGTCTGATCAACATCCAGTTCGCGATGGCCGGGGACATCCTCTACGTCCTGGAGGCCAACCCCCGCGCCTCGCGCACCGTCCCCTTCACCTCGAAGGCCACCGCGGTGCCGCTGGCGAAGGCGGCCGCCCGCATCAGCCTGGGTGCCACCGTCGCCGAACTGCGCGCGGAGGGTCTGCTGCCCAGGTCGGGGGACGGGGGCACGCTGCCGCTGGACGCGCCGATCTCCGTCAAGGAAGCCGTCATGCCCTGGTCGCGGTTCCGCGACGTGCACGGGCGCGGCGTCGACACCGTCCTGGGCCCCGAGATGCGTTCCACCGGCGAGGTCATGGGCATCGACACGGTCTTCGGCACCGCCTACGCCAAGTCCCAGGCCGGTGCCTACGGCCCGCTGCCCACCAAGGGACGCGCGTTCATCTCGGTCGCCAACCGCGACAAGCGCACCATGATCTTCCCCGCCCGTGAACTCGTCGCCCACGGCTTCGAGCTCCTGGCCACCTCCGGCACCGCCGAAGTCCTGCGCCGCAACGGCATCAACGCCACCGTCGTACGCAAACTCAGCGAAGGCGAAGGCCCGAACGGCGAGAAGACCATCGTCCAGCTCATCCACGACGGCCAGGTCGACCTCATCGTCAACACCCCCTACGGCACCGGCGGCCGCCTCGACGGCTACGAAATCCGCACCGCCGCCGTCGCCCGCAGCGTCCCGTGCCTGACCACCGTCCAAGCCCTCGCCGCAGCCGTCCAAGGCATCGACGCACTC
>NZ_JBICVJ010000036.1:0-7117 GCF_043198895.1 Streptomyces sp. NPDC048696 | reverse complement strand
CGGTGCCCGGAGACGGGCACGCCGGGTTCGGGAGGCGGCTCGGGGAAACCCACTGATGGAAACACCAGCAGGGCGCCCCGAGTCGACCTCACCGATGCCGCGCCACTGCTTGAGACGGTTGAAGCACCGTTCCACGACATTGCGCCGTTGTAGAGCTCTTTGTCGAAGCGGGGCGGGCGTCCGCCCCGGCTGCCACGCCGGGCCCGGTTGCGCACTTGGTCTGCCCGCTCGGGAATGGTGTGGCCGATACCGCGGCGCCGCAGCCAGGTCCGGATCGCCTTCGAGCTGTAGCCCTTGTCGCCCAGCACATGGGCGGGCCGCACCCGGGGCCGTCCCGGGCCGAGCCGGGGCACCCGTATCGCCTCCATCACGGCGGTGAACTGAATGCAGTCGTTGGTGTTCCCGCCCGTGAGGGTGAAGGCGAGCGGCCGGCCGAACCCGTCGCAGGCCAGGTGGATCTTGCTGGTCAGGCCACCCCGCGAACGTCCGAGCGCGGGCCCGTGAAGCCCCCTTTTCGGGCCCCGGCGGCATGCTGGTGAGCGCGCACGATGGTGGAATCCACTGACACCAGCCAGTCGATGTCACCCGCCACGTCGGCTTTCGCCTGCGCGGCTTGGAGCATCCGCTCGAAGGTGCCGTCCTTGGCCCACCGGCGGAACCGGGTGTGCTTGGCCCACGACCCGTACCGCTCGGGAACATCCCGCCAGGCCACCCCGGTGCGGAACTTCCACACGATCCCGTTGAGGACCCTCCGGTCGTCCAACCGCCTCCGGCCCCGCAAGGAGGCCGGCAGCAGCGGGCGGACAAACTCCCACTCGGCATCGGACAGTTCATGACGACGTATCACCCAACCATGATCCACCACTGAAGATCGTCATTTGACGACAGGGCCTAGGGCCTGTCCGACGGGTTCGGCCGAGGGAGACCGATCCCGGTCAACCAGCCTACTGGCACCGGAAACTCAGGATCCGACTTCCGGGGCGAAGATCCGGTCCAGGTGGTAATTGAGCGTGCGCAGAACATCGGCGGCGGTGCGGCGGCCGTGCAGCATGTCACTGCCCAGGCCCACCGCTCCGGACACCAGCAGGTCGGCCTCGTGGCGCGCGTCGAGGCCGGGGCAGCAGCCGCCGTCGGCCTGCCCCTGCCCGATGATGCCCGCGACCAGGTCCTCCAGCGGGTGCTCGGCGCTGAGGAAGACCGCCGCGAGCGCAGGATCGGTGAGACTCCGGGCGTAGTACGCCGCGAACACCCGCAGCGCGAGGCGCCGTTCGGCGTCCAGCGGCTGGAACTCCTCCAGGACCGCCGCGAGCAGGGCCCGGGCATCGCCTGGGTCGTGGCCGACGCGCTCCCGGGCCCGCCGCTCGTTGTCCTGGTGCAGCAGCTCCAGTGCGGCAACCAGGAGTTGGTGCTTGCTCCCGAAGTGGTATTGCACCGAGCGCAGGGAGACACCGGCCTCTGTCGCGATCTCCCGCATGCTCGCCTCATGAAGCCCCCGCCCCGCTGCGATCCGCCACACCGCCTCGGCGATCTCCCGCCGACGCCCTTCCCTGACAGCCGGTACCTCGGGCGCCACTGGCTCCGGCAGCGGCGGCTGCCTGCGCCTCCGGTAGGCCCGCGCCTGACAGCTCCGCGAGCAGTACACGGCCGGTCGGCCCCGCCCCGCCGGGGCCGCCAGGACCTCGACGCCGTCACCGCCGGCCTCACCCTCGAATGGAACTCCGGCATCGTCGAGGGCAACGTGAACCGAGTGAAAACGCTCAAGCGGGCTATGTACGGCCGAGCCTCGTTCGAACTTCTCCGGACCCGCATCCTGACTCAGCTTGAGGGGTAGACACGAAGCGCCACCTGCCTGCCCGCAGGCAGGTGCACAGGCGCAATGGGGGTGGGGCAGGTGCGACGGGTGGTCAATCTGCAATCTATTGAGCAGAAGTTATTGCTGCTCGCTCTCCTGTTCGTGATTGGCGGGTCGATCGTCGCGAACCTCTTCGCGTGGGACGTGAAGTGGCAGATACCGCTCATCTATGCAGTGCTCTATGTCCTGTTATCAGTCGTCATTGAGATCCGTGATCGTCAGGCCCCTACAGCTTCCACGCACTACCGCACGAGTGACGAATTCTTCCTGTCGTTCGCCCGTCTCGTGCGCACCGCCGAGCGTCATGTCTACACGAGCTACGTGCGCAACACGCCCCCGCCGAGTTTCCAATCCCCGGCCGCACAGCAGTACTTCAGGGCCGCGGCCGACTGGACTCGGCGCAACCCCGGCGCGTCATTCCACCGCATCATCGGCGTCCCTGCCCAGGAGCCCGGCAAGAGCGCCATGCGCCTGTGGCTGCGAGAGCACTACGAAGAGATGCACGATCTTGCCAACTACCACGCCCGAGTCGTGACCACCAACAGCGGTGTCGACGCGGTCAATATGGCAATCATTGACGACACCGCGGTCCTGTTGCTCCTGACCGCGGATGGATCTTTCATGAGCGGACACAGCCTGGAGACGACTGAAGCCGTCAATTCCTTCAGGGACTACTACAGGTCTTGGTGGGCATCAGCGGAGCCTCTGGAAACCTACGCGCAGCGCACCGACCTCGTGGCTCCCGACCACTGAGCTTCACGGAACTGCGGACAGAGCCAAATCCAGGAATCCTCATCACCAGGAAGGCGTTTCGGGCGAAACGCCTTCTGGACTCCCGTTCGACCCCGGCGCCCAGGGCAGCAGCAACAAGGCGGCGAGCGGGCAGTACCGCCGCGCGCCTGTCTGCGGGCGCCGAACCTCGTACGGATCCGTACAGGGTGGGTGCTGTTAAGAATCTTGGCAGGTGGGGCGGGGTAGCGGTGAAGCGGCTTTTCATGCGTCGCGCAGGCGTTGCCAGGTCTGTTGCGGGTCGTCCTGGTGGAAGCAGTGGAAGTGGAGCGACACGCTCCCGTCTGGACCTGCCAGGGTGGCCAGTGCCAGGTCCGGGTCGGCAACCATTCTGGGTTCCTCGCGCTGCTCCCCGTACGTGATGACGGCGAGCGCGACGCCCCTGCCCCCGTACAGCACCCAGGTCGCCCCTCCCACGATGGAGGCCAGGGGGTAGCGGTCGCGGCCACGGGTGACCGCGTCGACGGCCTCGCCGATCGTCATGTTCCCGGGCACGGTACGGCTCTCGGCGATGGTGTGGCCCGGGAAGTCGTCGTCGCCCGCGTGGACGCGGTCACGGTCGAGGTGCAGCGTGATCGGCGTACGGTCCATCAGGGCTTCGACGACGCACAGCCGTATCCAGGGGAGGTCGACGACGTTGTAGGTCAGGCAGATCGGTGCGCCCTGGAGGGAGAGGATCTGCCGGGCGTGGTCGCGTCCGGCGAACTGGGTGGAGCCCCCGCCCCAGGGGTCCTTGGCGAGGGATGCCTCGATCCGCGCCAGGGCGGCGCGCTGCTCGCCGTCGAGGCGGGCGATCACCTCTATGAGGTCCCGGGTGTAGGTCACGATGTAGTTCACCGCGTCACCCTATCTGTCGAGAACCGGTGATTCTGATCAGTGGAGGTGTCCGCGAACTGCTGGTTGTTCAGCTGTATTGGGCGGTACTGAGGCTTTTCTCGTTCAGCGAGCTGTCGGTGTATGTGTGAACGTCCCCGCCCTCGTACGGATGAACGTGGCCGGTTGACGTCGCGGTGATGTTGTTTTTGGGGTGACTCTCTTGTTCAGGCGCGGGGGAGGGGAGGTCCCTCTGATGGTTCTGGATCCCTATCGCTGGGCGGAACTGCGGCGTTTTCGTGGGTTGTTGGCTGCCGGGGTGATGAGTGGGTCGGAGGTCGCCCGGGTGACCGGGCTGGATCGTAAGACGGTACGGAAGTATCTGGCCGCGCCCGGTCCTGTGCTTCCGCTGTCGCGATTGCCGAGCGGGCGGTCCCGGCGACGGTTGATCGACCCGTTTGCGCCGCTGGTCGATGCCATGCTGCGGGCCGAGCCGGCGATGAAGTCGTCGGTGATCCATGAACGGCTGGTTCAGGATTACGGGTTCACCGGCTCGTATCAGCGGGTCAAGGTCTACGCCTGTGATGCCCGGGCGCGTATCGCGGGCGAATTGGGCTTGGAGCCGGGGGAGTTGGCGGGGATGCACCGCCGGTTCGAGGTGGTCCCGGGTGCCCAGGCCCAGGCCGACTGGGGCGACGAGGGCCGGATCCTGGCTCATGTGGGTATCGCGAAGGTACTCGTTCCACATGACCTTGTCCTACTCCCGGGATCCGTTTTGCTGTTTCACCACCGGTCAGGACATGCGGACGTTCTTCGACTGCCACCACCGGGCGTTCGCGCATTTCGGTGGGGTTCCGATGACGGTGGTCTACGACCGGACCAAGACGGTGGTGCGCAGGCATGTCGCTCCCGGTGAAGCGGTCCCGATCCATCCGGAGGCGGCCGGGTTCGCCGGGCATTACGACTTCAACATCGATGTGCTGGCCGCCCACCGGCCCACCGGGAAGGGGGAGTGGAGCGGCAGGTCCTCATCGTCCGTGACCATGTCCTGTCCGGCCGCTTCTTCTCCTCGCTCGCGGAGTTGGACGCCGCGTTCGTCTCCTGGGTGCCGCGGCGGCGGGCCCAGCGCCACCGCACCCACCAGGAATTGATTGGTGAGCGGGCGGCGCGGGACCGTGCCGCGCTCAAGGCTCTGCCGCCGTCGACCTACGTGGTCGCCGAACGGCGTCTGCGGCCGGTGGGCAAGGACTGCCTGGTCGCGTTCGACGGGAATCTGTATTCGGTTCCGGCCAGTAAGGTCCGCCCCCGGCAACTGGTGGAGGTCCGCGCGACGAAGTTCCGCGTCATGCTGCACGCCACACACCCGGATGCCGCCGGTGTCACCCTGCTGGCCGCCCACGCGCGTGCGCCCGGCCACGGTGTCTGGGTTGTCGACGAGCGGCACTGGGACGGACTGCCCACCGGTCAAGGGCGCCGCACCACGAGCGGCGAGGCACCTGCGGCACGCCGTACTTCGCTTGGGCCGCGGCAGCAGGTTCGCACACTCAAGGACCTTCTAAACCAGTCCCCGGCCGCCGGCATCGAGGTCGGTCGCCGGCCACTGGCGGTCTATGAAGAGCTGACCAAGACCGGCTCGTCCAGTCAGCCGCCGAACCCGCGGGAGCCGTCGTGAGTGAGCTGACCGGTAGCCGCATCCGTGCTACCGCTGCCCGCCTGAACCTGCCGCATCTTGCCGAGGCGCTGACCGACTACATCCGCCGGGCGGACGAAGGGAAGCTCGGCTACCTGGACCTGATGGACTTGGTGCTGTCGGAGGAACTCGCCATCCGCGATGACCGCCGATACCGGCAGGGCCTGAGGCTGTCGCGGTTGCCGCACCACAAGACTCTCGAGGACTACGACTTCGCCTTCCAGCCCGAACTCGAACCGCGCAAGGTCAAAGACCTGGCCACGCTGGCGTTCGTGGAGGCGAAGGCGAATGCCGCCCTGCTGGGGCCGCCCGGGGTCGGCAAGACCCACATCGCCGTCGCCCTGGCGGTAGCGGCCTGCCGGGCCGGCTACTCGATCTACTTCACCACCCTCGACGACATGGTCCGCAACCTCAAGGTCGCCGAGACGGCAGGACGGCTGGTCACCAAGCTCGCCAGCTACGTGCGGCCCAGCGTCCTGGTCGTCGACGAGGTCGGGTACCAGCCTTTGGAGCGGGCCGAGGCGCACCTGGTGTTCCAGGTCATCTCCAAGCGGTACGAGAAGGGCTCGATCATCCTGACCTCGAACAAGTCCTTCGGGGAATGGGGGCAGGTCTTCGGTGACGAGGTCTTGGCCACGGCGATCCTCGACCGGCTCCTGCACCACTGCGACGTGATCTCCATCAACGGCCCCAGCTACCGGCTGAAGAACCGCCTCCAGGCCCTCGATGGCGAGCCCGGCACGGAGTGACCTGGGGACGTTCATCCGTACGCATGTGGGGAATTGCGCCCGTACCCCGATAGCCTGGCCCGAACAGTTCTGCCAGGGCGCCACCTGGCCGTGGCAGGCGATCGCGTACGCCGGGAACGCCTCCATCCCGGGGATCACGCTCACGGACGAGCAGGCCGCCGTGCCTGGGCACGCGATCCCCGCGCCCGCCGGAGATCCCGACCTGGAGCAGCACGAGGCATCCTGAGCCGCTGTGTGCCCCTCTCCCGCACTTTCGCCCCGCCCCGGCCTTCCGGCGGGGCGACACGTGATAGCGCGTCAGATCGCCGTACAGCGCCTCGCGTTGGCGGGCGGGGTGTTCTTGGACCTGGGTCCGCTGTGGCCGGAGGCTCGCGCGCGAAACGCGGGCACGCGTGTACGGGCGCACCCGTGCACGCGACGTACAGCGGCCTGGGCGGCACGGCGGTATGGCAGTTCATGGGCGCCGGTTGGCGAGGCAGACGAACCCGACGATGGCGCCGCCGATGGCGAACAGGGCGCCGACGGCCTGGAGGGCTGGGACGGCCGCGGGGTGTTCGAGCAGGACGTAGAAGGCGAGGAGCCCGGCGAGGGCGAGGACCAGACGCCGCAGCGAGGCATCTGCCGGGGCCGACCCCGGTCCCGGCGGCGGGGTGACGGGCACGGTCGGGGGCTGGGCGGGCATGGTCGGGTCGGTGGTCATGGTGTGTTCTATCGGTGGGGTGGCTGGTGGAACGGTGGAAACACTCGTGGTGGATGGCGGCTCGCTCAAGAGCTCGCGTTACCCCCTTGCCGACTGAGCACTTGAGTCGACAGATGAGCGCTTGCGGTGGCTGCCGGTCGCTCGGTTGGCCCGGCTGGCCTGACGTCGGGTGTGCAGCGAGTTTCTAAGAACCTCTTGCGCACCTGAATTCGGTTGTGGGAGAGCGGTGTTCTTCAATTGAATAGGGTGCGGGAATCCGGAGGGCCAACCCGGTTATTGAGAGCCAGTACTGACGAAGTGTCAGAAGGCCCTTTGGGGAGGTCGAAAAACAAGCCGCACCAATCCCGCAGCCAGACAAAGGAATTCGCGAAGCGAATTCCGCCAGGCCGAATCGCGGAGCGATTCGGCCTCTGCCAACGGAGTTGGCAGCAATTCCGGCTTCGCCGGAATTAGCAGCGCGAAGCGCTGCATTCCTTTCCGTCGCGTAGCGACGGCGCGTCGTGTCTGCGGAGCAGACCGCGCGC
>NZ_JBICVJ010000035.1:0-29046 GCF_043198895.1 Streptomyces sp. NPDC048696 | reverse complement strand
GGCGGCGACGCGGAGCGTCGGCAACCGACGACAACGCCGCAGATGGGCGTGCCACACCCCCGCGTCCCAGGCAAGATCCACCGGACAGGCCCTAGCGATGACCGGCTCCCGCCGGATCAGACCGCGACCGGCTCCCGGTGGGCCCTCGCCGCGAGCCGTGCCTCGGCCCCGGCGAGCCCGACCACCGCGACGAGCAGCAGCGACGTACCCGCGACCGTGGCCGCGCTCAGCCGTTCACCCAGCACCGACACCGCGAGCAGCGCCGCGCTCACCGGCTCAAGGAGCATGATCACGGAGACGGTGGTGGCCCGGACGACGGCCGCTCCCGCGAAGTAGAGCGCGTACGCGAGCGCCGTGGGCACCGCCGCCACATACAGCAGCAGCGCGAGCACCCGGACCGGGTCGACCGTGTGCGGCAGCAGTCCTTCCGCGCCCGCCAACGGCAGCAGCGCCACCGACGCCACGGTGAACGCCCAGGCGGTGGTGGTGGCGGGGTCGGCCGCCTGGCCGTCCCGGCCGAGCCACCGGGTGAGCAGGGTGATCCCCGCGTACCCGGCCGCCGACAGGAGCGCGAGCAGCACCCCGGCGGGGCGGACCGAGCCGCCGCCGTTGCCGAGCACAAGCACCGCGAGCCCGGTGAGCGCCCCGGCCACCGCGGTCAGCCCGGCGCCGCCGATGCGCTCGCCCATGGTGAGCCGTGCGCCGAGCGCGATGAGCACGGGACCGGCGCCGAGGGTGACCACGGTCGCCACGGCGAGGCCGGTCGAGGCGACGGCCGCGAAGTAGGCGCTCTGGAAGACCGCCAGGCCGATGCCGTTGCCGAGGATCCGTAGCAGCAGCCTGCCGCGCGGTTCGGCGACGGCCGGCGCCTTGCGGCGGCGTATCGCCCGCGCGCCGAGCAGCAGCACGAGGCCGCCGACGCAGCGCCAGAAGGAGAGGGCGAGCGGGCCCATGTCGCTGGCGCCGAAGACCAGCGCGGCGGCGCCGCCCGCGGTGCCCCAGGCGACTCCGGCGAAGACGAGATAGAGCAGGCCACGCCCGACGGGCAGGCCGGAGGAATCGTTCGACACGTACGTACTCCGAAGAGGAAGACGGGAAAGGTCGCATGCCTGGAGTACGCGGGCAGCGACGAACCGCTCGGGGACTGCCCGAGCCCGGTCTTCGTCTGGGGTGCGGCCGCCCGCGTTACGCGGCGGGAGGCGGCAGTACGGTCGAATGCATGATCGTCACCTTACGGCGCGGTCTGTCCCGCCGACAACCGGCCTTCGGTGGCGGGCGCCGGGCGCCCCTCCCCACCGGCGACCGGCCCGGACGGCTCCTTCGGGGCCGAGGACTGCGCGATGAAGGCGCCGACCAGGACGACCGCGCCGCCGACGATCTGCGGCGCGGCGAGGTGCTCACCGAGCAGCACCCACGCCAGGACGGTGGCGATGACCGCCTCAAGACAGGCGACCACGCCCGCCACCTGCGGTGACAGCTTGCGCACCGAGATCACCCCGGTGACGTACGCGATGACCGTCGCGATCAGCACGATCCAGCCGAGCAGCAGCGCGGCCGGCACCTGGGTGCCGTTCATGTCGGCGCTGCCGCCGAGCACCGACCAGTCCATCGACCAGGGGCGGGCGACCAGGGTGAGCAGGACGGATCCGATGAGCAGTCCGTACGCGATGACGCCGAGCGGGTCGGGCGCGTCAGCCGCGTCGCCGCCCTGGTCGGACAGGACGAAGTAGCCGACCTGGCAGCAGGCGGCGCCGAGCGCGAGCAGCAGGCCGAGCACGTCGAAGCTCAGCCCGGACCAGATCTGGACGACACAGGCGAGCCCGCCGACGGCCAGGACCACGCCGACGGCCGCCGCCCGGGTCACCGGCCTGCGCTGCACGAACCGGACCCAGCCGAGGACGAGCGCGGGCGCCAGGTATTCCACCAGGAGCGCGACGCCGACGGGGATGCGGGAGATGGCCGCGAAGTAGCAGGCCTGCACTCCGGCGACGGCCAGCAGGCCGAACCCGGCGAGCAGCGCGGGGCGGCGCAGCAGCAGGCTCCGGTGGCGCCAGGCAACCGGCAGCATGACGAGGGCCGCGCCGGTCACCCGCAGCCACACCACGTGCAGCGGGTCGAGGCCGGCCTCGATCAGCGGCTTGGCCGCGACACCTGAACCACCGAATGAGAACGCCGAGGCCAGGGCCAGTCCCAGGCCGACGTTTCTCCCCTGAGACGCCTGCATCGGCACATCATGACAGGAGAAGTCAGCACCGTCACCCCTGTGACACCTGTCGAGACAGCGGCTCCTCGGCGAGCCGCGCGCACAGGGTCTCCGCGTCGGCTCCGGCATGTTCCAGGACCTCGACGGCACGGCACGCGGGGTCGGCCGCGAGCGCCGCGAGCAGGTCGGTGCCGCGCACCCGCGACTGCCCCCGGGCGGCCGCGCGCGCGAGGGCGCTCTCCATCGCGGTGACCGCCGACGGCGACCAGCCGGGCTGGGTGAGCAGCGGGATCGCGCCGGAGTCCTCCACCGAGCCCTGCCAGCGCAGCCCGTATCCGATCGAGCGCTGGACGAGGTAGCCGAGCACCCGGGCGACCTGCGCCCCGCCGTCGAAGGCGGCCCGCACCTCGGGGTCGGTCTCCAGCAGCGAGTGCAGCAGATGGGCCGTGTCGATCTGCCGGTCGCCGTCGCGCAACGCCCGCCTGCGGGCACCCGCGACCACCGAAGCCATCTCGTCGGTGAGGCGGGCTTCGAGATCCGGGGCGGCGGGGACCGGGGCCGGTATCCGCGGGAGGGGGAGGTGCACCCTTCTACCCCATCAGGCACGGGCGCCCAGAACATCCCCGCTCAGAAGCATTCCGCATCCGACGTTGGGTGGGGACGGCTGACCGGGTTCTCCTCCTTATGGATGAGATTTGCGGTTTTACCCCTCGGGGGCGCACACCGCCCACACGTACGCCCTGCGAGCAACCACACCGCCGCCCCACACGTCCCCTCCCGTACGAAACAACAGCCGCCACGGCAATCGCGGGAGGGGCCCGATGTGCTGGATGGTCGCTCTGCTCGCCGAGGACGGAATGCAGTACGTGTACCGGGTGTACGCCCCGGGCGACGCCCTGCGCGCCGATCTGTTCTGGGCCGCCTTCCACTGCCACGACGAGTCCGCGCGCCCGCGCGCGTCCGACCTCTTCGACTCGGCGCAGATATGGGCGTTACCGGTGAGCGGTTCGGTGATCTGAGACCACCCGATCTGACGGTCCATCAGTATTGAGTATTCACGGCACCCCGGCTACGTTCCGCGGCACGTTCTCGAAACGCGTCCCGATGCGCGTTCTCGACTCGGAAGGGGTGGTCGCATGGCCGAGGTCAGCGCCGAGGCACGCCTGGAGGCTCCGCCGGAGAAGGTCTGGGCCCGGTTGACGGACTTCACCACATACGGCGAGTGGAACGCCACCCATACCGGCTTCCCCCAGGGCGGCCCCGAGAAGCTGGAGCTCGGCGCCACCTACGCCGAGAACATGAAACTGATGGGCTTCCCGGCCGAAGTGACCTGGACCGTGGACGAGTTCGAGGCGGGCCGGCTCCTCGGCATCAAGGGCAAGGGCCCGATGGGAGTGAGCGTCGGCAACCGCTACACGCTCACGCCCGACGGGAACGCGACCGTCGTCCGCATCGAGGGCGAGTTCACCGGCCCGGCCGTCTCGCTGATGGCGGGCAAACTCAAGGACTCGGCGACGGCGGCGCTCAACGAGTCGCTGCGGGGGCTCGGCGCCTTGGTGGCCTGACCGCCCGAGTACGTACAGGCAGGACCACGGATGCGTACAGGCGGGCCCACGTATACGGGAAAGCCCCGCGATCTCACGATCGCGGGGCTTTCGGCGGCCGACGGGTTCAGTCCTCGTCGGCCAGGATCAGATACAGCTTCTTACGGGCGTCGTTGATGACCCCGAGCGCCTTCTGGCGCTGCTCGGCGGTGCCGGTCTTCCAGACCTGGCCGAACGCCTCCATCAGACCGAAACCGGCCTGCCGGATCTCGTTCATGCTCTCCCAGTCGACTCCGCGCCCGACCTCTTCCCACGGGGCCTCGGACCCCGATTCGGCCTCCGTGCGCCCGGAGTCGGTCAGCGTGAACAGCTTCTTGCCGCCCTCGCTCTCACTGGTGATCAGCCCCTCGTCCTCAAGGAGCTGGAGGGTCGGGTAGACCGAGCCGGGGCTGGGCTTCCACGCCCCGCCACTGCGCTCGCCGATCTCCTGGATCATCTCGTAGCCGTGCATCGGCCGGTCCTTGAGGAGGGCCAGGATCGACGCGCGGACATCCCCGCGCCGGGCCCTTCCCCGCGGACCGCCCCGGCCACCGCGGCCGGGCCCGAACGGTCCGCCGCCGAAGCCGGGACCGAAGGGACCGAAAGCGGCACGCCGCCCCTCGAAGTCACCCCGACCGCGATGGTCGGGTCCGTGCTGTCCGCACCCATGTCCATGTGAACGCATCGCTACGCTCCTTCCATCGTTGATCTGTCGCGATGCCTCAACGATATATCGGGACTGTTCTTTCGGCAAGGCTCCACCGAAGCCTGACGGAACATGCACCGTTCGCGAACGGGCGATTACTTCTGGTTGCCGGTGGAGAGGCTTGCTGTCTCAGTTGGTCAGCGTTGGCCAGCGGTGACAGGGGGGTGCGGTGTCCGGATCAGCCAGGTGCGGTGAGGGGGGTGACGGGCCGGGGGATGGGCCGGACGGCCGTTCAGGAACCCGGAATTCGTTACGGGTGCTGGTCACTGATCTGGACGGCACGCTCCTTGGCGGTGATGCCGGGCAACGTCGGGAGCTTCGCGAGGCGCTGGACCGCCATCCGGAGATCACGGTCGTGTTCGCGACCGGCCGTTCTGTGCCCTCGGTCCGTGAGGTGCTGCAGGACTCGTTCGTGCCGAGCCCGCGCTGGATCATCGCCGATGTGGGGGCCAGTGTCGTCGACGGCGACGACTTCACCCCTGAGCCCGTTCTGCAGGAGTGTCTGCGCAGCGGGTGGCCTGGTGCGGGACGGGTCCGCGCGGCGCTCAGCGGCTTCAGGGCGCTCACCTATCAGCGGGTGCCCCAGGAAGGGCGATGCTCCTTCTACCTGCGACCGCAGTATCTGACGGCCGAACTGCGCGCGGCGGTGGAGGAGCTCGGCTGTTCCTGGGTGTACTCGGACGGCCGGTACTTCGATGTTCTGCCACCGCGGGCGGGTAAGGGCAGTGCGCTGGCACTGCTGGCAGCCAAACAGGGCTGGCCGATGGAGTCCGTCCTTGTCGCGGGTGACTCACTGAACGACGTGTCCATGCTCAGGCTCGGCGCGCACGCGGTAGTGGTGGGCAACGCCGAGCCGGCCTTGCGTCAACGGGTGCCGCCGGGCGCCAGGGTGCAGCACACCCACGAGGAGGGCGCGGGAGGCATCTTCGCGGCCTTACGCCGTCTCGGCTGGGTGAGCGGCGTTCACCGGCTGGTGATCGGATACCACCGTCCTCCCGCCCAGTGGACCGCGGGCGGCTGGCGGCCCCCGGTGAGTCCCAATGGCATCCTGCCCGTCCTGCGTCGCGTCGCCGCCGGCACGGCGGACGCCGTGTGGGCGGCCGCCGCGGTCACCGGCGACGCCACGAGCCCAACGGCCCCGCTGGACGGCCGTGGCACGGGACTGCCACTGGCCCTGATGCCGCTGTCCTCCGCCGACTGGGGCGCTTACTTCCACCGGGCGTGCAAGGAAGCGTTATGGCCCGTCCTGATGTCCCGGCCCGATCTGATGCGTTTCGACGCGTCCTCCTGGGGCCGCTACGAGGAGGTCAACGCCCGCTTCGCCCACCACATCGCGGCCCACGCCGCACACGGCGCTACGGTCTGGCTCCACGACTACAACCTGTGGCTTGCTCCCGCTCTGCTCCGCCGGAGCCGCCCCGACCTGCGGATCGGGCTGTTCCACCACACCCCTTTCCCCTCGCCCGATGTCTTCGCCGCGCTGCCCACCGCCACGCAGGTCCGCGCGTCGTTGTCGGACCTCGACTGGGCGGGCTTTCACACGGACGCGTTCGCCGCCAATTTCCGCCGCACCATGGCCGGCTCCTCGCGCATACCGTGCACCGGCGTTCATCCGCTCGGCATCGACCGTCGCGCGGTCGAGGATCTCGCCCGTGCTCGCACCGCAGCCCACCGGGGCGGCCGGACACCCTCCGGTCAGCTCGTCCTGTCGGTGGAACGCCTCGACTACGCCAAGGCACCGGTGGAGAAGACCGAAGCCCTGCACCGGCTTCTCTCCCGCCACCCCCACCTGCGGGGCCGACTGCGCTTCAGGCTCGTATGCCCCCCGCCCGAACCCGGCATCCGCGCCTACGACGCCACCCGCCGCCTCCTCGAACGGCGCATCGCCGCAGTCAACAGCACATGGGGCACTGCCGACTGGCGACCCATCGACTACCGCCCCCGTGCTGTGCCGTTCACCGAGGTGGTCGACCACTATCTGCAAGCCGATGTCCTGTGGGTGACCTCTCACTCGGACGGCATGAACCTGACCGCCAAGGAGTACGTCGCCGCCCGCCACGCCGCCGGCATGCCCGGCGTCCTGGTTCTGTCACGGCATACGGGCGCCGCAGCCCAATTGGGCGAGGCCGCCCTGCTCACCGACCCCCGCGACGCCGAGGACCTGGCTCGCACCCTCCACCGGGCGCTCACTCTCCCGCTCGCCCGACAACACGCTCACCTGGAACGCCTCGCCGCGCTCCTCGACCGCCACACCCCCGCCGAATGGGCCGCACAGGTCGTCGCCGACATCAGAAGCCGCACAGGAAGCCGGTGACCCCACGATCCGTGTGGCTGGATCCCGTCCGTTTCGGCGCTTTCGCCGATAGGTAGGCATTGACGCTGACGAACGCGAGCACCTCCTGTACCCGATAGCAATACGGCAGAAGGAGATTGCCTTGGCGGATGACACAGAGCCGGCGAGCCGCGGAGCCGCCCAGAAGGTCCTTCTGCTCAGTCCCAAGACGTCGTTCGGGCCCAAGCTCCAACGTACGTACGCGGGCGGGCTTGGCACCGTCAACCCCGGTGAGCGCAACGTCCTGCCGCCTCTGGACCTGCTCCGTATCGCCGGAGTCCTGCGGGCTGCGGGAAGTGTGCCGCGCATCGTGGACGAGGAGGTGGAGGGCTCCCTCCCGGAGGTGGAAGGCGCCCTCCCGCCGCTCGCGGACGCACGACAGGGACGGGCCGAGGCGGACATCGTCATCTGCCAGGTGTCACTGGCGGCCATGCGCGAGGACGTCCGCAGACTGGGCGAGTTCGCCGCGGCCGGACTGCGGACGTTCGCCTATACCAGTATCCGCGGGCACGACCAGTGGCAGGAGATCCTGACCACAAGCGGCTGCGAAGCCGTGATCCTGCCCGAGGCGATACCGCGCCTGGGATACCTGGTCGAAGCCCGAGCCGCCGGTGCCATGGCGATTCCCGGACTGATCACCGCGGCCGCCGCGCACGACCCGGGGCGTCTGCCGCACGTCTACGGCGATCTGGCCGACGAACCGCTGCCGGCTCGTGACCTCGTCGATCACCGTCGCTATGTATTCCCGGCACTTCCCGCAGAGCGCATCACCACGATGAACGCCAGCTTCGGCTGCCCCTACCCGTGCGGTTTCTACTGCCCTTACCCGCTGGGCGAGGGCAAGAAGGTCAGGGCGTACCCGGTCGAACGGATCGCCGCCGAGTTCGAGCAGTGCGCGCGGCTCGGAATCACCGCCGTGGTCTTCCGCGACCCTGTCTTCACCTTCGACCGGCGGCGCACGCTTGCCCTGTGCGAAGCGGTCAAAAGAACCGGAACAGGCATCCGATGGTGGTGCGAGACCCGGATCGACCGGCTCGACGAGGAACTGATCCGGGTCATGGTCGACGCCGGCTGTGTGGGTGTGGAGGTGGGGGTCGAGAGCGGGGACGCGCGCATGCACGACACCGCGGTCCGCAAGCGGCTCGGCCTGGACACCGTGAGAGCGTTCCACCGCACAGCACGGCAGACCGGGCTGAACATGCTCTTCCTCCTGCTCTTCGGCCTGCCCGGCGAGACCCGGCAGTCCATTGCCAACACCCTGGAATTCATCCTGGAACTGGGACTGTCGTCCGAGGAGTTCAACGTCGGAGTGATCACCCCGTATCCCGGCACAGCTCTGCACGAGCTGGCCCTGGACAAAGGCTGGATCCGGCGAGACCAGGACCGGTTCACCAGCTTCAACGTGGTGATGCGTACGGACGAACTGACCGAGAACGATCTGACCGAAGCACTCGCGCTGACCGAGGAACTGCACCGGATCGACGGTGGCTGCGCCCCGGCCGACACCCTGGCCTCCTACCGCAGCCGCATCCGGAACTGGGCCGACACGACTCCGGCACCCCACGGGCGCTCGGCCGCTTGTTGACACCGTGACCGCGCGGCGGCCAAGCCGTCCCCGTCCCTCTGGACGTCACCGACCCGGCAGGCCTTCAGCCTGGCGCATCTGCCCCACGCCTGCGATCCGTCAGGCCGGGCAGGCGTACGCAAAAGAGGGCCAACCATCACGGATTGGCCTTGGCCTGCCGGTTTCTCCGCGCCGTACCGTCCAGGGCATGCGGATTCGAATCGTCGACGCCTTCACCGACCGCGCCTTCGCCGGGAACCCGGCCGGGGTGCTGCTCCTCGACTCCTTCCCGGACGACGTCTGGCTCCAGAACGTCGCCCGGGAGGTCAACCTCTCCGAGACCGCCTTCGCGCATCCCCTGCCGCCCGGCGGCGAGGCCGACTGGGCGCTGCGCTGGTTCACCCCGGCGCGAGAGGTCGACATGTGCGGGCACGCCACCCTGGCCACCGCTCACGTGCTGCGTACGACGGGGGCCATGACCGGCACCGTGCGGTTCGCGGCCCGGTGCGGCATCCTCGCGGCCGCCGCCGACGAGGACGGGTCGATCACGCTCGACTTCCCCACCTCGCCGCTCACCCCGGTGAAGATCCCGGACGGGATCGGCGAGGCGCTGGGCGCGGAGCCGGTTTCGGCGCACGACACGTCCCGGCACATCGGCGACCTGGTGGTCGAGCTAGCGGACGAGCGGACCGTGCGGGCCCTCACCCCCGACTTCAAGGCGTTGATCGCGCACTCGGCGCGCGGGATCATCGCCACGGCGGCGGCCGACGACCCGTCCCTGGGCCACGACTTCGTCTCGCGCGGCTTCTTCCCGGGCCTCGGCATCGACGAGGACCCGGTGACGGGGAGCGCCCACACGGCGCTCGCGCCCTTCTGGGCGCCGCGCCTGGGCCGCACCGAGCTGACCGGCCTCCAGGCGTCCGCCCGCTCCGGGCTCGTCCGCGTGTCCCTGCGCGGCGACCGCACCCTGCTGACCGGCACGGCGGTCACCGTCATCGACGGCGAGCTGCTGACGGCGCCCTGACCCATGGTGGTACGCCCCTTGCCCACGCACCCCGCGTGCGTGGGCCCGCTCACAGCGTCGGCAGCCAGCTCACCTTCCCCGCGAGCAGCGCGTATCCCACGAACGCCCCGATGTCGAGCAGTGAATGGGCCACCACGAGCGGCCCCACCCGCTGCCAGCGGCGGTAGAGCAGCACGAAGACCACGCCCATCGCCATATTGCCGAGGAAGCCGCCGATGCCCTGGTAGAGGTGGTACGAGCCGCGCAGGACCGAGCTCGCGGCCAGCGCGGCGAGCGGGCCCCACCCCAACTGGCCGAGCCGGCGCAGCAGATACCCGACGACGATCACCTCCTCCAGGACGGCGTTCTGCACCGCCGACAGGACGAGCACCGGGTACTTCCACCACACGTCCGGCAGCGACTCCGGGACGACCGTCAGATTGCCGCCGACCGCCCGCGCCGCCAGATAGAAGCCGAGCCCCACACTGCCGATCCCGGCGGCGACGAGCGCGCCCCTGCCGAGGTCCGGCCACGGCCGTCTGCGGTCGAACCCGAGGACCCGCAGCCCGCCCGCGCCCTCGCGCAGCAGCAGATGCGCGACGAGCGCCACGGGCACCAGCGCGGTCGCGATACCGAAGAGCTGCCAGGCGAGATCGAGCCAGGGCCGCCCGGGAGCGTACGAGGTGTTGAGTTTGGCCGCCTGCTCCTTCAGGCCGCCGGGTTTGGTCACCGACCCCACAAAACTGATCAGCGCCGATACACCGCTCGCGCCCAGCGAGAGCGCCAGAACCAGCAGCGTCTCGGACCGCAAGATCCGCGGTGAACCCCTTTCCCCGGGAAGAGAATCAGCCACGCGCCCCGCCTCCACCTGCACACCTGCCTCCAGTTGACCGAACCCGTCCCACGCCCACCACTGCCCCGCTAGGGTCTCGAATGAAAGTACGAAGATCGCGCGCGACAGGCCGGGGACGGGCGCCATTTCGGTGCCGCGGTCCCCCTTTTCTCTCCTTCTACGGGATTCACGTTTTCCTTGTTCAGGATTCAAGGAGGGCACCACCGCCATGGGACGTCACAGCTTGCCCGACGACCACACCGCAGCGGGAACCAGGGCTCGTCCGGCCGTCGGCCGCCGCGGTACCGTCGTCGTGGCCACCCTGCTGGTCCTGGCCGTGGCGGGCGGCGCGGCCGTCGCCGTCGACAGCGGTCTGCTCTCCTTCGGCGACTCGTGCCGGGACTCCGCCGTACGGCTGGATCTCGTCGCCTCCCCCGACATCGCCCCGGCTGTCCGGTCGATCGCCGGGCACGCGCGCGAGGCCAGGGTCACCTCCGACGGCTCCTGCATCGACGTCCGGGTCACCGCCCGCGAGTCGTACCAGGTCTCCGACGGCCTTTCCGCCGGGCGCACCCCCGACTTCGCGGTCTGGATACCCGACTCGGCGCTGTGGGTCGACCGTGCCAAGGACGGCGGCGACAGCGTCCCGGTCGCCACGGCGGGCCATGTCGCCGCCTCGCCCGTCGTACTCGCCATGGTGAAGTCCGCCGCGAGCACCCTCGGCTGGCCCGCGAGGACCTATACCTGGGCCGAACTGGCCGCGACCGCCACCCGGTCGCCCAGGCTGCGCCTGGGCGCCGCGGACCCGGCCCGCTCGGCCACGGGTCTGCTGGCCCTGAGCAGCATCGGCCGGTCCCAGGCCCGGCAGGGCTCCGACGGCGGCGCACAGACCGCGGCCCTCGCCAAACTCCTCGCGCGGCGCACCTCGGACAGCGACTCCCAGGTCGTCGGGACCCTGGACCGGACAGACTCCGGCGCGGGGGCGGCGGACGCGCGCCGCAACCAGGCCGTCGTCCTCTCCGAGCAGGCGGCGTTCGCGTACAACAGCGGCCCGGGAGCCGGTCGGCGCCTCGCGCTCTTCTACCCGACGGACGGGACGCCGCCGCTCGACTACCCGTACACGATCGTCCGCGAGAGCCGGCTGAGCACCGACGTGAGCCGGGCCGCGATGCGGTTCATGACGCTGCTCGGCGCGCCCGACTCGCTGCGCGCGCTGGCCCACTGCGGTTTTCGCGCACCGGGCGAGGAGGTGGCGGACGCGATGGTGCGCACGGCGGGCGGCAGTTCACCGCAGCCGTACGCCACGTCCGGCGCGCAGGCGCCCTCCGCCAAGGAGCTGGAGCAGACGCTCGGCCTGTGGACGATCACCGTGCGGAGCGCCCGGATCACCACGGCCAGGGCGAGTTCGACGCTGGTGATCCTCAAAGCCATCACACCGGTGGGTCGGGGCGCCGCGAAGGGGTGACGCCCGGCGGGCACGGGCCCGGGCAGCCGACCGGCCAGGTGTGGACGGGCTCGCCCTGGTGCATCAGCTCGGTGTAGCGGCGGGTGGTGGCGGCGAGCGCGTCCTGGCGCCCGAGGCCCGCTTCGAGGGCGCGGTGGTAGGTGTCGACCTGCCAGGACGCCCCGTTGACCCGGCGCCGGCAGCGCTCCTCGATGACGCCGAGGTAGCGGTCCCGGTCGGCGGGCTCGACTCCCCACGCGTCCAGACCTGCGTACGCGAGCGGCAGCAGCTCGTCCCGTACGAGTTTGACGGCCGGTACGCGCGCGACGCCGCCGGCCCGGCGCGGCACCGGCCACAGCAGCTCCGCGTCGATGCCGAGCCGGCACGCGCTCTCGAAGTTGGCGGCGGCCACCGCGAACGGCAGCCGGGTCCACACGGGCCTGCTGTCCTCGGCGAGGGTCCGTACGAGCCCGTAGTAGAAGGCCGCGTTGGCGATGACGTCGGTGACGGTGGGCCCGGCGGGCAGCACCCGGTTCTCCACCCGCAGATGCGGCACCCCGTCCGCGATCCCGTACACCGGACGGTTCCAGCGGTAGATCGTCCCGTTGTGCAGCACGAGTTCCTGGAGCCGGGGCACCCCGCCGTCGGCCAGGACCCGCAGCGGCTCCTCCTCGTCGCAGATGGGCAGCAGCGGCGGGAAGTAGCGCAGGTTCTCCTCGAAGAGCTCGTACGCGGAGCTCACCCAGCGCTCACCGAACCAGGTCCTCGGACGCACCCCCTGGGCGCGCAGCTCCGCCGGCCTGGTGTCGGTGGCCTGCTCGAACAGCGGCGGCCGCGACTCGCGCCACAGCTCCCGGCCGAACAGGAACGGCGCGTTGGCACCCACCGCGATCTGCACGGCCGCGACGGCCTGCGCCGCGTTCCACACGGCCGCGAACCGGGCCGGGGTGACCTGGAGGTGCAGTTGCACAGAGGTGCAGGCCGCCTCCGGGGTGATCGAGGTGGAGGTGCAGACAAGGCGTTCGACGCCCTCGATGTCGAGGGTGAAATCCTCGCCGCGGGCCGCCACTATCTGATCGTTGAGCAGCACGTAGCGGTCCACGTCGGAAAGGTTGGCGGAGACCAGGTCCCGCTGCGTGATCGTCGGGAGAATGCCGATCATCACGATCCCGGCGCCGACCTCGCCCGCTTTGCGCTCGGCGTACCCGAGGCCGGTGCGCAGCTCCTCGGAGAGCTGATCGAAAACACGGCCGCCGAGCCGGTGCGGGGCGATATTGACTTCAAGATTGAACATGCCGAGTTCGGTCTGGAAATCCTTGCTTGCTATGCGTTCGAGAACTTCGGCGTTCATCATCCGGGGCATGCCGTCCGGGCCCGCGAGATTCAGTTCGATCTCCAGGCCCATCAGATTCCGCGGACGGTCGAACCTCCGTTCCGCCAGGAGCCGCCCCAGCCCCTCAAGGCACTGCTGGAGCTTCTGCCGGTACGCGTGCCGATCGGACAGGTCGAACTCGCCCGCCACGACCTTCTCACCCATCGAAGCGTCCCTCCTCGAATGGGCAGCCGGCGCGGCCGGCCGCGTGCGTCACGGTCGATAATGCCCAGGCTGGCTGATCCATAACGCCCCATCACAGGGGGCCGGTTGGTAAGCTGGTACGAACCGGCCTCGGGCACATGCATTTGGCAAGCGCAATGTGCGGTTACCACGGACTCGGTAATGGTGAAAAACACGGACGGGTTTCGGCCGACCGCCGCAGTTGCACTTTTCCAGGCCAGCGGCGTTTCCCCTTCGGGAATCGGGAGGAAAGCCGCATCGGCGGGACCGGATACCGACTTGCCGGTAATACGGACGACTGCTAGACGAAACACGCCCTGAACACGTGTCGTATAAACTCCGCAAACGAGGCAGAGAGTTGGCGCCCCGGCCACTGTCCCCCCGGCCCCCCTCTGACCCCGTACACCGCAGACAGCGCCGTCCGCACTGCCCACGCTCCACCGTGTCTCCGAAGTGAGAGGCGACCCACCATGCCGCTGCATGTCCCCCCGGCTCCCGCGCCCGCCCTGCGCAGCGTCCTCGCGGCACTCGGTTCCCCCACCGCCGTCCGCGCGGCCCGCACCCCGGCCCTGCGCTCCACGCAGGGACCGCTCACCCCCGAACTCCCGCTCCCCGTCCACGTACTGGACCGCATCACGCCGAGCGCCCGCGCCCCGCGCAGCCGCCTGGCCGGCTGGCGCTTCCTGATCAGCGACGCGGACCGCGCGGTCGCCGCGGCGGACACCATGCTCACCCCGGACGGCTGGGCCTTCTCGCACTTCTTCGAGGGCCCCTACATCGCCTCCACCCAGCACGCGCTGCGACAGGCGGAAGCGCTGCCCCGGGACTTCGAGCCCAGGCTGCTGTCCGTGCCGGAGCTGTACATGCTGACGCTGTGGCTGCGCCGCGACATCGGCTCGGACCCCGCCGGCGCCCCGGACCCGGCCGATCTGCTGGTGCCGCTCGCCCCCGCGCCGCCCGGCATCTGCGCCAACCGCCCGCGCCGCGTGTCGGAGCTGCTGCCGGTCATGACCCTGCGCCTCACACCCGCGCCCCTGCTGAGCCAGCCCGCCTGACCGGCCCGGCCGTCACACCCGCGATTCCGCAGCGCCCCGGAGCCCGTTGGTTCGGCCCGGGGCGCTGTAGTGTGCGCCCGCGCGTCCTCCGTACGGGCTAGCCCGTCCCGGCCACGCCGAACCACCCGAAGGGACAGGGCAGTTGAGTTGAACCGGCCGCACGAGTGATGCGTCAATATGCAGTAGGAAGTGGTGCCGCGAAATCCCTGCGGATTGACGCCCGTAGGGCAACACTGGGAGCGGACCGACCGACTTACCAACGGGGGGCGGCCATGAACACCGCATCGAGCCGCAGGACACTCAACTCTACGACGCAGCGAAAGAACCCATCCATGTGCCAGCACCAGCCAGCCTGCCCGACAGCCGACTCCGCCGACCGGGAGGCCGCGCAGCTCGTGGCGCACCACCCGGAACAGGGCTGGAGCCTGCTGTGCAACGGCGTCCTGATCTTCGAGGACACCGGTGAGCTGCTGCCGGACGGGCGGATCATCGCCCCGCACCGGGCGCTGACCGCGGGACAGGTGGCCAAGGCCGCGTAGCTCGGCGGCGCGGGCACAGCGCGACAAAAAGGGGCCGGCCCGGGGAAGATCCCCGCACCGGCCCCGACGTATGTCAGCCGTAGACGGCCCTACGTCAGTTGTCGTACTCGTCCAGCGGCGGGCAGGAGCAGACCAGGTTGCGGTCGCCGAAGGCGCCGTCGATGCGGCGCACCGGCGGCCAGTACTTGTCGGCGGCCGAGACACCGGCCGGGAAGACGGCCTCCTCGCGGGTGTACGCGTGGTTCCACTCGCCGCCGAGCGCGGCCGCCGTGTGCGGGGCGTTGGCCAGCGGGTTGTCGTCGGCCGGCCACTCGCCGGAGGCGACCTTCTCGATCTCGGCGCGGATCGCGATCATCGTCTCGCAGAACCGGTCGAGCTCGATCAGGTCCTCGGACTCGGTCGGCTCGATCATCAGCGTGCCGGCCACCGGGAACGACATCGTCGGCGCGTGGAAGCCGTAGTCGATCAGACGCTTGGCGATGTCGTCGACGCTGACACCGGTCGCCTTCGACAGCGGCCGCAGGTCCACGATGCACTCGTGCGCCACCAGGCCGTTGGGACCGGTGTAGAGCACCGGGTAGTGCGGCTCCAGGCGCTTGGCGATGTAGTTGGCCGCCAGCACCGCGACCTGGGTGGCGCGCTTGAGGCCCTCGCCGCCCATCAGCCGGACATACGCCCAGGAGATCGGCAGGATGCCGGCCGAGCCCCACGGGGCGGCCGAGATCGGGCCGACGCCCGTCTCGGGACCGGCCGTCGGCTGGAGCGGGTGGTTGGGCAGGTACGGCGCGAGGTGCGCGCGCACACCGACCGGACCGACGCCGGGGCCGCCGCCGCCGTGCGGGATGCAGAACGTCTTGTGCAGGTTCAGGTGCGAGACGTCGCCGCCGAACTTGCCCGGCTTGGCCAGGCCCACCAGCGCGTTGAGGTTGGCGCCGTCGACGTAGACCTGGCCGCCCGCGTCGTGCACCTCGCCGCAGATGTCGGCGACGTGCTCCTCGAACACCCCGTGCGTGGACGGGTAGGTGATCATCAGCACCGACAGCTCGTCGCGGTACTGCTCGATCTTGGCGCGCAGGTCGGCGATGTCGACCTCGCCGTCGTCGGCGGTCTTCACCACGACGACCTTCATGCCGGCCATCACGGCGCTGGCGGCGTTGGTGCCGTGCGCGGAGGACGGGATGAGGCAGACCGTGCGCTGCTCGTCGCCGTTGGCGCGGTGGTAGGCGCGGACCGCGAGCAGACCCGCGAGCTCGCCCTGCGAACCGGCGTTGGGCTGGATGGACACCGCGTCGTACCCGGTGACCTCGGCCAGACGCTCCTCCAGCTCGTGGATGAGCGTGAGGTAGCCACCGGCCTGCTCGACCGGCGCGAACGGGTGGATCTGCCCGAACTCGGGCCAGGTGACCGGCTCCATCTCGGTGGTCGCGTTCAGCTTCATGGTGCAGGAGCCGAGCGGGATCATGCCGCGGTCCAGCGCGTAGTCGCGGTCGGCGAGCTTGCGCAGGTAGCGCAGCATCGCGGTCTCGGAGCGGTGCTGGTGGAAGACCGGGTGGGTCAGGAAGTCGTCGGTGCGCAGCAGCGCACCCGGCAGCGTGTCGGCGGCCGCGGCGTCCAGCGCCTCGATGTCGCCCTCGGCGCCGAACGCGGCCCAGACGGCGGCGAGACGGTCGCGGTCGGTGGTCTCGTCACAGGCGATCGAGACGGTGTCGGCGTCGACCAGGTGCAGGTTGACCCCGCCCTCGCGGGCGGCGGCGACGGCCTCGGCGGCCTTGCCGGGCACCCGCACGGTCAGCGTGTCGAAGTACGAGCCGTGCACGACCTCCACACCGGCGGCGCGCAGGCCCTCGGCGAGGATCACCGCGTAGCGGTGGGTGCGCCGCGCGATCTGCCGCAGGCCGTCGGGGCCGTGGTAGACCGCGTACATCCCGGCCATGACGGCGAGCAGGACCTGCGCCGTACAGATGTTGCTGGTGGCCTTCTCACGGCGGATGTGCTGCTCACGGGTCTGCAGGGCCAGGCGGTACGCCTTGTTGCCGTCCGCGTCGACGGAGACGCCGACCAGGCGGCCGGGCAGGCTGCGGGCGAACTTCTCCTGGACCGCCATGTAGCCGGCGTGCGGGCCGCCGAAGCCCATCGGGACGCCGAAGCGCTGGGTGGTGCCGACCGCGATGTCCGCGCCGAGCTCGCCGGGCGAGGTCAGCAGGGTCAGCGCCAGCAGGTCGGCGGCGACGGTGACGATCGCGCCCAGCTCGTGCGCCTCGTCGATGACGGGCTTGAGGTCGCGGACCTCGCCGGAGGCGCCCGGGTACTGGAGCAGCACGCCGAAGACACCGCGCTCGGCGATCTCCGCCGGGATGCCGTGGCTCAGGTCGGCGACGACGACCTCGACGCCGGTCGGCTCGGCGCGCGTCTCTATGACGGCGACGGTCTGCGGCAGCGTGTCCGCGTCGACCAGGAAGACGCCGCCCTTGACCTTGCCGACCCGGCGCGACAGCGCCAGCGCCTCGGCGGCGGCGGTGCCCTCGTCGAGCAGCGAGGCGCCCGAGGTCGGCAGCCCGGTGAGGTCGGCGACCACGGTCTGGAAGTTGAGCAGCGCCTCCAGGCGGCCCTGCGAGATCTCCGGCTGGTACGGCGTGTACGCGGTGTACCAGGCCGGGTTCTCCATGACGTTGCGCAGGATCACCGGCGGCGTGAACGTGCCGTAGTAGCCCAGGCCGATCATCGGGGCCAGGACCTGGTTGCGGTCGGCGAGGGTGCGCAGCTCGGCCAGGACCTCGGCCTCGGTGCGGGCACCGGGCAGACCCAGCGCCTCGGCGCTCTTGATCACGTCCGGCACCGCGGCGGCGGTGAGCTCGTCGAGCGAGCCGTAGCCGACCTGCGCGAGCATCTTCGCCTGGGCCTCTGCGTCGGGCCCGATGTGACGCTGCTCGAAGGGGATGCCACGCTCAAGCTCGGTGAGCGGCATGCGGTTGGCGGTCATTACGGAGGCCTCCTGGTCAGCACGACCTGCGAGGGGCACCACGGCGCGGGTGCCCGGACGGCCTCCCCCTCTGTCATCTCAACCTGAGAGCTTCACCGGGGCGCGTGGGAGCGACCCGGCTTTCACCGTCGGTGAGGGTGGGATGCGCGCAGGCCTGTGCCCGTACGTCCCCCGCCCTGCTTTCCAGAGTGACCTCGTCCGCGCGGTACGTGAGCCTGAGAGATTCCGGGGAGGATTTGCTCCTTCGGCGCCTTCGGAGATCGTTCCGAAGGACTCTCCCGCACGGGATCAGCAGCCACCGCCAGCCTACCAGCGAGTCCCGGCCTCGATCCTTCGAGTGGCCGACGTCCGCGATGTGCACTTTCGTAGTGGTTAACGAGCAGTTGCGACCAGTTGGAGGGACCGTGCAGACCGATATCGATCCCCGCAGCCTGATCGGCCGCAAGGCGTTCGACCGCAATGGCACCAAGATCGGCACCGTGGACGAGGTCTACCTCGACGACGCCACCGGGGTGCCCGAGTGGGCAGCCGTGCGCACCGGCCTCTTCAGCCGGGACGCGTTCGTCCCGCTGGAGCCCAGCAGCCTCGTCGACGAGGCCCTCCACATCCCCTACGACCGCGCGCTGATCAAGGAAGCCCCGGACTTCGGCGTCGGCCGCCATCTCTCCCCCGAACAGGAGCTGCAGCTCTACCACCACTACGGTCTGGACATCGCCGCCCCCGATCCGCCCGCGGGCCCCGACCGCGACTTCGGGAGGCTCGCCGGCGACGACGACGCCTGACCGACCCCGTCCTCTCCGTCCTCTCCCTCCTCCGACATCTCTGCCCCCTCCGATCCCTCTGGCCCCTCCGCCGCCGTTTCGGGCTCCGCCACCAGCGGCAGCGGGTCGGAGGGCTCAAGCGCGGGGTCGTCCACCATGAACGTCCGTACGCGCCCGGGCGCCGTCGAGGAGGGCGTCTCGAACCGGACGGTCACCCGCCCCACCCCGCTCCCCTGCACCCACCCGGGCCCGAACTCGGCGTGCCGCACATCGTGCCCGGCGGCCCAGCGGCGCTCGGCCGGGTCCTCGGGCTCCGCCGCCTCCGTGACAGCCGCATCCGCCTCGTCCACCACGGCGGGCTCCTCCTGCCCCGACCGCTCACCGGCGGCCTGCGCGAACAGGTCCTCCTGCGTGTAGTCCGCGAGGCCGCTCACACCCACCCCCAGAAGCCGCACACCGCCCGTGGTGTCCACGGAATCGAGCAGACGGCCCGCTGCCTCACGGACCACCGCCGGGTCGTCCGTGGGGCCTCTGAGCGTCTCGGAGCGGGTCAGGGTCGAGAAGTCGTACCGTCTGACCTTGAGCACGATCGTGCGGCCCGAGTGCCCCGACGCCCGCAGGCGCTGCACACACCGGTCGGCGAGCCGGCCCACTTCGTTCATCACCCGCACCCGGTCGTGCAGATCCACGTCGAAGGTGTCCTCGACCGAAACCGATTTGGTGTCCCGCTCGGCCACCACCGGCCGGTCGTCGAGGCCCAGCGCCATCCGATGCAGCGACGCCCCGTGCGCCTTGCCAAGCAGCCGCACCAGCTCGTCCTCGCCCGCCTCGGCCAGATCCGCGACCGTGGTCATCCCGGCCCGGCGCAGATGCTCGCCCGTGGCGGGCCCGACGCCCGGCAGCGTCCTGACCGGCATCGGCGCCAGGAGCTCCCGCTCGGTGCCCGGTTCTATGAGCACCAGACCGTCCGGCTTCGCCTCCTCCGAGGCGATCTTCGCCAGCATCTTGGACCCGGCGAGCCCCACCGATCCCGTCAGGCCCGTCACCGCCCTGATGTCCGCGCGCAGCCGCTCACCGGCCTCCCGCGCCGAGGAGGCGTCCCACGCCACTCCCCCGGCCTCCAGGTCCACGAAGGCCTCGTCCAGGCTCAGCGGCTCCACCAGCGGCGACAGACGGCCCAGAAGCTCCATCACCTGCTCGCTGATCGACCGGTAGAAGCCGAAGCGCGGCACCAGATAGGCACCGTTCGGACACAGCCGTCTGGCCTGGGCCATCGGCATCGCCGACCGCGCGCCGAACCGCCGCGCCTCGTACGACGCGGTGGCCACCACACCGCGCGGGCCGAGGCCGCCGACGATCACCGGTTTTCCACGCAGGCTGGGCTTCGACGCCTGCTCTGCGGCGGCGAAGAAGGCATCCATGTCCAGATGCAGAATGGTCGGCGCGGCTCTCACATCACCGATGCTGCCTCACACCACTGACAATCGGCCTCCGGCAGCCCCGGACACGGTCAAGCGCCGGCTCCCGTGCCTGGTCAGACCGCCCGGTTACGGCGCCGGGCCAGCTCGTCGGCGGGGTTGTGCCCGACCAGCGTCTCCCCGGTGTCGACGCGCTCGCCGTGCAACTGCGACAGCGCCGCCTCGACGTCCCGCCACACCACGCCGACCGCGATACCGAAGACGCCCTGGCCGCCCTGGAGCAGATCCACGACCTCGTCGGGCGAGGAGCACTCGTACACGGTGGCTCCGTCGCTCATCAGCGTCATCCGCTCCAGATCGCGAAAACCGCGCTCCCGAAGGTGCTGGACGGCGGTGCGGATGTTCTGGAGTGCGACACCGGTGTCGAGGAAGCGCTTGACGATCTTGAGGACGACGACGTCCTTGAAGCTGTAGAGCCGCTGGGTGCCCGATCCGTACGCCGGACGCACGCTGGGCTCGACCAGGCCGGTACGGGCCCAGTAGTCGAGCTGCCGATAGGTGATCCCCGCCGCCGCGCACGCGGTCGGCCCCCGGTAGCCGACGGTCTCGGTGCCGGTGTCGGCCACGCTGTCGTCCACGGGGTATCCGCTGCTCGGGCCCGGCCGAGAGCTCGGGGGAGGGTACGGCCCGCTCTCCCCCGGACTGCGTCCGGGAGCCTCCCCTGCCGTACTGTCGCCGCTGCTTCTCACGCCGACCCTCCGTCCTAGAACTGCCCTCACGACGGTAGGCAGTCACTCGGGGTGCGTCAACGATCGCCACACTCGGCACGCCGAGTGATAATCACCCTGAGAGTGGTTTCGCGTACCCCTCTTCGGGGAAAGGCTACTTGAATGCGCCGGAGCCGCCCGGTGCGCGAAGCCATCGGCGCGTACGGCTCATTGGCCGCCGACAGCCCGTCGGCCTCGTACGACTCACTGGCTGTTGGTGCCGAAGTCCTCGGGCGAGATCTGGTCGAGGAACTCGCGGAACTTCTCCACCTCGTCCTCCTGCTCGTCCGGGATGGCGATCCCCGCGTCGTCGAGCACCCCGTCACTGCCGTAGATCGGCGTTCCGGTGCGCAGGGCCAGCGCTATGGCGTCGGACGGACGCGCGCTCACCTCGACGCCACTGGCGAAGACCAGCTCCGCGTAGAAGACACCTTCGCGCAGGTCCGTGATGCGGACCTCGGTCAGCTCCTGGCCCACGGCCTCCAGCACGTCCTTGAAAAGGTCGTGCGTCAGCGGCCGCGCCGGAGCCATCCCCTGCTGGGCGAAGGCGATCGCGGTCGCCTCCCCTGGACCGATCCAGATGGGGAGGTACCGATCGCCTCCCACTTCACGCAGGAGCACGATCGGTTGGTTGGAGGGCATTTCCACCCGGACACCCACGACGTCGAGCTCGTTCACACAGCAACCCTAGGACGTGCCCGGCAGGTTTGGGTAGTCGGGCACCCCCGAGGTCAGTGCAGCCGGACCCCGAGAGCGGTCTGGACCAGGGCCGCGTGCAGTCGTACGGACAGCGCCGCCAGCTCCTTGACGGTCGCCTCCGCATGGGCCCTGGTCTGCGGGTTGCGGTGCCGCCGCAAGGGTGCGACCACCTGTTCGACCAGTCCGGCCTCGCGGTCGGCGGCCGCCTTCATGGCGCGAAGATGACGCGGTTCAAGACCGAATCGGCCGAGATCCGCCACAAGGCGGGCCACATTCACCGACTCCGCGTCGTAGCCGCCCTCGGGACCGGCCGAGATCAGCCCGTACGACTCCCAGTCGGCCAGCTCCGCCTCGGTGATCTCGGCGGCCACCAGCAGCTCCGCACGGCCCACCCGGGCCGCCGTGGGGCGGTCCGGATCCGGGTCCACCACACCCTCCAGGAGCTCGCGGGAGGCGGCGGGAGCGGGCAGCGCGGGCTGCTCGCCCCGGCTCAGCGCCTCCAGGTGCTCCCGGATGACCTTCAGCGGAAGATAGTGGTCCCGCTGCATCCGCAGCACCTGGGCAAGCCGCTCGACGTCCTCGGGGCTGAACTTGCGATACCCCGACGGCGTGCGCCGGGGCTCGACGAGACCTTCGGACTCCAGAAACCGGATCTTGGAGATGGTGACTTCGGGAAATTCCTCGCGCAGCTGATTCAGGACGGTACCGATGCTCATCAGCCGGTCGCCCGAGGTGGCGGTGCCGTGACCGGCACCGCCCGTCGGTGTATGCAGCATGGGCCTTCCCTGGATGGGCTTCCCCCCTGGGGTTCCCCCGGACGGACTCCGGGGGAAGGTCAGACCGCGCGCTGGCTCGCGTAGAACACCAGGCGGTACTTGCCGATCTGCACCTCGTCGCCGTTGGACAGGGTGATCGAGTCGATCCGCTCCCGGTTCACATACGTGCCGTTGAGGCTGCCGACGTCGGAGACGGTGAAACGGCCGTCCGCGCCCCGGCGGAACTCCACATGGCGCCGTGAGACGGTCACGTCGTCCAGGAAGATGTCGCTCTGCGGATGCCGGCCCGCCGTGGTCAGCTCGCCGTCCAACAGGAAGCGGCTGCCCGAGTTGGGCCCGCGGCGCACCACGAGCAGAGCGGAGCCCATCGGCAGCGCGTCCACCGCGGCCTGCGCCTCCGGCGACAGCGACGGCAGCTGCGTCTGACCCGTCACCTCGGAGTCGTACGCCTCAAGTCCGGAGATCGAGATGGTCGACGTGGTCTCCGCGGCCCGCTCCGGAACCGCGCCAGGCCGCAGCGGAGCGCCGCAGTTGGAACAGAATCGGCTCGCCGCGGCATTGCTGTGCCCGCACCTCGTACACACCGGCATGGACGGATCCTCCTGACCCGGCTGGACCGCGTGGGAGCTGGTCGCATACGGGTCGGGAGCAAACCCTCCACCCGTACTCGATGGATCCCCGAAACCTATGCGGCCGGGACCGGCAGGGTCAACAGAAGACGCGCCCGGACCGCCCGGAATGTCGCCGCCGTGCGCGCCGACCTCGTCACGGAACAGCGGACGCCCGCCGTCCTGCTCATCAGGGCCTCCAGGGCTTTGAGCACGGTGCCTGGCGGCGCTGCCGCCGTCCCGGCGTGCGCTCTTGCCGAACAACTTCGCAAACAACTTCACGGGCGATTCCCCTTGACCGAAACAGACCCGCCCGTGGGGCAGGACGAACCCAGAATCAACACACCGGCCGACCCGGACATCCTCACAACGTCCGTATCCGCCAAACAGTTTCCACCACGCACCACGAGTTGGGTGCGCCGACCCCCCGCAAGCTCATGCCCTTGTACGACAGCTGGCATGCGGCCCCGCGTCACCGCGACGTCGACCGAGCGTAATCAGGGCGCTTCGCCGGTCGCAAGGCGTCCACAATGATCTTCTCCGAACGGACCACAGTGGCCGTGGCCTGCTCCTTCTCCAGAGTCTGCACCACACCACCAGGGATGTTGAGCGCGGGTTCAAGATCCTGTGGCTTCCCGATCACCTTGAAACGGTACGGCGCGGTCACCTTCACACCGTCGACCTGGATGCCGCCGTCGGCGTCCGAGAAGTACGTGTTGGCGACGACTCGTACGTCGTTGATCTGGATCGCCTCCGCGCCCGCGGCCCGCAGCTCCTGGATCGTGTCGAGCAGTTTGTCCGCCTCGACCGCCTTCTTCGGGTCGCTGATGGTCAGCGTGATGCCGGGACCCTGCGCCGCGACCGTACCGGCCAGGATGCCGAGCTGACGCTCCTTCTCCAAGGTCTGCTTGCGCGCCTCGGCCGCCTGGTTGGAACTCGTCTCCAGCTCCGTGCGTTGACCCTCCAGACGAGTCTTCTCGTCCTCAAGGCGTTTCGTACGGGAGTCGAGCTCGTCGAGGATCCGCACCAGGTCCTCCTGGCGGGCTCCGCGCAGCGCGCTGTTGTCGCTGTTGGAGCGGACCTGGATGGCCAGGCCCAGACCGAGCACGAACAGGAGCAGAGCGACGATCAGTTGGGCCCGGGTCACCCGGGGCGGCCAGAGCCCGGCGGCCAGCCGCTGGCGGCCGGTCAACTGCGGCGCGCCCTCGGCGGCGGGGCCGGGCGCGGGCTCGGCCGCGGTGGGCGCGGCCGGTTCGGGCTCGGGAGCCCGGTCCGGCTCGGGAGCACGGTCCGGTCCCGGCGTCCGGTCCGATCCCGGCGTCCGGCCGGAATCAGAAGTGCGGCCGGGTTCAGGAGCGCCCCCGGCACCGGGGGTGCGCCCGGGCTCGGGTGTATGCCCGGCTGCGCCCTTCTCGGGCGTGTCGTCGCTGCTCATCGGCCTCACGCCCGGAAGACATGCCGGCGGATGGCCGCGGCGTTGGAGAAGATGCGGATGCCGAGCACGACGACCACGCCGGTCGACAGCTGCGCGCCCACGCCCAACTTGTCACCGAGGAACACGATCAGCGCCGCCACGACGACGTTCGACAGGAAGGACACCACGAAGACCTTGTCGACGAAGATGCCGTCGAGCATGGCCCGCAGACCACCGAAGACCGCGTCGAGCGCGGCGACGACGGCGATGGGCAGATACGGCTCGACCACCGCGGGCACCTCGGGCCGGACCAAAAGTCCGACCACGACTCCCACGACGAGGCCAAGTACGGCGATCACGATGTGCCTTTCCTTGTGGCGGCCGCGCCTGGGCCGGCGCCCGTGGTCTGCGGCTGTGCGGTACGTACGATCAGGCTCGGCGCGGCCGGCAGGCGCACCTCGCCCTGGTCCGAAATGCTGGAACGGATGCCGTAGTTCTCCTGGAGCACATGGAGATACTGACCGTCGGCACTGTCCTGGAAGGCGGTGCTGAGCTTCTTCCCGTCGCCCACGGCGAGCACCGTGTACGGCGGCACCAGCGGCCGGTTGTCGACCAGTATGGCGTCGCCCGCGGCCCGGATCGCCGAAAGTGCGGTCAGCCGCTGCCCGTTGATGGCGACGGCCTCGGCGCCGGACTGCCACAGCCCGTTGACGACCCGCTGCATGTCCCGGTCGCGCACCCGGCCGGTGTCCGCGAAGCTGCTGTTCTCGCGCGGCCCGCCACCACCGCCCGTCTCGGTGTTCTTGGCGTCGTCGACGACCAGCTTCACGCCCGGGCCCTGCACCTCGGTGGCGCCCGAGAGCAGCGCGACCAGTTCGGCCTGGTCACCGCCGTGCTTCTCCAGGGCTTTGCGCTGGCGCTCGCCGACCTGGTCGCGCAGGGTGTTCACCTGCTTCTGCAGGTCGTCCGCCGCCTTGGTCTCGGCCTCCACCCGGCCGATCAGCTCCTGGCGCTCCTTGGCGACCACGGGTGCCGTTATCCGCGCCTGCGCGGCGCCGATCGTGACCACGACGGCGGCGAGCACCAGACCCGCGGCCAGGCCGAGCTTCGCACGCAGCGGCCGGGGCATGCCCTCGTCACCCTCGGCCTTGCGCCGGGCGGTCGCCTCCGCGTACCCCTCGTCCAGCGCATGGTCCATCACATTGGTCAGCAGCGACATGGACGCGTCGGGGCGAGGGCGTGGAGCGGGGGTGCTCCGAACGGGGGGCTGCTGCGACATGCCGCACATCGTCGCACGTCGGCGCCCCGGCCGCCGAATGGCCCCACCGGTGCGCCGGGCGGCGTCCCACGACCCCGCCCGGCGTCAGCTACTGCCTCAGTGACCTGCGCTGTCGACGATCGCCGACCACTCGTCGAGCAGCGCCTGTGCGGAGGCGTCGTCGGGCCCCTCGGCCCACAGATGAGTGACCGCCTCGGCCGGGTCGGGCAGCACCATCACCCAGCGGCCGTCGGCCTCGACGACCCGTACGCCGTCGGTCGTGTCCACGGACCGGTCCCCGGCCGCCTCCACCACCCGCCGCATGACCATGCCCTTGACCGCCCACGGGGTCGCCAGATCGCGCCGCAGCACATGGGCCCGCGGAATCCGCGAGTCGATCTGGCTGAGCGTCAGCTGTGTCCGCGCGACCAGCCCGATGAGGCGCACGAACGCGGCGGCCCCGTCGAAGACGCTGCTGAACTCGGGAATGATGAACCCGCCGCGCCCGTCGCCGCCGAAGATCGTCGACTCCTCGCGTCCGACCCGGGTCAGATCGTCGGGCGAGGTCGTCGTCCACTCCACCTGCGTACCGTGGTACGCCGCGACCTGCTCGGCGATACGGGTCGTGGTCACCGGCAGCGCCACCCGCCCACTGCGCCGCTCGGCCGCCACCAGGTCCAGCATCACCAGGAGCGCCCGATCGTCCTCCACGATCCGCCCGCGCTCGTCGACCAGCGACAGCTTCTCCCCCACCGGGTCGAACCGCACCCCGAACGCGGCCCGCGCCGACGCCACGATCTCACCGAGCCGCACCAGACCGGCCCGCCGGCCGTCGGCCGTCTCGGTCGGCCGCGACTCGTCGAGCCCGGGGTTGATGGTCAGCGAATCCACCTGGAGCCGCCCGAGCAGACTGGGCAGCACAAGCCCCGCGCTTCCGTTGGACGCGTCGACGACGACCTTCAGCCCGGCCTCGGTCACCCCGGTCGTGTCGACCTTGCGCAGCAAGGACCCGGTATACGAGTCGAAGACGCTGGAGGGGAACTGCAGATCACCGATCTCGCCCGGGAACGCCCGCCGGTACTCCTGACGCGCGTACACCCGGTCCAGCTTGCGCTGACCGGCCTGTGAGAGATCCGCGCCCCGCTCGTCGAAGAACATGATGTCCACGGAGTCCGGCACACCCGGCGACGTCCGCAGCATGATCCCGCCGGCACTGCCCCGCGCGGTCTGCTGTCTGGCCACCGGCAGCGGTACGTTCTCCAGATCCCGTACGTCGATCGCGCTGGCCTGCAGCGCCGAGATCACCGCCCGCTTCAGCGCCCGCGCGCCACGCGAGTGGTCGCGGGCGGTGGTGACGGTCGCCCCCTTCTTCAGGGTCGTGGCGTACGCACCGGCCAGCCGCACCGCGACCTCCGGGGTGATCTCCACATTGAGGATGCCGGAGACACCGCGCGCCCCGAACAGATGGGCCTGGCCGCGCGACTCCCAGATCACCGAGGTGTTGACGAACGCGCCCGCCTCGATGGTCTTGAACGGATAGACGCGAACGTTGCCCTGGACAATGGATTCCTCACCGACCAGGCACTCGTCCCCGATGACGGCGCCGTCCTCGATCCGGGCCGCCCGCATGATGTCGGTGTTCTTGCCGATCACGCAGCCACGCAGATTGCTGTGCTGCCCGATGTAGACGTTGTCGTGGACGACCGCTTTGTGGAGGAACGCCCCGGACTTCACGACGACGTTCGATCCGATGACCGTGTGCTCACGGATCTCCACGTCGGCCTCGACCTTCGCGTAGTCACCGATGTAGAGCGGGCCCCGGAGCACCGCGTCGGGATGCACCTCGGCGCCCTCGGCGACCCAGACGCCGGGAGAGATCTCGAACCCGTCGAGGTCGACGTGGACCTTGCCCTCCAGCACGTCCGCCTGCGCCTTGACGTAACTCTCGTGCGTGCCGACGTCCTCCCAGTAGCCCTCGGCGACATAGCCGTAGATCGGCTTGCCTTCCTTCATCAGCTGCGGGAAGACGTCACCGGACCAGTCGACGGGAACATCGGCTTCGACGTAGTCGAATACCTCGGGCTCCATCACATAGATGCCGGTGTTCACCGTGTCCGAGAAGACCTGCCCCCAGGTCGGCTTCTCCAGGAACCGCTCGACCTTTCCCTCTTCGTCGACGATGGTGATGCCGAATTCCAGCGGGTTGGGCACGCGGGTCAGGCACACCGTGACCAGCGCGCCCTTCTCCTTGTGGAAGCTGATGAGGTCCGACAGGTCGAAGTCGGTGAGGGCGTCGCCCGAGATCACCAGAAAGGCATCGTCCTTGAGGGCTTCCTCGGCGTTCTTCACGCTGCCGGCGGTGCCGAGGGGCTTCTCCTCATTGGCATAGGTGAGCTCCATCCCGAGCTCTTCACCGTCGCCGAAATAGTTCTTGACGAGCGAGGCGAGAAACTGCACGGTTACGACGGTCTCATTGAGCCCATGCCGCTTGAGCAGCCTCAGCACATGCTCCATGATCGGCCGGTTGGCCACCGGCAGGAGCGGCTTGGGCATGCTAGAGGTCATGGGGCGAAGGCGGGTACCTTCACCACCGGCCATCACGACGGCCTTCATGTCGGAAGCGTCCTCCTTGACGAGACGACGGTCTAGCCGACTGCACCCGTCCGGGTGGGCCCCCTGGCATCATGCGCGGTTCCGTCGACTCTGACGGAACCGCTTCGACGAGCTCAATCGGCCGCTGGGTCCGCCTTGACGAGGCGACGGACCTGAACCACGTAGAGGATTCCTGCCCACCAATAGAGCGTTGTACCCCATCCGGCGAACGCCCATCCGAAAATCGCCGCCAGATCGGCGAGCCACCCACTTCCGTCGCTCAGCAGAAGCAACGGGAAGGCGTACATCAGGTTGAACGTGGCGGCCTTACCGAGGAAGTTCACCTGCGGCGGCGGATAGCCGTGCTTGCGGAGGATTCCCACCATCACCAGAAGCATCAGCTCCCGGGCCAAAAGGGCAGCGGTCAACCAAACGGGCAGAATCTCCCGCCAGGTGAGGCCGACGAGTGTGGAAAGGATGTACAGCCGGTCGGCCGCCGGATCGAGCAGCCGGCCGAGACTGCTGATCTGGTTCCACCGCCGGGCGAGCTTCCCGTCCAGGTAGTCACTGACACCACTGAGTGCCAGGACGAGCAATGCCCAGCCATCGCTCTTCGGCCCGCCGAACTCGGGGCGGAGGATCAGCCACAGGAACACGGGTACGCCGACGAGACGCGCCATGCTGAGGATGTTGGGGATGGTGAGCACCCGGTCCGTCTGAACGCGAGTCTCCTGGACCTCCACCCGGGGGCCTCCTGTGAACGTGCCAACGATGCCTCATGACCTTACCGGCAGCGGACGGGCACGAGTGCACAGGGGTGCGGGTCCGATAAGACCCAGAACGCAAAAATGCCTCAGTCCCCGACCATAAAGGCCGGGGACTGAGGCTAAAATTTGTTCGGCGGCGTCCTACTCTCCCACAGGGTCCCCCCTGCAGTACCATCGGCGCTGAAAGGCT
>NZ_JBICVJ010000034.1:0-45491 GCF_043198895.1 Streptomyces sp. NPDC048696 | reverse complement strand
CTCCCCCCGGTCACCGGCCAGGACGCGGAACTCGCGGGCGTGCAGCGCATCGTCGCGGGCGAGCAGTTCATGAGCGTCTACAAGCCGTACGTCCAGGAGGGCCCGATCGCGGCCGAGATGGCCGTCGCGCTCGCCAAGGGTGAGAAGCTGGACTCGATCGCGAAGTCCAAGGTCGACAGCCCGACCACGAAGGGCGTCCCGTCGGTCATCCTGCCGGTCGTCTCGCTGACCAAGGACAACATCAAGGACACCGTCATCAAGGACGGCATCTACAAGGTCGACGAGATCTGCACCGCGAACTACAAGGCCGCCTGCGACGCGATCGGTCTGAAGTAGTTCCCCGCCGGGTCCCCCTCGCGTACGCGGCCTCCCGCTCGCGTACGTGACCGGCTCCCGGCCCCCGAAGCCCCTCCGGCGCCCTGCCCTCCTTCTCAGCCCCCGCTATCGGGCGGGGCGCCGGACGGAACGCTTCTCCTCCTCGTTCTCTTCTGCTCAACCTTCGCGCCCCCTCTCCTCGGGGCGCGGCATCCCCGCCGGTCAGGCGGCGAAGGAGATGGTTCACGTGTCCGCTACGCCCGTGCTGGCGTTGCGCGGGGTCTCCAAGCGGTTCGGTGCCGTTCAGGCGCTCACCGACGTAGAGCTTGAGGTCCACGCCGGTGAGGTGGTCGCCCTGGTCGGCGACAACGGCGCCGGAAAGTCCACGCTGGTCAAGACGATCGCCGGGGTCCACCCCATCGATGACGGTGTCATCGAGTGGGAAGGGAAGTCCGTACAGATCAACAAGCCGCACGACGCCCAGAGCCTGGGCATCGCGACCGTCTACCAGGACCTCGCGCTGTGCGACAACATCGACGTCGTCGGCAACCTCTACCTCGGCCGGGAGCTGCGCAAGCGCGGCATCCTCGACGAGGTCGAGATGGAGCGCCGCTCGCGTGAGCTGCTCACGACGCTGTCGATCCGCATCCCGAGCGTGCGCATCCCGATCGCCTCGCTCTCCGGTGGCCAGCGGCAGACCGTCGCCATCGCCCGCTCGATGCTGGGCGAGCCCAAGCTCGTCATCCTCGACGAGCCGACCGCCGCCCTCGGCGTCGAGCAGACCGCGCAGGTCCTCGACCTGGTCGAGCGGCTGCGCGAGCGCGGCCACGCGGTCATCCTCATCAGCCACAACATGGCCGATGTGAAGGCCGTCGCAGACAAGGTCGCGGTGCTGCGCCTCGGCCGCAACAACGGAGTCTTCGAGGTCAAGACCACCTCGCAGGAAGACATCATCTCCGCCATCACCGGCGCCACGGACAACGCCGTGACCCGCCGTGCGGCGCGCAACGCGGAGGTTCAGAAGTGAGCACCGACAAGACCTCCCCCGTGGACAAGACCCCGCCGGCCGACCCGACGGAGCCCATCCACCTCGACAAGCCGCACGAGGCCCCGGTCGACGCGCCGCCCGCCGCCGGCGAGGCGGTCACCGCCGTCGACCCGCGCCTGCTGGTGCGCGAGCAGGGCTTCGCCGGGTACGTGGGCGAGTTCAAGCGGAAGATGAAGGCGGGCGACCTCGGGTCCATCCCGGTCGTCATCGGCCTGATCATCATCATGGCGATCTTCCAGAGCCTGAACTCGAACTTCCTGACCGCCGGCAACCTCTCCGACATCTCCGTGGCCATGGTCGGCACGGGCATGATCGCCACCGGCATCGTCTTCGTGCTGCTGCTCGGCGAGATCGACCTGTCGGTCGGCTCGGTCAGCGGTGTGGCGGGTGCCACCTTCGCGGTGCTCAACGTCACGCACGGGATGACCGAGTGGGTGGCGCTGGTCCTCGCGATCCTCACCGGCACCGTCGCCGGCGCGATCCACGGCTTCGTGTTCGCCAAGATCGGCGTCCCCGCGTTCGCCGTGACCCTGGCCGGTCTGCTGTTCTGGAACGGCTTCATGCTCCAGATCCTCGGCAGCAACGGCACGATCAACCTGGACTCCGAGGGCCTGGTCGCCAAGCTGACCAGCTACTACTTCAGCGATGTGGCGGCCGCCTACGGCCTGGCCGTGGTCGCCGTGGCGCTGTTCTTCCTCACCTCGTTCCTCGACAGCCGCCGCCGCGAGGCGGCCGGTGTGCCGTCGCGGCCGCTGAGCGAGATCGTGCTGCGCACGGTGCTGCTCGCGATCCCCGCGTTCGCCGTGGCCGCCGTGTACAACCAGTACAAGGGCCTGCCGCTCGCGGTGGTGCTCTTCCTGGCGGTCCTGGTGATCACCGACTTCGTGCTGCGGCGCACCGCGTACGGCCGCAAGGTCTTCGCGCTCGGCGGTTCCATCGAGGCCTCCCGTCGCGCCGGCATCAACGTCGTGATGATCCGCACCTCGATCTACGCGATCTCCGGCACCTTCGCCGCCATCGGCGGTCTCTTCCTCGCCTCGAAGATCACCGCGGCCAACCAGGGCGCGGGCAGCGGTGAGCTCCTGATGAACGCCATCGCGGCGGCCGTCATCGGCGGCACCAGCCTCTTCGGCGGCCGCGGCCGCACCTGGAACGCGCTGCTCGGTGTGCTGGTGATCACCTCGATCCAGTACGGCCTGGCCCTGCAGGGCATCGCCTCGCCGATCCAGTACATGATCACGGGTGGCGTACTGCTCGCCACCGTCGTGATCGACGCCGTCACCCGCAAGACCCAGAAGTCCGCGGGCCGCGCCTGACCGCGGTCCCCCAAGGCGTGCCCGGTGCCCTCGCGGCGCCGGGCACGTCTGTGCGTACCCGCCGATGTCGGCCATTCGCGGGACGCGGAACCCACCGCCCGATGAACGCCGTCGCGGGCGGAACATTAGACTCGGCCAATCGGCAATGCTCGACCAGCACGGATGCAAGGAGGCACGGGTGCCGCTGCTTACCCGTATCAGGGGACCGCGCGATCTCGACCGGCTCAGCCCGGAGCAGCTGGACCAGCTGGCCGCGGAGATCCGGACCTTTCTCGTGGACGCGGTCTCCAAGACCGGCGGGCACCTCGGACCCAACCTGGGCGTCGTGGAGCTCACCATCGCGCTGCACCGCGTCTTCGAGTCCCCCAAGGACAAGGTCCTGTGGGACACGGGCCACCAGAGCTATGTGCACAAGCTCCTCACCGGTCGCCAGGACTTCGCCAGGCTGAAGATGAAGGGCGGCCTCTCCGGCTACCCGGCCCGTGCCGAGTCCGAGCACGACTTCATCGAGAACAGCCACGCCTCCACCGTGCTGGGCTGGGCCGACGGGCTCGCCAAGGCCAACGAGGTGCTGAAGCGGGACGACCACGTCGTCGCGGTCATCGGCGACGGCGCCCTGACCGGCGGCATGGCCTGGGAGGCGCTGAACAACATCGCCGCCGCCAAGGACCGCCCGCTGGTCATCGTCGTCAACGACAACGAGCGCTCCTACGCGCCGACCATCGGCGGCCTCGCCAACCATCTGGCGACCCTGCGCACCACCGACGGCTACGAGCGCTTCCTGGCCAAGGGCAAGGACCTCCTGGAGCGCACCCCGGTCGTCGGCAAGCCGCTCTACGAGACGCTGCACGGCGCCAAGAAGGGCCTCAAGGACTTCATCGCCCCGCAGGGCATGTTCGAGGACCTGGGCCTGAAGTACGTCGGCCCGATCGACGGCCATGACATCGAGGCCCTGGAGTCCGCCCTGACGCGCGCCAAGCGCTTCGGCGGCCCGGTCATCGTGCACTGCCTCACCGAGAAGGGCCGCGGCTACCAGCCCGCCCTGGCGGACGAGGCCGACCGCTTCCACGCCGTCGGCAAGATCCACCCGGACACCGGCCTGCCCGTGTCGACCTCGGGCCTGGACTGGACTTCGGTCTTCGGCGAGGAGATGGTCAAGCTCGGCAAGGAGCGCGAGGACATCGTCGCGATCACCGCGGCCATGCTCCAGCCGGTCGGGCTCGACAAGTTCGCCAAGGCCTTCCCGGAGCGGGTCTACGACGTCGGCATCGCCGAGCAGCACGCGGCGGTCTCCGCGGCGGGCCTGGCCACCGGCGGTCTGCACCCCGTCTTCGCCGTCTACGCCACCTTCCTCAACCGCGCCTTCGACCAGGTCCTGATGGATGTCGCGCTGCACAAGTGCGGTGTGACGTTCGTCCTGGACCGGGCCGGTGTCACCGGCACCGACGGTGCCTCGCACAACGGCATGTGGGACATGTCGATCCTCCAGGTCGTCCCCGACCTGCGGATCGCGGCGCCGCGCGACGCCGACCAGGTGCGCGCCCAGCTGCGCGAGGCCGTCGCGGTCGAGGACGCCCCGACCGTCGTGCGGTTCTCCAAGGGCGCGGTCGGCCCGGCGGTCCAGGCCGTCGGCCGGATCGGCGGCATGGACGTGCTGCGCACGGCCGGCGCCGAGCTCCCCCATAGCCTTAAGGGCATGGGAGGTGCCCCCACCGACGTCCTCCTCGTCTCGGTCGGCGCGCTCGCCCCGATGTGCCTGGAGATCGCCGATCTGCTCGACGCGCAGGGCATCTCGACGACCGTGGTCGACCCGCGCTGGGTCAAGCCGGTCGACGAGGCACTGGCGCCGCTCGCCGAGACCCACCGGGTCGTCGTCACGGTCGAGGACAACAGCCGCGTCGGCGGCGTCGGCTCGGCCGTCGCCCAGGCGCTGCGCGACGCGGGCGTCGACGTGCCGCTGCGCGACTTCGGCATCCCGCCGCGCTTCCTCGACCACGCCTCCCGAAGCGAGGTCATGGCCGAGATCGGGCTCACCGCGCCCGACATCGCCCGCCAGGTCACCGGCCTGGTCGCCAAGCTCGACGGCAAGTACGACAGCGAGCCCGCCGTGGAGCCCGTGCGCGACTGACGCGACCGCGCACACCGGTCAACGGGCCGGTCCGATCACCCTGTACGGGTGGTTGGACCGGCCCAATTGCGTGAATTACCGCCGCCGCCCGGTACCCGTACGGCCACTCCTCCCGATCATGGCGAGGACGTTGAGCTAGCGGAGGTGCACAGGTGGTCAGTAACGGTCTCTTTCGGACCAAATCCATTGAGAAGTCCATCAAGGACACAGAGGAGCCCGAACACGCGCTCAAGAAGTCGCTCTCCGCGCTGGATCTGACGGTCTTCGGCGTCGGTGTCATCATCGGCACCGGCATCTTCGTCCTCACCGGCAAGGTCGCCAAGGAGAACGCGGGACCGGCGGTCTCCCTGGCCTTCGTCGCGGCGGGCGTCGTCTGCGCGCTGGCCGCCCTGTGCTACGCGGAGTTCGCCTCCACCGTCCCGGTCGCAGGCTCCGCGTACACCTTCTCCTACGCCTCGCTGGGGGAGCTGCCCGCCTGGACCATCGGCTGGGACCTGGTGCTCGAATTCGCCCTCGGCACCGCCGTGGTGGCCGTCGGCTGGTCGGGGTATGTGCGCTCGCTGCTCGACAACGCGGGCTGGCACATGCCGGAGGGGCTCAGCGGCCGCGACGGCGCGCACGGCTTCGGCTTCGACATCCTGGCCGCCGCCCTGGTCCTGATCCTGACCGCCATCCTCGTCCTCGGGATGAAGCTCTCCGCCCGGGTCACCTCGGTCGTCGTCGCCATCAAGGTGACCGTGGTGCTCATCGTGATCATCGCGGGTGCGTTCTTCATCAAGTCCGAGAACTACACGCCGTTCATCCCCAAGTCCCAGCCGCAGACCGCGGGCGGCAGCCTCAAGGCGCCGCTCGTCGAGCTCATCTTCGGCTACGCCCCGACCAACTTCGGGGTGATGGGCATCTTCACCGCCGCGTCCGTCGTCTTCTTCGCCTTCATCGGCTTCGACATCGTGGCCACCGCCGCCGAGGAGACCAAGAACCCCCAGCGGGACATGCCGCGCGGCATCCTCGGCTCGCTCTTCATCTGCACCGTCCTGTACGTGGCCGTCTCCATCGTGGTCACCGGCATGCAGCACTACTCCAAGCTCTCCATCGACGCCCCGCTCGCCGACGCGTTCAAGAGCACCGGGCACCCCTTCTTCGGGGGCGTCATCAGCTTCGGCGCGGCCGTCGGCCTCACCACCGTCTGCATGATCCTGCTGCTCGGCCAGACGCGCGTGTTCTTCGCGATGAGCCGGGACGGGCTGCTGCCCCGGTTCTTCTCCCGTGTCCACCCGCGCTTTCGCACCCCGCACCGGCCCACGATCCTGCTCGGCTCCCTGATCGCGGTCCTGGCGGGCTTCACCAGCCTCAGCGAACTGGCCGAGCTGGTGAACATCGGCACCCTCTTCGCCTTCGTCGTCGTCGCGATCAGCGTGATCATCCTGCGCCGCACCCGCCCCGATCTGCCGCGCGCGTTCCGCACCCCGCTGGTGCCGCTGGTGCCCATCCTGTCGGTGGCCGCCTCCCTCTGGCTGATGCTCAACCTGCCGGCCGAGACCTGGATCCGGTTCGGGATCTGGATGGCGATCGGTTTCGTCGTCTACTTCCTGTACGGACGGTCCCACAGTCGAGTTAACGTACAGTGATGATATCGAGTTCCCGGAGTTGATCGACCGGCCCCGTATGTCCCGCTTCGATGGGAACTGCGGGGCCGGATAGCGTGCTTCCCGTGCACCGTACGCTCGTCGAGTCCGCCACCCCGTCACGCTCCGTACGCGCGTCTCGGGTGCCCCGGCCGCGGGCCGCGCCGGGGCGGGGGCGGCGCGCCGGGTACTGGACGCGGCTGCTGCCCGCGCTCGCCGCGCTGGCCGTGCTGACCCGGCTGCCGTCCTTCCGCCATCCCCTGTGGAACCCGGACGAGGGCTATCTCGCCGTCCAGGCGCGCCAACTCGCGGCCGGGGGGACGCTGTACGACACGGTCGTCGACCGCAAGCCGCCGCTGCTGCCCTGGCTGTACGAGGCGGCGTTCGCGCTCTTCGGGGACACCTCGCTCAGCCCGCTGCGGCTCGCGGCGGTCGCGGCGCAGCTGCTCACGGCGGTGCTGCTCGCCTCCACCGCCCGCCGCCGCTGGGGCGACCGGGCCGGGCGGGTCGCGGGCGTCCTGCATCTGCTCGTCTCCGTCGGCCTCAACCCCGAGGACGCGCAGGCCGCCACGTTCGAGATCTTCATGCTGCCGTTCACGGTCGCCGCGGTGCGCTGCGCCGACCGGGGCCACTGGGGCCGCGCCGGGCTGGCCGTCGCCGGGGCGCTCCTGACCAAGCAGACCGGCGGCGCCTGTCTCGTCCCGGTCCTGTGGCTGCTGTGGCGCACGGCGGCGCCGCGCCGAAGTGCCCTGCTGCGCACGGGAGCCGGGCTGTGCGGCCCGGTGCTGCTCGGCGCGCTCGCCACCGGACCGTCCCGCTTCCTGTTCTGGACGGTCACCGGCTCCGGCGCGTACGCCTCCTTCACCGGCTCCGAACTCCACGTACTGGCACGGGGCCTGGGGAACACGGCGCTGCTCGCGCTCGCCTGCGCGGGGCTGATCCCGCCGGTGGTGCGGGTGCTGCGGATCGCGCGGACCGGCGCCGCCGACGTGTGGCTGTGGCTCGCCTCGTCGGCCGGCGCCGTGCTCGTCGGCTTCCACTTCTTCGGCCACTACTACCTCCAGCTGATCCCGCCGCTGGTGCTGCTCGCCGCCGCGGCGCTGCAGATCCTGCCGCCGTACCGGCTGACCAGCGCGCTGCTCGCGTCCGCGTGCGGCTGCGCGCTCTTCCTCGGCTGGGGCCTGCTCGCGCCCCGCCCCGAACTCGCCCACGCCCAGCGCCTGGCCGCCGCCGTACGGGCCCGCTCGGCGCCCCGGGAGCGGGTGCTGGTCTGGGGCATACACCCCGAGACGTACTGGCTGGCCGACCGCACCCCCGCCACCCGCTATCTGACGGCCGGACTCCTCACCAACTACAGCGGCGGCCGCGACGGCCCCCAGGTCGGCGAGAAGTACGGCGTCGAGGGCTCCTGGACCGTCCTGCGCACGGAGCTGACGGCGCGGCCGCCGGTACTGATCGTCGACGACTCACGCGGCAAGCCGTACGCCCCCGAACGCCTCCCGAGCCTGCGCCGCCTGCTGGCCGCGCACTACGAACCGCTGGCGGGGACGGTCGACGGGGCGGTCCTCTACGTACGTACGCGGCCGTCGGGGGACTAGGGCCTGTCCGGTGGATCTTGCCTGGGACGCGGGGGTGTGGTACGCCCATCTGCCGCGTTGTCGTCGGTTGCCGACGCTCCGCCTCGCCGCCCTCCTCCGCCTTGCAGCTGGACGTACCACACCCCCGCTCACCAGCACCGAAACGGCGGCCCGGACCGAAGGCGGCCAGATCCACCGGGCAGGCCCTAGGGCCTGCCCGGCGCCTGGCGCACCGTCCGGGGGCCCGCGCACTCGGCGCCGTGCGCCTCGACGCGGCGGCGCAGTTCGCGGTCGGCCGTCACCACCAGGCAGGGGCGGTCCGCCGCCCGCCCGGCGACCAGGTCCACGATCGTGTCGTCGCCGCTGCCGGGCGCGGGCTCCACCCGTACGTCCGCCACCGACACCACACCCCGGGCCGCGCCCTCGACCACCAGGACCAGCTCCACCGGGCCCGCGAAGCCGGGCAGGCCGGTCGTGGCGTACCCGGCGAGGCGGTCGCGCAGGCGCTCGGCGGCGCCGCGCCGGTCGCGCCACCAGCCGTCCGGAACCGAGCCCACCACATTGGCCGCGTCCACGATCACCAGCGAGGTCGTCACCATCCCGGCAGCCTGGCACGGAACACGGCGAAATCGCACGTCGGGCCGGGTGAATCCGCGAATTGGGGCCCTTGGACCGAGTGTTATTGTCGCTGGAGTCTCATGGTGTGTCGCATCCGGCCGCTCGTCGCGGATCTGGTAAGGAAAGGTGGTCGGTGAGCCATGGCGTTGAAGCCCGCGCGGACGTCGAAGGGAGGGTCGGGCCGGGAGCCCGAGGCCCCTGCCCGCAAGGCCCCCGCCGCGCCCGGCCTCGCCCCCGTGCTCGCCACGCCGGACGGCCGCCCCACGGTCACCGGCTGGCTGCTGCGCGGCAAGGACGGCAGGCTCACGGCGTACGCGCCCGGTGACGGCGGGGTGCTGCGCTGGACCGAGGTCCGGCCGGGCGGCCCCGAGTGGACCGGTCCCGAGCTGGTCGCCCCGAAGGCCGGGCTCGACCCGTGTCTCACCGTCGCCCAGGGCGCCGACGGCTATGTGCACCTGTTCGCGCTGTGGCGGTCGGTGACGGCCGCCGGTGAGGCCCACACCGACGTCGTCCACGCCATCCAGTACCAGTCGGGCCGCCCGGTCAAGGACTGGTACCCGCTGGGCACCCCGTACCGCGACCAGACGAAGGCCGCCAAGGTCGGTCACCCGGCCGCCGTCGTCGACTCCGAAGACAACCTGCACGTCTTCATCCGCAACGCGGGGACCGGCCTGTGCGCCCGTGTCCAGGAGAGCTCCGGGAAGTGGAGCAAGTGGCTCGACCTCGACGGCTCCGGCTCGTACGCCGCGGTCTGCGCGGGCGCGGCCGACAACGGCAGGGTCGAGGTCGTGATGGCGGCCAAGCGCGGTGTGATGCGCTGGACGAAGGCGTCCGGGGACGAGGAGTACCAGCGGGTGGCCGACCTCAAGGAGCAGCCGGAGGACGGCTCCGTGGCGGCCCAGCACACCGGTGAGGACCGCATCACCTTCCTGTGGCGCGAGAGCAAGTCGGGCGAGGTGCAGGCCGTGCGCGGCGACGCGCCGCCCATGCCGCTCGGCGGCGCCGCGAGCGGCCCCATCGCCGTGCTGCGCACCCCGGTGGACGGCCACGACTGCACGCTGATGGCCCAGCGCGGCGCCGACGGCCGCCCGGCGCTGGCCGCCTACCCGACCGAGGCCGAGTCGGCCGGAGCCGTGTGGGCCTCGACCGGCGAGGTCTGCGTCGGGGTGCCCGCGCTCGCGACCGACGCCGCCGGACGGGTCGTCCTGGCCGCGTTCGGCACGGACGGCAGGCTGCGGATCACCCGTCAGAAGACCACCGAGCCGGGCCTCGCCATGGAGCCCTGGATCACGGTCTGACGCCGCACGGCGAACCGGTACTGCGACGAAGGAGGCCCCCGCTCACCGAGCGGGGGCCTCCTCGTATGTGCGGCCGGGGCCGCGAAGTGGTGTTACGCCGGGACGCTCGCGACGCCCTGTGCCAGGAACTTCTTCCCGTTCACGCGCTCCGAGACGCCCTCGCGGTCCAGGTACGGCGTGATGCCGCCCAGGTGGAAGGGCCAGCCGGCGCCGGTGATCAGGCAGAGGTCGATGTCCTGGGCCTCGGCCACGACACCCTCGTCCAGCATGAGCCCGATCTCCTGCGCCACCGCGTCCAGGACGCGGTCACGGGTCTGCTCCTCGGTCAGGACGACATCGCCCTGCTTGAGGAGAGCGGCGACCTCCGGGTCCAGCTCCGGCTTGCCGGAGTCGTACACGTAGAAGCCGCGCTTGCCGGCCTTGACCACCGCGGCCAGGTTCTCGGAGACCGTGAAGCGCTCCGGGAAGGCGCGGTTGAGGGTCTCGGAGACGTGCAGACCGATGGCCGGGCCGACCAGCTCCAGGAGCACCAGCGGCGACATCGGCAGACCCAGCGGCTCGACCGCCTTCTCGGCGACCTCGACCGGGGTGCCCTCGTCGATGACGTTCTGGATCTCGCCCATGAAGCGGGTCAGGATGCGGTTGACGACGAACGCCGGGGCGTCCTTCACCAGGACCGCGGTCTTCTTCAGCTTGCGCGCCACACCGAACGCCGTGGCCAGCGAGGCGTCGTCGGTCTGCTCGCCGCGCACGATCTCCAGGAGCGGGAGGATCGCGACCGGGTTGAAGAAGTGGAAGCCGACGACCCGCTCGGGGTGCTTCAGCTTCGAGGCCATCTCGGTGACCGAGAGGGACGAGGTGTTGGTGGCGAGGATCGCGTGCGCCGGGGCGACCGCCTCGACCTCCGCGAACACCTGCTGCTTGACGCCGATCTCCTCGAAGACGGCCTCGATGATGAAGTCGGCGTCGGAGAAGCCCTCGGCCTTGTCCAGCACACCCGAGACCAGGCCCTTGAGGCGGTTGGCCTTGTCCTGGTTGATCCGGGACTTGGCGAGCAGCTTGTCGATCTCGGCGTGGACGTAGCCCACACCCTTGTCGACGCGCTCCTGGTCGATGTCGGTCAGCACGACCGGCACCTCAAGGCGGCGCAGGAACAGCAGCGCGAGCTGCGAGGCCATCAGGCCCGCGCCCACGACGCCGACCTTGGTGACCGGGCGGGCCAGGTTCTTGTCCGGCGCGCCCGCCGGGCGCTTGGCGCGCTTCTGTACGAGGTTGAACGCGTAGATGCCGCTGCGCAGTTCCCCGCCCATGATCAGGTCGGCGAGCGCGATGTCCTCGGCGTCGAAACCGGCCTGGAGGTCGCCGTTCTTGGCGGCCTCGATGATCTCCAGGGCGCGGTAGGCGGCCGGGGCCGCGCCGTGCACCTTGGAGTCGGCGATGAACCGGCCCTTGGCGACGGCCTGGTCCCAGCCCTCGCCGCGGTCGATCTCCGGGCGCTCGACCGTGACGTCGCCGTTGAGGACGTTCGCGGTCCAGATCAGCGACTGCTCCAGGAAGTCCGCACCCTCGAACAGAGCGTCCGCGATGCCGAGTTCGAAGACCTGCTTGCCCTTGAGCTGGCGGTTCTGGTTCAGCGAGTTCTCGATGATGACCGAGACGGCCTTCTCGGCGCCGATCAGGTTGGGGAGCAGCGTGCAGCCGCCCCAGCCCGGGACCAGACCGAGGAAGACCTCGGGCAGCGAGAACGCGGGCAGCGCCTTGGAGACGGTGCGGTAGCCGCAGTGCAGACCGACCTCGACACCGCCGCCCATCGCCGCGCCGTTGTAGTACGCGAAGGAGGGCACGGCCAGCGTGGCGAGGCGCTTGAAGACGTCGTGGCCGCTCTTGCCGATGACCAGCGCGTCCTCGTGCTTCTTGAGGATCTCGACGCCCTTGAGGTCGGCGCCGACCGCGAAGATGAACGGCTTGCCGGTGACACCGACGCCGACGATCTTGCCCTCGGCCGCCTCCTGCTCGACCTGGTCGATGGCGGCGTTCAGGTTCGCCAGCGAGCCGGGGCCGAAGGTGGTCGGCTTGGTGTGGTCGAAGCCGTTGTCCAGCGTGATCAGGGCGAACCTGCCCGCGCCGAACGGCAGGTCGAGGTGGCGCACGTGCGCCGAGGTGACGACCTCGTCCGGGAACAGCTCGGCCGCACCCTTCAAAAGCTCAGCGGTGGTGCTCACTTGCTGCCTCCGGCGTCCTTGTGGTGCGGGTTCTCCCAGATGACCGTGGCGCCCATGCCGAAGCCGACGCACATGGTGGTGAGGCCGTAGCGGACCTCCGGCTGCGCCTCGAACTGCCGCGCCAGCTGGGTCATCAGGCGTACGCCCGAGGACGCGAGCGGGTGGCCGAACGCGATGGCGCCGCCGTACTGGTTGACGCGGGCGTCGTCGTCGGCGATGCCGTAGTGGTCCAGGAACGCGAGGACCTGGACGGCGAACGCCTCGTTGATCTCGAAGAGGTTGATGTCCTCGATCGACAGACCGGCCTTGGCCAGCGCCTTCTCGGTCGCCGGGATGGGGCCGTAGCCCATCACCTCGGGCTCGACACCCGCGAAGGCGTACGAGACCAGGCGCATCTTGACCGGCAGGCCGTTCTCGCGCGCGAACTCCTCGGACGCGATGATCGACGCGGTGGCGCCGTCGTTGAGACCGGCGGCGTTGCCCGCGGTGACGTTGCCGTGCACGCGGAACGGGGTCTTCAGACCGGCCAGGCTCTCCAGGGTGGTGCCCGGGCGCATCGGCTCGTCGGCGGTGACCAGGCCCCAGCCGGTCTCGCCCACCTCGGCGTTGGTGTTGCGCACCGAGATCGGCACCAGGTCCTGCTGGATCTTGCCGTCGGCGTACGCCTTGGCGGCCTTCTCCTGCGAGCGCACGGCGTACTCGTCGGCGCGCTGCTTGGTGATGTGCGGGTAGCGGTCGTGCAGGTTCTCGGCGGTCATGCCCATGAACAGGGCCGACTCGTCGACGAGCTTCTCGCTCACGAACCGCGGGTTCGGGTCGACGCCCTCGCCCATCGGGTGGCGGCCCATGTGCTCGACGCCACCGGCGATGACGGCGTCGTACGCGCCGAAGGCGATGGAACCGGCGACCGAGGTCACGGCGGTCAGCGCGCCCGCGCACATACGGTCGATGGAGTAGCCCGGCACGGACTGCGGCAGACCCGCGAGGATGCCCGCGGTGCGGCCCAGGGTCAGACCCTGGTCACCGATCTGGGTGGTCGCGGCGATGGCGACCTCGTCGATCTTGGCGGGGTCGAGGGCCGGGTTGCGGCGCAGCAGCTCCCGGATCGCCTTGACGACGAGATCGTCGGCGCGGGTCTCGTGGTAGATGCCCTTCGGGCCCGCCTTGCCGAACGGGGTGCGGACGCCGTCGACGAAGACGACGTCCCTGACGGTACGAGGCACGATGGCTCTCCTCCAGGGTGCGGGGTGGCACTGCTGCGCGTGGCGCGGACGCCTGAGCGCGCGCTCACCCCGACATGCTACTTGCGGGTAACCAAACTGCCCAGTCCCCTCGGCCAGAGCGGCGAAGGTCACACTCCGGATGGCCCTCACAACGGCCGTACCCCCTGATGACCGTGGTCGTCAGGGGGTACGTGAGGGCGCTGTGGATCAGGCCGTCTTCGTCGTCAGGGCCTGCGCGAGCAGCGGCGTGACCTGCTCGATCTGCCAGCGGCGGGCGCCGAACGCGGCCAGCGCCTCGGCCACCGCCGCCTCGGAGCGGTCGCCCGGCGGCTCCCAGCACACCCGGCGGACGGTGTCCGGGGTGATCAGGTTCTCCTGCGGCATGTTCAGCCGCTCCGCGAGCTCCGAGACGGCGGTACGGGCCGCCGACAGGCGCGCCGCGGCCGCCGGGTCCTTGTCCGCCCAGGAGCGCGGCGGGGGCGGGCCGGTGACCGGCTGGCCGGGCTGCGGCAGCGCGGAGTCCGGCAGCGCCTTGGCCCGGTCGACCGCCGCCTGCCACTGCTCCAGCTGGCGCCGCCCCATCCGGTGCCCGTAACCGGGCAGCGCCATCAGGGCCTGGACGTCCACCGGCAGCGCCAGCGACGCCTCGATGATCGCGGAGTCGCTGAGCACCTTGCCCGGCGAGACGTCACGGCGCTGGGCGACCTTGTCCCGGGCCGTCCACAGCTCGCGCACGGCGGCCATCTGGCGGCGCCGGCGCACCTTGTGCATCCCGGAGGTGCGCCGCCAGGGCTCCTTGCGCGGCGGCGCGGGCGGCGCCGCGGCGATCGCGTCGAACTCCTGGCGGGCCCAGTCCAGTTTGCCCTGGCGGTCCAGCTCCTTCTCCAGCGCGTCGCGCAGGTCGACCAGGAGCTCGACGTCGAGGGCCGCGTACCGCAGCCACGGCTCGGGCAGCGGCCGGGTCGACCAGTCCACCGCGGAGTGGCCCTTCTCCAGGGCGTACCCCAGGACGCTCTCGACCATCGCGCCCAGGCCCACCCGCGGGAAGCCCGCGAGCCGCCCGGCGAGCTCGGTGTCGAAGAGTCTGGAGGGGACCATGCCTATTTCCCGCAGGCACGGCAGGTCCTGGGTCGCGGCGTGCAGGATCCACTCGGTGTCGGCGAGCGCGTCGCCGAGCGCGGAGAGGTCGGGGCAGCCCACCGGGTCGACGAGCGCGGTGCCCGCGCCCGCCCGGCGCAGCTGCACCAGATAGGCGCGCTGGCCGTACCGGTAGCCGGAGGCGCGCTCGGCGTCGACGGCCACGGGGCCGGTGCCGGCCGCGAACGCGGCGACGACTTCGGCGAGCGCCTCGTCGGTGGCGACGACGGGCGGAATGCCGTCTCGGGGCTCCAGCAGGGGAGTCGGCAGCCCATCAACCGGGACGTCGTCGGCCGGGGGAGCGCCCCCGGTGGTTCGCAGTGCTGTCTCTGCTGCGGTCTTATGGGCGTCGGTCACCTGTCAAGGGTACTTGTGTATACGCCGCGTCCGTCGACGGAACGTTCCGTCGACGGACGCGCGAGGGGCGCACGGCGCTTCGTGGGGGGAGCATGCCCCTCGGGACCGGTGGGTCGGCAGGTGATCGGCAGGCGATCCGGGACCCCGGAGCCGGGTGGACGATTCGGGGTCCCCGAGCCGGTGGACGGCCCGGGATCCGCGAATCCGGTATCCGGGTCAGTGGATGATTCCGGTACGCAGCGCGACGGCCACCATGCCGGCCCGGTCGCCCGTGCCGAGCTTGCGCGCGATGCGGGCGAGGTGGCTCTTCACGGTCAGCGCGGACAACCCCATGGAGACGCCGATCGCCTTGTTCGACTGGCCCTCGGCGACCAGCCGCAGCACCTCGACCTCGCGCCCGGAGAGCTCGCGGTAGCCACCCGGATGGCTCGGGGTACCCGGGGGGCGGCGGTGCATACGGGCGGCCGCGGCGCCGATGGGCGCGGCGCCGGGGCGGGTGGGGTGGCCGATGTTGGTGCGCGTACCGGTGACGACATAGCCCTTCACGCCGCCCGCGAGGGCGTTGCGCACGGCGCCGATGTCGTCGGCGGCGGACAGGGCCAGGCCGTTGGGCCAGCCCGCCGCCCGGGTCTCGGACAGCAGGGTGAGCCCGGAACCGTCGGGCAGATGGACGTCGGCAACGCAGATGTCGCGCGGATTGCCGACGCGGGGACGTGCCTCCGCGATGGACGACGCCTCGATGACGTCCCGTACTCCGAGGGCCCACAGATGCCGGGTGACGGTGGAACGGACTCGGGGATCGGCGACGACGACCATGGCCGTCGGCTTGTTCGGGCGGTAGGCGACCAGGCTTGCGGGCTGCTCAAGAAGAACGGACACCAGGCCTCCTGGGAAGGTGCGGGACGGGGCCGGCTCGGGGATGAAGCCGGGGCGAACCGTGCAGATAGGGTCACAGACCTCTTCGGCAGGCAGCCCGTCCGGCTTTAGGGAATGATCACGATTTGGTGAGAAACATTTAGGGCAATTAGGACAGGTGGTCGATGGGGGAGTGACCGGACGAGTCCTCTCGGGGCCGAGCCCCGAATCCCCACGCGACCGGTTGCCCAAAGGGGGCCGCGTCGCCGGCCCCGGGCGCCAACCGGTTGCCTGACGGGGCGCGGGGCTGTGTCAATGCGCGGCTCCGCCGCGTGGGCGCGACCAGCGCCCTATAGGGGCGCGGGGAACTGCGCGCCCAGCCACACACGGCCCGCACCCGAATTCCCCACTCTCGCGAAGCGTCTGGCGCCTAGGGCCTGTCCGGTGGATCTGGCCGCCTTCGGTCCGGGCCGCCGTTTCGGTGCTGGTGAGTGGGGGTGTGGTGCTTCCCCAAGCTCTCAACTTCGTTCGAGCAGGGGAGACCCCAATGCTGCAAGGCGGAGGAGGGCGGCGACGCGTGGGGGTGCCCCCTGGTCGAGCGGAGCCGAGAGCTTGGGGGAGTCGGCAACCGACGACAACGCGGCAGATGTGCGTGCCAGGCCCCCGCGTCCCAGGCAAGATCCACCGGACAGGCCCTAGCGAGGATCCCGCCGTTGCGGCAGCGTGACCACACCCGCGTCCCCCGACGACACCGGCGGCAGCCCGGCGACCTGGCAGAGCAGATCGCACCAGGCCGTCAGATGCGCGGCAGCGTCCGGCACCCCGCCCCGCCCCTCCCGCGGCGTCCACGACGCCCGGATCTCGATCTGGGTGGCGGGCCGCCGCTGGGAGAGCCCGCCGAAGTAGTACGAGCCCGCCCGCGTCACCGTGCCGCTGGCCTCCCCGTACGACAGGCCCCGCGCCTCCAGCGCGCCCGTCAGCCACGACCAGCACACCTCGGGCAGCAGCGGGTCCGCCGCCATCTCCGGCTCCAGCTCCGCCCGTACGAGCGTGACGAGGCGGAACGTTCCCTGCCAGGCGTCGTGCCCGGCCGGGTCGTGGAGCAGCACGAGCCGCCCGTCCGCCAGGTCCTCGTCGTTCTCGACGACCGCCGCCTCCAGCGCGTACGCGTGCGGCGCGAGCCGCTGCGGCGGTCTGGTCTGGTCGACCTCGATCTCCGGCCGCAGCCGTGCCCCCCGCAGCGCGTCGACCGCCTGCCGGAAGGCGGGCGGAACGGTCCTGCCGTCCGCACTGTCCGTGCCGCCGGCGCCATCCGAAGTTCGTCCCTGAGCGGCAGTCATGCGGGGAAGACTAGGCGGAACGGGCGCCCCGCGCCCGTAGGGACACCCGGGCCCGGTCGACCGGGTAGGGGCACGTGCGAAGATTCTGGGCGTGAACGCCAACGATCGCCCTGCGGGCCCGCCGACACAGACCTACGACTCCGCCTTCCTGAAGGCGTGCCGCCGCGAGCCGGTGCCGCACACGCCGGTCTGGTTCATGCGGCAGGCAGGGCGCTCGCTGCCCGAGTACCTGAAGGTGCGCGAGGGCATCCCGATGCTGGAGTCGTGCATGCGGCCCGAGCTGGTCACCGAGATCACGCTCCAGCCCGTACGCCGCCACAAGGTGGACGCGGCGATCTACTTCAGCGACATCGTGGTCCCGCTCAAGGCCATCGGCATCGACCTCGACATCAAGCCCGGTGTCGGCCCCGTCGTCGCCGACCCGATCCGCACGCGCGCGGACCTGGCGCGGCTGCGCGACCTCACGCCCGAGGACGTCCACTACGTCACCGAGGCGATCGGCATGCTGACCGCAGAGCTCGGCGAGACGCCCCTGATCGGCTTCGCGGGCGCCCCGTTCACCCTCGCGAGCTACCTCGTGGAGGGCGGCCCGTCCCGCAACCACGAGCACACCAAGGCGCTCATGTACGGCGACCCGCAGCTGTGGGCCGACCTGCTCGACCGCCTCGCCGAGATCACCGGCGCGTTCCTCAAGGTCCAGATCGAGGCGGGCGCCTCCGCCGTCCAGCTCTTCGACTCCTGGGTGGGCGCGCTGGCCCCCGCCGACTACCGCCGCTCGGTGATGCCCGCCTCGGCGAAGGTGTTCCGGGCCGTCGAGAAGTACGGCGTCCCGCGCATCCACTTCGGCGTCGGCACCGGCGAACTGCTCGGCCTGATGGGCGAGGCCGGGGCGGACGTCGTCGGCGTCGACTGGCGCGTCCCGCTCGACGAGGCCGCCCGCCGCGTCGGCCCCGGCAAGGCGCTCCAGGGCAACCTGGACCCCGCGGTCCTCTTCTCGACGCCGGAGGCGGTCGAGGCGAAGACCCGCGAGGTCCTGGACGCGGCGGCGGGCCTTGAGGGCCACGTCTTCAACCTGGGCCACGGCGTCCTGCCGACGACGAATCCGGAAGCCCTGACGCGCCTCGTGGACTACGTCCACACGCAGACCGCGCGCTGAGCGCTTCCTAGGGCCTGTCCGGTGGATCTTGCCTGGGACGTGGGGGTGTGGCACGCCCATCTGCGGCGTTGTCGTCGGTTGCCGACTCCCCCAAGCTCTCGGCTCCGCTCGACCAGGGGGCACCCCCACGCGTCGCCGCCCTCCTCCGCCTTGCAGCATTGGGGTCTCCCCTGCTCGAACGAAGTTGAGAGCTTGGGGAAGCACCACACCCCCACTCACCAGCACCGAAACGGCGGCCCGGACCGAAGGCGGCCAGATCCACCGGACAGGCCCTAGTTCCCCGCCGCCCGCACCGCCGACACGGCCTTGCGGGCGGCGACCAGGACCGGGTCCCAGACCGGGGAGAACGGCGGGGCGTAGCCCAGGTCCAGGGTGACCAGCTGCTCCACCGTCATCCCCGCCGTCAGCGCCACCGCCGCGATGTCGACGCGCTTGGCGGCCCCGTCGCGGCCGACGATCTGGACGCCGAGCAGCCGCCCCGTACGCCGCTCGGCGAGCATCTTCACCGTCATCAGGGCCGCGCCCGGGTAGTAGCCCGCGCTGTTCGTCGACTCGATGGTCGCCGTCACGAACTGAAGGCCCGCCTCGCGCGCGTCGCGCTCGCGCAGCCCCGTACGCGCGATCTCCAGGTCGCAGACCTTGCTCACCGCCGTACCGACGACGCCGGGGAAGGTCGCGTAACCGCCGCCCACGCCCGAGCCGATGATCTGGCCGTGCTTGTTCGCGTGTGTGCCGAGCGCGATGTGCCGCTCGCGGCCCGACACCAGGTCCAGGACCTCCACACAGTCGCCGCCGGCCCAGATGTCCTCGTGGCCGCGCACCCGCATCGCCAGGTCGGTGAGCAGCCCGCCGTACTCGCCCAGCGGCAGCCCGGCCGCGCGCGCCAGCTCCGTCTGCGGCTCGACGCCGATGCCCAGGATCACCACGTCCGCCGGGTACTCGGCGTCCTCCGTGGCCACCGCCCGCACCCGGCCGTCGTCACCGGTCAGGATCTTCGTGACCTCGGCGCCCGTGACCGTGGTGATGCCCATCCCGTCCATGGCCTCGCGCACCAGGCGGCCCATGTCCGCGTCCAGCGTGGACATCGGCTGCTCGCCCCGGGTCACCACCGTCACCTCGTAGTCGCGGTGCAGCAGGGCCTCGGCCATCTCCACGCCGATGTAGCCCGCGCCCACGATCACCGCCCGGCGGCCGGGCGTCGAACGCAGGGTGTCCAGGAGCGCCTGGCCGTCGTCGAGGGTCTGCACCCCGTGCACCCCCGGCGCGTCGATCCCCGCCAGCCGGGGCCGCACCGGCCGGGCGCCGGTGGCGATGACGAGCTTGTCGTACGAAGTCCCGTACTCCTCGCCCGACTCCAGGTCCCGGGCGCGCACCCGCCGCCCGGCCGTGTCGATCTCCAGCACCTCGGTGCGGGTGCGCAGATCGATGCCACGCGCGCGGTGCTCCTCGGGGGTCCGGGCGATCAGGTCGTCCCGCTCGGGCACGTCGCCGCCCACCCAGTAGGGGATGCCGCAGGCGGAGTACGAGGTGAAGTGGCCGCGCTCGAACGCGACGATCTCCAGCTCCCCGGGCCCCTTGAGTCTGCGTGCCTGGGACGCGGCGGACATCCCCGTCGCGTCCCCGCCGATGACCACCAGTCGCTCCGCCATTGCGCACCCCTCGCTCAGTCCGTCCCGCTGTCTCCTTCGGAAGATACGTACGGCGGTCGCGCGGAATTCCCGGACGCGGCCGGGACCTTGACGGGTCCGGCCTGCACGGGCGCGGCGGAAGGCGTCGCGTGCCGGGGCAGCCGCGGGCGCACCACCCAGCGCCACAGCGCGTACAGCGCCGCCGGCGCGCCCGCGAACGGGGCCACCGCGCCCAGCACGATCACGAGCCACCGCAGCGCGGTGACGAACGCGTGCCAGCCGCCCGACAGCGCGTCGAGCACGCCGGGACCGTCGTCCTTCGCGGACTTCTTCGCGGGCGCCGCCTCGGAGAGCGCGAGAGTGATCGTCGCCAGGCTCGTACGGTCCTTCAGCGACGCCTGCTGGGCCAGGAGCGCCTCCAAGTCGGCCTGCCGACGGCCCAGTTCGCTCTCCAGCGTGACCACGTCGCCGAGCGCGCCCGCCCGGTCCATGAGCTCACGTACGCGCGCGACGCTGGCGCGCTGGGAGGCGATCCGGCTGTCCACGTCCACCACCTGGTCCGTGACGTCCCGCGCCTCCGCCTTGCGGCTGAGCAGGTGCCCCGAGCCGGACAGCGCGGCGAGGACGTCGTCGTAGTGGGCCTCCGGGATCCGCAGGACGACGTGCGAGACGGTACGTCCGTGCGCGTCCCGCTGGGTGCTCTCGTCGCCGACGAAGCCGCCCGCCGACGAAGCCGCCCGCCGCCGTGGCCGCCGAGCGGGCCGCGGTGAGCGCCTTGGGCACGTCCGGCACCTCGACGCTCAGCTCGGCGGTGCGCACGATCTGGGCCTGGACGGGCGGTGCGGGCGCCTTCGACGGCCCGGCCGCGCCGCTCGCGGAGCCGCCGGGTCGCTTCGCGGCGCCGTCCGCCGCGCCGCCTTGCGCGGGCGCGGCGGCCTTGCCCCGGTCGCCCGCGGCGGACTTGTTGTCGTCGGAACCCGCGCTGCACCCCGCGAGGGCCAGCGAGGCGGTCAGGAGAGCGGCGGCCAGGGCGGCCAGAGGCCGGTGCCCGGTGGTACGTCGTCCACGCATATCGGCTCCCTCGGGGGCGCGTTGGGTGTGGCGGGCGTTGGACGGACGGGGTGGGCGCGCGGGTTGCCGCATCCCGGTCCCGAAGCGATGACGGTCGGGACTCGGAACGGGCTCGGCGCCGCGGTGTCCGAGGCGTCTGAGACAGTGGAGGCATGGACAACGCCGTCGCAGGAACACCGCACATCGTCGTCGTCGGAGGCGGCATCGCCGGGCTCGCCGCCGCCCACCGGCTGCTGGAGTCCGGTGTGCGCGTGAGCCTGCTGGAGGCCACCGGCCGCCTCGGCGGCAAGCTGGAGTCGGGCGAGATCGCGGGCGCGCGCGTCGACCTCGGCGCCGAGTCCATGCTGGCGCGCCGCCCCGAGGCCGTGGGCCTCGCGCGCGAAGTCGGCCTCGGCGAACGGCTGCGGGAGCCCTCGGCCACCGCGGCGATCTGGACCCGGGGCGCGCTGCGTCCGATGCCCAAGGGCCATGTGATGGGCGTCCCGGCGGACCCGGCCTCGCTGTCCGGCATCGTCTCGGCCGAGGGCCTGGCCCGGATCGCCCAGGACCGCGAGCTCGCCCGGACCGAGGTCGGGGACGACATCGGGGTCGGCGAGTTCGTCGCCCGCCGGATCGGCCGCGAGGTCGTCGACCGGCTCGTCGAACCGCTGCTCGGCGGGGTCTACGCGGGCGACGCGTACCGCATCTCGATGCGGGCCGCCGTGCCCCAGCTCTTCGAGGCCGCCCGCGGCCACGCCTCGCTCCTCGACGGCGTCCAGGACCTCCAGGCGAAGGCCGCCGCGCGCCCCCAGGAGAGCGGCCCCGTCTTCATGGGCCTGGACGGCGGCATGGGCACCCTGCCGCTCGCGGTCGCCGACGCCGTACGGGCCAAGGGCGGCGTGATCCGTACCGAGACGCCCGTCGTCGCGCTCTCCCGCACCGCCGACTCCTGGCGCATCCGCACCGACCACGAGGTGATCGAGGCCGACGGCGTGATCCTCGCCGCCCCCGCCTGGTCGGCCTCCGCGCTGCTCGCCGCCGAGTCCCCGGCGGCGGCCGCCGAGCTGGCCGGTGTCGAGTACGCCTCCATGGCGCTGGTCACGATGGCCTTCCGGCGCGCGGACCTCGCTCACCTGGAGCGCGGCTCCGGCTTCCTGGTCCCGTCCGTGGACGGCCGCACGATCAAGGCGTCCACGTTCTCCTCGTACAAGTGGCAGTGGGTCACCGACGGCGCCCCGGACCTGTTCGTGCTACGCACCTCGATCGGGCGCTACGGCGAGGAGCAGCACCTGGAGCGGGACGACGCCGAGCTGGTGGACATGTCGCTGCGCGACCTCGGTGACGCGGTCGGCCTCGCCGCGAAGCCGGTGGCGAGCGAGGTGACGCGCTGGACAGGAGGGCTGCCGCAGTACCCGGTGGGCCACCTCGCGCGCGTGGCGCGGGTGCGCGCGGCCGTCGCCGAGCTGCCCGCGCTGCGGGTCTGCGGGGCCGCGTACGACGGCGTCGGCATCCCCGCGTGCATCGCGAGCGCGCGGCGCGCCGCGGACGAGATCATCGCCACGTCGACCCTGGCGCGGAACACTCAGCGTGACGCGGGACAATAGCCTCATGAGTGCACCGGAAAAGAGCCCGAACGCGGGGAAGAAGGCGAAGGACCTCAACGAGGTCATCCGCTACACGCTGTGGTCCGTCTTCAAGCTGCGCGATGTGCTGCCCGAGGACCGCTCCGGCTTCGCCGACGAGGTCCAGGAGCTGTTCGACCAGCTCGCCGCCAAGGACATCACCGTCCGTGGCACCTACGACCTGTCCGGCCTTCGCGCGGACGCCGACGTCATGATCTGGTGGCACGCGGAGACGGCGGACGAGCTCCAGAGCGCGTACAACCTCTTCCGCCGCACCAAGCTGGGCCGCGCCCTGGAGCCGGTCTGGTCGAACATGGCGCTGCACCGCCCCGCCGAGTTCAACAAGTCGCACATCCCGGCGTTCCTCGCCGACGAGCAGGCCCGCGACTACGTGTCGGTCTACCCGTTCGTGCGCAGTTACGACTGGTACCTGCTGCCCGACGAGGACCGCCGGCGGATGCTCGCCGACCACGGCAAGATGGCCCGCGGCTTCCCGGACGTGCGCGCCAACACGGTCGCCTCGTTCTCGCTCGGCGACTACGAGTGGCTGCTGGCCTTCGAGGCCGACGAGCTGCACCGCATCGTCGACCTCATGCGTCATCTGCGCGCCTCCGAGGCCCGGATGCACGTCCGCGAGGAGGTCCCGTTCTACACGGGCCGCCGCAAGTCGGTCGCGGATCTGGTGGCGGGCCTGGCCTGACGGCCGCCCACCACCGCGTATGCCCGGTGACCGGGCCCGTCGACCGCGGGCCCGATTCACCCCTGACCCGGAAGCTCAGAGAGCGGACGGCCGCTGCCCAGCCCTGGGCGTCGACCGCTTGTCCAACGACACCGGGTTCGGCTCCGGGTGCGGCGCGCACGCAGCGCGCCGCACCGGCGTCCGTCCATGCAGGAGATAGTCCTCCAGATAGCCGTTGACGCATTTGTTGGCGCCTCCGCCGATGCCGTGCGTGCCGGCGTCCTTCTCGGTCACCAGCACCGAACCGGGCAGCCTGCGCTGCAACTCCAGCGCCCCCGGATACGGCGTGGCCGCGTCCCGCTCGGCGGCCAGGATCAGCGTCGGCGGCAGCGCCCCGCGCGCCGTCCCCACGTCCACCGGCCGCTGCCGGGGAGCGGGCCAGTAGGCGCACGGCAGGTTCATCCAGGCGTTGTCCCAGGTCTCGAACGGCGCGATCCGGGCGAGCTCGGTGTTGTCCCGGTCCCAGGTCTCCCAGTCGGTGGGCCAGGGCGCGTCGTTGCACTCCACCGCCGTGTACACCGCGTTGCCGTTCTCGTCGTCCCAGGCGGTCTCCGGCCGGGGCGCGGCCTGAGCGATCAGCGGCTTGGGGTCGCCCTTGAGATACGCCGAGAGCGCGCTCGCCCGCATCGCCCAGAAGTCGTCGTAGTAGCCCGCTTTGAGGAACGCGGCCTGCAGCTGCGCCGGGCCGACCGTCCCGCCCGCCGGCTCCTGGGCCAGGCGTGCGCTCACCTTCTCGAAGTTCTCCAGGACGCGCTCGGCCGTGGTGCCCAGGTGGTAGACGTCGTCGTGCCGGGCGACCCAGGCGCGGAAGTCCTCCCAGCGGCTCTCGAACGCGAGCGACTGGTCCAGGTTGTCGCGGTACCAGATCTTGCGCGGGTCCGGGTCGACCGCCGAGTCGAAGACCATCCGGCGCACATGCGAGGGGAACAGCGTCGCGTACACGGCTCCGAAGTACGTGCCGTACGAGGCGCCGATGAACGTCAGCTTCTGCTGGCCGAGCGCGGCCCGCAGCACATCGAGGTCGCGCGCGTTGTTGAGGCTCGTGTACTGCCCCAGCGCCGCCCCCGCGCCGCGCGCGCACCCCTGCGCGTACGCCTTGGCCTGCGCGATCCGCTCCATCTTGTACGAGGGGGACGGGTCGGCCGGGGACTGCGTGGGCGCCTTGGCGAAGTCCTTCGGGTCCTGGCAGGACAGCGGTGCGGAGCGGCCGACCCCGCGCGGGGCGTAGCCGACGAGGTCGTAGGCCCGGGCGAGCCCCTTCCACTCGGGCAGCGGCGCGACCATCGGGAAGTACATGCTGGAGGCGCCCGGGCCGCCGGGGTTGTAGACGAGCGCGCCCTGGCGCTCGCCGGGCCCGCCCCGCGCCTTCACCCGGCTGACCGTGAGGGCGATCTGACGGCCTCTCGGATGGGCGTAGTCGAGCGGGACCCGGACCGTGCCGCACCGCACGGGGTCGGGCAGCATCTCCGCCTTGGGACAGCGGCCGAAGGCGATCCCGGCGGCCGCCGCGCGCTCGGCCGCGATCACGGTGCCACGCGCCTCGGCGGTGCGCGGGTCCGTGCCGGCGGCCGGCGCGGCGGCCAGGGCGGACAGAACAAGGGAACCGACGGTTCCGTACAGCGCTGCTGCTCTCATCCCACATCGATCCCTTCGGGCACATGCAGTACAAAAGGGATGATTATGGGGCTAATTGGCTAAGTAAAGCACCGGGGTGCGGTGCGCCGGGACCAATGTCCCCGGCGCGTCGTCGCCGAGCGCCTCAGCGGCCCCCGCGCAACGCGGTCCGCAGGGCCGGGTCGTCGACGGCGCTCACCCCGCGTACCGCGACCGCCGTCAGCGGGTCGCCCGCCGGGTCGATCCGGCCCAGCAGCCGCTGGCCGTCGGGGGAGGCCCAGCGGGTGTGCGGATGGACCTCCACGCGCGCGATGAAGAGGCAGCCGAGGGTGAGGACCAGCGGCAGCGAGAACCAGGCGGCGATCTCGGCCTGGGTGGCGCGGTCCTGACCGGGCATCAGCAGCGCCACCGCTCCGAGGAGCAGGGTGAGCACGGTGGCGCCGCGAACGGCCCGCACGGAGGCGGTGACGCCCGTCCTGGCCGCGTCCGGGACGGCGAGCCCGGCGGCGGCCAGCCGGTCGGCCAGCGCGTGCACCGCGTCGGCTGCGGCCGCGGTGGACCGGATCGCCGCTATCCGCGCCTGCCCCTCCGGCCCGATCGCGCCGATCACCGACCGCTCCAGGTCGTCGCGCCCCTCCGGGTCGACGACGGTGGCCCAGCCGGTGTGCGCCAGCAGCAGTCGGCGGGCCCGGTGCATCGCGACCAGGGTGAGGTCGGTGACCCGCAGCGGTCCACCGGACAGGAACGCGGCCTCGTACAGCGAGAGTTCGGTGTCCCGGGCCCGCGGCCGCACCGCCGCCGGATCGGCCGCCGCCGACGCGGCGAGGCAGAGCCGCGCGCAGCTGAAGGCGGACGCGAGGCACGCGACTACCAGGAAAAGTACCCAGAACATGGCCGAGTTGTATGTGACGCGACAAGCCCTGCGCCATGACTTTCCCATGATGTGGACATGGAGTTATCGGTTCGTTACGGAGTGTCGGTGGGGGAAGTGGTGGGGGGATCGGTGGGGTTGGCGCGGCTGGCCGCGGGCGGCAGCGGGAACGACGGGGTGACGGGGACGGGTGAGGCGGGCGTGGCTCCGGGGGTGGGCGGCGGCGGTCCGCTGGGGGAGGCCGTGGTGGTGGCGACGCTGTCACGGGCCAGCGCGTCGAAGTCGACCAGACCCGTGGCCTCCAGCATCTTGATGTGGTCCAGAACGGTCGTGTTGGCGTCGTCGGCGAGCGCGCGGACCAGGGAGTTGCGGGTGTTCGCCCGGATCTGCGCGACGAGCGAGAACACCTTGCCGTGCGCCGAGCGCAGGATGTTGGCGAAGTCCTTCTCGTACGTGGTGCCGGAGTCGGCCGTCAATGTCCGCAGCCAGGACTGCTGCTGGGCGTTGGGCTGGTCGGGCAGCTCCATGCCGAGCTGGGCGGCGACCTCGCGTACGCGCGCGTCGAGGAAGGCGTGGCCGTCGACGAGATGGTGGCCCGCCGCGGTGACCGCCTCGCTGGGGGCCCGTTCGACGGCCTGCTGACCGGCGGGCAGTTCCCACAGTCCGGCGAGTCTCACCCGTACCACGAAGTCCCGGTCGGCGGCCGACAGTGGTCCCCAATGGGTCGGTACGGACCCGGCGTTGAGATTGGCGAGCCCGGTTCCGGAGCGGTCGGCGTACGACCACATGGGGAAGAGCAGGGCGGCGATGGTCGCGGTCAGAGCGACGACGACCAGGCCGGTACCGGAAAGGAATATCCGACGCATGAAAGCCTCCAAGTGCGGTGCGCACGGTAGTGCGGAGGCGGGTGATCCGGGGAGGGGTTCGGGGAAATCAGTGACGGTGTGGTGTGGGAGGCATCACGTGTTGGACGAGTACGGGGCAACTTGATGGCGGGAGTGGTACTTTGCCCGCCTTCAGGAGGCGGGGTCGCGTCCGGGGGTGCGTCAGGCGGCCCGTACGAGTCCCCGCAGGAACCGGGTCGTGCGGCCCGGCGGACGTGCGCCGGAGCGCTCCTTCCACCAACGGGCGAGGCGGCGCCGGGTCTCGGCGCCCGGCACCCCGTCCGTGCCGTTCTCCCCGGCGAGCAGCGACTCGACGAAGTCGAGGGCGTCGCGGCGGTAGCCGTCGCCCAGCGGACGGCTGCGGGCGTACGCGAGGAACGCGGGGCGGTAGCCGTCGCCGAGGATCCCGGGCAGCTCGGGCGCGACCTTCGCGACGATGTCGGCCCGCTTCGCGGCCAGCGCGCGGGCCTGTACCCGCAGCCGCGCGCCGTCGAACCCGTACGGGACGGGGGTCCCGGCGACCAGCGCGGACAGCAGTGCCGTCTGGGCCAGCGCCAGCCGCTGTCGGGCGCCGGTGCGCGGGGCGTGAGCCGCCGACGCGGACGCGCGCGTGGACCGGGCCGGGGCGGGCGGCGCGCCGGCCCGCACCACGTCCCGGATCGCCGCGAGCTCCCCGGCCAGCTCCGACTGCGGCGGGAACGCGTCGTCGCGCTCCAGGAGCACGCCCGGAGGCGAGACGCGGGACACCAACCCGGCCAGGACGTCCAGGACTTCGGGCCCCACCGGATGCGCGTGCGTGTCGTGCCAGACGCCGTCCTTCTGCACGCCACCCGCCACATGGACGTACGCGATCGCCTCCACCGGCAGCTCCGCCAGCGCCTTCGCCGGGTCCTCGCCCCGGTTGACGTGGTTGGTGCGGAGGTTCGCCACATCGATGAGCAGCCGCACGCCCGTACGCTCCACCAGCTCCGCCAGGAACTGCCCCTCCGTCATGTCCTCGTCCGGCCAGTTGATCAGCGCGGCGATGTTCTCCAGCGCGAGCGGCACCGGCAGGGCGTCCTGCGCGATCCGTACGTTCTCGCAGAGCACGTCCAGCGCGTCCCGGGTACGCGGGACCGGCAGCAGATGTCCGGCCTCCAGGCGCGGTGAGGCGGTGCGCTCACCGCCCGCCCGTACGAAGGCGATGTGCTCGGTGACCAGGGGCGCGGACAGCGCCCGCGCGCACGCCGCGAGGTGGTCGAGGCGCGCCGGGTCGGGCCGGTCCGCGCCCCCGAGACCCAGCGAGACACCGTGCGGCACGACCGTCACCCCGCGCTGCCGCAGCCGCACCAGCGACTCGGGAAGGTGGCCAGGACACAGGTTCTCGGCCACCGCCTCCACCCAGTCGACGCCGGCAAGACCTTCCACCGCGTCGGCGATCTCGGGCCGCCATCCGATACCGATCCCCAGCTCCATGCTTCGCCTCCCCGGCGGGTCGATGTGGCCATGACGCGTGAAGGGGTCATGGCCCCGCCGTACGCCCGCCAATCCGCGAAGGCTTGCCTTCAGAGCTTCATTTGAGGTTGGGGCCGGTCGGACCGACGGGTGTCACCCGCGCAGCGCCGGATGATCCGCCACCACCGTGCAGGACCCCGGCGCGATCTCCGTGAAGCCCGCGTCCCGTACCACCGGCAGACCGCTCGTCGTCAGTGCCGTCCACTGGGTGCGCGCCGCGACCCGTACCGAGAGCGGGAAGTCCGCGTCCTGCCACGCCCTGCGGTCCGCCTCCGACAGGTCCCACCACGCCAGCTGGGCCCCGTGGCCGGCCTGGGCCATCGCCTTGCCCGCGGACATGTCGAGGTCCGGGTTGAGCCACAGGACGGGGGCGAGGGGGTCGGGGGCGCCGGGGGCCGCCGGGTCGTCCAGGTCCGTGCCGGACACCTGGAGCTTGGCCAGCTCTTTTGGCCAGCCGTCGAGCGGGACGGGCGGGAAGACGCGCACCTCGGCCGACTTCCCGGTGACCGTGATGCCCGGCAGCGCCGACGCCTTGCGCCACTCCGCGCCGCGCGCCCGGCGTACCACCTTGCGGATCCGGGCGTCCTGCCAGTCGCGCATCGCCTGGGCCCACTCGCCGTCGCCGAGCGAGCGCTCGTCGGCGAGCATCACCAGGACGGCCCGGGCCGCCGTCTCCAGGGCGTCGGTACGGGCGGGCGGCTCCGCCTTCTCTATGCGGACGACCAGCGGAAGCACGTACTGGGGTGCCTCGTCGCGGACGTTCGGCTCCTCGTGGAACGGGCTCGCGGAGGGCGTCTCGGGGGTCTCTTCGCTGCTCACCCGCCCAGTCTGCCAGTCGCGTCTTTCCGGTTTCTTGGCGGAATGAACCCTTCCGGGTCAGGATGCGCGCATGAAGAGCGATCTTTTTGCCACGGACAACGTGGCGCAGCCGGCCACCGCGCCGGGCATGACCCTGCAGAACGCCAAGTCGATCAAGTACGCGGTCGACGGCGAGATGCTGGCGCGCCAGGGAGCGATGATCGCTTACCGGGGGAACCTCCAGTTCGAACGGCGTGGCCAGGGCATCGGCGGCATGCTCAAGCGCGCACTCTCCGGCGAGGGCCTGCCCCTGATGTCGGTCTCGGGCAAGGGCGAGGCGTGGTTCGCGCACGAGGCGCAGAACTGCTTCATCGTCGACATCGAGCAGGGCGACGCCCTGACCGTCAACGGCCGCAACGTGCTCTGCTTCGACGCGTCCCTCTCGTACGAGATCAAGATCATGAAGGGCTCCGGCATAGCCGGTGGCGGCCTCTTCGGCAGCGTCTTCACCGGCTGGGGCCGGCTCGGCCTGGTCTGCGAGGGCAACCCGCTGGTGATCCCCGTGACCGCGCAGCAGCCGGTGTACGTCGACACCGACGCGGTCGTCGGCTGGACCACGAGCCTGACCACCTCGCTGCACCGCTCGCAGTCCATCGGCTCGATGATCCGGGGCGGCTCCGGCGAGGCCGTGCAGCTGATGCTCCAGGGCGAGGGCCATGTCATCGTCCGCCCGAGCGAGGTCGTCCCGAAGAAGGCCGAGCAGCACTGAACGCCGTGCGCTCGCTCGACTCGGTGGGCCGCCGGTACGGCATCGGCGGCCCCTGGGTGCTGCGCGGGGTCGGTCTTGAACTGCTCCCGCGCACCCTGGTTCGCGTCGAGGGCACCAACGGCACCGGCAAGTCGACCCTGTTGCGCCTGCTGGCCGGGATCGACGCGCCCACCGAGGGCCGTGTCCTGGGCCGCCCGCGCACGGCGTACGTGCCCGAACGTTTCCCCGCGGCCCTGCCGTTCACGGCGGCGGGCTACCTCACCCACCTCGGGCGCATCCACGGCCTGTCCCGGCGGACGGCCGCCACGCGCGCGGGGGAGTGGCTGGAGCGGTTCGGCGCGGGTGCCCACGCCCGTACCCCGCTCGCCGAGCTCTCCAAGGGCACCAGCCAGAAGGTCGCCGCCGCCCAGGCGCTGCTCGCCGCGCCCGAACTCCTCGTGCTCGACGAGGCCTGGACCGGCCTGGACACCGCCGCCCGCGCCGAGCTGGACCGCGCGGTGGCCGAGCGCGTCGCGGACGGCGCCGCCGTGGTCTTCGTCGACCACGACCCCCGGCGGCTCGCGGACGCGGTGGACGTGCGGTACACGGTCGAGGGCGGCGGCCTGGTCCGCCGGGCCGCACCCGCCCCGGCGGACGCCCCTGCCGAAGCCCCCGCAGCCGCCCGGCCGACCCGGGCGGGTGGCGATGAGCTCGTACGCATGGGTGAGTTCGTACGTATAGACGTCGTCGGCCCCGTCCCGCCCGACGGGCTGCCCGGCGCGCCCGCGCTGACCCACGGCCCGGACGGCGTCCACACCCTGACCGTCGCGGCCGCCCACTCCGACGCGCTGCTGCGCGCGCTGCTCACCGCCCGGCCACCCTGGCACATCCGAGGAGTGTCGCGCCCATGAGCCCGCTCGTGCGTTACCAGGGCGCCCTGCTGCTGCGCTCGCAGCGCTGGCTCGCGCCGGTCCTGCTGTACGCGGCGTTCGTCGGCGTCGGCATCCAGCCGGGCAACCCGGTCCTCGACTCCCTCGGCTTCGCGGCCGCCGGGCTGCTCCCCGTCGGCGCCTGGCTCGCCCGGGTCTGCGTCAATCAGGAACCGGCCGCCGCCCGTGACTGCGCGGCCGCGGCGGCGGGCCCCGGCCGGGTCCATCTCTCGGCGCTGGTCACGGCGTTGGCGGCGACCGCCGTGCTGGGGGCCGCCGGAACGCTGTACGTGGCGGCGGTGGGCGACCCGGCGAGCGCCGACCACCGGGTAGCGGTGCCGCTCGGGCCCGCCACGGCGGCCGGGCTGCTCGCGGGCGCGGTCTGCGCGCTGCTCGGCGCGGCGGTCGGGGCGCTCGGCACCCGCCCGCTGCTACGCGCGCGTGGCTGGTCGATCTGCCTCACCACGCTCGCCGCGCTGCTCGCCCTGGTGGTCGCGCCCTCGCCCGCCCGGTACGCCGTGGGCGGCCTCGTCACCGGCTCGCGGACCGGCGCCGTGCACTGGGCGGTGGTGCCGCTGCTCGCGGCGGCGGCCGTCACGGCCATGGCCTGGGCGGCCGTCTGCGCGCTCAGCCCTCGGCGCGGGTGACCACGTACAAGTACGTACTCGTACGTACACGACGAAGCCCTCCGCGCCGCCCGCTGAGCGCGGTGCTCAGCCCTCGGCGGCCGAGCCGATCAGCTCCGAGACCTTCACGAACCGGTAGCCGCGCCTGCGCAGCTCCGGCACGATCTGCTGGACCGCCTGGTCGGTGACGGGCGCCGCGCTGCGGGTGCAGTGCATGACCACCAGCGAGCCCGGCTGCACCCCGGTCAGGACCTGCTCGGCCACCGCGTTCGCGTCGTGCGCGAAGGCGTCGCCGCTGACCACGTCCCACTGGACGGCGGTCATCTTCAGCGGGGCCAGCGTCCGCAGCACGTCGTCGTTGTAGCAGCCGCCGGGGAAGCGGAAGTACGGGACGGCGTTGCGCACGCCCGCCTTGCGGAAGGAGGCGGTGGCCTTCTCCACGTCGGCGCGCATCTCGCCCTCGGCGACGACCGGCAGGCCGTAGCAGGGGGACTTGAAGGCGTAGTGGCTGTACGAGTGGTTGGCGACCTCGAAGTTCGGGTCGGCCCCGATGGCGCGTGCCTGGGCCGGGTACTCGTCGGCCCACCGCCCGGTCATGAAGACGGTGGCGGGCACCTTGAGCCGCCGCAGGTCGTCGATGAGCGCGGGGTTGTCGAAGTGCTCGCCCCGCGCCGCGCGCGGCCCCTGATCAGCGGTCATGTCCGCGTCGAAGGTGAGCGCGACGATCTTCTGCCCGCCCTTCGGCGCGCGCTCGAAGACCGGGGTGAGCCCGCCGGGCCCGGGCGCGATCGTGGGCGGCTGCTTACCGGCCTGCGGCCCCGAAGCGGCCGGGGACGAGGAGGAGGCGGTCGACGGTGACGACTTGCCGGCGCCCGGCGCCGGCTTCGCGCCATGGTCGGACGAGGCGGGATCCGAACCGCAGCCCGCGAGCGCGGCACCGAGGACGGCAACCGCCAGCACCTTTCGTACAGAAATGGTCACGAGCGGAAACTAACCGATCAAGAGGTGGGTGACGGTGCGCGCCGCCGCCGGGCCGCGCATGTTTCCAGCCAATGAGTGAACCGGATGGAACCCGTCCGGCCACAGCGGCCGCACAGGCCCCGGGGGGTCGGTGACCGGACATGGGCGGGCCCCGAGGCGCGGTCCGGTGCGGATTTCGTTGTGCGGAACCGTACGGACAGGTTCCCCGCCGGGAAGACGCATATGCCCGCCACCTGGGGGTGAACCGGCTCCTTCCGTCGGACCGTTCGCCACAGCGAAGCGCGGACCGGTGCGGCGGTCCGCCGCCGAGCCGCCCGAATGTGCGGATTCCCTTGCCTGGAAACGCAGTTGGGGTAAGACGCCACGGGCGATGAAGGTCCTGTACACGGCAAACGATTTCTTTGCCGACTGCTTACGGAGTCGGAATCCGGCCTCGGGAGCGGAACTCTTGTGACCGTCGTCGCGCCGTGGTTAGGCTCCCGCTCGTTTCGATTCCTGCACACTTTCTTCGCAACCTGACCAACTGTGGGGTGGCTGTGCGTGAACCAGGGTTATCAGAGTTAACTCTGTTACCAGTGGGGCACTGATGGGCTCCATCCGCGCGGCCGCCGGCAAGTCCGCCGCCCGCGCAAGAACCTCAAGGGCATCAAGAACCTCAAGAACCTCGCGGGATGTGCGCCTGTTCTGGTGGGCGAGCGCCACCGACGCACTCGGAACCCAGGCGTCCGGAGTCGTGCTGCCGCTGCTGCTCCTCGGGCTCGGCTACTCGGCCGCGGTCGTCGGGCTGATCGCGGGCGTGTCCACCGCGGCGGGGCTGCTCCTCGCCCCGCTGGCCGCCGTGCCCGCCGACCGGGGTGCGCGCAAGCCGGTGATGTTCTGGTCCGCCGTGGTGTCCGCGCTGGCCATGGCGGCCGTGACGGTCGCCGTCGCGGCGGGTGGCCCGCCGTTGGTCCTGCTGCTCGGCGTGGTTCTGCTGGAACGTTTCTCCACGGCCGTGTACGAGGCGGCCGCCGCCGGCACGGTGGTCCTGATCGCGCCACCCGACGACAACGCGCGCGTGGTGGCCGGGCTGTCGGCCGGGGACCAGGGCGCGCTGATCCTCGGCCCGGCCCTGGGCGGCGCCCTCTACCAGGCGTCCCGCGCCCTGCCCTTCCTCGCGGACACGGTGTCGTACGCGGTCGCGGCGGTGTGCGTACGGGCACTGCGCTCGGATTTGCGCCCGGCGAAGCCTGAGCCCGCGCCCGTGCTCGACGCGTCCGCTCCTGTGGTTCGCGACGCGTCCGGGCCCGCGTCCACACCCGAGCCCCCACACCCCCGCCGCCGTTCCGCCCTCGTCGCCGAACTCGGTGCCGGGCTCGCGCTCGTGCGTACCTCGCCGTTCCTGCGGCTCGTGCTCCTGTGGACCACCACCGTCAACGGCGTGATCGTCGCGCTGTACTACGGGGCCGTCTTCACTCTCCACGACGGCGGGCACGGCGGCGGCCCGATGGGTCTTGTGCTCGCGCTCTCCGGCGCCGCCGGGCTCGTCGGGTCGCTGGCCGCGCCCCGGATCGCGGGCCGGATCGGCGCCGCCAGGCTCCTCGTCACCGTGACGTGGCTGCTCGTCCCGCTCGCCGCCGGGCTCGCCACCGCCAAGGGGCCCTGGGCGTACGGCGGACTGTTCGGTGTGTTCTGCCTGCTGATGCCGCTGGTCACCGTGGTGCTCCAGTCCCGGGCCATCCAGGAGACCCCGCCGCACCTCCAGGCCCGTACCGGCGCGGTCCTCGGGACCGCCGTCGGCGGGTCGGCCGCGCTGGCGCCCGTGCTCGCCGGGCTGTTCGCGGCCCGCGCCGGGACCGCCGCGCCCGCGGTGGTGTGCGCCGGGGTGCTGACGCTGCTCGCCTGCCGGACGACGTTCGTCCGTATCCCGCCGGGCGGCGTCCCGGGACCGGTCCCGCCGAAGGGGGCGACCGTATGACCGGCCGCTACCAGGTCTACCGGGCCGCCCTGCCCGAAGTGTGCGCGGCCGACCCCGCGCGGATGGTGCTCACCGCCGACGCCCGAGGCCGCTGCGAGGTGTTCACCTGGGACGCCGCCACCCGCCGCTCCCGACAGGTCACCGACCGCCCGCTCGGCACCCTGCACCACGCCATCGACCGCGACGCCCGGGTGTGGTGGTTCGACGAGGACGCCCACGGCGTCGGGCTGTGGCGGTTCCAGCCGTTCGACGGCGGGGCGGACCGGCCGGGCCTGACCGGGGTCGCCCCGGGCCAGGCGCGCGGCCTCGCCGTCAGCGACAACGCGACGGTCGCCATGGGGCTGGGCGACGCCCGCACCACCGCCTTCCACATCGGCCCGCGCGGCGGCACCGCCCGCGAGCTGGCGCGCGTCGACGGACACGCCGGCCTCTCCGGCATCACCCCCGACGGCCGCCTCCTCGCCCTCAGCGGCGCGGCGGACTCGGCGCGGGCGGTGACCGTACTGGCCGACGACGGCACCACGCGCGCGGTGCTGCCCGGGGACGGGCCGCACGGCCGGCTCTGGAGCCTGGGCTTCGCACCCGTCGGCGACCGCGCCGAGCTGCTGCTCGTGCGCGAGACCGACGACCGCTATGTGCTGGCGAGCTGGCGCCCCGGGACCGGTGCCACCTGCGGTGTCGTCACCCACTCCTGGTGCGCCTTCGACACCGAGATCACCGCCCGCTGGCACCCCGACGGCCGCTCGGTCCTGGTCCGCCAGGACCGCCACGGCCGCAGCGCGCTGCACCGCGTGCACCTGGCGGAGCGCACCCGCGAGCCGGTGCCGACCCCGCGCGGGACCCTGCTCGACGCGGCGCCGCGGTCGGGTGACGAGGTCCACTACCTCTGGACCGACACGGCGACCCCGCCTCGCATGGGCTCCACCGCCGACACCCCGCTCCCGCCCACGCACGGCATCGCCGACCGGGTGCCCGGCGAGCACCGGGATCTGTGGACCCCCGGCCCGGACGGCCCGGTGCACTCGCTGCTCAGCCTGCCCGAGGGCCGCCGGGGACCGGTCCCGGCCGTGTTCCTGGTGCACGGCGGCCCCGCCGACCACGACCGGGACGCCTACGACGGCGTGGTGCACTCGCTGGTCGCCTCCGGCTTCGCCGTCGTACGGGTCAACTACCGCGGCTCGACCGGCTACGGGCCGCGCTGGCGGCGGGCGTTCGGCCAGGGCGTCGGCCATACCCAGGTGGAGGACCTGGTCGCGGTGCGTGCGGACCTCGTCGCGCAGGGCATCGTCCGCGCCGACGCGGTCGGGCTGTGGGGCACCTCGTGGGGCGGCTACCTGGTGCTGCTCGCCCTCGGCGTGCGCCCGGGCCTGTGGCAGGCGGGCGTCGCCGTGAAGCCCGTCGCCGACTCCGCGGCCGCCCACCGCACCGGCACCCCGGCCCTGCGCGCCCTGGACGAGCGGCTGTTCGGCGGCACGCCCGACGAGGTGCCCGAGCGGTACGAGCGGAGCTCACCGCTGCGGTACGCGGCGATGGTGCGGGCCCCGCTGCTGGTCGTCGCCGCCACCCGGGACGCCAAGTGCCCGCCCGGCCAGGTGCGTACGTATCTCGCCGCGCTGCGCCACGCGCGCGTGCGGCACGAGTCGATGTGGCTGGACACCGGCCACGACGGCTACCAGGCCGACGACCATGTGGCCGTCCTGCGCCGCGCCGTGGTCTTCCTCGACCGCGAGTTGCGCGGCCCGGCCCGCACCACCCCCCAGACCCCCCGCTCCGACCGGATCGGGGATCCCGGACGTGCCCGCGCCACGGCGCCCGTCGGGACCGGCACCATCCATCACACAGAGAGGAGTTCCGGCCATGCAGAAGGACATCATCCACAATGACCCGCTCGCGGGTGACGAGGAGAACCGCAAGCCGAGCGTCGGCGTGACCATCAAGGTTCCGTTCCGTAACGCCGAGGACGGCGAAGAGGACTGATCCTCGCCGGCCGGCCCGGCGGTTCGCCGCCGGGCCGGCCGGTGCCCCTCCACCAGAGCTTCCGGCCTGGTGATTTCGGCCCCCGGGCCTCTTTTCCGTCATGACTGCGCACTCCCCGAGGAGCCGACATGCGCGTTCTGTTGGTCAATATGCCGTGGTCCCCGATCGACCTTCCCTCGCTCGCCCTGGGCATCCTCAAGCGCAGCGTGGACGAGCGCGTGCCCGGTGCCCGGGCCGAGGTGCTGCACGCCAATCTCGAATTCACCGACTGGATCACCGAACGCACCGCATTCACCGCCGACGACTACGAGTACTACGCGCTCTCCTCCTATTTCATGGGCTGCGGCGACTGGGTGTTCTCCTCCGCCCTCTACGACGACCCCGGCTGGCGCGACGAGGAGTTCGCCGCCGCGATGAAGGGCAAACTGCGCAAGTCCCGGCTGCGTATGTCACAGGAACTGCACCGCCAGGTGCCGGAGTTCGTGGAGCTCATGGCCCGGCGGATCGTCGAGTACGCGCCCGACGTCGTCGGTTTCACCTCCACCTTCCAGCAGAACACCGCGGCGCTCGCCGCCGCCAAGCACGTCAAGCGGCTCGCCCCGCACATCGTGACCGTCATGGGCGGCGCCAACTGCGACGGCGAGCAGGGCGAGGCCGTCCACCGCAACTTCCCGTTTGTCGACCATGTGATCCGGGGCGAGGGCGAGTCCGCCTTCCCGCAGCTGCTGACCGCCCTGGCCGAGGGCGCGGACACGGCCGCGCTGTCCGCCGTGCCCGGCCTGTGCCACCGGGGGGCCGACGGCACGAGCGTGGTCAACCCGATGGCCACCAGCCCGCTGCCGCCCGTCGCGATCCTGCCGCCCGACTACAGCGGCTACTTCGAGCGCCTCGCCGAGTCCGTGGCCCGCAACTGGGTCGAGCCCAAGCTGGTCGTCGAGGGCGCCCGGGGCTGCTGGTGGGGCGAGAAGCACCATTGCACCTTCTGCGGCCTCAACGGCTCGTTCATGCAGTACCGCTCCAAGAGCCCGGAGACGTTCTTCGAAGAGATCATGGAGCTCGCCCGCCGCCACCGGGTGCTGGACATGTACCTCGTCGACAACATCCTCGACATGGGCTACCTCACCACGGTGCTGCCGCGCATCATCGAGAGCGGCTACGACCTGCGGATGCACATCGAGATCAAGGCGAACATGCGCCGAAGCCAGCTCCGTACGCTCGCCGAGGCCGGACTCATCTACGTACAGCCCGGCATCGAAAGCCTCAACAACCGGGTCCTCGACCTGATGGACAAGGGCGTCAGCGGCTGCCAGAACGTCCGGATGCTGCGGGACGGCGCCGAGACCGGACTCTCGGTGGCCTGGAACTATCTGCACGGCTTCCCGGGGGAGACCGCCGAGGACTACGACCCGGTCATCGCCCAGATACCGGCCCTGGAACACCTCAACCCGCCGGTCGACCTCTCCGCGCGCATCGCCATCGAGCGCTTCAGCCCGTACTTCAACCGCCCCGAGCTCGGCTTCGACGGACTGCGTCCCGAGGAGCACTACCGCTTCACCTACGACCTGCCCGAATCCGAGCTCTACGACCTCGCGTACGTCTTCGAGGCCCCGCAGCGCGGCATCGGCGAGCCCACGGTGACCGCGCTCAACGACGCGCTCGACGGCTGGAAGAAGCACCACGCGGACGCCCGGCTCACCCACGCCGACCTCGGCGACCGCATCGTCCTGGTCAGCAGGCGGCGCGGGTTCGACTGGGGCGCGCTGGAGCTGACCGACCCGTTCGAACTGGCCGCCTTCCGCCTCCTGGACCAGCCGCACACCGCCGCCGCCCTCACCCGCAAGGCCGCGGCCAGGGTCAAGGGCGCCGCCCGCGAGGAGAGCGAGGTGCGGCGCCTGCTCGACCACTGGCTCGCGCTCGGCCTGGTCTTCACCGACGGCGGCCAGTACGTCCACATCGCGCCCGCGGCCGTCAACGAGGACCTGCTCCGCCTGGACTTCATGCGCCACGCCCACGCGGCGCTCGACGAGGCCGGAAAGACCGCCCGGCCCGAGCCCGCCCACGTCTGACCGCGACCGTACGAGCCGGAGGATCCGCCCGATGAGCACCGCCCTCACCACGCGCCCCACCGCTGTGACCGTCGCCGCCTGGCGCGACTACGACCCCGAGGCCTGCACCCTGCCCGGGATGTTCCTCGGCGACCTCGAACTGACCGGCCCGGTCGGCGAGGAGAGCGACCGGCTCTGGCAGTCGGGCGCGCGCCGCGTCCGCCTCACGGCGCCGGTGGACCTCGCCGACCTGCGGGCGCCGGGCGCGGCCGAGCACGCCGTACGCGCCCTCAGCCTGGTCCGGGACCTGACCGCCCGGGCCGTCCTGGTCGAGTGGCGACTGCGGCTCGACCCGGCGGCGCCCGACGACACCTGGCGGGTGCTCAGCCATCTCCAGCCGCCGCAGCGCCTGGACGGACCCGCCGACGCGGCCGGGGCCCTGCGCGGCTGGCGCGAGGGCCACTACCTCTGCAAATGCCTGTGGCGCCAGGGCCCGGGCTTCGTCCAGATCCGCGACCGCCGCTGGGGCGACCTGCGCCGCTTCACCGCCGAGGAGCCGGAGTACCGGGAGGTCATCGGGGCACTGGCGTACGGCGCCCGGGCGGACTCGGTACCGGACGCCGTCCTCGCGGACTTCGTGGGGGAGCGGCTGGTCCTGGAGGTCGGCGACCTCGCGTGGTGGCTGCCGTACCGGGTGAACCGCTGGATCCAGGAGGCGATGGCAATCTGATAGAGCGTCAGGACCGTCGCCCGTCAGTCATCCGTCAGTCGCCGCCGGCACTCGGCCACGTCGAAGTCGCCCGCCGGATACTTCGGGTCGAGGTCGCGCAGATGCTCCAGGAGCAGCCTGCTGATCGCCCAGTTCCGGTACCACTTGCGGTCGGAGGGGACCAGATACCAGGGGGCCACGTCCGTCGAGCAGCGTTCGAGCGCGATCTCGTACGCCCTCTGATAGGCGGGCCACAGCGCACGCTCGTCGATGTCGCCCGGGTCGAACTTCCAGTGCTTCTCGGGGTTGTCGAGCCGCGCAAGGAGCCGACGGCGCTGCTGCTCGTAACCGATGTGCAGAAAGACCTTGATCACGCTCACCCCGTCGTCCGCGAGCGAGTCCTCGAACCGGCGGATCTGCCCGTAGCGGCGGCCCAGCCGCCGGTGCGGGACGAGCTCGCGGACGCGCGCGATCAGGACGTCCTCGTAGTGTGAGCGGTCGAAGATGCCGATCTCGCCCGGCTGCGGCAGCGCCCGCATGATCCGCCACAGGAACGGATGGTTCAGCTCTTCCCGGGTGGGCGCCTTGAACGACCTGATCCGGCAGCCGGACGGGTTGAACAGGCCGATGACGTGCTTGACCGTGCCGCCCTTGCCGCTGGTGTCCATGCCCTGGAGGACCAGCAGGACCCGGCGCCGGTCGCCCGCCGTGCTCGCCGCGAACAGCCGCTCCTGGAGCTCGGCCAGCTCCCCGCCCATCGCGGCGGTCGCCGCCAGACCCGCGGCCTTGCCGTCGGGCCCGCCCGTCGTGGCGTCGGCCGGATACCCGGTCAGGTCGACCGGCTTGCCCACCGGGAGGCGCAGCAGAGCGCGGAGGTCCTGCCGCTCGGGCTTCTTCTTGCCCTTCTTGGCCACTGCGCACCCCTTCGGTCGGTTCCCTCGATCGTGCGACGGAACGGAACGCGGCGCGAGCGCTGACGGGCGCGGGGTGCGCCCCCCTCGCGCGCAGTTGGCCGCAGTGCCACTGCGGCCAGGAGGCGGACAGGAACACGTGACCCGCATGACCGGATCACCCCAAGGGTGACCCATGAATCATGCGGGTCGTGTCGCTCAGACGGCCTCGGCCGCGGCTCAGGCCAGCTCGGCCGAGAGCGTGATCGTCGTGCCCGTCAGCGCCTGGCTGACCGGGCAGTTCTTCTTGGCGTCCTCGGCGGCGGCCTTAAAGCCCTGCTCGTCCAGGCCCGGCACCTCGCCGCGCACGGTGAGGTGGACACCGGTGATGCCCTCGCCCGGCTGGAACGTCACGTCCGCCTTGGTCTCCAGACGGGTGGGCGGGTTGCCCGCGCCGGTCAGAGCGTGCGAGAGGGCCATCGAGAAGCAACTGGAGTGGGCCGCCCCGATCAGCTCCTCCGGGCTGGTCTTGCCGTTGGCCTGCTCGGCGCGGGACGCCCAGCTGACCGGCTGCGAACCGATGCCGGACGAGTCGAAGGTGACGGTGCCCGAGCCCTTGATGAGCTCGCCTTCCCAGACCGTGTGCGCCGTACGCGTGGTGGCCATGATGTTTCCCTTCTGGTGGCTAAGGGGGATTTCGGCCCCCTGTGCGCCAAACCTACTGCCCCACAAGCCCCTTCGCGTCGCGCGCGAGGGCGGTGAGGCGGGAGATGGCCCGGAAGTACTTCTTGCGGTAGCCGCCGTTCAGCATCTCGTCACTGAACAGCTTGTCGAAGGGGACGCCGGAGGCCAGCACCGGCACCTCGCGGTCGTACAGGCGGTCGGCGAGCACCACAAGCCGCAGCGCCGTCGACTGGTCCGGAACCGGCTGCACATCGGTGAGGCATACCGCCTTCACCCCGTCGGTCATCGCCCCGTAACGGCTGGGGTGGACCCGCGAGAGATGGTCGAGCAGTCCGGGGAAGTCGTCGAGCGCCGCGCCCTCGGTCGCGTACGCGGTCTTGGCGACCTGTTCGTCGGAGTACGGCGGCGGGGCCTCGGGCAGCCCCCGGTGGCGGTAGTCCTCGCCGTCGATCCGCAGCGGCCGGAAGTGCGCGGACAGGCCCTGGATCTCCCGCAGGAAGTCGACGGCCGCGAACCGGCCCTCGCCGAGCTTGCCGGGCAGCGTGTTGGAGGTCGCGGCCAGCGCCACCCCCTCCTCGACCAGCTTCGCGAGCAGCGAGGAGACAAGGACGGTGTCGCCCGGGTCGTCGAGCTCGAACTCGTCGATGCAGAGCAGCCGGTGCCCGCTCAGGGTGCGCACGGTCTGCTGGAACCCGAGCGCGCCGACCAGATTGGTCAGCTCCACGAAGGTGCCGAAGGCCTTGAGCGCGGGCTCGGCCGGAGTGGCGTGCCACAGCGAGGCCAGCAGGTGCGTCTTGCCGACGCCGTAGCCGCCGTCGAGATAGACCCCGCGCGGCGCGGCGGGCGCGGCTGGTTTGCGGCCGAACCACTTGCGGCGCCCGCTCCCGGTGGCGTGCGCCCCGCCCAGACCCGCCGCGAAGGAGCTGAGGACGGTGACGGCCTCGCGCTGACTCGGCTGGTTCGGGTCCGGTACGTACGTCTCGAAGCGGACCGAGTCGAACCGCGGCGGCGGCACCATCTCGGCGACCAGACGGTCGGCGGGGACATGGGGCTCACGGGCGCAGAGCGACAGCGGGGCCGCTTCGGTTATCGGGCTGGTCGACACAGTTCCCCACTGTAAGCGCCGTGTAAGACTGCACGGATGCGACGCCTGTTCCCTGTGACCGACCAGACACCGTCCGAGCCGGAGGGCGAGTGGTCGTTCGACGCGCTGGCCGAGGCCTACGCGTACCCCAAGACGGACGGCCCCTGGCTGCGGGCCAACATGGTCTCCTCGCTCGACGGCGCGGGCCAGCACGAGGGCCGCTCCCAGCCGCTGTCCTCCGACACCGACATGCGTGTCTTCGGCACGCTGCGGGCGCTGGCCGATGTGGTCGTGGTCGGCGCGGAAACGGTACGGCAGGAGGGTTACCGCCCGGCCAGGGCGCGGGAGGCCTTCGCCGCCCGGCGCGAGGCGGCGGGCCAGGGACCGGCCCCGGTCATCGCGGTGGTCACGGCCGCCCTCGACCTGGACTTCGGCCTCCCCCTCTTCACCTCGCCGCTCGTCCCCACCCTCATCCTGACGGGGGCCGCCGCGCCGCCGGACCGGGTGCGCGAAGCCGAGCGCGCGGGCGCGGTCGTGGTGGTCGCGGGCGACGGGCCCGGCGTGGAGCCCGCCCGGGCCGTCGAGGCGCTGGCGGGCCGCGGTCTGCCGCGCATGCTGACGGAGGGCGGGCCCCGCCTGCTGGGCCAGTTCGTGGCCGCGGGAGTCCTCGACGAGCTCTGTCTGACGGTGGCCCCGCTGCTGACGGCGGGCACCGCCCAGCGCATCGCGGGCGGGCCCCCGGTGAGCGTCCCGGAACGCTTCCGTCTGGAGTCCCTTCTGGAAGAGGCCGGGTTCCTCTACACGCGTTACCGTCGGATCTGACAATCAGCGGAATTTGCCGTTCCGGTTAGCTTCCGGCGGGCACACTTACTCACGCAGACCCCGTGCGGGCACGGGGAAGGATGGTTTCCGCAGGGGCCGGGCCGCCGCCGAAGGCGATTCGAGGCGGCACCGGCCACGGAGAGAAGAGAAGGGCGTTTGTCGTGTTCACAAGCGTTTTGATGATCGAGAAGCCCCTGACCTCCGTCGACGTGGAATTCGTCACCACCCTGCACGGCGACGAGCCGGTCTCCTTCGTCGTCCTGATGCAGCCCAGGGGCGACCAGGACCGCCTGCTGCGCGCCATCGACGACGTCGCGCTCGGCGAGCTCGACGAAGCCGTCCACGAGGCCGACGAACCCGAGGGCAGCGACGCGCGCCGGCCCGCCGAGCTGGGCCTGCAGTACTCGCTCCAGGTCCTGCGCGACCAGGGCTGCCAGGCCGTCGGCCAGATCGTCGAGGACCACCCCTTGGACCTGCTGAAGTCGGTCGTGGACGAGGTGGGCGCCGACGAGGTGATCGTGCTGACCGCGCCGCACTACGTGGAGGAGTTCTTCCACCGGGACTGGGCCTCCCGCGCCCGTCACAAGGTCGGCGTACCGGTCCTGAAGCTGTTCGCGCACGGCGAGGAGGCGCACAGCGAGCAGTGAGGGGGCGCTCCGGCGCTCGCGGCTCGACGGTGGGGCACCGGCGGGCGTGCGGGCGATGCCCCGGGGGAGCGGCCCGAGGGCGGGCCACCGCGCGCGTGGAGCCCGGGAGCGAGCCACCGCGCGCAGGGTGCGCCACCGCACCACGAGCCGTCCCGGACCGCGACAGGCCGGACACCGCATAGGCTGATGCCCATCTCTGTACGTCGCACCCCCGGGAGACACACGCAATGGCACCCGCGATTCCCACCGCCATGGAACGGCCGCACTTCATCGGCATCGGCGGTGCCGGAATGTCGGGGATCGCGAAGATCCTCGCCCAGCGCGGTGCCAAGGTCGCGGGCAGCGACGCCAAGGAGTCCGGCACGGCCGAGGCGCTGCGGGCGCTTGGCGCGACCGTCCACATCGGGCACGCCGCCGATCACCTCGCCGCCGACGCCAGCTGCGTCGTCGTCTCCAGCGCCATCCGCGCCGACAACCCGGAGCTCGCCCGCGCCGCCGAGCTCTCCATCCCGGTCGTCCACCGCTCCGACGCGCTCGCGTCGCTCATGGGCGGCCTGCGCGCCATCGCCGTCGCCGGCACCCACGGCAAGACGACCACCACCTCGATGCTGGCCGTCGCCCTCACCGAGCTGGGCCTCGACCCCTCGTACGCGATCGGCGGCGACCTCGCCGGACCCGGCACCAATGCCCGCCACGGCGAGGGCGACATCTTCGTCGCCGAGGCGGACGAGAGCGACCGCAGCTTCCAGAAGTACGACCCCGAGGTCGCCATCGTCCTCAACGTCGAGCTCGACCACCACGCCAACTACGCCTCGATGGACGAGATCTACGACTCCTTCGAGACCTTCGTGGGCAAGATCGTCCCCGGCGGAACGCTCGTCGTCGCCGCCGACCAGCCCGGCGCGGCCGAGCTGACCCGCCGGGTGCGCGACCTGTCGTCGCTGAAGGTCGTGACGTACGGAGCGGACCCCGAGGCGGACGTACGCGTCCACAAGGTCACCCCGCGCGGCCTGACCAGCGAGGTCACCGTGCTGCTCGGCGGCAAGTTCCTCACCTTCACGGTCTCCGTCCCGGGCCGCCACTACGCCCACAACGCGGTGGCCGCGCTCGCCGCGGGTGTCGCCCTCGGCATCCCGGCGCACAACCTGGCCTCGGCCCTGGGCAAGTACACCGGCGTCAAGCGCCGCCTCCAGCTCAAGGGCGAGGCGGCCGGCGTGCAGGTCATCGACTCCTACGCGCACCACCCGACCGAGATGACCGCCGACCTGGAGGCGATGCGCTCCGCCGCCACGGACTCGCGCCTGCTCGTGGTCTTCCAGCCGCACCTCTTCTCCCGCACGCAGGAGCTGGGCGCGGAGATGGGCCGGGCGCTCGCCCTGGCGGACGCCTCCGTCGTCCTCGACATCTACCCCGCGCGCGAGGATCCGATCCCGGGCGTCACCAGCACGCTGATCATCGACGCGGCCCGCACGGCCGGCGCCGACGTCACGGCCGTCCACGACAAGACGACCGTGCCGGACGTCATCGCGGGAATGGCCAGGCCGGGTGACCTCGTTCTCACCATGGGCGCGGGCGACGTGACGGACCTGGGCCCCCAGATCCTGGCCCGCCTGTCCAACTGAGGGAGTTCCTGCCATGTCGTACGAGGTCGAGAAGCCGGACGAGCAGTGGCGCGCGGAGCTGAGCCCGGCGGAGTACGCCGTGCTGCGGAAGGCCGGCACGGAGCCCGCCTTCGTCGGCGAGTACACGGACACCAAGACGAAGGGCGTCTATTCCTGCCGGGCCTGCGGCGCCGAGCTCTTCACATCGGAGACCAAGTTCGAGTCGCACTGCGGCTGGCCGTCGTTCTTCGACCCGAAGGACACGGACGCGGTCGAGCTCATCTCGGACCACTCGCACGGCATGGTCCGCACCGAGGTGCGCTGCGCCCGCTGCGGCTCGCACCTGGGCCATGTCTTCGAGGGCGAGGGCTACCCGACCCCGACGGACCAGCGGTACTGCATCAACTCCATCTCGCTGCGGCTGGAGCCGACGCCGGAGCCGGGACCGGGCGAGGCCTGAGCCGGTCGGCCCGGCGCCAGCCGGGCCCGGCCGGTGTCGGGTTGACGTGAGTCCAACGGGCGCGTAATGTTCTCCGAGTTGTCGCGGAGCCGGAACGGTTCTGCGACAGCCATCCGCCGCAGACTTGCGGCAACCCAACTCAGCACGACCTCCCGACCGGGATGAATTTCGGCATGCCGAATTACATTTCGAATGGAGTGGGAGTGCACTGATGGACCGAACGACTCGCTCGATTAGGAGTCACCCGGGAAATCGGCTAGAGTCTGGGACGTCGGAACGGCCCAACAGCCGGAAAGACAAAACGACTTGAGCCTGGGAGACCGGGAATCGGACACGAAAGAGTCTGATAGAGTCGGAAACGAAGGAAGCGCCCGGAGGGCCCGGAAACGGGAACAAAGGAAGCGTCCGTACCTTGA
>NZ_JBICVJ010000033.1:0-47250 GCF_043198895.1 Streptomyces sp. NPDC048696 | reverse complement strand
GTAGACGGCTACGCTGGCGATCCCGGCGTCCCGGCAGGCTCGGGCAACGCGGACAGCGATTTCGCCACGGTTGGCGATGAGCACCTTGCGCACGATGGCTCCCTCCTTGAAAACAAGCTGAGTTTAGGGAAGCCGTACACCGACTCACGACCCGTCCCCTGTGGTGAGCTTGCCCACACGGAGTGTGATCCGGGGCTCGCTCGTGTCACGAAATCCCTTGTCGCACCACGGTACGCCGGGTCCCTGTCCGGCACATTAGCGTTCCGGTGTGGTCAAGGTCTCTGTCCGCCCGGCCAGCGGGCGGCTCACATTCTTTGTGGAGTCCCTACGAATGGCCGAATGATTCTTTGCGAGTGAAAGGTCCCGTTCGAGGTCGCGTCGGGACCCTTGCCCATGGGTTTACCCGTTAGTAGCGTTCGCGATGTCAGACGTACTACCGGTAACAGGGGCACGTTGCAGGAAGCAGGGGGTGGTGCGCCCATGGCGCGCAGACCGGTGGCCGTGGTGGCCGCGATCGTTCTCTTGGGCGAAGCCCTCGGCATCGTGCTGATCAACTGGTTCCTCGGCCGGGTCGTCCATCAGCAGAACATGTCCCTCGGCGGCGTCTCCTCGGACACGATGAAGAACAGCACGTACGCCATGGGCGGCGTCTTCGGGTTCTATCTCGCCGCGTGCGGGGTGGTCATGCTGCTCATCGGCCTGCGCGACCGGGCGCCGGGGCGCTTCGGCCGGATCCTGCTGATCAGCTGCGCGGTGGTGCACGGCGTGCTCGGCGCGCTGACGGTCGGCCTGGTGGGCTGGACCGCGTTCGCCTTCATGATGGTCGTGCTGGCCCTGATCGTGCTCGTCCTGATGATGTACGCGGCGCCGGCGGAGCCGGAGGACGGGGAACCGGCGGAGATCCCGACGGAGAACGGCACCCCGCCCAGCCCTGCGACCGCGTAGCGCTCCGCGGGTGCGGTCGTTTCGGCTGCGGACCGTGCTGGGTTGCTCGCGCGGTTCCCCGCGCCCCTCAAGGCACGCGGTACCGCGCCGGACCGCCGCTACGCCCAGAGGTCCGTGATGCCGATTCCCAGTTCCGCGAGCAGCTTGCGCAGCAGGGGCAGGGAGAGGCCGATGACGTTGCCCGGGTCGCCGTCGATGCCGTCCACGAACGGGGCCGAGCGGCCGTCCAGGGTGAACGCGCCCGCCACGTGCAGGGGTTCGCCGCTCGCCACGTACGCGGCGATCTCCGCGTCGCTCGGTTCGCCGAAGCGGACCGTGGTGGAGGCGGTGGCCGAGGCGCGGGCCCCGGTCGCGGTGTCGATCACGCAGTGGCCGGTGCGCAGCACGCCCGCGCGGCCGCGCATGGACTTCCAGCGGGCCGTGGCCTCCTCGGCGTCGGCGGGCTTGCCCAGCGCCTCGCCGTCCAGCTCCAGGACCGAGTCGCAGCCGATCAGCAGGGCCCCGGCGGCCTCGGGGCGGGCGGCCACCGCGTCGGCCTTCGCCTCGGCCAGCACGAGGGCCAGCTCGCCGGGCGTGGGCGCGGTGAGGGCGTCCTCGTCGACCCCGCTGACGATCACCTCGGGCGCGAGCCCGGCCTGACGCAGCAGACCGAGCCGGGCGGGCGAGGCGGAGGCGAGGACGAGACGGCGTGCGGCGGAAGTCATACCGGCCATCGTAGACAGCCGTGGACAGCGCCCCGGCCCGGCCCCGAGGGGGTACGGCGTCCCCGCACGTCAGCCGTCAGTGCACGCTCAGCACCAGCATCGCGAACATCATCAGCAGCGCCAGCACCAGCCCCGCGCGGCGCATCTTCGCCTGTGCCTCGCGCAGTTCCTTCGGCGGCTCGTTCTTCGGGTCGGACCACAGCATGCCTTCGATACTGCGGCCGGAACCGGCCGGGGCGCCTGAGTACCCGTACTCAGGCGCCCCGCGACGAAGCGCCTAGGCGGGCCAGTACGTGCGGGCCCACGCGCGCGGACCCGGTCTCGGGACCGGGTGGCGGGCGATGCGGGCGGGGGTGGACCACTCCTCCGGGGGCAGCGGCGCGCCGGACGACACCGACGCCGTCGCCGCGGCGCGCGCCCGGACCACCGCCAGTGCGGCGGCCAGCTCCTCCGGGGTCGGATTGCCCCGTACGACCTTGATCATGAGGCTCCTCGGGGCCTAGAGGGGAATGTTGCCGTGCTTCTTCGGGGGAAGGCTTTCCCGCTTCGTACGCAGCTGACGCAGCCCCCGCACGATGTGCGCCCGGGTGTCGGACGGCATGATCACCGCGTCGACGTAGCCGCGCTCGGCCGCGATGTACGGGTTGAGGAGCGTGTCCTCGTAGTCCGCGATCAGCTCGGCGCGGGTCGCCTCTGCTTCTTCAGGGTCCGTGGCGGCCGCGATCGTGCGGCGGTGCAGGATGTTGACCGCGCCCTGCGCGCCCATCACCGCGATCTGCGCGGTCGGCCAGGCGAGGTTGAGGTCGGCGCCCAGGTGCTTGGAGCCCATGACGTCGTACGCCCCGCCGAACGCCTTGCGGGTGATGACCGTGATCAGCGGGACCGTGGCCTCGGCGTACGCGTAGATCAGCTTGGCGCCGCGCCGGATGATGCCGCCGTACTCCTGGTCGACGCCGGGCAGGAAGCCGGGCACGTCGACGAAGGTGAGGACGGGGACGTTGAACGCGTCGCAGGTGCGCACGAACCGCGCGGCCTTCTCGGACGCGTCGATGTCCAGGCAGCCCGCGAACTGCATCGGCTGGTTGGCGACGATGCCGACCGGGTAGCCCTCGACGCGCCCGAAGCCGGTGAGGATGTTCGGCGCGAACAGGGCCTGGGTCTCCAGGAACTCGCCGTCGTCCAGGACGTGCTCGATAGCCGTGTGCATGTCGTACGGCTGGTTCGCCGAGTCCGGGATGAGGGTGTCCAACTCCCGGTCGGTGTCCGACACTTCGAGGTCGGCCTCCTCGGGGAACGCCGGGGCCTCGCTCAGGTTGTTCGACGGCAGGTAGGACAGCAGCGACTTGACGTATTCGATGGCGTCCTTCTCGTCGCCCGCCATGTGGTGCGCCACGCCCGAGGTGGTGTTGTGGGTGCGGGCGCCGCCCAGCTCCTCGAAGCCGACGTCCTCGCCGGTGACCGTCTTGATGACGTCCGGGCCGGTGATGAACATGTGCGAGGTCTGGTCGACCATCACCGTGAAGTCGGTGATGGCCGGCGAGTACACCGCGCCGCCCGCGCACGGGCCGACGATCAGCGAGATCTGCGGCACCACGCCCGACGCGTGCACGTTGCGGCGGAAGATCTCGGCGAACAGGCCGAGCGCGACCACGCCTTCCTGGATCCGGGCGCCGCCGCCGTCGTTGATGCCGATGACCGGGCAGCCGGTCTTCAGCGCGAAGTCCATGACCTTGACGATCTTCTCGCCGTAGACCTCGCCGAGCGAGCCGCCGAAGATGGTGAAGTCCTGGGAGTAGACGCAGACGGGACGGCCGTCGACGGTTCCGTAACCGGTGACGACACCGTCGCCGTACGGGCGGTTCTTCTCGATCCCGAAGTTGGTCGAGCGGTGCCGGGCGAACTCGTCGAGCTCGACGAACGAGCCCTCGTCGAGGAGCAGGTCGACCCGCTCACGGGCGGTCAACTTGCCCTTCGCGTGCTGCTTTTCCACAGCGCGTTCGGAGCCGGCGTGCGTTGCCTCGCCGATCCGGCGCTGCAGATCCGCGAGCTTGCCCGCGGTGGTGTGGATGTCGGTCTTTTCCGGCTCGGACATCGGGATGCGGCTCCCTGCCTGGTCACGGGTTCGGCTGGCTACTGACTCGTAGGGTAGTGGCGCGGATACCGTTCGGCAGTGCGTCGTTGGCCACACCGGCGCGCGCTTGCGCAGGTGCGCCCGAACCGGTTCTTCTCCCGCCTAACCTGGCTTCATGACGCCCTCGGACGCACCCGACAGCCGCTGGACCGACCTCGACCGGCCGCCTCTCAACGCCGCCGCCCTGCGCCACGCGCTGGTGCGGCCCGGCGCCCTGTGGACCTCCTTGGAGGTGGTCCAGGAGACCGGCTCCACCAACTCCGACCTCGCGGCCAAGGCGGCCTCGCTTCCCGAGGGGGCGGTCCTGGTCGCCGAGGAGCAGACGGCGGGCCGGGGCCGCCTCGACCGCAGCTGGACCGCGCCCGCGCGCTCGGGTCTGTTCTTCTCCGTCCTGCTCAAGCCCGGCCCGGGCGTCCCGGTGGACCGCTGGGGCTGGCTGCCGCTGCTCACCGGGGTCGCGGCGGCCACCGGTCTGTCCCGCGCGGCGGGCGTCGACACCGCGCTGAAGTGGCCCAACGACCTGCTGGTCACGGTCGGCGGCGAGGAGCGCAAGGCGGGCGGGATCCTGGCCGAGCGCGCGGGCGACGACGCGGTGGTGGTCGGCATCGGCCTCAACGTGTCGCTGCGCGCCGACGAACTCCCGGTGCCCGCCGCCGGTTCCCTGGCGCTGGCCGGCGCGGTCTCCACCGACCGCGACACGCTGCTGCGGGCGGTGCTGCGCGGCCTGGAGCAGTGGTACGTGGACTGGCGCGAGGCGGGCGGCGACCCGGCGGCGTCCCGGTTGCAGGAAACGTATACGGCGGGTTGCGCGACGCTCGGCCGCAGCGTGCGCGCGGAGCTGCCGGGCGACCGCTCCCTGACCGGCGAGGCGGTCGCGGTCGACGGCGACGGGCGGCTGGTCCTGGCCACGCAGGACGGCGTACGGGAGCCTGTGGCGGCGGGCGACATCGTCCACCTGCGCCCCGCCGGGAGCTGACGCGCCGGGCCGACGGGTGGCGGGAGCACCACCCTGGCGGAGAGTCGACAGGGCGCGGGGACGTGAGCTACGGCACACCTGCCGTATCGTGGAGCCCGATCCAGCGACAGATCGGCAGGGAATGCGCAGGGAACGGGCAGGAGGCGGCTGGTGACCGTCGACGACAAGCAGTCCGGCGAGGGGGGCCGCCCTCCGTCGGAACCGGCACCCAGCTCCGCGTACCCGACCCCGCACCACGCCGTGGACCACACCGCCGAGCCGACCCACGACCCGCTCGCCATCCGGCTGGAGCAGCTGATCCTCGGCGCCGACCGCCGCTACACGCCGTTCCAGGCGGCCCGTACGGCCGGCGTCTCCATGGAGCTGGCCTCGCGGTTCTGGCGGGCCATGGGGTTCGCCGACATCGGGCAGGCCAAGGCGCTCACCGAGGCGGACGTGCTCGCGCTGCGGCGGCTCGCCGGTCTGGTCGAGGCGGGGCTGCTCAGCGAGCCGATGGCCGTCCAGGTGGCGCGCTCCACCGGGCAGACCACCGCCCGGCTGGCGGAGTGGCAGATCGATTCCTTCCTGGAGGGCCTGACCGAGCCGCCCGAGCCCGGTATGACCCGTACGGAAGTCACGTATCCGCTGGTCGAGCTGTTGCTGCCGGAGCTGGAGGAGTTCCTGGTCTATGTGTGGCGGCGCCAGCTCGCCGCCGCGACCGGGCGGGTGGTGCAGGCCGCCGACGACGAGGAGATGGTCGACCGGCGGCTCGCCGTCGGCTTCGCCGACCTCGTCGGGTTCACCCGGCTGACCCGGCGCCTTGAGGAGGAGGAGCTGGGCGAGCTGGTCGAGGCGTTCGAGACGACCGCGGCCGACCTGGTCGCGGCGCACGGCGGCCGGCTCATCAAGACGCTCGGCGACGAGGTCCTGTTCGCGGCCGACGACGCCGGGACCGCCGCCGAGATATCGCTCCGGCTGATCGAGACCATGAGCCATGACGAGACGATGCCGGCGCTGCGCGTCGGCATCGCGTTCGGCACGGTCACCACCCGGATGGGCGATGTCTTCGGCACGACCGTGAACCTCGCCAGCAGGCTCACCTCGATAGCGCCGAAGGACTCGGTGCTGGTCGACGGCGCCTTCGCGGAGGAGCTGACCCGGTCCGGGGACGCTCCGGCCTCGGAGGCGCAGGCGGCCGAGGAGGCCGCGGCGGCGGAGAAGGAGGGCGAGGAGCCCCCCAAGTACCGCTTCGCCCTCCAGCCGATGTGGCAGCGGCCGGTCCGTGGGCTCGGCGTGGTGGAGCCCTGGATGCTGCACAGGCGTGGAGCCTAGGATCTCCCGACGTAACGTTCGTTAACGTCGTCGGGAGGGTCTGATGGGTACGGATGAGCAGCGGTACGGGGAGTTCGTGGCCGTGCGGCGGCATGAGCATGTCGCCGAGCTGGTTCTGGACCGGCCCAAGGCGATGAACGCCGTCTCGTCCGAGATGGCCCGCTCGATCGCGGCCGCCTGCGACGCGCTCGCGGCCGACGCGCAGGTGCGCGCGACCGTGCTGACCTCGACGCACGAGCGGGCGTTCTGCGTGGGCGCGGACCTGAAGGAACGTAACTCCTTCACCGACGCCGAGCTCGTGCGCCAGCGCCCGACCGCGCGTGCCTGCTACACCGGCGTGCTCGATCTGCCGATGCCGACGATCGCGGCCGTGCACGGCTTCGCGCTCGGCGGCGGCTTCGAGCTGGCGCTGGCCTGCGATCTGATCGTGGCGGACGCGACGGCCGTCGTCGGGCTGCCCGAGGTGTCGGTCGGCGTCATTCCCGGCGGCGGCGGTACGCAGCTGCTGCCCCGGCGGGTGGGGGCGGCCCGGGCGGCCGAACTGGTCTTCACCGCGCGGCGGGTGGAGTCGGCCGAGGCGCGTGAGCTCGGCCTGGTCGACGTGCTCGTCGGCGCGGGCGAGGACCGCACCGAGGCGCTGGCGCTCGCCGCGCGGATCGCCGCGAACTCGCCGGTCGGGCTGCGGGCGGCCAAGCGGGCGATGCGGCTCGGCCACGGCCTCGACCTGCGGGCGGGCCTGGAGGTCGAGGATGCGGCCTGGCGGTCGGTGGCCTTCTCCGGGGACCGGGCGGAGGGCGTGGCGGCGTTCAACGAGAAGCGGAAGCCGCAGTGGCCCGGGGAGTAGCGGGCACGCGGGCCGACGGGGAGGAACGGCTGGCCCGGCCAGCGGGTCAAAACGGGGCAAACCTCCCTAAGCTGTAGGGATGCGCGGTGAGGGTGAGGGTGTGGGCGGGGCCGAGGACGTACGGCTGAAGGCCGTGGTGTCGCTGGCGCAGGCCATGGCGGCGGCCCACACCCCGCGCGAGTCCTGGCGGGCGGCGGCGCTCGGCGCGCGCGACGCGCTCGGCGGGAACTTCGCCGCGCTCTCCACCTGGGAGCGGGAGCTGGGGCGGCTGCGGGTGCTGGTGAACGCGGGCGAACGGGCCGAGGGGGAGGAGGAGTTCCCGGAGGACGAGACGTATCCGGTGCACCAGTTCCCCGAGATCACCGAGTTCCTGCACGAGCGGTGGGCTGGCGGGGGCGAGCCCAACGCGTGGGTGGAGACGGCGGCCGGGCCCGGGGACTCGGCGGGCTACTGCCACGAGCGGGTGACGGCCCTGCGCCGGCGCGGGCGCGGCTGCTGCGTGGTCGCGCCGATCGTGTTGCACGGGCGGGCGTGGGGCGAGTTGTATGTGGCCCGCCCGCTGGGCGAGCCCGTCTTCGACGCCAAGGACGCCGACTTCGCGACGGTCCTCGCCTCCGTGGCGGCGGCGGGGATCGCCCAGACGGAACGCCTGGAGGAGGTCCGCCGCCTCGCCTTCACCGACCCGCTGACGGGTCTGGCCAACCGCCGCGCGGTGGACGTACGTCTCGACGAGGCGATCGAGGCGCACCGGCGGGACGGGGTGGTGGTGAGCCTGGTCGTCTGCGACCTGAACGGCCTCAAGCGGGTGAACGACACACGGGGTCACGCGGTGGGCGACCGGCTGCTTGAGCGCTTCGGCTCGGTGCTCTCCCTGTGCGGTGCGATGCTCCCGGGCGCGCTCGCCGCGCGCCTGGGCGGCGACGAGTTCTGCCTCCTGACGCTGGGTCCGACGGCGCAGGAGGTGGTCCGGGTGGCGGACGAACTGTGTCTGCGGGCAGGCGAGTTGGAGCTGGGTGAGGGCGTGGCGTGCGGGGTGGCCTCCACGGGCGACCCGATCGGCCCGGTCCGCTCGGCCCGCCGGCTGTTCCGCCTGGCGGACGCGGCCCAGTACCGGGCGAAGGCGGCCCGGTCGCCGAAGCCGGTGGTGGCGGGCCGGGACGACGCGGTGGTCCCGCTGGCGGACGCGCCGGTTCCGGAGCGGGCGGAACGCAGGCGGTTCCGGGGCCGGGGATGAGCGGGGCGGCGCGTAGGGCGGTCGCGGACGGCCGACCGGGGTCGTAAGGGGTCCTGCCCCCGCCCACTAGTGACAGGCGTCGATTCAATCCGTACGCTGCTGAATATGGATATGCACACTGTCGTGGTGGGGACGTCCGGGACGACCCCCGAGGATGTCGTCGCCGTCGCTCGCCACAACGCCAGGGTCGAGCTCTCGGCCGACGCCCTCGACGCCCTCGCCAAGGCCCGCGAGATCGTCGACGCCCTCGCGGCGAAGCCGGAGCCGGTGTACGGCGTCTCCACCGGCTTCGGCGCCCTCGCCACCCGGCACATCAGCCCCGACCTGCGCGCCCAGCTCCAGCGCAACATCGTGCGCTCGCACGCCGCGGGCATGGGCCCGCGCGTGGAGCGCGAGGTCGTGCGCGCGCTGATGTTCCTGCGGCTGAAGACCGTCGCCTCGGGCCACACCGGCGTACGCCCGTCCGTCGCGCAGACCATGGCGGACATCCTGAACGCCGGGATCACCCCCGTCGTCCACGAGTACGGTTCGCTCGGCTGCTCCGGCGACCTCGCGCCGCTCTCGCACTGCGCGATGACGCTGATGGGCGAGGGCGACGCGGAGGGCCCCGACGGCACCGTCCGCCCGGCCGGCGAACTGCTCGCCGAGGCCGGCATCGAGCCCGTCGTGTTGCGCGAGAAGGAGGGCCTGGCCCTGCTCAACGGCACCGACGGCATGCTCGGCATGCTGGTCATGGCCATCGCGGACCTGAAGAAGCTCTACACCTCCGCCGACATCACCGCGGCCCTCTCCCTCGAAGCGCTCCTCGGCACCGCCAAGGTCCTCGCGCCCGAGCTGCACGCCATCCGCCCGCACCCGGGCCAGGGCGCCTCGGCCGCCAACATGCTGTCCGTGCTGAAGGGTTCGGGCCTGACCGGGCACTTCCAGCAGGACGAGGCCCCGCGCGTCCAGGACGCCTACTCGGTGCGCTGCGCGCCCCAGGTCGCGGGCGCAGGCCGCGACACCATCGCGTACGCCCTGACCGTCGCCGAGCGCGAGCTCGCCTCGGCCGTCGACAACCCGGTCGTCCTGCCGGACGGACGCGTGGAGTCCAACGGCAACTTCCACGGCGCCCCCGTCGCGTACGTCCTGGACTTCCTCGCCATCGCCGCCGCCGACCTCGGCTCGATCGCCGAGCGCCGCACCGACCGGCTGCTCGACAAGAACCGGTCGCACGGCCTGCCGCCGTTCCTCGCGGACGACGCCGGTGTCGACTCCGGCCTGATGATCGCCCAGTACACCCAGGCCGCCCTGGTCAGCGAGATGAAGCGGCTGGCCGTCCCGGCGTCCGCCGACTCGATCCCGTCCTCCGCCATGCAGGAGGACCACGTCTCCATGGGCTGGTCGGCCGCCCGCAAGCTGCGGACCGCGATCGACAACCTGACCCGGATCATCGCCGTCGAGCTGTACGCGGCGACCCGCGGCATCGAGCTGCGCCACGGTCTGACCCCCGCGCCCGCCTCGCAGGCCGCCATCACGGCCGCCCGCGCGGCCGGTGTCGGCGGCCCCGGCCCGGACCGCTTCCTGGCGCCCGACCTGGCCGCCGCCGACGCGTTCGTCCGCAGCGGTCAGCTGGTCGCCGCCGTGGAGCCGGTGACGGGCCCGCTGGCCTGATCCGTACGTACGGCAAAGGGCGCCCCGGATTCCGGGGCGCCCTTTGCCGTACGGTCTCCCGCGCGCTCAGTACTGCCGGCGCGCCCGCCGGACCGAGAACGCGACGAACCCGGCGCCCACGCCCAGGAACAGCGTGCCGCCGAAGAGGTACGGGGACGTGTCCACGCTGCCCGTGTCGGCGAGGGCGAGGTCCGACTCCGGACCGGACGCGGCCGCCGACGAGTGGGCCGGGGCCGACTGCGGCTTGCCGGGCGCGTCCGTGGCGTTGGCGGACGGCACGAACCACAGGGCGCAGAGCAGCGAGCCCGCCGCGGTGGCGGTGAGCAGCGGCCGACGAGCGATGGGCACCTGGTCGATCCCCCTTGTGGATACGGCGAATTGGTGGTGTGTGCCGATGCTAGTGAAAGCAGCGGGTCGCAGGAAAGTCGCGGCGGCCGCCGGCCCTACGCTCCGTCGCATGACCACTGAAGAGACACCACGTTATGTCCGCCTCCGGGTTGATTTGATCCTGGAGATCGACGACACGGAGGCGCTGACGGGCGCGGCCCTGGAGCGCATCACGGCGGACGAACTCCTTCCGGACCTGGAACGCGCGCATGCCGAGTCGGCGGTGCGGGAAGACGAGGCGGAGGCTCTGGCGTACCTGGTCGATCCGTTCGACCTGATCGCCGAGGTGCCGGGGGTGGAGCTCGCCCAGGCCTCGTGGAGCAGCGAGGAGATCGAGTACGACCCCGACGACGAGGACTGGGACCTCGACGAGGAAGATGAGAGTGACGAGGAGGACGGGGCGGACGGCGCGGACGGGGACGACAGCCCGAGGCCGTAGCGTCCGCGGAGCCGCAGGGCCGGGGTCACCCGGCCCGGGTGGCGCTGCCGGGTGGGCTTTCCCACATCTCCTCCGGAAAAGGAACCACAGCCTCAGTGGCTATGTTGTTCAGTCGATGGCTTGGGGGACCGGCAACGATGGAGAAGCGTGTGATAACGGAGAGCAAGCGGCGCAAGGGCCTTGTGGTCGTGTCCGCCGTCGTCGGCGGCGTACTGGTGCTGTCGGCCTGCAACGACAGTGCCAAGGACAAGGGCGGCGCCGACACCTCGAAGACGTCACAGTCCCAGGTCGACAAGGCGGCCGAGAAGGACACCTCCGACGCGAAGATCACCATCACGCCCAAGAACGGCGCCGACAACGTCGGCATCAACAACGGCACCAAGGTCACCGTCGCCGACGGCAAGCTGACCTCGGTGACCATGACCTCGGCCGACGGCACCGCGGTCACGGGCAAGATCTCGGCGGACGGCGCGAGCTGGGCGCCGGACAAGCAGCTGAAGCGCTCCGCCAAGTACAAGATCATGGCGACCGCCAAGGACGCGAAGGGCCGCGAGGCCCACGAGAACGCCTCCTTCTCGACGGTCTCGCCCAGCAACAGCTTCATCGGCAACTTCACGCCGGAGGACGGCTCGACGGTCGGCGTGGGCATGCCGGTCTCGGTCAACTTCGACAAGGCGATCACCAACAAGAAGGACGTCCAGTCCCACATCACGGTGACGTCCAGCAGCGGCCAGGAGGTCGTCGGCCACTGGTTCGGCGCGCAGCGCCTGGACTTCCGGCCGCAGGACTACTGGAAGTCCGGCTCGACCGTGACGATCAAGCTCAACCTGGACGGCGTCGAGGCGTCCAACGGCATCACCGGCGTCCAGGAGAAGACGGTCACCTTCAAGATCGGCCGCAACCAGGTCTCGACGGTCGACGCCAACACGCACCAGATGACCGTCACCCAGGACGGCAAGACGGTCAAGACCATCCCGATCTCGGCCGGCGCGCCCGACCACAAGACGTACAACGGCACGATGGTGATCTCCGAGAAGTTCAAGGAGACCCGGATGAACGGCGCCACGGTCGGCTTCACCGACGGTGACGGCAAGGGCGAGTACGACATCAAGGACGTCCCGCACGCCATGCGGCTCTCCGCCTCCGGCACGTTCATCCACGGCAACTACTGGGGCGACAAGTCCATCTTCGGCAGCGTCAACACCAGCCACGGCTGCGTCGGCCTGTCCGACACCAAGGGCGCCAACGACTCGGGCACCGCGGGTGCCTGGTTCTACGAGCACTCCATCGTCGGTGACGTGGTCGTCGTCAAGAACACCGGCGACAAGACCATCGCGCCCGACAACGGCTTCAGCGACTGGAACATGAGCTGGTCGGCCTGGCAGGCCGGCTCGGCCGCCTGAGCCCCTTCGGTCCGTACGACAGCGGCCGCGCCCGGTTTCCGGTGCGCGGCCGCTGCCGTACGTCCGTGCGCCGGGTCCCCACCGAGGGTTCTCATGGCGCTCTCATCGCGGCCTTAACTCCCCATCACTCCTCGCGCCTACCTTCGCGCCCATGTTCTTCACCTATCTCCGGCGCGAGCTGCGCCGCCGCAGAAAAGCGGCGCTCGTCGTCGCGTCGGGGCTCGCTCTGGGCATCGCGCTGGTGATCGTGGTCAGCTCGGTGTCGGCCGGGATGACCCGGGCGCAGGGAAAGGTCCTGCAGTCGCTCTACGGCCTCGGCACCGACATGACCGTCACCAAGGCCGCGCCCCCGCCCGGCTCTTCGGACGGCGGCCGTCCGCACTTCAGGTTCGACGCCAAGGGAAGCGGCGGCAGCGGCGACCAGAGCGGCGACCGGGTGATGGTGCAGGGCTTCCAGACCCTCGTGTCGTCGACGGTGGGTCAGGTGGACAGGCAGGACGGCGTCGCGGACGCGGTCGGCGGCCTCAACCTCACCGTCCTGAAGGTCAACGGCCAGTTCACGCCCGGCCAGTTCAAGCAGTACCGCCAGCAGCAGAAGGCCCGGCGCGGCTCGGGCGGCGGCGGCCCGCAGGGCGAGGTCCAGGGCGGCGGCGCCTCCTTCGACGTCAACTCCTTCACCGTGTACGGCACGGACGTCACCAAGCAGCAGCTCGGCCCGCTGACCTCCTCCAGGATCACCTCGGGCCGTACCTTCCGCGGCGACGAGGGCGCCGGCAAGGTCGCGGTCGTCGACAGCGCGTACGCCAAGGAGAAGCAGCTGGCCACCGGCGGCAGCGTCACCATCTCCGACACCAAGTACACGATCATCGGCCTGGCCACCGCCGACAGCGGGAACGCCGCCGCCAACGTCTATCTGCCGCTCGGCGAGGCGCAGACGCTCGCGGGCGCCAAGGACAAGATCACCACGGTGTACGTCAAGGCCGCCGACTCGCAGCGGATCGCCGGGGTGAAGTCGGCGATCCAGAAGAACGTCCCGGGCACGACGGTCACCACCTCCGCCGACCTCGCCGACACCGTCTCCGGCTCGCTGTCCACCGCCTCCAGCCTCGCCTCCAACGTCGGCAAGTGGCTCTCGGTCGCCGTGCTCGTCGCCGCCTTCCTGGTGGCCGGGCTGCTCACCTCGTCGGCGGTCAGCCGCCGGGTGCGGGAGTTCGGCACGCTCAAGGCGCTCGGCTGGAAGAGCGGCCGGGTCACCCGCCAGGTCGTCGGAGAAGCCCTGGTCAACGGGTTGCTGGGCGGTGCCCTCGGCATCGGTCTCGGCCTCGCGGGCGCGTACGCGGTCACCGCGATCAGCCCGACGCTCACCGCCCAGCTCGGTGGCGGGGGCGGTAACAGCGGAGGTGGCGCAGGCGGTGGCTTCGGTGGGGGCGGCTTCGGTGGTGGCGGCGGCTTCGCGCGCCGGGCCGCGGCCAGGACCGTCGACATCGCGCTGACCGCGCCGGTCTCCCTCACCACCATCGGCCTCGCCGTGGCCCTCGCGGTCGCGGGCGGTCTCGTCGCGGGCGGCTTCGGCGGCTGGCGCGCCTCCCGGCTGCGCCCGGCGGACGCCCTGCGCCGCGTCGAGTAGCCGTCCGCGCATCGCCCGACTCACGTACGTACGAAAGGAACCGACCCCGGGTCATGTATGAACTCAGCGGCGTCACCAAGCGGTACCGGCGGGGCAAGGACACCATCGACGCGCTCGACGGAGTCGATCTGACCATCGAGGACGGCGGGCGCCTGGTCATCCAGGGGCCCACCGGCGGCGGCAAGTCCACCCTGCTCCAGATGCTGGGCGGGCTCGACCGGCCTACCGAGGGCAGCGTCGTCCTCGACGGCGTCGACCTCGGCCGGCTGCCCGAGGCCCGGCTCACCAAGGTGCGGGCCGAGTCCATCGGCTTCGTCTTCCAGAGCTTCAACCTGATCCCGACGCTCACCGCCCAGGAGAACGTCGAGACCGCGCTCGTCCCGCTCGGCCTCAAGGCCGCCGACCGCCGTGAGCGCGCGGCCGAGGCGCTGGCCTCGGTGGGCCTGGGCGAGCGGCTCACGCATCTGCCCGGCGAGATGTCCGGCGGTCAGCAGCAGCGCGTCGCCATCGCCCGCGCGGTCGTCAAGCGCCCCAAGGTGCTGCTCGCCGACGAGCCCACCGGCAACCTCGACGAGGGCATGCGCGACGAGATCATGGAGGTGCTGGAAGGGCTCTGGAAGGAGCACCAGCTGACCTTCGTCATGGTCACCCACGACACGGCCCTGGCCCGCCGCGCCCCGCGCCTCGCGGTCATCCGCAAGGGCCGGGTGACGATCACGGAGAACGCGTCGGCGGCGTGACGGGTGTCGGGCGGTCCCCGGGCAGGGTCTCGGGGGCCGCCGCCCAGCTCGCGAGCAGCCGCAGCGAGTCGGCCGCGGCCGAACCGGGCTCCGCGTAGTACGTCACCAGCGACAGATCGTGCTCGTCGGGCATCTTCAGCGTCTCGTACGAGAGCGTCAGCTCACCCACCACCGGGTGGTGCAGCCGCTTGCTCCCGTGGCCCTTCTGGCGCACGGTGTGGGCGGCCCAGAGCGTACGGAACTCGTCGCTCTTGACCGACAGCTCGCCGACCAGCGCCGTGAGCAGCGGGTCGTCCGGGTAGCAGCCCGCGCACAGCCGCAGCACGCCGACCACCTCGGCTGCCTTGTCGTCCCACTCCAGGTACCGCTCGCGGGCGGTCGGGTCGAGGAAGATGTGCCGGGCGAGGTTGCGCTCCTCCGGCGGAAGCTCGACGAAATCGCCGATCAGGGCGGCCGCCATCCGGTTCCAGGCCAGCAGGTCGAGCCGGCGGCCCAGCAGGTACGCCGGAACCGACTCCATCGAGTCCAGCAGATGCTGGAGCTCCGGCCGCACCCGCTGCTGGCGGGCCATCGCCGCCCGCTTCTTCTTCGCCGTCGGCTTGGCGAGGTGGGTCAGATGCTGCTGCTCGGCGTCGGTCAGCCGCAGCGCCCGGGCGATCGCGTCCAGCACCTCGGCCGACACGTTCTGCCCGTTCCCCTGCTCAAGGCGGGTGTAGTACGCGACCGACACCCCGGCCAGCTGTGCCAGCTCCTCCCGGCGCAGCCCCGGCACCCGCCGGTGCCGCCCGAAGTCGGGCAGCCCCACGTCCCCGGGCTTGAGCCGGGCCCGGCGGGAGCGGAGGAATTCGCTGAGTTCGGAACGCTGGTCCATGACATCCCAGTATCCGCCGTCGTACGACCGGGAGCCTGACCCTGCCAGTAGTACGCACGCCGGTGGTACGCACGGCGTACGTACGCAGACCAGGGGGCTGGGTGACAGGCCCCGGACACGGCACCGTGGTGGACGTATCCGAGATCTTGAGGAGAAGGCAATGACCACCGTCGCCGCCTACGCCGCCCCCGCCGCCAAGGCACCGCTGGAGCGCACCACCATCGAGCGCCGCCCCGTCGGCGCGCACGACATCCTGATCGAGATCAAGTTCGCGGGCATCTGCCACTCCGACATCCACCAGGCCCGCGAGGGATGGGGCGAGGCCATCTTCCCGATGGTGCCCGGCCACGAGATCGCGGGCGTGGTCGCCGAGACCGGCTCGGCCGTGACCAAGTACGCGGTCGGCGACCGGGTCGGCGTCGGCTGCTTCGTCGACTCCTGCGGCGAGTGCGAGCAGTGCCGGGCCGGGCAGGAGCAGTTCTGCGCCCAGGGCGTCGGCACCTACAACGCCATCGGCCGCGACGGCGAGCCCACCTACGGCGGCTACTCCACCCACGTCGTCGTCGACGAGCGCTTCGCCCTGCGCATCCCCGACAGCCTCTCCCTGGACGTGGCGGCGCCGCTGCTGTGCGCCGGGATCACGCTGTACTCGCCGCTGCGCCGCTGGCAGGCGGGGCCCGGCAAGAAGGTCGCGATCCTCGGGCTCGGCGGCCTCGGCCACATGGGCGTCAAGATCGCGCACGCGCTCGGCGCCGAGGTGACCGTGCTCAGCCAGACGCTGCGCAAGCAGGAGGACGGCCTGAAGCTCGGCGCGGACCACTTCCACGCGACGAGCGACCCGGAGACCTTCGAGAAGCTCGCGGGCTCGCTCGACCTGATCGTCTCCACGGTCTCGGCCCCGCTGGACCTCGGCGCCTACCTCTCGCTGCTGAAGCCCGGCGGCGCGCTGGTGAACGTCGGCGCCCCCGAGGAGCCGAACGCGCTCAACATGTTCGGCCTCATCGGCGGCAACAAGATCCTCGCCGGTTCGATGATCGGCGGCATCGCGGAGACCCAGGAGATGCTGGACTTCTGCGCGGAGCACGGCCTGGGCGCGGAGATCGAGCTGATCCGCGCGGAGCAGGTCAACGAGGCGTACGAGCGGGTGCTGGCGAGCGACGTCCGGTACCGGTTCGTGATCGACGCGGCGACGATCTGACGGTCTGTCCTGCGTGCGGCGGTCTGCCTTACGCCAGAGGTAATCGACCGTGCGGCGGTGCCCCGGCAGGATCGGGGCATCGCCGCACCGGGCCGTCCGGGCGTCGACCGCCGAACGAGGAGACCACCGCCATGACCGCGTACGCCATCGCCAACCTGCGCCCGACCGCGACCGTGGCCGAGGACGTCTTCGTCTACATGGAGACCATCCAGTCCACCCTCGACCCCTTCGACGGCCGCTTCCTGGTCCACGGCGCGACCCTGGAAGTCCGCGAGGGCACCTGGCCGAACGCCCTGGTGATCGTCGCCTTCCCCGACATGACGGCGGCCCGGGCGTGGTATCACTCCCCGGCGTACCAGTCCCTGATCCCCCTGCGCACGGACCACATAGAGGGGGACCTGGTGCTGGTGGAGGGAGTGGGCGAGGGCTACGACCCGGCGAGCACGGCAGCGGCACTGCGGGCGCAGGCGGCGTAGCGGGGCGCCGGGCGCCCTACAGGGGCGCGAGGCTGTGACATGTGCGGCTGCGCCGCGATGGGGGTCCCCCTGTTCGAGCGGAGCCGAGAACTTGGGGGAGTGAGCAGGCGCCCACAACCCGCACCGGGAATCCGCCCCGCCGTGCGCCTAGCACTTCCCGCCCCGAGGCCACCGATAGGGCGAGTCGAGCCGATACTCCCCGGCCCGAGGCACGGTGAGCCGGACGAACTCCCCCTCGCGCGACACACACGCCCCCCCACTCGCCCGCAACCACGGCGAATAGGCGATCCGCACAGTCGCCGACCCGGCACGCGGCATCCGCACGACGAGCGTCGCGTCATCGCCCCCCACAGCCGCCCCCGGCGCGGAAACCAACGGCACGGCGTCCCGCACCCGGTACACCGTCCAGTGCGCGTCCCGCCACACATGCTCCAGCCACGGCGGCCGGTCCCGAACGAGCGCGGCCTCGGCAGTGGCGGGCCCGTCCGGCAGCCCGTCGTGCACGGCGACGTACCCGACGGCCCACCGATCGAGCCAGGCCCGGTACCGCGCCGACGTGAACGACCCGTCGTAGAACAGCCGCCCGCGCTCCACGTCCAGCTGCCGGTTCCAGCCGCGCGCGTCATTGACGTCCGCGGCGAGCACCGCGGCCTCGCGGTGGTTGCGCGCCGGGACGACCTCGACCCGCGTCCGGTCCGCGCCGAGCCGCCGCAACTCACCGACCAGCCCGTCCGTGTGCGCCGCCCACGCGGGCGTGACGGTGGAGACCCGTATGTCGTCGAGCGTCTTGTCGCGCAGCCAGTTGACGGAGACGACCAGCGTCACGGCCAGCACGATCCGCCGCGTCCTGGTGAGGCCGGGCGCGAGGAGCGCCGCGAGCAGAACGGGCGGCCCCGCGAGCCCGACGAGCCGTTCCACGTTCGACCCGACGGGCGAGGCGACGAGGAACGTGAGCACCACACCGACCGCGTACACGGCGGCCCCTATCCGTACCACCTTCCACGTACGGGCGGCGGGCGCGGCGAGCAGCAGCGCGGCGCAGACGGCCAGCGGCATCCACACCTTGCGCAGCGCCATGGGCTGTTCGCCCTCGAAGGGGAAGAGCAGCGTGGTGGCGGCGACGACCGCGCACGGCGCCGCGATCAGCGCGGCGGCCTTCGCCCACTGCCGGTCGAGCCCGTAGGCGGCGCCGACGACGAGCAGGAAGAGCCCGGCGACGGGGCTGGCCATGGTGGCGAGAGCAGTGCTCGCACACGCGAGCACCAGCCGCGCTCCGGGTCCGCCCCGCTGCACGAACAGACAGGCGACCAGGGCGAACGACACCCCCACCGCGAAGGTGGTCCGCCCCGAGACGACATTGCACCAGAGCGCGGCCGCCGCGAGCAGCGCGGGCCACAGCCCCCGCCAGGGCCCGTCGCCGCCCCGCTCGTCCCGCGCGCCCGCCGCCCGTACGAACAGCAGGGCCATCAGCCACGTACCCGAAAGCCCTGCCGCCACCGACACCGCCCGCACTCCGAAGGCGGCCATCAACCAGGGCGTGAGCAGGCTGTAGTTGGCGGTGTGCGCGCCGCCGTACCAGGAGAGGTTGTACGCGGAGACCGGATGCCGGGCCGCGAAACCCGCCCAGGCGAACTGGGCCGCGAGGTCGCCGCCGCCGCTCGCGAGGAGCAGCGCCCACACCACGTACAGCGGAACGGCCAGCGCGGTCACGACGGCGGGCACGCGCCATTCGGGCCGCGGCCGTCCGCCCCGCGACGGCGAGCCGGCCCCGCCCCCGACCGGATCGGTCCCGTCGGTCCTGTCAGTCCTCCCGGCCTTGTCGGCCCTGTCGATCCGCAGGACTTGGCTGATGCCCACCTCGCCAACCCTACGGTCCCGCACTGACACACCCAGTGATGGTTTTCCCGCGCCGCTCGACGGCCTCGTCCACCGCCTCGTCCACGGCCTCGCCTCGGAGGGCGATTGTCAGACCCGATCCCTACCCTCGAAGACATGATCAGCACGCTCGCCGTCGAGAACTACCGCTCACTGAGGCACCTGGTCGTACGCCTCGACCGCCTCAACGTGGTGACAGGCGCCAACGGGACCGGGAAGTCGTCCCTGTACCGTGCCCTGCGGCTGCTCGCCGACTCCGCGCGCGGGGGCGCGGTCGCGGCCCTCGCGCGCGAGGGCGGGCTGCCGTCGACGCTGTGGGCGGGCCCGGAGAAGACCGGCCGCTCGGTGCGCGAGGGCCGCAGCCCGCTCCAGGGCACGGTGCGCACCGAACCGGTCAGCCTCCGCCTCGGATTCGCGGGGGACGACTTCGGTTACGCGGTCGACTTCGGCCACCCCGGCGGCGCGGCGGGCCACCCCGGCTCGCTCTTCATGCTCGACCCGGAGATCAAACGCGAGTCGATCTGGAGCGGCCCGGTGCTGCGCCCGGCGACCGTGCTCTCCGAGCGGGCCGGTCAGGCGGTGAAGGTGCGCTCGGCCGACGGCACTTGGCAGCGTTCGGCGGGCGAGATCCGTCCGTACGACTCGATGCTGGGCGAACTCGCCGACCCGCAGCGGGCCCCCGACGTGCTGGCGGTGCGCGAACGCGTCCGCGCGTGGCGCTTCTACGACCACGTACGCACCGACGCGCACGCGCCCGCCCGTGGCACCCACGTCGGCACCCGTACGCCGGTCCTGAGCGGCGACGGCGCCGACCTCGCCGCCGCGCTCCAGACGATCCGGGAGACCGGCGACCGCGAGGGGCTGGACGAGGCGGTGGACGCGGCGTTCCCGGGCAGCCGCGTCGAGATCGACGTGGTCGGCGGCCGCTTCGAACTCCACCTGCGCCAGCACGGCCTGCTCCGCCCCCTGACCGCGGCGGAACTCTCCGACGGCACCCTGCGCTACCTGCTGTGGGTCGCGGCCCTGCTCACCCCGCGCCCACCGGCCCTGATGGTCCTGAACGAGCCGGAGACCAGCCTCCACCCCGACCTGCTCCCACCCCTGGCCGCCCTGATCCACAAGGCGACCACCCACACCCAACTACTGGTGGTCACCCACGCCCGCCCCCTGGCCGACCTGCTGTCGCGCCGGGCCAACGTCATAGAACTGGTCAAGGAGTTCGGCCAGACGGCGGTGCGGGGCCAAGGGGTACTGGACGAGCCGCTTTGGCATTGGCCCAAGCGGTGACGCTGTCACCGGTGCACGCGTGACATCGCCGTACGGCCTCCCGTCCCTCTAGCCCTCGCTGGGAGCGGGAGCGATACCCGTCGGGCACGACGCTCCCCAGTTGGTCTCGAAGGGCTCGCTCAGCTTGACTCCCGTCCCGCCTATCCCGCAGTACCCGTCCGGGTTCTTGTCGAGGTACTGCTGGTGGTACGGCTCCGCCGGGTAGAACGTGCGGCCCTCGGCCGGGAGGATTTCCGTGGTGATCTCGCGATGGCCCGCCGCCGTCAGGACCTGCTGGTACGCCTCGCGGGACGCCGCCGCCACCGTGGCCTGCTCCGGGGTGTGGGTGTAGATCGCGGAGCGGTACTGGGTGCCCACGTCGTTGCCCTGGCGGAAGCCCTGGGTCGGGTTGTGGGACTCCCAGAAGAGCTTCACCAGAGACGCGTACGAGACGATCTTCGGGTCGAAGACCACGCGGACCACCTCCGTGTGGCCCGTCAGGCCCGAGCAGACCTCTTCGTACGCGGGGTTCTGGGTGGCGCCGCCCTGGTAGCCGACCAGGGTCGTCCACACGCCCTCGGTCTGCCAGAACTTGCGCTCGGCGCCCCAGAAGCAGCCGAGGCCGAAGTCCGCTACCTCCAGGCCCTCGGGGTACGGGCCGAGCAGCGGGTTGCCGAGGACCGTGTGGCGGGACGGAACGGTGAATTCCGGCTCGGGGCGGCCCTTGAGGGCCTCCTCGGGGGTGGGGAGTACGGGCGTACGGTTCAGGAACATCGCGGGGGCTCCTCCGCCAGGCGGGTCGTGTCGGCTGCGGTCCGGCCGCGGTCGATTCGGTCGGCTGCAACCCGTTCAACGTTTCGGGGGTGCGGGGGATTCCGGACCCCGGCCGCGGGCCCGGCTGCGGCTCCCGGCCCCGGCTCCCGGCCGCGGGCCCGGCTACCTCGGCAGGGTCGCCGGGTTCCCCCCGTTCGCCTCGTACCCCGCCACCGCCAGCGCGCGGTATATCGCGTACTGCCCCGCCGGGTCCTCGGACAGCGTCCACGGGAGCGCGCCCACATAGCCGTCGAGGTGGACGAACTGGTCCATCGACTCGGACCAGCGCTGGGCGCCGACCAGGAAGAAGGCGAGCAGGTGGCGCACGTGCGCGAGGACCGGGTCGTCGGGGCGGGCCGCGTGGACCGCGTGCAGCGCGCCCTCCATCGCACGGCTCACCACCGCCGTGCGGTGGAAGTCGTTGACCAGGACGATGTCGCCCATGTGCTCGTACACCGCGAACAGCGGCAGCGCGGACAGCAGCGAGCCGCGCGGGGCCCGCGCCGCCGCCGACGTCGCGAACTCGTCCGCCAGCTCGCGCGAGCCGTGCCACTTCTCGCACCAGTAGTGCAGCGCCGACAGATGCGCCCCCATGTGCTGCGGCGCGCGGTCGATCACCTTGGCCCACAGCTGCTCGAACTCCGCGTGCGGATACGCCAGTCCGCGCGCCACCGCCAGCTCCGTGATGTACGGGACCGGGTCGCCCGGGGCCAGCAGCGCGGCCTCGGCGCAGACCGTGCGCGCCTCCTCCAGGATGATCCGGAAGTCGTCCTTGCCGGCCGACGACGAGCGCCATGCCTGCTGCACCAGGAACTCCGCGTGCACCTGCGCCGCGCCCGCGTCCTTGGGCGCCTCCGAGCGCCACTTGCGCAGCCACGCGCCGCCCACGCCGGGGCGCTGCGCCAGCTCCAGGGACGCCGCGCCCGCGAAGGCCTGCACGCGCTGCCAGCGCAGCTCGCCCTCCTTGGACGTGCCCGCGAGCAGCTGGGACGCGGCCCGCCACTCCTGGGTCTGCTGCACCACGTCCAGTACGTCCAGGAGGTCCTGGTCCGGGCCCGGCAGCCGCACGTCCAGCTCCTCCTGGCGCGCGAAGCCGTACGCCGCCGGGTCCGCCGCGTCGGGCGCGCCGGGCTCGGCCAGCTGGATGCCGGCCCCGCGGCCGCGGCGGCGCATCATCCATGAGCCGACCATGGCCAGCATGCACGCGGCGATCAGGATCCAGAGAATCTCCATGCCTCAAGCGAACCAGACCCCATGGACATCTGGCCAACCCGCGCCCCGCCCTGTGGATAACCCGGCACCGACCCGGGCGGCCGACCCGCGTCGGACCCGGCGCCGCCGACGCCCCGCTCCGGCCCAGGTCGGCCCCGCCCGCCGCCCGCCCCGTCTCATCCTGCGCCGCCCCGTGTCTCAGCTACCGGCGACCACCCCCAATGTCGCCATCGGGCCAACTAGGCTCTGGCCTCATGAGCCACGAGCACCTCGACAAGAGCTTCGAGACCATCGCGATCCATGCCGGAAACACCGCGGATCCGCTGACCGGTGCGGTCGTACCCCCGATCTACCAGGTCTCCACCTACAAGCAGGACGGTGTGGGCGGGCTGCGCGGCGGTTACGAGTACAGCCGCAGCGCCAACCCGACCCGTACGGCCCTGGAAGAGAACCTGGCCGCCCTTGAGGGCGGCGTCCGCGGGCTCGCCTTCGCGTCCGGCCTGGCGGCCGAGGACTGCCTGCTGCGTACGCTGCTGGCCCCCGGCGACCACGTCGTCATCCCCAATGACGCGTACGGCGGTACGTTCCGCCTCTTCGCCAAGGTCGTCTCGCGGTGGGGTGTGGAGTGGTCGGTCGCCGACACCTCCGACCCGGCGTCCGTACGGGCCGCCGTCACCGACCGTACGAAGGCCATCTGGGTCGAGACGCCCTCGAACCCGCTGCTCGGCATCACCGACATCGCGGCCGTGGCCGCGGTCGCCAAGGACGCCGGCGCGAAGCTGGTCGTCGACAACACCTTCGCGAGCCCCTACCTCCAGCAGCCGCTCGCGCTCGGCGCGGACGTCGTCGTGCACTCCCTGACGAAGTACATGGGCGGCCACTCGGACGTCGTCGGCGGCGCCCTGGTCACCAACTCGGCCGAGCTGGGCGAGGAGTTGGCGTACCACCAGAACGCGATGGGCGCGGTCGCCGGGCCGTTCGACTCCTGGCTGGTGCTGCGCGGCATCAAGACGCTGCCGGTGCGCATGGACCGGCACAGCGAGAACGCCGGGAAGATCGCGGAGATGCTGACCCGCCACCCCAAGGTGTCGCAGGTGCTCTACCCGGGGCTGCCCGAGCACCCCGGCCACGAGGTCGCGGCCAAGCAGATGCGCGCCTTCGGCGGCATGGTGTCGTTCCGGGTCACGGGCGGCGAGCAGGAGGCGGTCGACCTGTGCGCCCGCACCAAGATCTTCACCCTGGGCGAGTCCCTGGGCGGCGTCGAGTCGCTGATCGAGCACCCGGGCCGGATGACGCACGCCAGCGTCGCCGGGTCCGCGCTTGAGGTGCCGGGCGACCTGGTGCGCCTTTCGGTCGGCATCGAGAACGTGGACGACCTGCTGGCCGACCTCCAGCAGGCGCTGGGCTGACGGCTCCACCACCCCCGTAGGGGGTCCTGGGGCTCTTTGCGCCCCGGGACCCTCACTGCGTAGGCGTGACTATGCAGGCGTACGTTCAGAAGCCGTCCACCGGCGGCGCCACCGTGGACGGCGGCGCGGTCCACGGGTGGACCCGTGCCGCCCATACCGCGAAGACGACCGCCGCCGCCACGATCGCCAGCCACATCAGCCGCCGCGCGGCCTGCCGTCGGTGCAGTATCCGCAGGCCCAACTCGGCCGCCTGTGCGGCGAGTTCGGTCGGAACCGGCGGATGCGGGCTCTCCAGGAGGCGGCGGACCTCGGCCTCCTTGCGGTCGGGCAGGCTCAACGGGCGCCCCTTTCCCGGCGGTCGGCCGCGTTCACCGCGCCCCCTCCGCTGTCGCCTGCGGACGCGGGCGACGGGTGCCCGCCGGGGCGCTGCGCATCGTCGCGATCGCGCGCGTGCAGATCACCCGGACCCGGTCCACCGGCAGCCCGATCAGGGCGGCGACCTGCTCCTCCGCGACCCCTTCGTACAGCCGCAGGACCAGGATCAGCCGCTCCTGCGGGGTGAGCCGGGCCAGCACGCCCGCCCGGCGGTCGCGGTGCAGGTGGTGGCGCCAGGCCGTGGCGGCGAACCTGGCCGCCAGCTCCTGGCGGGTGCGCACGTACGGGTCGTCGCCGCGCAGTGGGTCCCAGCGCGCGTACGTCCGGGCGAGGGCGGCCGTCAGCAGACGGCGGGCCCGTTCGTTGTGCTCGGGGGGCTCGGCCGTCAGCAGGGTGGCGGCATGCAGCAGCCTGCCGCCCGCGCCCGCCACGAACGCCTCGAACTCGCGGGCGCTGCGGCGCCGCAGTTCCGCCTGGCGCGCGCGCATGGCCTCATCTGAAGGCAGCGCGCGCAGCAGGTCAAGAGGTCGGCGCCGCCGGTTCCTGGGTCGCCGACTGGCGCGCTGAGAGAGCTGAGTTGAAGCGGGTCAGGAGAGTGCAGAAGGACTCGCGTTCGTCCTCGGTCCAGCCGTCCGTCACCCGGGCCATCAGCTCGCGCCGCGAGGAGCGCACCTCTTCGAGGCGGGCCTGGCCGCGCGGGGAGAGCTGGAGGACGACGGCGCGGCCGTCCTCGGGGTGCGAAGTCCGCTTCACCAGGCCCGTGTCGACGAGCGGCGCGACCTGGCGGGTGACGGTCGAGGAGTCGATGCCCATGCCCGCGGCGAGCGCCTTGACGCCCATCGGGCCTTCCTGGTCGAGCCTGTTGAGCAGCAGATAGGCGGCGCGGTCCATCGAGTTGCGGACCTGGCCGACGCCGCCGAGACGGGTCTGCTCCGCGCGGCGCGCGAAGATGGCCACCTGGTGCTGGAGGGCATCGAGGAGACCTGGGTCGAGATGGGAAGTCATGTCCTGAGTAGTGGGCATGGCCGGGGCTCTCTCGTGCGGCGGTCGGTGTGGTGGGGGACAGAGTACGCGGCCCGACCCGTACGCGTACCGGCCCTGAGCAAAGCTGTGGACAACTGCTCGGCGGATCCGGACCGCAGCGGCCCCGGGGCCGATGAGCTGCGAGACTTGACGTCATGAGCTTCAGCACGCCTGACCCCTTGCGTCCCCTCATCCTCGACGACGTCCGGGGCGCGCAGAAGATGCTCGCGGGCGTCGCGCGGATGACCGCGATGGAGGGTTCGCGGCATCTGACGCAGCTGGTCGGCGCCCCGGTCCACCTCAAGTGCGAGAACCTCCAGCGGACCGGTTCGTTCAAGCTGCGCGGCGCCTATGTGCGCATCGCGGGGCTGCGGCCGGAGGAGCGGGCGGCCGGGGTGGTGGCCGCGAGCGCGGGCAACCACGCGCAGGGCGTGGCGCTCGCCTCCTCGCTCCTGGGCGTGCGCTCCACCGTGTTCATGCCGGTCGGCGCGCCCCTGCCGAAGGTCGCCGCGACCCGTGAGTACGGCGCGGAGGTGGTGCTGCACGGCACCGTCGTCGACGAGACGCTGGCGGCCGCCGAGGAGTACGCGCGCGAGACGGGCGCCGTCTTCATCCACCCCTTCGACCACCCGGACATCATCGCCGGCCAGGGCACGGTCGGCCTGGAGATCCTGGAGCAGTGCCCGGAGGTGCGCACGATCGTCGTCGGGATCGGCGGCGGCGGGCTGGCCGCGGGCATCGCGGTCGCGGTGAAGGCGGTCCGCCCCGATGTGAAGGTGATCGGCGTGCAGGCGGCGGCGTCCGCCGCGTATCCGCCCTCGCTCGCGGCCGGGCACCCGGTGGCGATCGACCCGGCGCCGACGATGGCCGACGGGATCAAGGTGGGCCGGCCCGGGGACGTGCCGTTCGCGCTGATCAGGGAGCTCGTGGACGACATCGTCACGGTCTCCGAGGACGCCCTGTCGTCCGCGCTGCTGCTCTGCCTGGAGCGGGCCAAGCTGGTCGTGGAGCCCGCCGGGGCGAGCCCGGTGGCGGCGCTCCTGAGCGATCCCGGGGCGTTCCGGGGACCGGTGGTGGCGGTGCTGTCGGGCGGCAACGTGGACCCGGTGCTGCTGCAGCGGATCCTGCGGCACGGCATGGCGGCGGCCGGGCGCTATCTGAGCCTGCGGGTGCGGATCACGGACCGGCCGGGGGTGCTCGCCGAGCTTCTCAGGGCGTTGTCAGTGGTCGACGCTAACGTCCTTGATGTGGGCCACGTACGGACCGATCCGCGGCTCGGACTCACGGAAGTGGAGGTGGAGTTGCACCTGGAGACGAAGGGGCCGGAGCACTGCCTGGAGGTCTCGGCGGCGCTGCGGGAGGCGGGCTACCAGATCATCTCCTGACGCCCGCGCCAGCCGCCGAAAACCCCTTGAGAAAACGCGATACATCGCGTTAGTCTGTGTCCTGCGCCACAGCTCCACCGGGCATCACATGTCCGGCAAACCTAGGATTTATGGACAAACGACACCCAACTCTGGGGGTACCTATGCCAGGCGCCATCTATGCCGAAGGCCTGGTGAAGACGTTCGGCGACGTAAAGGCTCTGGACGGCGTGGACCTCGATGTCCCCGAGGGCACGGTCCTGGGCCTGCTCGGCCCCAACGGCGCCGGCAAGACCACCACCGTGCGCGTCCTGACCACCCTGCTCCAGCCCGACAGCGGCCGCGCCACCGTCGCGGGCATCGACGTGCTGAAGCATCCCAACGAGGTGCGCCGCGCGATCGGCCTGTCCGGCCAGTTCGCGGCCGTCGACGAGTACCTGACCGGCCGCGAGAACCTTCACATGGTCGGCCAGCTCTACCAGATGAAGTCCAAGCAGGCGAAGGCCAGGGCGGGCGAGCTGCTTGAGAAGTTCAACCTCGCCGACGCGGCCGACCGCCCCGCCAAGACCTACTCCGGCGGCATGCGCCGCAGGCTCGACCTCGCCGCCGCCCTGGTCGTCTCGCCGCCCGTGATGTTCATGGACGAGCCGACGACCGGCCTCGACCCGCGCAACCGGCAGCAGCTGTGGGAGGTCATCCAGGAGCTCGTCGCGGGCGGCACCACCCTGCTGCTCACCACGCAGTACCTGGAGGAGGCCGACCACCTCGCGCACGACATCTGCGTCGTCGACCACGGCCGCGTCATCGAGCGCGGCACCGCCGACCAGCTCAAGGCCCGCACCGGCGGCGAGCGCGTCGAGGTCGTGGTGCACGAGCACGACGAGCTGGGCCCGGCCCGGGCCGTGCTCGCCGGGTTCGGCAAGGGCGAGGTCACCGTCGCCGAGCACACCCGCAAGCTCACGGTCCCGGTCACCGGCGGCGCCAAGCTGCTCGCCGAGGTCATCCGCGAGCTCGACAACCGGGGTGTGGAGATCGACGACATCGGGCTGCGCCGCCCCACCCTCGACGACGTGTTCATCTCGCTGACCGGCCACGCGGCCGAGCTCAAGGAGGAGAACGGCGAGGCGCAGGACCCCAAGTCCCGTAAGCGCGGCAAGAACCAGACCGAGCAGGAGGTCTCCTCGTGACCGCCGTCATCGATGCCCCGCGCCTCGTCGCTCCGCAGCCGCGTGGCGGCGTGGTCCAGTCGATCAACGATTCGCTGGTCGTCGCCAAGCGCAACCTCATACGGATGATGCGCATCCCGGAGATGATCATTTTCGGGCTGATCCAGCCCATCATGTTCGTGGTGCTGTTCAGCTACGTCTTCGGCGGCTCGGTCGCCGTCGGCGGCTCGCTGGAGCCCGGCCGCTACCGCGAGTTCCTGATGGCCGGGATCTTCGCCCAGACCGTCACCTTCGCCACGGCGGGCGCGGGCGCCGGCATCGCCGACGACATGCACAAGGGGCTCATCGACCGGTTCCGGTCGCTGCCCATGGCTCGGGGCGCGGTCCTCACCGGCCGTACGCTGGCCGACCTGGTGCAGACGGCGCTGACCGTCGTGGTGCTCGCCGTCGTCGGCCTGCTGGTCGGCTGGCGCGTCCACCACGGCATACCGAAGGCGCTCGGCGCGTTCGCGCTGCTGCTTCTGCTGGGGTACGCGTTCTCCTGGATCGGCGCCCTGATCGGCCTCACGGTGCGTACGCCCGAGGCGGCCACGTCGGGCGGGCTGATCTGGCTCTTCCCGGTGACGTTCGTGTCCAACGCGTTCGTGTCCACCGATGGGATGACGCCGTGGCTGCGGCACATCGCGGAGTGGAACCCGTTCAGCGCGACCGTGCAGGCGTGCCGGGACCTGTTCGGGAACCCGGGCGTGGTGCACTCCACCGCGTGGCCGATGCAGCACCCGGTGTACGCGTCGCTGCTCTGGTCGCTGGTGATCATCGTCCTGTTCCGCACGCTGGCGGTACGCAAGTACCGCTCGGCGACGGCCTGATGGGCAACGGGCAGCGGTAGCGCACACGACGAAGCCCCCGGCGCCTGGCCGGGGGCTTCGTGCGGTCGGTGTGCGTGGCTCAGCCCGTGTACGGCGTGGCCGCGAGGATCTTGACCGAGGCCTTCTTGCCGTTCGGCAGTTCGTACTCGGCGTCCTCGCCGATCTTCTTGCCGTTCACGCCCGAGCCGAGCGGGGACTGCGGGGAGTACGTCTCGATCTCGGTCGACGCGTACTCACGGGAGGCGAGCAGGAACTCCAGCGTGTCGTCCTCGTCGCCGTCGAAGGCGATCGTGACGAGCATGCCGGGGGCCACCACGCCGTCGGCGGCGGGGGCCTCGCCGACCTTGGCGTGCTCAAGGAGCTGGGTCAGCTGACGGACCCGGAGCTCCATCTTGCCCTGCTCCTCCTTGGCCGCGTGGTACCCGCCGTTCTCCCGGAGGTCACCCTCCTCACGGGCCGCCGCGATCTTTACGGCGATCTCCGTGCGCGCGGGACCAGACAGGTACTCCAGCTCGGCCTTGAGCTGGTTGTACGCCTCCTGGGTCAGCCAGGTGACGTTGTCGCTGGTCTGGGTCACAGGTGCTCCTCGTCGGTACTGGGAATACAAGCGCATCGCCCTACCCAGAAGGATGTTCCCTCTCGGGTGGGCGAAACCACGAGCCTAACAATTCAGGGCGCGAAGGGGGAGGACGGAAACCGTATGGGAATCGTCGCCGCAGGTCAGCGCCGTGGGAGCGGAGGCGTCTACGGCCCGGCCCGGCCGGGTCGGGTTGACCGGGTGCGGTCGGCCGGGTGCGAGCGGTCAGGCCGACTTGCAGCCGACCAGGTCGACGGCCGTGGCCCGCGACGTGGTCTGGACCCTGATCACCTGGTCGATCCGGCCCGAGCGCTGCTCGAAGCGGACGTCCTTGCGGCCCACCTCGTCGCCGTCGGCCTCCAGCGCGCGCAGGGTGCAGACACCGGTCTCGCCGCTGTCCTTGCGCACTTCCAGATGGACGTCGACGGCCTTGGAGGAAACCACCTGGAACGTGATGACCTGGGCGGAAACCGACTTTCCGGATACATAGTCGTAGCCGATCCAGCCGATCACGACGACCAGCACCGCGCCGAGAACAGCACCGATGATCTTGAGCTTGCGGTCGGCGCGCTGGTCCGCGGTGCGTCCGTAGCGCCCCTCCGGGAGCGGTTGGCTTGCCGCGGCCATGATCGTCCTCCTGCTGCTGGGGGTGCCGGAATTTTCCGTCCCCCGATTCGGTCACTATAGAAGCCGCCCATCGCGCCGGATCACAGAGGGCAACACAGAGGGCGCCGAAATCACTGAGGATCTTGTCTTGACTGAGCAGCTGCGACTGATGGCCGTGCACGCCCACCCCGACGACGAGTCGAGCAAGGGCGCGGCCACCATGGCGAAGTACGTGTCCGAGGGGGTGGACGTGCTGGTGGTGACCTGCACGGGCGGCGAGCGCGGCTCCATCCTCAACCCGAAGCTCCAGGGCGACAAGTACATCGAGGACCACATCCACGAGGTGCGCAAGAAGGAGATGGACGAGGCCCGCGAGATCCTCGGGGTCAAGCAGGAGTGGCTGGGCTTCGTCGACTCGGGGCTGCCCGAGGGCGACCCGCTGCCGCCGCTGCCGGAGGGCTGCTTCGCCCTGGAGGACGTCGACAAGGCGGCCGGCGAGCTGGTGAAGCAGATCCGCTCGTTCCGTCCCCAGGTGATCACGACGTACGACGAGAACGGCGGCTACCCGCACCCCGACCACATCATGACCCACAAGATCTCGATGGTGGCGTTCGAGGGCGCGGCGGACCCGGAGAAGTTCCCGGAGGCCGAGTTCGGCCCGGTGTACCAGCCGCAGAAGCTCTACTACAACCAGGGCTTCAACAAGCCGCGCACGCTGGCGCTGCACCACGCGCTCCTGGACCGCGGCATGGAGTCCCCGTACGCCGAGTGGCTGGAGCGCTGGAAGGAGTTCGAGCGGGTCGAGCGCACGCTGACCACGCACGTTCCGTGCGCGGAGTTCTTCGAGATCCGCGACAAGGCGCTGATCGCGCACGCCACGCAGATCGACCCCGACGGCGGCTGGTTCCGGGTCCCGATGGAGATCCAGAAGGAGGTCTGGCCGACGGAGGAGTACGAGCTGGCGAAGTCGCTCGTGGACACTTCCCTCCCCGAGGACGACCTCTTCGCGGGCGTACGCGAGAATGCCTGATATGAGCGCAAGCCTCGCACTGACACACCTCGTCCCTCTGGCCAAGGAGGTCGACGACAACAAGGTGACGCCCGGCGTCCTCGGCTTCATCGTCTTCGCGGCGCTCGCCGCGGGCGTGTGGATGCTGATGAAGTCGATGAACCGCCACATGCGCAAGGTCGACTTCGAGGAGACGCCGGACGCCCCGGGCGCGGCGGAGCCGACCCCGGCCGCCGCCTCGGGCAAGGGCGCCCCCAAGAAGGCCTGACCAGGGCCTGGCATCGGACCTCGGTCGCGCGCGCCTCAGCGCGCGTGGCCGAGGTCCGGCGCCCGCCCGGGAAACAGCGCCCGATCCGGTGGCAGCGGGCGCGGCTCCCGGCTTACCGCGTCGCCCCCACCGGCACCCCCATGACCTCCCGGGAATGCCGGGTCGGGACCATGCCGAGCAGCCATGCCTGCCAGCCGTCCTCCAGCTCGACGCCGCGTTCCAGCATCAGCGCGTACGCCTCCGCGCAGTCCTCCAGTTTGCTGTCGCGGGTGGCGTGGTGGGCGCGGACCAGCTGGGAGAGCTCTTCCTGGGCCACCGCCGCGCCGATCTCCGAGCCGCCCGCCGAGGCGTACGGCAGGAGGGTGCAGCGCAGGAAGCGGGCCCAGTCACCGCCGCGCAGGTCGCCGTAGGAGGCGAACAGCTCGACCGCCTCGTCGCACAGCGCGAGCGCCTGCGGGGCGCGGTTGTTGCCCGCGTCGATCAGGGCGAGTTCCAGGCACGTCCAGGCCTCGCCGTGGGCCACGCCGATGCGGTGGAAGTCGGCGCGGGCGTCGACCAGGAGCTGGCGGGCGAAGCCGGAGTTGCGCAGGTTGCCGGTCTGGGCGGCGCGCTGGTCGCGGGTGACGCGGCCCGAGTGGTGGCGGGCGCAGGCCAGCCCGTACACGTCCCGCATGCGCGAGAACATGGTGCGGGCGCGTTCCAGTTCGCGTACCGACTGGTCGCGGTCGCCGCGCTCCTCCAGGGCCTGGCCCAGGTAGTAGAGCGTCCACGCCTCGCCGCGCGCGTCCTCCTGCTCGCGGTGGCGCGAGAGCGCCTGGCGCAGCTGGTCGACGGCCACCGACGGGTCGCCGTCGACCAGGCGGGCGCGGGCCAGCTGGGTGAGCGCCCAGGCCACGCCCCGGCCGTCGCGGGTGCGCCCGTACTGGTCGAGGGCCGTGCGCAACTCGTCCTCCGCGCGCGGGACGTCGCCCATCCGCAGACAGACCTGGCCCAGCTGGAAGTGGGTCCAGGCCTCGCCGTGCAGCGACTCGCCCTCGCGGTGCAGGGCGAGCGCGGTGTCCAGGAGGGTGAGGGCCTGCGCCAGGTCGGCGCGGTCGCGCTCGACCGCCGCAAGGGCGTGCAGCGACCAGGCGCGGTCCTCGTCCTGCTCGGGCGCGGACTGCAGGGCGATGGCCTCGCGCAGCTTCGCCGCGGCCTCGGTGAGGTTGCCCTGGTGGTGCAGCGTGATGCCGAGCGAGCAGAGGGCGAGCGCCGCGCCCGCGTCGTTCTGCGCCTCGCGGTAGAGGCCGACGACGGACGACAGCGTCGTACGGGCCTTGTCGAGCTCGCCCAGCTGGCGGGCCGCGATGCCGGTGCGCCAGCGCACCGAGCGTTCGAGCAGGCCCTGGTCGACGGCCTGGGACAGTTCGCTGATCTCGCCCAGGCGGTAGAGGTCGCCGCGCAGCAGGCAGTAGTCGCACAGCGCGCCGAGCAGGCCGAGGACCGCCTGCTGGTCGACGCCCTCCACCCCGCGCAGCGCCGCCGTGATGAAGCTCGACTCGTCGTCGAGCCAGCGCAGGGCCGCGTCGAGCGAGGTGAAGCCGTGGCTGCCGAACTGCCCGGCCCGGGTGGAGAGTTTGCCGTCGACCATACGGATCACCGCGTCGGCGAGTTCCGCGTAGTTCCGGATCAGCCGCTCCTGCGCGGCCGTGCGCTCGGCGGGCTCCTCCTCGTCCAGAAGCCTGGCCTGCGCGAACGCCCGTACGGTGTCGTGCAGGCGGAAGCGGTCGGCGCGGACCCGGTCGATCAGGCCCGTCTCGGCCAGCGCGGACAGGAGCTGGCCCGCCTCCGCCTCGCTGGTGGCGAGCAGGGCCGCGGCCGCCGCCGCGCCGAGCGAGGCCCGCCCGGCGAGCGCGAGCCGCCGCAGCAGCCTGCGGGAGGTCTCGCCCTGGTCGGTGTAGCGCAGCCACAGCGCGCGCTCGACGGGCGCGACCGGGCCGTACGCCCCGAGGTCGGCGGCGAGCGCCCGCGCGTCCCGGGGGCCGAGCGAGGAGCCCGCGATCCGCAGCGCGAGCGGCAGTCCACCGCACAACTCCCGTACGAGAAGGGCGGCTTCGCGGTCGTACGGTTCCTTCGGCTCCTTGGGCTCGTGCTGTGCCGCCTCCCGCAGCAGCTCCTCGGCGCCCGCCTCGTCCAGCGGCTCGACGGGCAGCTGGTGCACCCAGGCGGGGAAGTCGGCGGGCAGTTCGAGGGGCCCGGCGGCGGTCACCAGGACCAGGCTGTCGGACCGCTCGGGCACCAGTGTGCGCACCTGCTCGGCGTCCGAGGCGTCGTCCAGGACGACCGTGACCGGAAGGCCCGTCAGATGCTGGTGGTAGAGCTCGGCGAGGCGGCGCACCTGCTGGTCGGCCGAGGAGCGCTCGCGGAACAGCAGCTGTTCGCGGGGTGCGCCCAACCGGTTGAGCAGATGCAGCAGCGCGTCCCGGGTGGGCAGCGGCGCCTCGCCGCCCCCGCCGCCGCGCAGATCGACCAGGCACGCGCCCCGGAACTGGTCCCTCAGCTCGTGCGTCGCCCGTACGGCGAGCGTGGTGCGGCCCGCGCCCGCCGGGCCGTGCAGCACCACGACCACCGGCCGGGTCTCGGTCGCGGCGCGCGCCGAGTGCACCCACTGGGCGATCCGGGTGATCTCCGCACGGCGGCCCGCGAACGGCCCCTGCGGCTCGGGGAGATGGGTGAACGACTGCTCCAGGACCGAGCGGCGCCGGGCCGCCGCGCTCTTGTCCGTGCCGCGCAGCTGCGTCGGTACGGCGGCGGTCGTCTTCTTGCCGGTCCGGGTCGTCGGCGTCACCATCCGCTGCTGGTCCAGGAACGGCCGGATGCCCCGCACGTCAAGGGCCGTCAGCCACTGCAACCGCAGCTGCTCGGCGCCGCCGGGGCGGCCGAGCTCGCCGGCCCGCCGGTGCGCGGCCGGCCAGTGCGCGGCGGTCACCCGGACGACGGTGGTCGCGGCCCCGGCGACGGCCACGGCGCCCGCGGTGCCGACGGCGGGCCCCGCACCTGAGCCCAGCGCCGTGTCGGCCAGAGCGGCGGCGACGGCCGCGACCCCGGTCGCCCAGAAGGCCGTTGCCGCCTTCTCCTTCGCGAATCGCGCGCCCAGTGTCAGCTGCCCGGCTTCCGCTTCGTCGAGCGCCGCGGTGTACGCGGCGTACTCCTCGGCGGCGCTCTCCGCCAGCGCGTCCAGCGCGGCCCGGCCCCGTGTGAGCAGCGCGTTGGCGTCCGCTCTGCCGCCGGAGCGCCGTACTTCCTCCTCGACGGCGCGTACCAACAGCCGCTCGGCCTCCGCCCGATGGCCGTCCCGCATATGGGTCCCCCTCCGAGAGCGATCGTGTGCTGGTCGAGTCCGTGTCGCGGCTCAAGTGTCCTGCCTGGCGCGCGTCGGCGCGAGGGAGTCGGCGGATCAGTCACCGGGTGGGGGATTATGTGCCCCTGCGGGACCGCCTGGTCCGGGAGGCGTCACCGTCGGGCGGCAGGGCGGGGTGAGGGCGGTGCTCGGCGGCTGCCCCCAGCAGGCTCCGTCGTCCGGCCCAGCGGCCTCCGCCGTCCGGCCCAGCGGCCGCCGCCTCCCGGTCCCACCGTCCTGAGCTGGCATGGAGCCACTCCCGGGGCCGCTTCGGGGGGGCGCGTAAGCTGCGCGCTCGATGAGCGGGCCGGCGTACCGGGCGGCCCGCCGGGCTCTTGTGGAGGACGGCCGTGAAGGCGTGGATCGGTGCGCACCGGCGCTGGGTGCTGGGCGGTGGTGCCGCGGTGGCCGCGGTGGCCGTGGCGGGGATCGTGGTGGCGGTGACGGACGGCTCGGACGGCGGCGCGGATGTCCCGCCCACCCGGGCGCGCGCCTACACCGAGCAGCAGGCCTGCCTGCTCACCCCCGAACGCGGGCTCGCGGACGCCTCGGTGGGCCCGGTGTGGGCCGGGATGCAGGATGCGTCGGTGAAGACGCATGCCAAGGTGAGCTACCTCGCGGTGGCGGGGGAGCAGAGCGCGGGCAACGCCGCGCCGTATCTGGCGACCCTGGCGAGCCGCAAGTGCACGGTGGTGCTGACGGTGGGCGCGGCGCCTCGGGGTGCGGTCGCCCTCGACGGGCCGAAGTTCCCCAAGACGCGGTTTCTGGTCGTCGAGGGAACGGGTGGCGCAAAGTCGGCCGGTGCGAATGTGAAGGTGCTCGCGTCCACCGGTGACAGCGGCGTCCGGGGCGAGGTCGCGTCGGCGGTCGAGAGCGCGCTCCAGGGGTAGCGACGAGGCCCGGGGACCGGCCCGGCGGTCGACGCGGGACGAGTACGCGCCCCGGCGCCCGGTCCCAGAGACCACCCTTTCGTCAGATGGCCGTGCCCCGGCCCCGGTTCGCCGACTCCGCCTCTTTGGCTGGATCTTGTGCGGCGTTGGCTTATAACCGATCACGAGTCCTCACAGCTACCTCATAGGTATAGACCAGGGCCGGGGTTGGCAAAGAATGCGGCAGGCCTAAAACGGAATGAAAGGTGTGAGGTGCACGGCTTTCAATCGGTACGCTAAATCCCTGGTCAAGAGCCTATGTGGAGGGCTTCTCACGGCGTAACCGGAACGGCAGGATCGGCGCGTTTTGTGTGTCGATCTTGTTGGGGGTCTGTGCCGTGCGCACTCGCCGTTTCCGCCGTAACCCTCGGTGGACAGCTCTGCGTCGGCGGTGGCTGCGCGCCACCGCGATGGTGGCGTTCGTCGCCATGGCACTGCTCTTGACGACGGAACAGGCCGCCGCCGACGGCGCCACGCTGCCCGCGCTGTCCATGCCGCGCCTGTCCTGGTCGGGCCTCGCCGCCTGGTTCAAGGACCCGACGTGGGGGCACCTACCCCGTCAGCAGGGCGGCAGCGCGGCCGGGTTGAGCCACCGGGCGAGCGCCGCGTCCACCCGGGCCGGCAAGGGCGCGGGGCACGCGCCCGGCAAGGGCAAGGGCGAGCTCGACGCGTACCACCCGTACGCGAAGGCGTCGAAGGCCGGGCCGAGCGCCTCGGCGGGCAGCTTCTCCGCGAAGACCAGCAGGCGCAACGCCGCCAAGTCCACCGCCACCGACAGCGTCTTCGACAACGCGGACGGCACCACCACCCGCAAGATCGCCAAGACGCCGGTCAACTACCGTGACGCGAACGGCGACTGGCAGCCCATCGACACCCGGGTCAAGGCCGGCGGCGACGGTCGCCTGCACGAGAGCGCCAACTCGCGCGGTGTCGACTTCGCGCCCCGCAGCACCGACTCCGCCGTCGTCTCCTTCAGCACCGACGACGACCACGTGCTGTCGTACGGGCTCCAAGGCGCGGCCCCGGTCGCGGGCAAGGCCGACGGCTCCGAGGTCACCTACGCCGGCACCCTGCCCGGCACCGACCTGGTGGTCGCCCCCACCGCCACCGGTGTCAAGGAAGCCGTCGTCCTGCACTCCGCGCGGGCCGCCAACTCCTGGACCTTCCCGCTCACCCTCAAGGGCCTGACCGCTGTCCAGGCCAAGGACGGCTCCATCGACCTGCGGGACGCGAACGGCAAGGTCACCGAGCGGATCCCGGCCGCGTACGCCTACGACTCCAAGGTCGACCCGCACTCCGGCGACCCGGCGACGACGCACGCGGTGACGTACCAGCTGGCCGGCGAGGCGGGCCACCAGGTCCTCAAGGTCACCCTGGACGCGGCCTGGCTGCACGACGCGGCGCGCGTCTTCCCGGTCACCGTCGACCCGACCATCACCGACGGCTGGACCACCACCTACGCCGAGTCCGGCGCCCCCGGTGACCACTCCTTCGAGCAGACGGTCAAGATCGGCTCGTATGACTCCGGTCCGCACTCCGCGGCCGCCTACGTCAACCACTGGTACAGCGGCTGGGACGGCTCCAAGGTCACCGTGACCGCCGCCGACCTGCACCTCTTCGACACCTGGGCCGCCACCTGCACCGCCGAGCGGTTCGATGTCGCCCAGGTCACCAGCGCCTGGACGCCGACCGGCGTCACCGCATACCCGGGGCCCTCCTACGGCGCCTCCATCGGCAACGCCACCCCGTCCGTCCCGCACGCCTGCGCCAACACCGGCGCCGACCGCAGCGTCGGCGACTGGGTGGACGTTCCGCTGACCACCGCCTCCATCCAGGGCTGGATGAACGGCACCACCCCCGACTACGGCCTCGCGGTCTACGCGGCCACCAACGACGGGCTGCACTGGAAGCAGTTCGGCTCGTTCAACGACCCGTCGCTCGGCCCGTACCTGTCGGTCACCTACACCGGCACCACGCCGCCGCAGGTCTACCAGCAGTACCCGAACAACAACGCCACCGCGTACACCACCACCCCCGAGCTCACCGCGTGGTCCGGTGGTGCCAACGCGCAGGCCAACACCACCACCAAGTACCAGTTCCAGGTCTACGACAACACCAACACCAAAGTCGTCGACTCGGGTCTGCTCGCCACCGGCGACTACGTCGTCCCGGCCGGCAAGCTCAAGTGGGGCCAGAGCTACTCGTGGACCGTGCAGTCCTACGACGCCGGCCTGTACTCCGGTGCCACCTGGTACGCCCTGAACATCCAGGTCCCGCAGCCGCTGGTCACCTCGGGCCTTTCGCAGAACAGCAGCGAGCACGGCTTCGACCCGCCGATCGGCAACTACACGACCGAGGACACCGACGCCACCGTCTCCACGGTCGGCCCGTCCCTGGACGTCAGCCGCGACTACAACTCCCGTGACCCGCGCTGGACGGGCGCGTTCGGCGCCGGCTGGTCCTCGATCTTCGACTCCCGCGCCACCGAGCAGTACAACGCGGCGGGCGCCGTGGTGTCCGCGGTCGTGAGCTATCCGGACGGCTCGCAGGTCGGCTACGGAAAGAACGGAGACGGCAGCTTCTCGCCGCCGGCCGGCCGCTTCGCCACCTTCAAGGCCGTCACCGGCGGCTACACGCTGACCGACAAGAACGACACCACCTACACGTTCACCCAGTCACTGGGCTCCGGCGGTTACGGACTCACCTCGGTCACCGACGCCAACGGCCGTGCCATCACGCTGAGCTGGACCGGCGGCCAGGTCACCAGGATGAGCTCGGCAACCTCCGGCCGCTCGCTCACCCTGACCTGGTCCACCCCGTCCGGCGCGAGCGCCGCGCACGTGGCCACCGTCCTCACGGACTACGCCGACCCGGCCGACAACACCAGCGCGCAGACCTGGACGTACGGCTACAGCGGCGACCAGCTCACCTCGGTGTGCGCGCCGCTGACCACCACGCAGTGCACCACCTACACCTACACCTCGGGCTCGCAGTACCAGAACGCCTCGCTCGACCTCGGCCCGCACGCGTTGTGGCCGATGGGCGAGGCCTCCGGCACCACCGCCAAGGACGCCGTCCTCGCCAACCAGGGCACCACCAACGCCACGTACAGCAATGTCACGCTCGGTCAGGCGGGCCCGATGGCCGGCGGCTCGGGCACGGCGGCCGGCTTCAACGGCACCAGCTCGTACGCGACCCTGCCGTTCGACATGGGCAACAACACCGACTCCGGTGCGCTGTCCCTGTGGTTCAAGACCTCGGCCGGGCCCGGCGTCCTGTACTCCTACGCCTCCCAGCCCGTCACCGCCGGCAACTCGCCCGGCGCGTACACCCCGACGATCTACGTCGGCACCGACGGCAAGCTGAAGGCCGAGTTCTGGAACAGCGCCGGCATCGCGCCGATCACCACCAGTGGCGCGGTCACCGACGGCAGGTGGCACCACGTGGTGCTGTCGGCGGCTGGTAACACCCAGTCCCTCTACCTGGACAGCGCCAAGGTCGGCTCGCTCTCGGGCACTGTCTCCATCCAGCCGGGCGTCGCCTTCGGCAAGAACCAGCAGTACAACACGCTCGGTGCCGGTTTCCTCGGCGGCAACTGGCCCGACGAGCCGCACCAGTCCAGCACCGACAAGACCGGCTACGCCACCTACTTCAACGGCTCCATCGCGGATGCCGCCTGGTACGACAGGCCGCTGGTCGCCGCCGACGTGGCCGCGCTCTACAACTACGGCACCCACGCCGCCAGCGTGCTCTCGTCGATCACCCGGCCGTCCGGCAAGACCCACTCGGCGATGACGTACGACCCGGCGACGACCACCCTCACCCAGCTCACCGACGAGAACGGCGGGGTGTGGCAGCTCGGCGCGCCCACCGTCGCCGGCTCCAGCCAGACCTACCGGGGCGCGGTCCTCGGCGGCGCGCCCGCCACGTACTTCCGCCTCGGCGAGGCGGCGGGCGCCACCACCGCCCTGGACGAGACGCGGGGTGGCACCGGCACGTACAACGCGGTGACGCTCGGCGCGGCCGGCCCCTTCGGCGACCAGAAGGCCGCGGCCTTCAACGGCACCAGCTCGTATGTGACCGTCCCGGACGTCCAGAGTGGGGACACCTCCGCGTCGGCCGAACTGTGGTTCACCACCACACACGGCACCGCGATCCTGATGAACGCGCAGAACGCGCCCATCGGTGCTTCCCCCACCAGCACGGCTCCCCAGCTGTGGATCGGCAGCGACAACAAGCTGTACGGCGGCTTCTACACCAGCTCCGGCTCGGTGCAGATGGGCACCACCTCCACCGTCACCGACGGCAAGTGGCACCACGTCCTGCTCAGCGCCTCGCCCACCAGCCAGACCCTGTACCTGGACGGTGTGCAGGCCGCCACCAAGACCGGCACCGCCGCCCTCAACTCCGCCACCCGCACCACGGACTACCTCGGCGCGGGCACCACAGGACCCGGCTGGACCGGCCTGACCAACGGCACGGTCGCGTACTTCAACGGCTCGCTCGCCGAGGCCGCCACCTACCGCACCGCGCTGACCGCGCAGGACGCCGCCGCGCACTTCCGCGCGGGCCTGAACTCCACCGGCCTGCTGCCGGTGGAGACCGTCAAGGTCACCTCCCCGGCGAACGCGGTCTCCACGTACACGTACGACCTCGGCAACAACATGCGCAAGCTGTCCGAGACCGACGGCCTGGGCAACACCCATTCCTTCGGCTACGACACCGGCGGCTTCGAGCACACCGTCACCGACCCCAACGGCGCCATGACCGTCACGGGTCACGACGTGCGAGGCAACATCGTCTCCTCCACCACCTGCCAGAACCAGGCCGCGAACGTCTGCTCCACGGAGTACTTCACGTACTACCCCGACGACACGACCGCGCAGCTCACCACCGCCGACCCGCGCAACGACCTGGTGCTGACCCACCGCGACGGCCGGTCCGCCTCGGACACCGACCCGACGTACCTGACCTCGTACACCTACGACGCCTCGGGTGACGAGACCGCCGTCACCGGGCCGCCGGTGGCCGGATTCCCGTCCGGACGGACCTCGGCCACCACCTTCAGCGACGGCACCTACGCCTTCCCGGCGGCCGATTCCGGCACCGTGCCCAAGGGCCTGCCGGTGCGGACGACGTCACCGGCCGGCGCCGTCGACTCCGTCTCCTACCTGCACAACGGCGACATCGCCTCGACCACGGACGTGGCCGGACTGGTCACGACGTACGGCTACGACGGGCTCGGCCGGGTCACGTCGAAGAAGGTCGTCTCGGACACCTATCCGAACGGACTGACCACGTCGTACGCGTACGACAAGGCCGGGCAGATCGTCGAGGAGGACGACCCGCAGCTCGTGGACCGGGTCACCGGCGCCACCCACGCGGCCGCCACCACCACCGTCTTCGACATCGACGGCAACATCACCGCGCAGACCGTCAAGGACACCAGCGGCGGCGACTCCTCGCGCACCGAGACCCAGACGTACGACGCGTACGACCACGTCGCCACCCGGACCGACGCCAACGCGAACGCGGGCGGCACCAACGGCGGCACCACCACGTACACGTACGACAGCTCCGGCAACAAGATCCAGGAAGTGTCGAAGTCGGGCACGACCACCAAGTACACCTACGACGACAACGGCCATCTGCTGACCCAGTCGCTGATGTACACCGGCGACCCGGTCAGCCCGCACTCCGCCACCGAACTCGTAGAGTCCTCCCGGGCGTACGACCCGGCCGGCCGCCTCGCCTCGGTCACCGACTCGATGGGCTCGACCACCTCGTACACGTACACCGACAACGGTCTCGCGGCCACCGCCACCAAGAAGAGCGCCGACGGCGCCTCCTCGACGCTGCTCAGGTCCACCACCTACGACGCGGCGGGCAACCGCCTGTCGCAGACCACGGACAACGGGCAGACCGTCACGAACTTCACGGTGGACGCGGCCTCCCGGACCACCAGCACCACCGTCGACCCGACCGGTGTCGACCGGGTCACCTCCGTCTCCTACACCCCCGACGACAAGGTCGCCACCCGCAACGAGCACGACTCCTCGGGCTGGGACCGCACCACGTCGTCCACCTATGACGCGGCCGGCAACCCGCTGAGCGAGACCCTGTACGGCGACGCCTCGGGCCACCCGTCCGGCTGGTGGAAGCTGAACCAGAGCTCGGGCACGAACGTCACCGACAGCTCCGGCAGCGGCTACACCGCCAACGCCACCGGCGCGACCTGGGGCAACGACGCGGCGACCTTCGCCGGCACCAGCGGCCAGCAGGTCGCCACCAACGGCCCGGTGCTCGACACCAGCGCCTCCTACACCGTCTCCGCGTGGGTCAACATGGCCTCGCTGCCGACCCACAACGCGACGGTCGTCGCCCAGAACGGCACCAACGCCAGCTCCTTCTACCTCCAGTACAACTACGCGCACACCAATGCCCCGCTGTGGAGCATGGAGCAGACCAACGGCGACACCGCCGCGCCGTCCTTCCCCTCCGCGTACTCCACCGCCGTTCCGACGGCCGGCACCTGGACCCACCTGGTCGGCGTCTACAACGTCGCCACCGGCACCAGCCAGATCTACGTCAACGGCACCCTGTCCGGCACCGGAACCAACACCACCCCGTGGAACGCGTCCGGTCCGCTGACGATCGGCGCCGCCAAGTACGCGGGCACCGCCACGGACTTCCTGGCCGGATCGGTCTCCAACGTCCAGGTCTATCCGAGGGCGCTGACCGGTACGGAGGTCAACACCCTCTACGGGAACGGCCGCACGGGCGGCACGGTCGGCTCCTCCAGCCAGCGGACCACCAGCTACACCTACGACAAGCGCGGCCTGCCGACGTCGATGACCGACGCCAACGGCAACACCACCGGCTACTCCTACGACGAGGCCGGCAACCTCGCGGTCACCACCGCGCCCGCCGTCCAGGTCGAGACGGCCGGCGGCACGCCCGTCACCCAGCGCCCGGTCACCACCAGCGGGTTCAACACCTTCGGTGAGGCCGTCGAGGAGGTCGACCCGAACGGCAACCAGACCACCACGGTCTACGACGCCAACGGGAACAAGGTCTCCCAGACGCTGCCGGCCTACACCCCGGCCGGCTCCACCGCCTCCGTCACGGCGCCCTCCGTATGGACGTACGACAGCGACGGCAACCAGCTCACCGCCACCACACCGGGCGGCCAGAGCACCAGCTACCTGTACGACCAGCTCGGCGAGGTCGCCCAGGTGACCGAGCCGGACGGGACGACGCTCCACTCCACCTACGACACCAACGGCGAACGCCTGTCGCAGACGGACGGCACCGGCGCCACCACCCAGGCCACCTACGACTACCTGGGCCGCCAGCTCACCTCGACCCGGCTGGAGCGCTACCCCAGTACCCGGACGCTGACCACCACCAACTCCTACGCGGTCACCGCCGGCAACCCGTACGGCGCGAACCTGGCCTCCACCACCACGCCGGGCGGAGTCACCACGACCTACGGCTACGACCGGGCGAGCGAGCTCACCTCGGTCACCGACGCCTCGGGCAACACCACCGCGTACACCTACGACTTCATGGGCCACCGGCAGAAGACCGTCCTGCCCGACAACACCTGGAGCCAGACCGACTACGACGCCTCCGGCAACCCCACCCGTACCACGCAGTACGACGCGGCGGGCACCCAGCTCAGGCAGTACAACGAGGTGTACGACGGGGTGGGCAACGTGGTCGCGTCGACCGACGCGAACGGCAACACCCGTCACTTCACCTACGACGCGGCGGGCACCGTCACCCAGGAGATCCAGCCCGTCACCGCGACGACGTCGATCACCACGTCGTTCGGGTACGACGCGGCCGGTCACCGCACCCGGTTCACCGACGGGCGGGCCAACTCCTGGCTGTACACCTACACCCCGTGGGGGCAGCAGGAGACGGTGACGCAGCCGGCCACCGCCCAGTACACCTCGGCGGCCGACTCCACGACCACCAACTCCTACGACGCCAACGGCCAGTTGGTCGCCACCACGCAGCCCGGCGGGGTCACCACCGCGATGACCTACGACAAGGTCGGCAACCTGCTGACCGCGTCCGGTCAGGGAGCCGACGCGGCGAGCGCCACCCGAAGCTTCGCCTACGACCGCAACGGCCGGGTGCTGACCGCGGACACCGCCGAGGCGGGCACGGCGGGTGCGAAGGACCACCAGGCGGCCACCCACGAGTCGTTCTCCTACGACGACCGGGGCAACCTGCTCTCCGCCTCGGGCGCGGCCGGCTCCTCCAGCTTCACCTACAACGAGGACTCGTCCCCGCTGACCCGCACCGACGCCGCCGGGACCACGTCCTACGGCTATGACACGGCGGGCCGCCTGTCGACCCTCAACGACGCGGCGTCCGGAAACGCTCTCACGTACAGCTACGGCAAGCTCAACGAGCTCACTTCCATCAAGTACGGCAGCAGCGGCCAGCTGCGCTCCTTCAGCTACAACAGCGCGCACGACCTGTCCGGCGACACGCTGATGCAGGGCGCGACGACGCTGGCCTCGATCGCCTACGGCTACGACAAGAACGGCAACGTCACCTCGAAGAACACCAGCGGGGTGACCGGGGCCTCCAGCAACACCTACACCTACGACCAGGCGGACCGCCTGACCTCGTGGAACAACGGCAGCGCCAGTACCGCCTACGGCTACGACGCCTCGGGCAACCGCACCCAGGTCGGCGCCAACGTCTACACCTACGACGCCCGCGACCAGCTCACCTCGGACGGCGTGCACACCTACGCCTACTCCGCGCGCGGCACGATGACCTCCGACACCTCGGCGGCCAACGGCCAGGTCGCCTACAGCGCCGATGCGTTCGGCAACCAGATCACCGCCGGGCAGCACTCCTACACGCTGGACGCGGGCGGGCGGAACATCACCGACGCGGTCGCCGCGAACCAGTCCACGCGTACCTTCCAGTACTCGGGCGCCGGAAACACGATCGCCTCCGACGGCGAGTACACCTACTCCTACGACCCGACGGGCTCGCTGATCGGCATCAACGGCGGCACCTCACCGGGTGCGGGCGTGCTGGCGATGACCGACTCCCACAACGACGTGGTCGGCACCTTCACGCCGGGCGCGGGCGCCCTCGCCGGATCGGCGACCTACGACCCGATGGGCAATGTCACCGCGGGCCAGGGTCTGATCGGCCACCTCGGCTTCCAGTCCGGCTGGACCGAGCTCGACACCGGCAAGGTCGGCACCGCGTCCCGCTGGTACAACCCGGCGACGGGGACGTTCCTGAACAAGGACTCGGTGAACCTGGATCCGGTGCCGAACGAGGCGGCGGCCAACCCGTTCGCGTACGTCGGCGACAACCCGCTGGCCGGCACGGACCCGTCCGGGCACTGGGGGTTCGGCTCCCTCTGGCACAAGGCCACCTCCGCCGTCTCCAGCGGCTGGGACTCGGTCACCTCGTACGCCTCCAGCAGCTGGAACTCGGCCACCTCCTACTTCTCCAGCGGCTGGAACTCCTTCAGCTCCTGGGCGTCGGACTCGTACTACCACTACGTGGCGCCGGTGGTGCACCAGGTGGTGCACGCCGTGAAGCACGTCGCCCGTCGTGTGGTGCACCGCATCCGCGACTACTACCGCGCCACCGTCCGCTACACCCGGCGCGTCTACCACTACGCGGCCCGGCACGTACGCCGTTACTACCGGGCGGCCGTGCACGCGGTGCACTCGGCGTACCACGCGGTGAAACGCGTGGCGAAACGAGTGGTGCACGCGGTGAAGAAGGCCGCCCACGCGGTGGCCCGTGCGACCAGGACGGCCTACCACGCCACGGTGAAGGCCGTGAAGACGGCGGCCACGTACGTCAAGCACCACGCGGCGGCGATCACTTCGTTCGTCGTGTCCACGGCGGTGTTCATGGGCTGTGAGGCGGTGACCGCGGGCGTCGGCACGATCGGCTGCGCGGCCGCGGCGGGCGCCGCGGGCTCGCTGGTCGAACAGGGCTTCAAGTGCGCCGAACACGGCGGATCCAGTTGCAGCGTCGGCGCGTTCGCCGGCTCGGCGGCGGAGGGCGCGGTCTCGGGTGCGGTCGGCGGTGCCCTCGGCTCCCTCGGCGGCAAGCTCCTGAGCAAGTTCGCCCCCAAGGCGATGGAGGCCGTGGGCGGCCTCTTCGGCAAGGGAGCGAGCGACGCGGGGGAGACGGCGGCGAAGGACGCGACGGAGTCGGCGTCCTCGCGGGCCCAGTCGAACGAGGCGGGGTCCAGCAGTGAGGGCGGCAGCTGCCGCATCGGCGGCCCGCACAGCTTCACCGGCAAGACCCGCGTCCTGATGGCCGACGGCACGTCGAAGGCCATCGACCAGATCAAGGTCGGCGACACGGTGGCCAACGCGGTCCCGGGCGCGACGGGCACGCAGGCCCACAAGGTCACGGCGGTCATCGTGACCAAGACGGACCACGACTTCGTGGACGTGGCCGTGAAGGCGCGGGCCAAGGCGGCGGCTTCGGCCAAGGCCCTCGGGAAGAAGGCGACCCGGAAGGCGGCGCTGGGCCTGGCGTCCGCAGCGGCCCTGTTCGCGGTGGCGTCCCCGGCCCAGGCGGCGGACCAGCCGACGGCGACGTCGGCCTCGTCGTCGGTCGCGGTTACGGCGTCGGCTTCGGCGTCGGCTTCGGCCTCGGAGGTGACCGCGAAGGGCGACCACCTCACGACCACCTTCCACCACCCGTTCTACGACGAGACGCGGTCGGCCTTCGTCGAGGCGAAGGACCTGCACGAGGGTGACGTCCTCCAGACCCCGACCGGCACGGCCGAGGTCACGGACGTACGGCTGTTCCACGCGAACACCACGACCTACGACCTCACCGTCGGGGACCTCCACACGTACTACGTCGTCGCGGGTGGCACGCCGGTTCTGGTGCACAACTGCGGTGGCGCCAACCCCGAGCACTCACCTACCTGTGACTGCGCGAACGGAAGCCAGCCGAGGCTGCGCAACGGAAGAATGGCGACCGACCCCAACCGGGCGCAGCCTGGTCAGTTGAATGCCAACGGGAAGCTCCAGGGCACCAATGACCCCGGGTATGTCACCAGTCGGCCTAATTTCAGGACGGGAACCGTAAATGACCTGTGGGCGAATGCCGAGCCAGGTCCCAGCGGTGGGGCCATGTGTGCCCGGCAGGGTCCGAACTGCGTGGGTGAAGTATTCCGAAACGCTGTCGGTGATCAGCCGAAGGCCGATATAGGTCACTACCCGACCTCGTGGTCCAATCGGGAGTTCGCCCCGAATGTCACGCGTGAAGAAGTGCTCGACAACAACCAAACGGGCTTGCGTATAGAATGCATTCCCTGCAACAGAGGTGCAGGGAACAGGGAAGACGGGTAGCCGGTGTGAGCGTTGTCCTAGGTCATCTTGAGGCGCGGCTGGGGCGGATGCGCGGAGGTTGGTCGGTCAACCTCGGAGATCCCGCGCAGAAGCTGACGGTCTGCATGTTCGAAGGCGGGAACATTCCCGGGGTCACTTCCTTCGCGACCCTCGGTCTCAGTGAATTCGCCCTAAAAGCCCCTGAAGGTGACCAGGACTATTACCTGGAGCTGGTGGGTTGTCAGTACGCGCCTGACGGTGGGTACGGTCCATTTCCGGGAGCGCTGGAAGGCGTTGCGTCCCAGGCGGTCGCGGAAGGCCGCCTGATCAGGCGCGGGGATGTCATCGGTCTCCCGGGGCCGATGGCTCCCGGGAGCGAGATGGTGGCGCTCTATGCCGCCCTTCCGGTGTATTTCGATGACGGATTCTCATCGGTCCACCGGGAGGACGGGCGCGGAGTCGCCATTGTCTGGATGATTCCCATTGGTGCTGCCGAGGCCGACTATGTCAGGGCTCACGGGTGGGCTGAATTCGAAGCGCAACTGATCGCAAAGGACCCTGACTTGCTCGACCTGGGTCGGCCGCAAGTCCTTTGAGCGACGAGAGAAACCGCTACATCGCCTGGGGCGTCGCCGGTGCCGCCGTCCGTGGCGCCCGGGACTCCCACGTGATGCCGACGGGGCGGACAGGCCGCGCGTCGGCGCGAGGGAGTCGGCGGATCATTCACTGAGCATTTTCAGCGTTGACGCTCCAGGGTGAGGATTGCGGCGGCGATGGCGGTCATGCGGTTGGGGCTGCAGCGGGCCCGGCGGAAGATTCG
>NZ_JBICVJ010000032.1:0-49599 GCF_043198895.1 Streptomyces sp. NPDC048696 | reverse complement strand
GGGGGGGGGGGGGGGGCGGGGGGGGGGGGGGGGGGGGGGGGCCCCCCCGGGGGGGGGGGGGGGGGGGGGGCCGGGGGGGGGGGGGGGGGGGGGGGGGGCCCCCCCCCCCCCCCCCCCCCCCGCCGGGCGCCCTCTCAGGAGTGCAGGAACGTCTCCACGGTCCTGGTGAAGTACGCGGGGTCGTCGAGCCACGGGAAGTGGCCGGCGCCGGGCTGGACGGCCAGTTCGGCCCCGGGCAGCAGCTCCGCCATGGCCGCCGCGACGCGGGGAAGCGGGCTGCCGTCCAGCTCGCCCGCCAGGATGAGCACCCGCGCGCCTGACTCGCGGACGGCCGCCAGGGCCGCGTCAGGCGAGTACGCGTCGGGGGACGCGTACAGGTCGGCGGCCGCCATATTGGTCTGGGAGACGTCGAGCGCGGCATGCGCCCGGGCGGCCGCGTCCCAACGCCCGTAGAAGAACGGCATGACGGCGTCCCAGTCGGCATCGGCTTCGGAGCCGCCCCAGATGCGCTCGTACGCCTCGTGCGCGTCCGTGAACCACGACTCGGCCGCCCGCAGCGCGGCCGCCTCCCGGCGGTGCTCCTGGGTGAAGTCGACGCCTATGGCCCGGGCGCGCGGGGTGACGAGGGTCAGGGTGCGTACGCGCTCCGGGTGCGCGGCGGCGTAGAGCAGGGCGAGATCGCCGCCCGCCGAGTGCGTGAGGACGTCGACCCGGTCGAGGCCGAGGTGTGCGCGCAGGGCCTCGACATCGGCGACCTGCCGATCGACACGGTAGGTGGCGGGGTCGTCGGGCACACCGGAGTCGCCGGTACCGCGCAGATCGAGCAGCACCAGGGTGCGCCGCTTCGACAGTCCGCCGAGATCCCCGAGATAGGCGGAGGCGCGCATGGCGCCACCGGGCAGACAGAGCAGGGGCTCGCCCTCTCCCACGAGGTGATAGGCGAGTGCGGTGCCGTCGACGGCGGTGAACGTAGGCATGGCCGCCATCCTCGTGGCCGGGCGGCGATCGCGGCAAGGGGGTTTGAGGCCCGGTCCGACCTGCGGTTTCAGACCGCCGTGCGCACCGCCGTGCAACCAGCGCGGTAGCGCACCGCCGGCTACCGTGCTGGTTCACCCGCGGCTTCATCCCCGCGTCCGATGACCCGTCAGAGGCCATGAACTAGCGTACGCACGACGCACTTTGGGCCTCACAGGACGTGACGACAACGGGAGACGACATGAGCAGCAACACCACCCGACGGGCATCGGTGACGGTCGGCGCGGCGGCCCTGGTGGTCGCCGGTCTGTTCGGTGCCACCGCCGCGCAGGCCAAACCCGGAGTCGCCACCATCGGCACCGGATCGCACAACAAGACCGGCATCAAGTGCGTCCAGCGGGCCTTCAACGCCTACGCGGGGACCAAGCTCGCCGTCGACGGCGTCTACGGCACGAATACGAAGACGGCCGTGCAGAACTTCCAGCGGTTCTGGCGGCTCCCGGTCGACGGGGTCGTCGGACCCCGGACCGGCGGCACCATCGAGTTCATGGTGGCGCAGAACAACGGTGGCAAGGACGTGTGGCGCGGCAACGGCTGCTGGGCGGCGGTGCCGACGCTCAACTGACTCCGGTCGGTCGCCGGACCCGGCCGTCGGCCCCGACAGGAGCACCACACGGCCCCCGCCCCGCACGCTCCGTGCGCGGCGGGGGCCGTGGCGTTGTTGCGGACAGCCCCGGGACGAACGGGATGAACACAGGAGGCCCGGCAGCCGTATTCATGGTGTTGGAGCGGACATCGCCTGGTGGACGTGGCGATGTACCTGCGACACGTCCATACGGGGAGGACGGAAGTGACATCGACGTCGGAGCCGCTGATCGGCCGTGAACCGGAATGCCGTCAACTGGGCCGAGTGGTGAGGCGGTTCGCCGCCGGCACCACACAGGTCGTGGAGATCACCGGCGAGCCGGGGATCGGGAAGACACGTCTGCTCGCCGAACTGGGACGGCTGGCCTCCGCCCGGGGGCACGTGGTGCGCACGGGCCAGGCGACCGCCGCCGGTGGCGGCAGGCCGTGGGAGCTGTTCGGGGACGTGTGGGGCGACGGTTCCCCGGGTGACCTGCGCAAGCGGCTGGAGGCGGCGGCGCCGCCCGGGGGACTCGTCTTCCTGCTGGACGGTCTCCAGTGGGCGGACGACGTTTTTCTGGCGGCGCTCGACGATCTGCTGCGACGGCCGCCGAAGCCGCCCGTACTGTTCGCCCTCGCCCATCGGCCCCGGCAGGCGCCGCCGCGTCTGCGCGGACTGTTGAGGAGCGCGGTGGCCGGGGGGCTGGAGGTGGAACGGGTCTGTCCCGGTCCGCTGGGTCCGGGGGAGGCGACGGGCTTGGTGGGGGCGGACCGGGCGGCGGGTATGGGGCGGCGGTTACCCGCGCTCTTACGGGCGGGCGGCGGCAATCCGCTCTACCTGAAGATCCTGGCGCATGCCGACGAACACGCCTACACGCACGACGACGCGCACACCGACGGCGACGCCGATGTCGACTCCCGCACCCACCCCCACGCCGCCAACGGCCCTGCCGCCGCCTTCGAAGTCGAGGTAGCCGCCGAGCTCGGCAGGGTTTCGGCGACCGCGCGCCAGGTGGCGCGCGCCGCAGCCGTGGTGGGGGAGCACTTCACCTCCGAACTGGTCGCCGCGACCGCCGGTCTCCCGGAGATCGCCACCCTCTCCGCCATCGACGAGCTGGCGGGCGAGGATCTCGTACGTCCGGCCGAGGCACCCCGAAGCTTCACCTTCCGGCACCCCCTGCTGCGCGATGCCGTCTACGAGAGCGCCCTGCCCGGCTGGCGACTCGCCGCGCACACCGCTGTCGCCGCAGCCCTGACGAGCCGTCAGGCCGATGCGGCGGCCTGCGCGTTCCATGTGGAGCGCACCGCGCGGCCCGGCGACCACGACGCGGTGCGCATTCTGGCGGAGGCCGCTCACCTGGTGCGCTTTCGCCAGCCCGACAGCGCGGTGCGCTGGCTGAACGCCGCGCTGCGGCTGCTGCCGACGGACGCCGTGGTCCAGCGGGCCCGGCTGCAGTTCCGTCTGGCGCGGCTGCTGTGCGCGCTCGGGCGGCTGCGCGAGAGCCGCGAACTGCTGCACACCGTACTGGAAGTGCTGCCGCGTGAACCCGCCGCGCGGTACGCGGCGGCGGTGGCCGCGTGTGCGCTGGTCGAGCGGGCGCTGGGCCGGCGCGCCGAGCCCCGTTCGCTGCTGGTCGACGCGCTCGACGAGGCTACGGCGCGGGACGCCGACGCGGCCGGGGTCCTGGAGTTCGCGCTCGCCCGCGACGATCTCGGCGAGGGCCGTCCCGCCGACTGCGCCGCGCGGGCCGAGCGCGCGCTGGCCGCTGCCGAGCGCCGTGGCAGTCGGGGACCGGCGGCGACCGCCCACGGGCTCCTGTCACTGACCGGCGTACTGACCGGAGCCATCGGCTCGGCGCAGGCGCACAGCGTGTCCGCCGCCCGCCTGGTGGACGGTCTGCTCGACGGGCAGCTGGCCGGTGACCTCGACTCCGTGCTGTGGCTCGGGTGGAGCGAGGCGATGCTCGGGCGGCCGCCGGTCGCGCTCGGCCATCTGGATCGCGGGATCGCGGTCGCGCGCCGGTCGGGACGGGAGTTCGCCCTCACCCATCTGCTGACGGCGCGCGCCTTCGCCGTACACCTGTCGGGGCGCCTCCACGAGGCCGAGACGGCCGCGGCGGAAGCGCTGGAACTTGCGGTCCGTTCCGGTGCGGAGGAGGCCCGTACCGGCGCGCTTGCCGTGAGCTGCCGTATCGCGGTCGTCACGGGCGATCTGGACGCCGCGCTGCGGACGGGGACGGCCGCGATGGAACACCTGCCCGTCGCGGGAAGCGGAGCCGGAGTCGCGTCAGGGGTGGGCGGCTGGTCCGGTACGTCCGTCGCCCGCTCGCTCGCCGAGGCCAGGCTCGACGCGGGCGACGCCACCGCGTGCCTCGCGGCCGTACGGGCGGTGGGCGGCGTCGAGCTGACCGGGGCGGACGTGTGGTCGAGGGTCGACTGGTGCGAGCTGTTCACCCGCGCCTCGCTGGCCGCCGGGCGCGTCGACGTGGCCGCGCGGTGGGCCGACCGGGCCATGGCGGCCGCCCGCCCGCTGGCGCTGCCGGGACGCCTCGGCCTTGCGCTGCTCGCCCGCGCCCAGGTGCTCGCCTGCCGGCACTCCGAGTCCGCCTTCGGGGCCTCGGTCGCGGCGTACGACGCGCTCACCGAGGCGGGCCTGGTGATCGACGCCAACCGGGCCCGGCTGACGGCCGCCGCGGCGTTGACGGCTCGCGGCGAGACACGGCGGGCGGCGGCCGAACTGGCCACGGCGCACCGTACGTTCACCGCCTGCGGAGCACGGACACTCGCTCGCCGGGCCTCCGCCGAGCGGCGCCGGATCGCGGCCCGGCCGCCCCGGTCCGACGCCCCCAGGCCCGGCGATCTCGCGCTTCTGACCCGGCGCGAGGGGGAGGTCGCGGCGCTGGTCAGCGAGGGATTGACCAACCGTCAGATCGCGCATCGGCTGCAAGTCACCGAGAAGACCGTCCAGATGCACCTCTCGAACGCCTTCGGAAAGCTCGGCGTCACCTCGCGGGCCGCACTGGCCAGCGCGGTCGTCCGGGCGGCGTACTCCTGACGTGCCCACGACCTGACGCGCCACGACCTGGGGTATGTGCCAATACCCCCGACCGGTCCCCGCCCCGCACTCTGGAACCCGTTGCACCACCTTCGCACCATGAAACGGGGAGGTGAAAGACCATGTCGATCGTCCTCAAGACCCGCAAGACCAGCATCGCCGGCCGCGCCGTCGCCACCTGATCGACCGACGCGGGCGTGCGGCTTCGGCCGTGCGCCCGCCCTGGCCCGCACCCACCACGCACGTCATCCAACCGATCACGGGGGAACCAGTCATGACGCACCATCAGGCCAAGCCACGCATCAAGCCGACCCTCCCGGTCTACCGGGTATCCGACCACGTCTACATCCAACTACCGGGCAAGTGCGTCGAGTTGTCCGACGCCGACGGCGGCATCTCGCTGTTCGTCGGTCTGCTCGACGGCACCCGAACCGTGCCCGAGGTGCAGCGCGAGCTGCGGGCGGCCGGGCGCGACCTCACCCGTGAGGACGTCGACGCCGCGATCGAGGAGTTCGACCGCGCCGGGCTCATCGAGGACGGAGCCGCCGCCCCCGGTCTCGACGGCCACAGCCTGGAGCGCTGGAAGCGCAACCTCGGTTTCCTGGAGAACTACAGCTCGCTGGCGACCAGCAAGTACACCCTCCAGCGCAAGCTGCGCGACTACCGGGTCGTCCTGCTCGGCCTCGGCGGCGTGGGCAGCCATATGCTTTACGACCTGGTCGGGCTCGGGGTGCGCGACATCCGGGTGGTGGACTTCGACACCGTCGAACTGTCCAACCTCAACCGGCAGATCCTCTACCGCGAGAGCGACATCGGCCGCCCGAAGATCGAGGTCGCCACCGAACGGATCCTCGCCTACGACCCGCTGGTCAAGCTGGACGCCCGGTCGACCTACATCGGCTGCGCCGACGAGGCGCTCGCCGTGGTCGAGGGGCGGGACCTCGTCCTTTCGGCGGTGGACATGCCGAAGATGCAGGTCGTCAACTGGATCAACCAGGCCTGTGTCACCGCGGGCGCGACGCTGATCACGGGTGGTGTGGACAGCCGCCGTATCGCCTACTACACGATGATCCCCGGGGTGACCGGGTGCGTGGAGTGCTGGAAGGCGGACGTGGCCGAGCACGACCGGCTCTCGGCCGACCTCAGCGTCAAGAAGGCCGAATGGGCGGAGTCGGCCCATGAGCCGCGCTTCCCCGAGGACATGTCGGCGTTCGGCGCGCTGGTCACGCTGTACACCGCGCACGTGCTCGGCGAGGTCGTGCGGCTGGCCACCGGCATCGCCCCGCCGCTGTCGCAGGGGCGGCTGATGGAGGCGTACTTCGACGACGCCGTACCGCGCGAGTCCGAGCGGTGGAGCCGTCGGCCCGACTGCCCCGTGTGCTCGCACGTCCCGGCCGCACCCGCTCCCGCCGTGCGCGCGACGACCTGAGCCGGACAGGAGGTCGATCCGATGCGTACACCGCGCGTCACCACCCTGGCGCCCGCCGACGCCGACCGCTGCATCGAGCGCAACCGCGGTCTGTGGGACAACTGGACCGGGTTCCACGTGGGCAGCGACCACTACCACGTCAAGGGATTCCTGGAGGGCGGCAGCACCCTGCGGCCGTTCGAGCTCGATGAACTCGGCGAGGTCTCCGGGCGCTCCCTGATCCACCTCCAGTGCCACTTCGGCCTCGACACCCTCAGCTGGGCCCGGCGCGGCGCACACGTCACCGGCGTCGACTTCTCGCCCGCCGCCGTCGCACAGGCGACCGGCATCGCGGACGCGGCAGGTCTGGACGCCGACTTCCGGTGCGCGGAGATCTACCAGCTGCCCGACGACCTCGACGGCCGGTTCGACATCGTCTACGTCTCGTTCGGCTCGGTCGTGTGGCTGCCGGACATCCGCCGGTGGGCCCAGGCGGCGGCCCGCCTCCTCGCCCCGGGCGGAGTGCTCTACGTGGCCGAGTACCACCCGGTCCTGCACGTCCTCGACTTCGACGACGATGTGCGCGAACCCGTCGTCCGCTACCCGTACTTCGACCGTGTGCAGCCGATCGCCCATGAGCTCCACGGCACGTACACCAACGCCGATGACGACGTCGTCGAGTCCGGGTTCACCTGGGCGCACTCGCTCGGCGCGATCGTGACGAGCGTCATCGACGCGGGGCTGCGGCTGGAGTTCGTCCATGAGTTCCCGTCCGCCTGGTTCCCGGTGCTGCCCTATCTGGAGCAGCGCGAGGATGGCGGGTACTGGCTGCCGGCGCACATCGAGGGCGAGCTGCCGCTGCTCTTCTCGATGCGCGCGATACGGCCGAAGGGCTGAGCGGGCCATGCAGTGGGATCTGTCCACACTGGCGCCGCCGCCCACGGGCCCCGCCGTCGCCGCCCGGGCCAGGGGGTGCGCCGAGCGCTGGCGCGGCCGGGTCGGCGGCCTCGGGGCGCACGACCTGTCCCGCCTCCTGGCCGAACTCGGCCAGGCCCGGGCCGGATTGACGCATCTCGTCGCCTACGCGGCACTGCACCAGAGCCTCGACGTCTTCGGCCAGAAGGGCGCGGAACTCGCCGCCGGAGCGGACGCGGTCGCCGAATCCGTCGAGGACGCCCTGCGCTTCTTCGACACGGAATGGCAGGCGCTGTCCGACGAACGGGTGGCGGCGCTGCTCGCGGCGCCCGCTCTGGCGCCCTACCGCCATCTGCTGCTCAGCGCACGCGAGTCCAGGGCGCGCCCACTGCCCGAGGCCCAGGAGCGGGCGCTGGCCGCGCGCGAGCCGCTGGCGCAGGCCTGGGGGCTGCTGCACGACCGGCTGCTCTCGCCCCTGGACCAGGCCTGGGCCGACCTCACCCACACCGATCCCGCCGTCCGCCGGTCCGCCTACGACGCGCTGGTACGCGGCCTCGCACCGCACGCCCGTACGCTGGCGCTCGCCTACGACACCCTGGTCGCGGACCGGCTGGCGGTGGACCGGCTCCGGGGGCTCGCGCGGCCGCGCGCGATGAGCGACTTCGACAACCGGCTCGACTCGACGACGGTCGACCGCATGCTGACCGAGATCACGCTCCAACACGGCCTCGCGGAGCGCTGGTTCACGCACAAGGCCCGTCTCCTCGGGGTGGATTCACTGGCCGCCTGGGACGAACGGGCTCCGCTGCCGGGAGCCGGGCGTATGACGCTGGCGGCGGCGATCGAGACGGTGCTCGCGGCCTTCGCGCGGATCTCGCCGGAGATCGCCCGCGTCGCCCGGCGCGTCGTCGAGGAAGGCCGTATCGACACCGTGCCCCGCCCCGGACGGGTCTCCCGCGCCTTCTCCCTGCCCGTCCCCTCCGAGCGGACCTGCTTCGTCCTCGTCAGCTTCGGCGGAAGGCCCGCCGATCTGCTCGACCTGGCGCATGAACTCGGCCACGCGGTCGCCTTCGTCCTGGCCGCCGAGGCCCAGCCTACCCTCGTCTTCGACGCCCCGACCGCGCTGGGCGAAGTGCCCGCGTGCTTCGCCGAACTGGCCGTGCTCGACTGGCTCGCTGTCGACGGCGACCCCGCGCAGGCGGCCGACGCCGAGGCGCAGTGGATCGAGCGCTGTATGCGGACCGTGTTCCGGCAGACCATGATCACCTCGTTCGAGCAGGCCACGTACGACCTGCGCGGTGCGGAGCGGGTGCTCGACGCCGAGACGCTGGGCGATCTGTGGCAGCAGGTCCACCGCGACTGCTACGGCACCGCCCTGGCCCCCGGCGCGCTGCAACGGCTGGAGTGGATGCGTATCCCGCACTTCTTCCAGGGCCGCTTCTACAACTACGCCTACCCCTTCGCGGGACTGACCGCCCTCGGGCTGCACCGGCTGCGCCGGCGCGACCCGCTCGCCTTCGGCGCCGCCTTCACCGCGTTCCTGCGGTCCGGCGCGACGGCCTCGCCCGACGCACAACTGGCCCGGCTCGGACTGCCGATCGACGACGCCGAGACCTGGCGCTCGGCGCTCGGCGAGATCCGTACGCGGCTGAACACCCTCACCACCACCCGTCTTCCGTATCGGAGCCGAACATGATGTCCGACCGTTACCACTGGAACCGCACCCACCCGGGACTCACCGGACTGCAACAGGCGATCACCCCCGACCGGGAGGCGATCGTGAACCACCGGATGTACCACGACCTCGACCGGCTTGACCGCATCCGCGTCTTCATGGAGCACCACGCCTTCGCCGTCTGGGACTTCATGTCCCTGCTCAAGAGCCTCCAGCGGGAGCTCACCTGTGTCACGGTGCCCTGGGTGCCGCAGGGTCCCTCGACGAGTCGGCGGCTGATCAACGACATCGTCCTGACGGAGGAGAGCGACGAGATCGGCGACGGCCATCTGAGCCACTTCGAGCTCTACCTCACGGCAATGACCGAGGCCGGCGCGGACACCGCCCCGATCGACACGTTCATCGAGCGGCTGCGCGGCGGCGCCCCGGTGGGCGAAGCGCTCAAACTCTGCGGCGCGCCGTCGGCGGCGGCCGACTTCGTCGCGCACACCTGGGACATCATCGAGTCCGCCCCGGTGCACTGCCAGGCGGCCGCCTTCGCCTTCGGCCGCGAGGACCTGATCCCCGACATGTTCGAGCGCGTCCTGCGCATCGAGGGCGCACAGCCCCAACTCACCTCGTTCAAGGACTACTTGGTCCGGCACATCGACATCGACGGCGAGCAGCACACCCCGATGGCGATGCAGATGCTGATCGACCTGTGCGCGGACGACGAGCGCAAGTGGTCCGAGTGCGCGACGACCGTACGCCGCGCCCTCGCCGCCCGGCACGAGCTGTGGAACGCGGTGGCCGAGGAGATCGCGCGGACATGAGGCGAACCATCGCGGCGGTCGGCGATGTGCTGGTCGACCGTACGGATCCGGGCCGGGCTCTCGAAGGGGTCCAGCCGGTCCTCGCGGCCGCCGACCTGGTCTTCGGCAACTTCGAGGGCGTGCTGACCGACACCTTCCGCGCGACGCCGGGAGCGCCCGCGTCGACCGTGGTGGCGACCGCCAACGCCGTGCCCCTGTCGGTGTTCGACGTGATGTCCCTGGCCAACAACCACGCCATGGACGCCGGGTACGGAGGACTCGCCGACACCACGGCGACGCTCGCCGCGCGGGGTGTCCGTACGGTCGGCGCCGGTATGTCGTCGGCCGAGGCGCTGCGGCCCGTCACGGTACGGGTGGGCGAGCGGCGGGTCGCGGTGGTGGCCTGCACCTCCGTGCTGGCCGTCGGCGCCCAGGCGGGACCGGCGACACCGGGTGTGGCGTCGCTGCGCGCCGAGGACTGCTACGCCGCGCCCGTCCCGGGGTGTCTGTGCCCCGGGGTGCCGGCCAAGGTGGTGTCGGTCCTCGACGACGGGGACTGGGCGCGGGTCGAGAAGGCCATCACGGACGCCCGTGCGCGGGCGGACGTGGTGGTGGTGAGCGTGCACTGGGGCGACCACACCCGGCCGTGGGTGATCACCGACCACGAGCGGCTGTGCGCGGAGCTGATCGCCGCGGCGGGCGCGGATCTCGTACTCGGCCACCATCACCACGCCCTGCGGGGCGCCGAGTTCATCGGCGGGACACCGGTGTTCTACGGGCTCGGGCACATCGTGTTCGACATGCCCCGGTTCCCCGACGACCTGCGGGCCGCCGGGTTCGACATCGACCGTGCGAGCCCGGCCGAGCTGGTGGAGGCGTTCGGCGAGTACGGCTTCTACCCGCGCCCGGACAGTGCCGCCTTCCCGTTCCACCCGAGCACCCGTATCACCGCGGTCGCCCTCGTGGAGCTCGACGACGACGGGATCGGCCGGTGCGGTCTGGTGCCGTGTCTGATCGACCTCGACGGCATCGCGCGGCCCGTCGCCCGTTCGGACGCCCGCTGGGCCGAAGTCCTCGGACACCTCAGGGAGTCGATGGCCCGGCCACGTCTGGGCACCGAGGTCGTGGACCGGGGGGAGACGTTCGCGGGCTGCCCTCTGGTGACGCTGACGGTATGAGGCGGGCGGGTGCTCGTACCGGCGAGGCCGGGCCCGTGCGGGGCCCGGCCTGCCAGGAGCTGGGGACGTCGCTCAGTGGTTGGTGCCCGAGGCCCAGACCGCGCGGCTGCCGTCGTAGATGACCACGTTGCCGTCGTCCTGGACGGCCAGGCGTGAGCCCGGTCGCCCGTCGGTGTTGGAGGCCCACACCGGGCGGTTGGAACGGGTGTAGACGACGAAGTTGCCGTCGGTCTGGAAGCTGGCGGTCCAGCCCTGGCCGACCGTGTTGGAAGCCCAGCGAGCCCGGTTGAACTCGTCGTAGACAACGAGATTGCCGTCGGACTGCATCACCAGTCGGGCCGTGTCGGAGCTGATCGACTCGTTGTGGTTGAGCGTGAACGGCGCATAGCGGATCTGGGTCGAATCGGCGCGCGCGTGCGCCGACTTACCGGTGGTGGCCGAAGGGCTGTGGTGCAGAGGTGTCGCGCTCGCCTGGCCGACCAGTGCCATGGTGGCGAGGGTGGCGGACGCGAGAAGCGTGGTGACTCTCTTCCCCACGAACAACTCCTTGGGTCAGGTAGTTCATCCATCGGCACCGGGTTGGTGCCTCGCCCGTGACTCTCGCACCACAGTTGTGGCGGAAGGGTGTGCTCCGCAGGGAGCTGACGTGTTCGTGTCACTCTTTGACCTGAAATGGAAGGCTACACCTGTCAGGGGTCCAGCCCTCGTTCATCCCCTACACGAGTCACCGTGGCAGGTGTATCCGTCGGCGTTTCGTGGTATGGCGAGAATACGCACTCCGGCGATGACCGAAAATCTCGGGGCGTGCGTGAATTCGATGAATTCGCGCCGGAGCCTCCCGCTGATCGCTGAAATCCCGCCAATTCACCGGGAGTTCTGTTTTGAATCGTCTCCGCTGCCTTGTTCCCCATTCGAACGGCCTGTCCGTAGGTAAGTCCTTCGGGTAATGGTTGGGCTGCCGACCTCCTGCCACGCTGGGCGGGCAGAAAGACTGCGGTGAATGATCGAATGATCGAGAGGGAATCACATGTCGGTCGAGGCAGCGTCCGAGAACCGTGCGCAGCAGAGTCTTGGTACGGCGGCGGCGCGGAATCTGGCGACCACCACGAAGTCTGTTCCTCAGATGCAGGAGATCACCTCTCGGTGGTTGCTGCGGATGCTGCCGTGGGTGCAGGTGCAGGGCGGTACGTATCGGGTGAACCGGCGGCTGAGCTACTCGGTGGGTGACGGGAAGGTCACCTTCGTGCAGACGGGTGAGCGGGTGAGTGTGATCCCGGCGGAGCTGGGGGAGCTGCCGGCGCTGCGGGATTACGAGGACGAGGCGGCGCTGGGGGAGTTGGCGAGCCGGTGTGAGCAGCGGGAGTTCGCGGCGGGGCAGGTGCTGGCGGCGGCGGGTGACCCGGTGGACGCGGTGTTTTTGCTGGCGCACGGTCGGGTGGAGCGGATCGGGACCGGCCCGTACGGGGACGAGGCGGTCCTGGGCGTTTTGGCGGACGGGGCGTATCTGGGTGAGCAGGCACTCGTGTCCGGCGAGGCGGTGTGGGACGCGACGGCGCGGGCGGCGACGGCGTGCACGGTGCTGGTGCTCAGGCGCGCGGATGTGCTGAACCTGGCGGAGCGGGCGGCGTCGCTGCATGAGCATCTGGCGGCGGTGGCGTTGGTGCCGCAGCAGCGCACGAACAAGTACGGGGAGGCGGCGATCGATCTGGCGTCCGGGCATGTGGGCGAGCCGGTCATCCCGCACACGTATGTGGATTATGAGGGCGCGCCGCGTGAGTACGAGCTGTCGGTGGCGCAGACGGTTTTGAAGGTTCATTCGCGGGTGGCGGATCTGTACAACCAGCCGATGAACCAGACGGAGCAGCAGTTGCGGCTGACGGTGGAGGCGCTGCGGGAGCGGCAGGAGGACGAGCTGGTCAACAACCGGGAGTTCGGGTTGCTGGCGAACTGTGACTACGGTCAGCGGCTGCAGCCGCATGACGGGGTGCCTTCTCCGGATGACATGGACGAGCTGTTGTCGCGGCGGCGGGGCAGCAAGATGTTCCTGGCGCATCCCCGGGCGATCGCGGCGTTCGGCCGGGAGTGCAACAAGCGCGGTCTGGTGCCGGAGTCGATCGACGTGAACGGGAATCGCATCCCTACCTGGCGCGGGGTGCCGATCTTCCCGTGCGGGAAGATCCCGGTGACGCCGGAGCGGACGACGTCGATCATCTGTATGCGTACGGGCGAGGACGAGCAGGGCGTGATCGGACTGCGCCAGAGCGGGATCCCGGACGAGATCGAACCCAGCCTGTCGGTGCGCTTCATGGGGATCGACGAGCAGGCCATCATCTCCTACCTGGTCACCGCCTACTACTCGGCCGCGATCCTCGTGCCGGACGCGCTCGGCGTGCTGGAGAACGTCGAAGTCAGCCGCTGGCGCGGCTGATCAAGCGCTCCTCCTCGGCCGGCCGTCTGCGGAAAGGCAGAAGCTCCATGTTCCAGTTCAGCGGTGCCCGCGTGCCCGGGTGGGACGGGCCGCCGACGCTGTCCCGCCCGCCCGCACCTGCCCCCGTACACGACGCGGCAGCCGCCGGGACGGAGGCGCTGCACGGTTTCCTCGCCGGTCCCACGGGGCTGGGTACCTCGGCCGCCCGGCTGTTCGTCCCGCGCTCGCCGAGCGACGTGGACCGAATCCCTGCCGGCGCCACCGACCCGTCTCCCACCCCCGCGCACTCGGATTCCACCGAATCCTCGGTCCGCGTACCACCGCTCTACTGTCCCGACGCGGTCCGCGACGATCCGGCGCTCGCCCAGGAGGTCAACGAGCGCCTGGTCGACTGGGCCGAGGAGATCGGGATCTTCCAGGGGCGCCTCGAACGGCTGCGCTCGCACAACTTCGGGCGGCTGTTCATGCTCGCGCACCCCGACTGCGACGACCCCGACCGGCTGCTGACCGCAGCCCGGTGCGGTCTTTCCGAATGGGCCGTGGACGACCACTGGGTGGACGAAGGGGACAACACCGAACCGGAGTTGCTCGGTTCGCGCCTCGCCATGGCCCACGCGGTGGTCGACCCGGTCCGCCTCCCGGCCCGGTATCTGCCGAACTTCGAGGCGGTCGTCGATCAGGAACCCGTACTGCGGGCGTTCCGCTCCTGCCTGGCCCACCTGGAACTGATCGCCAGCCCCACCCAGGTGGCCCGACTGCGGCACGAACTCGCCGTCATGTTCGTGGGATACGGACAGGAGGGGGAGTGGCGCAACTCGGGCCGCCGGCCCGCGGTGTGGGAGTACCTGCTGCACCGCTACGAGAACGCCTTCTACCCCTGCATGGTCCTCATCGACCCCGTGGGCGGCTATGAACTGCCCGCGCACGAGTTCGCCGACGCACGGGTGCGCCGTACCTATCTGTACGCGGGCACGGCCAACGTCCTGCTCAACGATCTGTACTCGATGGCGAAGGAAGACCCGACCGACACCAACCTGCCCAACCTCATCGCCGCCGAGGACCAGTGCTCGCTCCAGGAGGCGGTCGACAAGGCGGCCGCCCTCCACGACGAGCTGATGCACACGGTGGAAGCCGAGTGCGCCCTCCTCGGCGCGGCGGGCTCGCCCCAACTGCGGCGCTATCTGGCCGGGTTGTGGGCCTGGATGGGCGGCAGCAAGGAGTGGCACGCCACGAGCCCCCGCTACCACGGCGTATGACCCGGGGCGCGCGGGGCACGACGTACGTATGACACCACAGATGCGTCGCACATCAGGAGAACCACTATGACGATTCAGGACACCAACACCCCCGCCCCGTTCCTCGCCAGTGCTTACCAGAAGTCCGTGGCCGAGTACTGGAACCGTGAGAAGAACCCCGTCAACCTGCGCCTCGGCGAGGTGGACGGCATCTACCACCACCACTACGGCATCGGTTCCGTGGACTGGTCCGTCCTGGAGGGGCCCGAGGAGACCCGCGAGAAGCGGATCACCGAGGAGCTGCACCGCCTGGAATGCGCACAGGCGGATGTGCTCATGACCAACCTCGGTGACATCGCCCCGGACGACCGGCTGCTGGACTCCGGTTCGGGGCGCGGCGGCAGCAGCTTCGTCGCCAACCAGCGTTTCGGCTGCCGCGTCGACGGCATCTCCATCTCCGAGACCCAGGTCGCCTTCGCCAACAGCCAGGCCGAGGACCGTGGCGTGTCCGACCAGGTGCGCTTCCATCTGAAGAACATGATCGACACGGGCTTCGAGTCCAACAGCTTCCGGGCCATCTGGAACAACGAGAGCACCATGTATGTGGATCTGTCGGTGCTGTTTCCCGAGTACGCGCGCATGCTCGAACACGGCGGCCGCTATGTGACCATCACCGGCTGCTACAACGACGCTTACGGGCTGCCGTCCCGGGCCGTGAGCGAGATCAACGCCCACTACATCTGCAACATCCACCCGCGCAGCGCCTACTTCAAGGAGATGGCGGCCAACCGCCTGGTCCCGGTGAGCGTGCTCGACCTCACCCAGGCCACCATCCCGTACTGGGAGCTGCGCGCCCGCTCCCCGCTGGCCACCGGCATCGAGGACGCCTTCCTCAGCGCCTACAAGGACGGCAGCTTCCAGTATCTGCTCATCGCCGCCGACCTGGTCTGACGGCCGCGCCGGTCCCGGGCGGGCGGGACCGGCGCGCTCTGCTCCATCCGGTCGCCACTCGTCCGGTCGCCGCCACCGCGCCGGGCCGGCGGTCCTGGCCGAGTCTGGGCGTGATCGTGTCGATGACGTCCCGAGGCGACCTCAGCGTGCCCCGTCCCAGGCAGTTATCCGGCGCTGCACTCATGGCAGCCGCCGCATTGATGTCCACCGTGCCGCCCGTCGTCGCCGCCCCGGCTGTCGGGGCGGCGGCCGCCACCGGGGCCCACCGGACCGGCGCCGCAACGCCCGGTGTGTCCCGTACGGGCCGTATCGACTGGGCGGCGGGCGCTTTCGGCGCGGTGTGCGCCCGGCAGGGAACGCGGCCCGACCGCCGGACCCTGCGGTTGTTCGACGACATCCGGGTGGACGCGGTGGCCGACCGGGTCTCGCGGGACCGGGAGGGCACCCTCCTGTGGTCCGGCCACATCGTCGGCCGCCCGGACCAGCCCGTCACCCTGGCGGTGGACGGCGCCTGCGGGCGCGGTGTGCCCCGGGTGGCCGGCGAGGTGCACCTGGGCCGTACGGAATACAGCATCGACGCCGACCGGGCCGGTGCCTCCACCGTCCGCGAGCTCCCGGTGAACCGGCGCAGCCTGCTGCAGGACGACGTCGTACGCGTCGCGGATCCGGCCGGTCCCCGCACGGAGCTCCCCCCGCCGCAGCCGCGACCGCGTGCCGCGATCAGCGCGCCCGTCATCGACCTGCTGATCGGGTACACACCGCAGACGGTCCGCAACACCAAGGGTGGCGTGGCGGCGCTCGACCTGAAGGTGAAGGCCGCCGTGGAGGGGACGAACACCGCCTACGCCACCAGTACGGTGACGGCCCGGCTCAACCTGGCAGGCACCTTCACCACCAAGGAGTGGACGGGCTCCGCCGGGGACACGGGCGGCATCACCAGTGCCCTGTCCGACCCGAAGGACAGCAGATACTCCGATGCGTTCGCCGTCGACGCCCGCAAGACGCGCGACGACAAGGGCGCGGATCTGCTGCACGTACTGACCCAGTTCACTCCCGCTCCCGGCACCGTGTACACCGCCGGGACCGCGAACACACCCTCGCCGGTCCGTCTCATCCCGGGCGCCGACCCCTCGTACAGCACGGATCACGCGGCCTTCGGCGCGCAGCAGTCCGACACCCTGGGCACTTACCACCTCGCCCATGAGATCGGGCACAACTTCGGTCTCAACCACGACTACCTCACCGACCCCATCGACTCCACCGCCAAGGGATACCGGCCCGGCAACCTCAACCCGTACTACCCCGACAACCACGGTTTCCTGCCCAAGAGCCGCACCTGGACCGACATCATGGGCTACACGATGGCCTGCGCCAGCGAGGACCGCTGCGAGACCAAGCTCTGGTTCTCCAACCTCAAGCAGAGCTACGAGAACGCCCCACGCGGTGTGCCGCTCGGCGAGCCGCAACCGGCCGACTGTGTACGCGTCATGAACCTCACCGGCCCCGTGCTCGCCAACTACCGTACGCCGTCGGGCGGTACGGCCCCGGCCCGCTACGCGCTCACGGCCGCGCCCGACAACCCCGAGCGCGGTACGGTGACGCCCGCGGCGACCGGTCTGTTCGACAAGGGCGACCAGGTCACGGTCACCGCCGCGCCGAAGCAGGGCTACCAGCTCGACTACTGGACCGTCGACGGCAAGATCCAGTCCAGCCGGGCCCCCGAGTTCACGGTCACGATGGACAGCAACCACTACGTGAGCGCGCGCTTCGTCGAGACGACGGACAAGCTCACCCAGCTCCCGGCGACCATCACCAAGGTGTCCCCCGCCACGGGCCCGAAGGCGGGCGGTTACACCGTCACCCTCACCGGCGCCGGGCTGTCCGGTACGACGGACGTATACATCGGCACCCGCACCGCCAACGGCTTCAGCGGCCGCCCGGCGAGCGGGGTGAAGGTGGTCGACGACTCGACGCTCACCTTCACCGCACCCGCCTGGCCGACGGCGGCGGCCGTGCAGATCGCGACCGCGGTGAACGGGACGATGACCGGGTCGGCCGACTTCACGTACACGTCCTGACCGCGCGGCCCGGTCAGTAGCCGGGGGAGCCAGGAGCGGCCCCCGGCTGCTGTGGGCTCGCGGACGGGCCGGGCTGGGCGGGGGCGGCCGGCGGGGGCGTCGAGCCCGGGGCGGGCGGCGGCGGGCCGGTGGGGCTGGCCGTCGAGGTGGCCGCGCCCCGGGCGATTCCGTCGAAGTCCACGAATCCCGTGCTCTCCAGGACCTTCATATGGTCGAGCACGGTGGTGTTCGCGTCGTCGGCCAGCTCCCGCACCAGGGTGTTGCGGGTGTTCGCACGTATCTGGGCGACCAGGGCGAAGACCTGACCGTGCGCCGAGCGCAGGAAGTTGGCGAAGTCGCTCTCGTACTTCGTTCCGCTGTCGCCCGCCAGGGTGCGCAGCCAGCCCTGCTGCAAGGCGTTGGGCTGGCTGGGGAGTTCCATGTTCAGCTGGGCCGCGACCTCCCGTACGCGCGCGTCGAGGAAGGTGTGCCCCTGGACCAGATGCTCGCCGGCCGTCTTGACCGCCGCGGTGGGGGCGCGCTCGATGGCCTGCTGCCCCGCGGGTATCTCCCAGAGCCCGGCGAGGCGCACCCGGGCGACGAAGTCGCGGTCGGCGGCGGACAGCGGTCCCCAACGGGTCGGCACGGTACTGGCGTTGAGGTTGGCCAGGCCGGTACCGGACCGGTCGGCGTACGACCAGATCGGGAAGGCCAGCGCGGCGATGGTCGCCATCAGTGCGACCACGACGAGGCCGGTGCCGGAAAAGACGATGCGCCGCAAAGGTTCCTCCTGAAGTGGGGTGGCTGGTGTTGGGGGGCGAGGGTGGCTCAGCCGCCGGCGAACCGTGCGCTGACCGTGTCGAAGACCTTTCTGGCCTCCGGTCCCAGTCGCGGTCCGGCCAGCCAGACGGCCGGAGTCGGGCCGATGGACGTGTTGGAGATGAGCGCGAGCCTTCCGTCCGCGCGGCGGGTGAGCCAGCCGCCGCCGGAGGCGCCGCCGTTCATCGTGCAGCCCACGCGGTACAACGACGGCTGGTCGTCGGCCACGGAGAGCCGTCCGGCGGGGCCGGTGCAGCGGAACATCGAGAAACCGTCGAAGGGTTCGCGGGCCGGATAGCCCCACACGCCGACCGGCACCGTGTTGCGTGTGGGCGAGGTGTCGAAGTCGACCTGCGGGGCGGCGGTGCCGATCGTCTCCTCCAGCGAGCCGGTGATCCCGCGTGCCTGGCGTACATGGAAGACCGCGAAGTCGAACGGCGCCCCCGCGCCGCCGGTCGCGGCGCCCGTACTGATCCACTCGGGCGAGGTCTCGGCCCAGTCGGCCCACCAGGTGCCCAGCGGGGCGAGCGCCGCCAGGGACCCCCGGGTGCCGGTGCGCCCGGGGTCCGCGCTGTCGTTGAAGTCGGGGACGAACACGACGTTGCGGTACCAGCCCCCGGCGCGCCCCGCGTGGACGCAGTGACCGGCCGTCCATACGAGGTTCGACCGCCCCGGATGCGCGGGGTCGTGCACCACGGTGCCGGAGCAGACGGCGGGCCCTTGCGGAGTGTCGAAGAAGATCTTGCCGGAGGCGGCGGCGTGCTCACGGTAGGGATGGTTCTCCGGCTGGGCCGGTACGGGCGAGGGCGCCGGGTCCGACACGCCCTGGGCGTCGGCGACTCCCGCGCCCATCGTGTTGTTCCACCCCCGCGCCGCGCGCATCCGGTCCGCACCCCATACGCCGTCGATCACCGGGTTGATGAAGTCACCGGCCCGGCGCAGCCATTGGCGTGCGTCCCAGTTCCGCCAGTCGCCGGACGAACCGTCGCTCCCCCGCGGACCCGCGGGGGACGCCGCTCCCGCCAGGGCTCGGCCGCCCGACGAACGGTCGGCCACGAGATACCCGGCGCCGAGCAGCACCAATGCGGCGATGAACGCGGCCCAGGCGCGTGACGCGCGGCGCGTGAGTGACATGCGGGTGGCCTCCTGCCCTGGGGGACGACTCGACTCGGGGAGCCATACGGTGCGGGAGCGCGGAATGTTCAGTGCCCACCGGTCCGTCTCACCGCAGCCGCAGTCGGCGCAGCACGAAGACCATGGCGCCCATCAGCACGAACACCGCGCCCCCGATGAGCGAGTTGGTCCTGGACAGGGCGGTCTGCACGAAGGCGTCACGGGTCACGGCCGAGCCCAGGCCCCGCCCCGCCGAGCCCTTGTCGGCGCCGGGCGTGGGGCAACCCGGCGCGCCCGCTCCGGCGCACCCGTTCGCCGCCCCGGCCGACGCGGTCGGGCTCGGAGACGGCGACGGGGCCGGGGCCGGGCCGGATGCCGCCCAGGACACGGTGGCTTGTGCGGTGGTGGTGAACTCACTCGCCCCGGCGGCGATTTGGGACTGGCTGCCCTCGCTGGTGAACACGCGGCCGACGAGACCCGGTGCCGTCGTACGGAAGGTCACCGTGCCGCCGCTGTCCGACGCGGCGGAAGGCACCTCGAAGAAAAGGGTGCTGCCGTCGCCCACGTCACCGCTGACCTGATGACCCGCCGCGTCGACGACCGTGACGTTCTGGCCGGTCAACTCACCGGAGGGGGTCACGGTCACCCGGCCGCCCGGTGCGGTGCGCACGACGACCGGGCCGAGCCGTTCTCCCGGCCTGCCGGACACCGTCGCGTTGTCGAGGCTGAGCGGATCCGAGGGCTCGTCCACACTCTGCGCCTGGTCGCGCAGCCAGTCGGCGAACCGGTCGGCCTGCGGGTCGGTCGCGTCGACCTCGACGTGGTTCGCGAGGCGCCAGATGGCCACCTGGGTTCCGGCGGCCGCTTGGGCAGCGCTCAGCGGGGACGTCAGACCGGCTCGCCTGGCCAGCTCGGTGAGGTCGCCGGTCTGCGGAAACGAGTTCTGCGCGAGCCAGCGGATCCGGCCGGCGTCGGGGTTGGTGGTCAGCGGCGTCGCGCCGGTGGCGGACTCCCGGTATCTGGCCCCGGTCCGGGTCGAGTCGCGCAGGTCGATCCCGTACGTCTCCAGGGTGCCGCCGCCGTCGATGTCCATCAGCAGCAGCCCGGCGGGCACGACCGCGTTCCTGTCGCGCCCGTGGATGACGGCCCGGTCGAAGGCTCCACGCCGCAGCCCCCGCAGGGTGGCCGTCGCAGCCGTCTGCCGACCCGCCGACGGATCGGCGGCCTGTGCCGCGGGAGCGCTCGCCACGAGGACCGCGAACGCCGTGATCGCGACGGCCGGCCGGGTGCGGGCCCGTAGGGCGGTCCGGGTGGGCACCCACTCGCGTACCCGAAGTCGGCGGCGCCCGGGCAAGGCACGTTCTCCATCGAGGTGACTCATTCACCCCAGTACGCAAAAGCCGAGCGGCACGCTCAACACCGGGACGGAAAACACCCAGTGGGGTGGGACGAGTCGGTGTCCGGGACTGCCCTGTTGCTGGCCGACGCCGGGTCATCCACGCTGTGAGCGGACGACGAGCGGGAGGGCTGCTGTGCGCACCGACCAGCTGAAGCGCGACGAGCTCCGATCACTGTTCGCCCGGCCGACGGACACCTCCGAAAGCGTCGGGCTGGAAGTGGAGAGCGGGCTCGTGGATCCGGATACCGGGCGAGCCGCCCCGTATGCGGGCAAGAACGGAGTCAAGGCCGTCCTGGAGGCCATGCTCGACGAATGGGACGGCGAACCCGAGGACGATGCCGGTGAACTGACCGGCGTGGCACTGCCGGACGGCGTGCGCATCACGCTGGAGCACGGCGGCCAGATCGAGTACTCGTCGGTCCCGGCCGCCAACGTCACCGGCGCGGTGGCCGACATGCGGGCGTCCTTGGAGCGTCTGAGCGAGCTCGCCGGGCGGTTCGGCTGGGCGCTGGTGCCCGGCTCGCGCTTCCCGTTCGACCGGGTCGACACCATTTCCTGGGTGCCGATGAGCCGGGGGAGGGTGATGCGTCGGCACTTCAGCCGCATCGGCTCGGTCGGCAGCTACGCACCCGAGATCCTGACCCTGGCGATGAGCACCCAGGTGCACCTCGACTACCTCTCCGACGAGGACTTCACCCGCAAGCTGCGGATGCAGGCGGCCGCGTCGCCCGTCGTCGCGGCCCTGCTGGTCAACTCGCCCTTCCACGGCGGTCAGTTGAACGGGCTCCTCTCGCAGCGTTCGCGGGACTGGCTGTGGGTGGACCCGCAGCGCTGTGGCCTGCTGCGGCCCGCGCTGGGCGGTGATGTGAGCGTCGACGACATCATCGACTGGGCGCTGGGCATCCCGATGATCTACTACGTGGACGCGGAGGGGCGCTACCGGACGGCGCCGCAGCGGCCGTTCGCCACCATCGTGGAGCAGGGCTTCGACGACGGACTCATGCCGACCTTCGACCACTGGGTCTCCCATCTGACCCAGGTCTGGACGCATGTGCGGCCACGCCGGACCCTGGAGCTGCGCGCGGCGGACGGCCCGTCGTACCGGCACATCCCGGCCGTGCCCGCGCTGTGGGTGGGCCTCAGCTACCACCCGCCGTCACGGGAGGCGGCCTGGGAGCTCCTGAGGCACTACACCGTGGCGGAGCACGCGGCGGCCACGGCGAGGCTGCCCGCCGAAGGGCTGCGCACGCTGCTCGGCAAGGACCGCATGGACGAACTCGCCCTGGAACTGGTCAGGTTGGCCCGGGCGGGCCTGCGGGCACGCGTGGACACGGGCCTGGAGGCGCCCGAAGTGCTGGACTACCTCGACCCGCTGGACGAGGTGCTGCGTACCGGAAAGACCTTCGCCGAACAGTGCGCCGAACGCTGGGACGGGGACCTGCGGCGCGATCCGCGCCGCTATGTCGACGCCTTCCGTGTCTGAGGGGTGTGGGGGGCGCTCTTGAGAAGTCCATCGAGCGCACCCCGTTCCTCGTTCCCGGGGGCTTCGCAGCTCCGGCTCACGCGGGCGAACCGGCCGCCTCAAGCAGGATCGCGGTCAGCTCGCGCGGCTGCGAGAACATCGGCCAGTGCCCGGTGTCCAGGGTGTCCAGCCGCCAGTGCTCGCTGGTCAGCAGCTCGGCGACATCGCCGGTCGGTTCGGCGCCGTCGAGCAGGCACTTGACGTACGTCGCCGGAAGCTCGCCCAGCGGACGGGTCAGCACCGCCGGCTCGGTCAGCGAGGCGCCCGGATGGGGCGTCACACCGTCCAGGATCCGGGCGATCTGCTTCTCGTCGAGGCCGTGGCCCTCGAACTCGGACGCGGGCAGCGGCGGCCAGAAGCCCCCGTTCTCCGCGATCGAGGCCTCAAGGGCCGCGCGCCACTCGGGCCAGCGGGAGACGAACGACTCGCCGTCGGTGGGGATGTTGGAGTCGACGAACACCACCCGGGTAAGCCGGTCGCCGATCCGCTCGGCGGCCTGACCGACGGGGATGCCCGAGTAACTGTGCCCGACCAGGACCACGTCGCGCAGATCGAGGCGCTCGATCTCGTCGACGATGTCCTGGACGTGCGTCTGCTGCCCGGCCGGCACGCCCCGCTTCTCGGCGAGACCCGACAGCGTCAGCGGATGCACGCCGTGCCCGGCCGAGCGCAGCCCCGCCGCCACGTCCTCCCATGCGCCGGACCCGAGCCAAGCGCCTGCCACAAGTACGAATTCGGTCATGGTGAGGAGCGTAGACGGGGGGTCTGACAACGGCCCGGAAACCGGCCGTGGCCGCACGGCGGGCGGGCGGTGGACGGGGGCGGACGGTGGCAGCCGTGATCCTCGGGGCTCGGCCCCGGCACCCCTTGGACTTCCGGTACGGACCTGTGGACGTTCACCGGCAATCCGGCACCCGGTCTTCTCCCGGACATCGCACGTCAGTAGCGTCGCGGTCGTAGCACCTCACCACGTACGGCCCAGGAGGACCCCTTGACCACGGACATCGCAGACGGCACGGACGGCGCGGGCACCGGCATTTCGCGGCGACGCCTGTTCGCCCTCGGCGGCGGCGCCATGGGGGCGGTCGCGGCGGGTTCGCTGCTTCCGCCGTCGCTCCAGGCCGCGATGGCCGTCGAGCCGGCGTCCGGCGGGCTCCGGGCGGTCAAGCACGTCGTGATCCTGATGCAGGAGAACCGTTCGTTCGACCACTACTTCGGCGCCCTGCGCGGCGTACGCGGCTTCGGTGACCGCAACGCGCTGCGACTGCCCGGCGGCAGGCCGGTGTTCGAACAGCCGGGGCCGCTGGGCACCACCGTGCTGCCCTTCCCGGTAGGCGGCGCCGCCGCCGCGCAGAAGAAGGACCTGCAGTACATAGGTGCCCTGGACCACTCCTGGAGCGGCGGTGCCAAGGCGTGGAACGGCGGCTGGATGGACAACTGGGTGTCCGCCAAGACCTCCGCCACCATGGCGTACTACGACCGCCAGGACATCCCCCTGCACTACGAGCTCGCGGACACCTTCACCGTCTGCGACGCCTACCACTCGTCCATCCACTCCTCGACGAGCCCCAACCGCAACCACCTCTGGAGCGGAAAGACCGGGTTCGAGGCCAACGGGAAGCGGGCCGTCGGCAACGACGCCTATGACGAGGGGAAGCACGCCGGATACGGCTGGGGCACGTACGCCGAGCGGCTGGAGAAGGCCGGGCACAGCTGGAAGACGTACACGGAATGGGAGAACTTCACCGACAACCAGATCGAGTTCTTCACCACCTTCAAGGCCATCGCCCGCAAGGCCCTCGCCAAGACCGGCGGACACACGTACATGGAGTCCTTCTACTCCGTTGTACGCGACACCACTGACAACGCCGAGCGGGCGCGGCTGCTCGGCCTCCTGGAGCAGGGCGTCGCCACCCTGACCAAGGCCGAACGCAGCCTGTTCGAGCGGGGGCTGCGCCGTGTGCCGACCGGCACGCTCGCCGAGTCCTTCGCGCAGGACGTGGCGGCGGGCACCCTCCCGGAGGTCTCCTACCTGGTGCCGTCCGCGCTCGACTCCGAGCACCCCAGCGTCTCCTCACCGGTGCACAGTGCCACGATCGTCTACAAGGTCCTGGACGCGCTCGGCCGCAACCCCGACGTCTGGCGGCACACGGTCGTCCTGCTCAACTACGACGAGAACGACGGCTTCTTCGACCACGTCCCGCCGCCGGTGGCTCCGCCGGAGGTCGCCGAGGAGCAGTGGGACGGCAAGCCGACGGGCCTGGGCGCGCGCGTGCCGATGCTCGTGATCTCGCCGTGGAGCGTCGGCGGCTACGTCTGCTCCGAGGTCTTCGACCACACCTCGGTGATCCGCTTCCTGGAGAAGTGGACGGGGGTGCGCGAGCCCAACATCAGCCAGTGGCGGCGCACCGTCACCGGCGACCTGACCTCGGCGTTCGACTTCTCCCGCACCCGGCGCCGCCCCGAGGTGACGCGGCCGGGCCCGATCCCGCCGATGGGCGACCGCTGGCGTCCGCTGCCCCCGGCCGTGCAGCACATGCCCGTCCAGGAGGAGGGCGTGCGTCCGGCCCGTCCGCTGCCGTACCAGCCGGACGCGTACGCGCGCGTGGCGGACGGCACGCTGAAGGTGGAGCTGGCCAACACCGGCCGCGCGAGCGCCCACTTCGCGCTCTACCCGTACGCCAGGGAATTCACCGTGCCCCAGCACAAGGACGTGAGGGGACGGGGCGAGTGGAGTGTGCCACTCGCCCAACTCGTGGATGGCACCTACCACTTCACCGTCACCGGCCCCAACGGCTTCCGGCGGGAGTTCCAAGGAGCCGCGACGGCGACCGGCCCGGAGGTGACCTCGCGGGTCGACTCCGACCACCGCGACCTCCACCTCACCCTGCGCAACACCGGTACCACCACGGTGACCTTCTCGGTCCGCCCGCTCGGCTACGCCGACGAGTCCGACCTGCGCGACTGGACCCGGACGATCACCGTCAAGCCGGGCCGCACGCGGACCATCGCGCACTCGGCCGCGGACGCGCATGGCTGGTACGACCTGGAGATCACCGCCGACCGCTCGGGCGGCTTCCGGCGACGCCTGATGGGCCACATCGAGAACGGGCGGGCCAGCGTCTCGGGTTGAGCCGGTCCGGCTCTCGGTCCCGTCACTCGCGCGGCGCCCAGATCCGCTGGGTGCCGTCGCGGACGGTGACGCGGTACTCGGTCCAGGTGGGCCAGCCCAGTTCGGCGTACGGGCGCCGGGGGCGCTGGGCGCGGGTCTTCATGAAGGAGACGCCCGTGACGAGGTGGCCGTCGGCGCCGCCGTGCCCGTCGGCGACCAGCCGCAACAGCGCCTCGTGGCCGAACGGGGTGTCCAGCGGTGTCAGGATGACGCCGCCCGCCCTCGTCTGGTCGAGCCACGCCTGGGGGACGCGGCGCACCGCGACGGTGGACAGGACGCGGTCGTACGGCGCGCGGGCGGCCCAGCCCTGCTCGCCGTCGCCCGTGACGACCAGCGGCAGCACGCCCAGTTCATGGAGCTTGCGCTCGGCGTGGTCGGCGAGTTCGGGGCTGATCTCCACCGTGACGAGACGGTCGGCGCGGACCCGGCGGGCGAGCATCGCCGCGCTGTAGCCGGTGCCGCTGCCTATCTCCAGGACCGTGTCCGGTTCCTGCGGGTCGAGGTGGTGGAGCATGTCGACCACGACGGCCGCGCACGAGATGGAGCTGGTGAAGTCGGTGCGGTCGGTGGGCCCGTCCTCGGGGCGCACGGCACCGTCGGCGATCTGCGTGATGAGGGGGGTGCGGGGGTCGTAGACGGCCTTCAGCCACGGGTCGGGGTCGGCGCCGCGGTCGAGGACCGGGAAGAGGCCGTCGTCGTTCTGGACCGGCCACCAGACCACATCGGGGACGAAGTGCTCCCGTGGGACGGTCACGAACGCCTCGTACAGCCAAGGGCGGTCATGGAAGTGACCGACCTTCCGTGCCGCTATCTTCACCGCGCACCGGGCGCGCAGCGTGGCCGCGTCCATCACAGCCCCGGACAGCCCTAGTCCTCGTCGTCGGGCGTGTCGTCGCCGGTGTCGTCGTGGTCGTCGGGGACGGGGTTGCCCGGGTCTCCGGGGCTGGAGTAGTCGCCGCCCACCTGGCCGTTGCCGTCCCGCCTGTGCCCCATCTCGGTTCCCCCTCAACGGTGTTGGACGGGACCCAGTGTGCGCGTGGGCGGGAGTTGATCGCCAGGGGACCGGTGCCCTCGCGCGCGTGAGGCGCGCTCGGACAGGTCGACGGCCATGGCCCCCGGCGTGCCGGTGCCCTCGCGCGCGTGGTGCGAGCGAGGGCACAAGCCGCCTCGCCACCGCAGCCGGACACCCCCGGCTCGGTGGCGTACGACCGGTTACATGGGGTCGATGTTCTCGCGCCCCATGCTGCCGCTCTCCTTCTCGCTCTGCTGCTCGATGCGGCGCGCCTTCTCCTGGAGGCGCTTGCGCTGCTCCGGGTCGGTGGCGCGTTCCGCCGCGTCGTTGAGCTGCTGCGCCTTGTCGCGCATCTGCTGGGCTCGTTCGCGGGATTCTCCTGCAACGCTCATGATCACTCCTCGGATCTGGGGAGAGCGGGCAGAGCCAGCGAATCAGCCGGGGAGTACGGCCGCATCTTGAACCCTCACTCCCTGTGACGGCCCGCCGCTCAGGCGGCCGGGCCCGCCGGTGGCGCGTCGGTTACGGCGTCGCGGTACAGGTCCCGCGTGGCGTCGCCGAAGTACGCGCTGTAGGAGATCTGCGGGGTGTTGCCGCCGGTGTGGTAGCCGCCGATGACCCCGATCACGCCCCAGCCGTCGAAGGTCGGCACCAGCATCGGCCCGCCGCTGGTCCCGCCCACGAACGCGTCGCAGGCGATACGGGGGAAGGTGCCCGGGTCGGCCGGGTCGTCACTGGCCCATTTGGTGGTCCAGCTCCAGCATTCGAGCGGCTTCTGCGCCCCTCCCGGATACCCGATCATGCGTACGGGGGCGTGGAAGTAGCCCGTTCCCGTCAGCAGCCGGACCCCGCCGACCGCGTCCTGGAGGCGCGTCCCGTCCTGGTTGGGCTCGGTGACGGCGAACCCGAAGTCGTACTCCGCGCCCGCGTGCGCGCCCAGGTCGTAGTACTCCTGCGAGACGTAGACGCCGTTGCTCCTGATCGGGAAGGTGCCGAACGGCTTGAGCCCGTCGTGGTACTGCGGCACGAAGGCGAGATGGCGCTTGGGCGAGGTGCCGGAGTAGCCGTTGAGGCAGTGTCCGGCACTGAGCACGAGGTTGTGGCCGGGGCTGCGCACCACCGAGCCGCTGCAGGTGCGCCCGGTGTTGGTGGCGTCCGTCCAGAAGAACGTCCCGGCCTGCGGGATGCCGTCGAAGCTGTGGCTGGGCGGGATGTACTCGCCGGGCCGGGGTCCGTCCACCGTCGGGGTGACGGCCCGGGTGGACGGCCCGGCCGGGGCGCCCTTGCCGGCGTCGCCGGGCAGCGCGGCCGCCATGCGGGCCGCGGTCCAGTACGCGTCGAGCTGCACCGCGACCGGGTCCGGCCGGGCCGTGACGCCGTCGGCAAAGGCCGCCGGGGCGACCCCGGCGGAGAGCAGGAGGGCCGCCGCGACCACGGCGGCATGCCGGATGAATCTGGTCCTACGCACCATCAGTTCCCCTCTGGGCGGACGCATATGACGGTTCACCATAGGGCGCCGACGAGGCGGGAAGCAGCGCCAGGAGTGGCCAGAGTGCTGCGTCGCGGTGACCGGGTGACGTCGGGAGCGGCGGGGTGCGTCCGTCGAACCAGTAATGGGACAGCAATTCCATTAAGCGATCTGCTCTGCTACGTTGAGGCCGCGCCCTAACGGAACTGCAAAACCGTTAACGCGCTGGCTGCTCACGACTGACTGCTTACGGAGGGGAATTCGCCATGGAATACAGAAGGCTGGGAACGTCCGGGCTCATGGTTCCGGCGCTGAGCTTCGGTGCCGGTACGTTCGGCGGGCGCGGGGAGCTCTTCGGCGCCTGGGGCGACACCGACGCCCAGGAGGCGCGGCGCCTGGTGGACGTCTCCCTGGACGCCGGGGTGACGATGTTCGACACCGCCGACGTCTACTCCGGTGGCGCCTCCGAGGAGGTGCTCGGCGCCGCGATCAAGGGGCGCCGCGACCAGGTGATCGTCTCCACCAAGGCCGGACTGCCGATGGGGGAGCGGCCCATGGACGCGGGGACCTCCCGCTCGCGCCTGATCAAGGCCGTCGAGGACGCGCTGCGCCGCCTCGGCACGGACTACCTCGACCTGTTCCAGCTCCACGCGTTCGACGCGGGCACCCCGGTCGAGGAGGTGATGTCCGCGCTCGACGACCTCGTACGAGCGGGGAAGATCCGCTACACCGGGGTCTCCAACTTCTCCGGCTGGCAGCTGATGAAGTCGCAGGCGGTCGCCGACCGGTACGGCTATCAGCGGTACTCCGCGCATCAGGTGTACTACTCGCTCGTGGGCCGCGACTACGAGTGGGAGCTCATGCCGCTCGCCCGGGACCAGGGCGTGGGCGCCGTGGTCTGGAGCCCACTGGGCTGGGGGCGGCTCACCGGCGGGATCCGCCGGGGTCAACCGCTGCCCGCCCAGAGCCGGTTGCACCGTACGGCCGACTACGGCCCGCCGGTCGAGGACGAGCTCCTCTTCCGGGTCGTCGACGCGCTCGACGAGATCGCCGAGGAGACCGGCAGGACCGTGCCGCAGATCGCCCTGAACTGGCTGCTGAGCCGCCCCACCGTCTCCTCCGTCATCATCGGCGCCCGCAACGAGGACCAGCTCCGTCAGAACCTCGGCGCCGTCGGCTGGTCCCTGACGGCCGATCAGATCGCCCGCCTCGACACCGCGAGCCACAAGCCCGCGCCCTACCCCTACTTCCCGTACGAGCGCCAGGAAGGCTTTGCGCGCCTGAACCCGTCTCCGGTGCGCAGTGCCGGTTGAGGCGTGAGGGGTAGGTGGCTGTTGCAAGACAGTGACAATGCGCCTACAACGCATTCGTGTGATGGATCGTCTTTTCAGGTGAGAAGGGCGCCAATGGCAAATATCGCGCCATGGCGGCCAATTCAGAACTCTGCCTTGGAAAGGGACATCCATGACCGTCACCAAGCGCCACTCCCTGCGTATCGCCGCCGTCGCTGTCATCGGCGCCGTGTCCGTCGCCCTGGCGGGCACCGCCGCGATGGCGGCCACCCCGGCCGCCGCCCCCACCACGTCCGTCGCGCAGAAGGCCCCCGCCGTCAAGGCCACCATCAGCGCGAAGCCTTCGGTGAGCTCGGTCAAGGCGTGGCAGCTGTTCCGGGTCACCGGCACGACGACCGGCCTCAAGGCGGGCGCCAAGGTGACCCTGCAGCAGAAGCAGGGCGCCAAGTGGGTCACCCTGCCCGCCTCCGCGCCCGTCGCGCGCGGCGGCTCCTACTCGCTGGGCGTCAAGCTCGGCATCAAGGGCAAGAACGACCTGCGCATCGTCAGCGGCAGCACGGCCTCGCCCGTCTTCAACGTCACCGTGCGCTGACCGCCCCGCCTGGACGGTTCGCCCCACCCGACTGTGCTCCGACGCCGACAGAACAGGCGCCGGAGCACAGTCGCGTTCAAGCCGGTCGGCCGGGGGAGCGAGGGGCGTCGGCGTATGTCGCAGGGCGCGCCCCGCACCCCCATTCACCGTATGAAATCACCCAAAACCAGACGGCGCGCGGGAAGTTGTGCGGCTCACATCGCATGGCGCGCACATTCTTCCCGTCAGCCATTGACCGAGATCAAGCCTCCCGGATAGAAAGATCAAGGCGAGTCACACAAGCGGCTCCGATGCCCGTCCCGCCGGGGAAACAACCGGTTCTCCGGGCCTGTTCAGCCCACAAGGCCGGCCCGACTCACCTCTGACCCGAGAGATTTCGCCTTGCCTCGCATAGATTCACTCCGTCCCGCGCGCGTCGTCGTGGTCGAACCCGCTTCCTCCGGAGGTGCGACCCTCATCGGCGTCGCCGCCGAGATGGGTCTGCGGGTCGTCGTCGCCTCCGCCGACTCCGGTGACCGTCGGCTCTCCGACGCCGTGCGTGGCGCGGCGGAGTCGGTCCTCACGGTGGAGACCAACGACCAGTCCGCGCTCGAAGCCGCGGTGCTCGAACTGCACCGGCAGGAGCCGTTCGAGGCGGTGCTGCCGGGCTCCGACATCTATGTGTCGGCCACCGCGCGCGTCGCCGCGGCGCTCGGCCTGCCGGGTCTGCCCGTGGAGAGCGTGGACCGCGTCCGGGACAAGAGCGTGATGCGGGCCGCCGTGGCCGAGGCCGGGCTGCGTACGCCGCGGTTCGCCCAGGCGACCACCGAGGACGAGCTCCGTACGGCCGCCGAGCACGTCGGCTTCCCCTGTGTGATGAAGCCGGTGGCCTGCTCCGGCAGCATCCACGTCAGCCGGGCCGACGACGTGGGGCAGCTCGCCGCCGCCTTCCAGCGCCTGGTCACCGACCCCGTCCCGGACATGGGCCAGTTGCACGAGCACCGGGTGCTCGTCGAGGAGTACGTCGAGGGCCCCGAGTTCAGTGCCGACGGCTATGTCCTGGACAGCGGTGAGGTGAAGGTCGTCGCGCTCACCCGCACGCTGCTCGGCCCCGAGCCCGACTTCATGGAGATGGGCCACCTCACCCCGGCCCAGGTCGACGACGCGACCCTGGCGGCCGTCGAGACGTATGTGTGCGATGTCGTGCGTGCCGTCGGCGTCACCAGTGGCCCGTTCCACTGCGAGCTGCGGATCGCCGCCGACGGGCCGGTCCTCATCGAGATCGGCGCCCGGCTGCCCGGCGACCGGATCGTGGAACTGCTGCGCCTGGTCACCGGCGTGAGCCTGCCCAAGGTGGCCATCGCCGCCGGCCTCGGTATCGGCTTCGAGGAGGCCGGAGTCTTCACCGAGCCCGAGGCCAAGAGCGCCGGCATCCGCTTCTTCGCCGCCGAGGGCCGCTCGTCCTACCGCGAACTGACCGGCTGGCAGGAGATGGCGGCGCTGCCCGAAGTCACCGAGACCTCGGTGTACTTCGCGCCCGGCGAGACCATCCCCGGCGTCGAGGACTGCCGCTCACGGCTGGGCCACGCCCTGTTCACGGCGGACTCGCCGCAGGGCGCGCTCGACCGCTGGCAGGCCCTGGGCGACCTCGTCGTCCCCAACTGACCCGCGGGGACAAGACCATGAACGCACACATACTTGACTACGCCGCCGTCGGCGTCGGGCCCGCGAACATGAGCCTGGCCGCCCTCGCGCACCCGGTCGACGGCCTGCGGGGCGCCCATCTGGAGCGCCGGGAGACCTTCTCCTGGCACCCCGGTCTGCTGCTGCCCGAAGCCACCCTCCAGGTCTCGCTGCTCAAGGACCTGGTGACCCTCGTCGACCCCACCAGCCCGTTCTCGTTCCTGTCGTTCCTGGCCACCGAGGGACGCCTCTACCGCTTCCTCGCGGCTGACTTCCCGGCCGTGCTGCGCGCGGAGTTCAACCAGTACCTCCAGTGGGTCGCCGACCGGCTGCCCAGCCTGACGTTCGGCGCGGACGTCCAGAGCGTGGACTTCCACGACGGTGCCTTCCAGGTGCGCACGAATGACAGCGAGGTGACGGCTCGTCATCTCGTCCTCGGCACGGGTCTGACCCCGTCGATCCCCGAGACGTTCCGCCCGTTCCTGGGGCCCTCGGTGTTCCACTCCGGGGAGTTCCTGCTGCGGGCGCCCGACGTCAGCGGGCGACGGGTCGTCGTGGTCGGCGGTGGGCAGAGCGGGGCGGAGATCGTGCGCCACCTCGCCACCGAAGCGTCCCCGGAGAGCATCACCTGGGCCAGCCGGCGCACCTCGTTCCAGCCGATGGACGACTCGCCGTTCGCCAACGACCTCTACTCCCCGGACTACGTCCGCCACTTCCACGCGCTGCCCGCCGAGCGCAAGGCCCGCCTCCTGGAACGGCAGAAGTACACCAGCGACGGCATCGACCTCCAAGTCCTCCAGGACATCTACCGGTTGAGCTATCGCGACGAATACCTGGAGAACAACCCCGGCAGACTGCGGTTCCTGCCGGACTGCACGGTCACCGCCCTGGAGGGCGGCCCGGACGAGTTCAAGCTGCACACCGAGTCCTCCGGCCTCGACGCTCCCGCCATGCTCGCGGCGGACATCGTCATCCTGTGCACCGGATACGCCTATGAGCTGCCCGGCTTCATGTCCACGCTCGCACCCCGGCTGCGGCGCACCGACGGGCTGCTCCGCGTCCGCGACGACTTCTCCCTCGACTGGGACGGCCCCGCCGAGAACCGCATCTACATCCAGAACGGCGCCCGGCACGCCTGGGGCGTCGCCGACCCCAACCTGAGTCTGCTGGCGTGGCGCAGCGCGGTCATCGTCAACAGCATGCTCGGTGAGACGAGGTACCAGGTATGACGGACCGTCAGCAGTCGCCGCCCGAATCGGTGGCGGCCAGTGCCTCCGGGGTGTCCACCGCCGCCGTGCCCTTCCTGCCCACCGACGTCGAGCCGGACGGGGTCACCGTCGCCGAGGCGGACTTCGCCCGCTCGTGCTTCCCGTCCGTACCGTTCCAGATGGCCCGCTTCACGGTGCCGCCCGGCGGCACCAGCTCGCCGGACCAGCACGACGTGCAGGAGATCTGGGTGCTGCACGCCGGATCCGGCACGCTGGTGGTGGACGGCGAGCGTTCGGTGGTGGGCCCCGGTGCGGTGGTCGGCTGGCCCTCGCAGGTGCTCCACGAGGTCTTCGCCGACCAGGGCGAGGAGCTGGTCATCTTCTCCTTCTGGTGGTCGGCCCCCGATGCCTGACACCACCAGCGAGTCCGGTGGCGTGCCCCACTACGACCTGGCCGTTGTCGGCGCGGGCGTGGTGGGCGCGCTCACCGCGTACTACGCCGTACGACAGGATCCCGCCCGCCGCGTCCTCGTGATCACTCACGGGGCGCGCGGGACGGGCGCGACCCGGGTGTCCGCCGGGTTCGACACGCCCACCGGACACAACCCCGCCCAACGTGAGCTGGCCGCCCGCAGCACCGCGCTGTTCGACAAGCTGGCCACCGAGCTGGCCGACCTGCCCGGCGCCGGGCGCCAACCGGTCGACGTCTACTGGCTGTTGGGGCGCGACAACGTGGCGGCGCTCGACGCGACGATGGCCGACGGCGGCACGACCTCCCCGGTGGAGCCGCGGCAGCGGCGCATGCTGGACGAGGTGTTCCCCGGGCTCGCCCACGGCGACGGCGAGGTGCTGCTCGCCTCCGCCCCCATGACCGCCGGGCAGCCCCAACTGCTCGCGGACCACCTGCTCGACGCGGTGCTGAGCAGCCCCGCGAACACCCTCCTCGAAGGCTTCCGGGTCGCCTCCGTGCGCCGCGCGGGCGAGCGCGTAGAGCTGGTCGCCACCGACGGCAGCCGGGTCACGGCGGACAAGGCGGTCGTCGCACCCGGCCCCTGGGCCCTGTCCGGCCCGGTGGCGGACGCCGCCCGCGAGCGGGGCGCCCGGGTCAAGAAGGTGGTGGCGTTCCACATCATGACGACGCCCCCGCCGGGCGCGCCCGCGCTGATCTTCGAGGACGCCGACGCCTTCCTGCTGCCCCATCACCCGGGCGGCCACTGGATCTTCAGCATCACCTCGCCCGACTGGGACCGGGGCCCCGACGAGCCGCTGGCCGTCGACGCCCGCGACCGGGACGTGGCCCTCGCCCTGCTGGAGCGGCACGTACCGGGATTCGTCCCGCACCTGCTGGGCGGCCGGGTCCTGGGCGACTGCTTCACCCCCGGCCACCTTCCCGTCGTCGACACCGTCGGCGACGACGACGTGGTGATGGCGATCGGCGGCTCGGGCTCCGGCTACCGACTCGCCCCGGCCATGGCCGAGGACGTACTGGACCTGCTCTACGGGAGAACGCGGATATGAGCCTGCTGCTGACGGGGGACGCACGCGTCCCCCAGCACTACCTCCTGGTGCCGCCCGAGGCCACCCCCAACGGCCCGCTGCACCTGGGTCACATCGGCGGCCCCTTCCTGTGGTCCGACATGATCGCGCGCCATCTGCGCGTACGCGGCGACCTGCCGCTGGTCATCACCGGCAGCGATGTGTACGAGTCGTACGTGACGCTCAAGGCGCACGCCGAGCAGTCGACGCCCACCGAGGTCGCCGCCCGCTACGGCCGCCGCATCCAGGACGACCTGGCCGCGCTGCGCATCGGTGTCGACGCCTTCATCAGCCCCGACCAGGAGCCGTGGCGCGATCTGTTCGAGCAGGAGGTCGCCACCTCCATCGCGCGCCTGAAGGACCGGGGCGCGGTGCTGACCCGCACCGAGCGGGTGCCGTACTGCGAGGCGTCGGACCGCTGGGTGGTGGGCGGCTGGCTCCAGGGCCGCTGCCCCGAGTGCGGTGCGGGGGTGGCCAGTTACTTCTGCGAGGAGTGCAGCGCGCACTTCCTGCCCGAGTCGGTCGTCGAGCCGCGTCCGCTCCTTGAGGAGGGCCCGCTGACCTGGCGGGAGATCTCCAGCCTGTTCCTGCGGGTGCCCGAGCGCGACGTCCTCGACGCCACCCTCGCCGAGCTGGGGATCGCCGAGCGCTACCGGGAGACCGTGGCGCGGTTCCTGGAGCGCGACGGCCTGACCGTACGGCTCAGCGCCCCGCAGACGTGGGGCCTGGCGCTGCCCGCCCCCGAGGCGGACGTCCCGCACGCCCTCTTCCCGTACGCCGGGATCTTCATGTTCGCGCGGCTCGCCGGAGCCGTCCACGGACAGCTCTCCGGCACCGGGGTGAACGCGTTCGACCCCGGCTCCGGTGTCACCACCATCACCACGCTCGGCATCGACAACGTCATCCCCACGCTGGTCTCCATCGTCGGCACCAGCCTGCTGCACGGCGACATGAAGCCGTACGACCGGTGTCTGATCAACCACTTCTACCAACTGGCCGGCCGCAAGTTCTCCACCAGCGCCCGGCACGCCATCTGGGCCGCCGACGTCGCCGCCTCGCCCGCCATCGCCGTGGACGCCGTGCGGTACTTCCTCGCCGGGGCCGACCTGGAGTCCGCGCCCGCGAGCTTCGAGACGGCGGACTTCCTCGCCACGGCCAACGCCACGCTCGCCGACGACCTCGGCAAGCGGATCGCCGCCGCCTGGGGCAGGCTCCCCGACGGCGAGCCCCACGCACCCGCCACGGCCTCGGCCGAACTCCTCGAATCCCTGCTCGCCGAGCAGTCCGCGGCCCTGGACGCCACTCGCGTCTCCACCCGGCGCGCGGTCGCGGCCCTGGACCGCTGGTGCGCCGACGACGCGGTGGCCCACGCGGCCGAGGACGGCGCCTACTGGTGGCTCAAGGGCCTGTCCCTGCTCGCCTTCCCGGTGATGCCGGACCTCGCCGAGCGGATCTGGCAGGCGCTCGGCGGCACCGGCGAGCCGCGCGCGGCCGCCTTCCTCGCCCCGACCCCGGCCGACCGGACCGTGCCCGCCCCCGGCTTCAGCCGGGTCGGCGCCGCCGACCTCGACGCCTGCCTGCCCGACACCCTGCGACCGGGAGCGGACGCGTGAGCGACGAGACCCTTCCCCTGTACGGCGACGAGCCCCTCCCGCTGTACGTCGTCCTCAACCGCTCCGGCGACGAGTTCGGCGAGTACCACCGCTTCCTCGACGGCACCCCCTGCCGGATGGTGTACCTCACCACGCCCGGCGGGCTGCCCGCGCTCGACAAGGAGAGCGCCCTGGAGATCCGGGTGCTCGACAGCCTCGCCTATGACGACGTGCTGCCCGTGCTGCGCGAGATCGCGGTGTGGCACGGCATACCGGACGCCGTCTTCGGCCAGTCCGAGTACGACATCTTCACGGCCGCCCGGCTTTCGGCGGAGCTGGGCGTCGCGGGTGGCTACGGCCTCGATCTCGTACGCCGCTTCAAGGACAAGCCCGCCATGAAGAGCGTCGTCGGCGCGGCCGGGATACGGGTGCCGCGCTTTCGCCACCTCGACGACGCGCCGAGCGCCGAGACGGTGGCCGAGGAGCTGGGCGGTCTGCCGCTGGTCCTCAAGCCGCGAGCCGCGGCGGGCTCCGAAGGCGTCACCGTGGTGGGCACGATGCAAGCCCTGCGCGAGGCACTGGACGGCGTCGAGCCCACCGCGTACGAGTGCGAGGAGTACGTGGAAGGAGAGATCTTCCACGTCGACGGCGTCTACCGGGCGGGCGCCCTCCACTTCGTCAGCGCCTCCCAGTACGTCAACACCTGCCTCGACTACGCCCGCGGGCTGCCGCTGGGATCGGTCCTCCTCGACGAGGGGCCCGAGCGCGACGAGCTCACCGCCTTCGCCGACGGCTGTCTTGGGGCCCTCGGGCTGCGCGACGGCGCCTTCCACCTGGAGGTGATCCGCCGCTCGGCGGGCGAGCTGGTGTTCCTGGAGGTCGGACTGCGGCCCGGCGGCGCCCAGGTGCCGTTCCTGCACGTCGACCTCTACGGCATCGACCTGTTCGCCGAGGCGTTCCGCGCGGCGATCGGGCTGCCCCCGCTGTGGCGGGCGAACGGCACTCAGACGCCCGCCGGGGGAGGGTGGCTCATCTACCCCGCCCCGCGCGAGGTGCCCAGCACGGTCACCCACCGCACCTCGCCCCGCGAGAGCGTCCCGGAGGTCTACCACGAGGAGCTGCCCGCGATCGGGCAGCTGATGACCGGCCCGGGCAGCTACGACGACGGCAGCGGCATCTTCCGCCTGCGGGGCGACAGCGCCGCCGACGTACGCCGTGCCGTGCTCGCGGTGATGGACGGGTACGGGCTGCGCACCGAGCCGACCGAGCCGGTCGAGCCGTCGCAGGACGCCGTGGCGCCGTCGCATGGCTGACGCACGCGACCCCGGCACCGTGTTGCGCGGCTGGCTCCGGGAGACCCTTCCGTCCGCCGGCAACGCGCGCAGGCTCGGGGTGCTCACCCTCATCCAGTCGCTCGGGCTCGGGGTGTTCCTCACCTCAAGCGCGGTGTTCTTCACGCAGACCATCGGCATCTCCGCCCAGCGCGTGGGCCTGGCGCTGTCGGTGGCCGGGCTGTGCGGGCTGCTCTGCACCGTGCCGATCGGCCGGCTCGCCGACCGGCTCGGCGCGGGCCGGGTGCTGACCGCAAACTTCCTGCTCGCCGCCGTCGGCTTCACCGCGTACTGCGCCGTGGACGATTTCGCCGGTTTCCTCGCGGTCGCCTGCGGCATCGCCGTACTGGAAACCTCGGCGGGTGCCCTCCAGGCGTCGCTCACCGACGCGCTGGTGGGCGAGGAGGAGCGGGTCCGGGTCAGCGCGCAGATGCGCAGCCTGTTCAACCTGGGATTCCTGGGCGGCGCCGTACTGGCCGGAGCCGCCATCGCGGCCGACACCTCGACCGTCCTGTACGCCACCGTCCTGACCAACGCGGCACTCCAACTCGTCTCCGTGGCCCTCCTGTTGACGATGCGCGGTACGGGGGTGAAGGCCGCCGAGGAGCCGCCGCCGAGCGAGGAAACGGCGGGTGTGCTGCACAGCTCCGCGCTGCGGGACGTGCGCTATGTCGCGATCGCGCTGGTGTGCGGGGCGCTGGAGCTGTATCAGCCGCTGCTCACCGTCGGCCTGCCGCTGTGGATCGTCACCCGCACCGACGCGCCCGCGCTGATGGTCTCGGGCCTGCTGATCCTCGACACCGTCCTGGTGCTGCTCTTCCAGGTCATGGTCAGCAGGGGCGCTCGGACCCCCGCCGGAGCAGCACGTATGCTGCGCTGGGCGGGCTGGTCGCTGGGGGCGTCCTGCCTGGTCTTCGCGCTGAGCGCGGGGCACGGCTCCCTCCTGGACAGCGCGGCCCTGCTGGGCGGCGCGCTGGTCCTGGTCCTGGGCGAGCTGTGTCAGGCGTCCGCGGGCTGGGGGCTCGCCTTCGGGCTCGCCCCGGCGGACCGGCAGGGCGAGTACCAGGCGGTGTTCTCCCTGGGGCGCGGACTCCAGCAGTTCGCCGGGCCGTGGCTGATGACCTCGCTGATCGTCGGCGCCGCGGCGACCGGGTGGGTGGTCCTCGCGGCGCTGTTCGCGCTGCTGGGCCTGGCCGGGCCGCCGCTGGTGCGGGGCCTGGAGAAGGCCCGCGCCCGGACGGAGCCCGTGGCGCTGTGAACCGGGTCCCGGCCCGCTTGTGGACCGCAATCGACACACCGTACGACCGAAACGAGTGAGCACGATGACCGTAGAGCGACGACACGACCCGGATGCCCGCGGCTTCGCCAGTGACAACTACGCGGGTGTGCACCCCGAGGTGCTGGCGGCGATCGCCCAGGCCAACGGCGGCCACCTGGTCAGCTACGGCGGGGACGTCTACACCGAGCGCCTCCAGGAGGTGATGCGCGGCCACTTCGGCCCCACCGCGCAGACGTTCCCGGTCTTCAACGGCACCGGCGCCAACGTGGTCGCCCTCCAGGCCATGCTGGACCGCTGGGAGGCCGTGGTGTGCGCCGAGACGGCCCACATCCACGTCGACGAGTGCGGGGCGCCGGAGAAGATGGCCGGCATCAAGCTCCTGACCGTGCCCGCCTGGGACGGCAAGCTGACCCCCGAACTGATTGACCGTCAGGCCTGGGGCTTCGACGACGAGCACCGGGCCAAGCCCAAGGTCGTCTCCATCGCCCAGTCCACCGAGGTCGGCACCTGCTACACCCCGGACGAGATCCGGGCGATCTGCGACCACGCCCACAGCCTCGGCATGCTCGTCTACCTGGACGGCGCCCGCCTCGCCAACGCCGCCGCCACCCTCGGCGTGTCCCTGCGCGAGATGACCACCGACGCCGGCGTCGACGTCCTCTCCTACGGCGGCACCAAGAACGGCCTGCTCTTCGGCGAGGCCGTCGTCGTGCTCAACGAGGACGCGGTGCGCGGCATGGCCCACATACGCAAGGCGAGCATGCAGCTCGGCTCGAAGATGCGGTTCCTGTCCGTGCAGTTCGAGGCCCTGCTCGGCGGCGACCTCTGGCTGCGCTCGGCCGCGCGCTCCAATGAGATGACCCAGCGCCTGTACGAGGCGGTCCGCGATCTGCCGGGCCTGGAGATCCCCCGCCCGGTGCAGGCCAACCAGATCTTCGCGATCCTGCCGCCCGCGGTCACCGAGCGCCTGCAGAAGCGCTTCCGCTTCTACACCTGGAACGAGCAGATCGGCGAGGTCCGCTGGATGACCTCGTACGACACCACCGAGGCCGACGTCGACGCCTTCACGGCGGCGATCGCCGAGGAGCTGGCGGCGGGCTGATCCCCGCGCTTCGCGCCCGAACCGGCGCGTGCGCACACCGGCGGCGGCCGACATCCCGGCCGCCGCCCCACCTCCGGCCGCGCCACGCGGGTCACCGTCCCGGGCCGACCCCCGCCGGTCCGAGGGCGAACCGGCTGCCGTCGCGGCGCACTTCGACGGCGCCCGCGCCGCCGAAGTGCGCGGGAACCACCAACTCCCGCTCATCGGCGGCCCGTTCCAGGATCCGGCGGCGGCTGGCCACCGCCTGGTCAGCGTCCATGCAGAAGCAGCTGTTGCAGGACGGTTCGAGGATCTGCACCGGGCTGTGCAGCAGATCGCCCACGAACACCGCCCGGTCGCTCCCGGACGCGAGGCGCAGCACCGACGAGCCGGGCGTGTGGCCGGGCGCGGACTCCAGGGTGAGGTGCTGGTCGATGCGGTACTCGCGGTCCCACAGCACGACCTGCCCGGCGCGGTGGACGGGCGCGACGCTGTCCTCGTACATCAGCCGGTCGTCCACCCGAAGGCCGCCCGCGTAGCCGTTGTCCGGGCCGAAGTGGAAGTCGTCGGCGGCCGGAACGAGGTACTGGGCGTCGGGGAACGTCGGCGCCCAGTCGTCCCCGGCCCAGTGGGTGTTCCAGCCGATGTGGTCGGCGTGCACATGGGTGTTGACCACGACGTCGACGTCCTGCGGGCGCACGCCCGCCCGGGCGAGACCGCCCAGGAAGTCGCCCTGCCAGTGGTGGAACGCGGCGGAGCCCGGCCGCTCTCGGCCGTTGCCCACCCCGGTGTCGACCACGACGGTCCGTCCGGCACTGCGCAGCACCCAGGTCTGCAGGGCGACCGTGGCCCGGTCGGTCTCCGGGTCCCAGTGATCCGGCGCCAGCCAGCCCTCGTTGTCCTGCCACACCTCGGCGTCGACCCCGGGGACGAAGTCGCGGGCCTGCGCGAACGCCCCCTGCCACTCGACGACCCGGATGACCTCGACATCCCCCAGCATGACGCTCCGCGCGTTCTCTTGGTTCATGTAAATGATCCTAGAAACGACCGGCTGGCCCTCTCAATGCTCATATGGGTCGCTCACATACGCATTCGGCTCATCACCGAGGCAGGCGATACCCTGCCCGAGTGGATGTGGTGAGTGACGCGATCTCGGCTGTACGCATCGGACAGCCCTCCTCCAACAAGGTGCGGGTGAGCGGGACATGGTGCACCCGCTTCGCGTCGTACGACGGTGCCGGTTTCCATGTCGTGCTGGAAGGCGCCTGCTGGCTGCTGCCGGACAGCGGCGGGCCCGCGGTCACGCTCGGGGCGGGTGACGTGGTGCTGCTGCCGCACGGGGCGGGCCATGTGATCGCCGATTCCCCCGTGGACGCGGGGGCGGTTGAGCGGGCGACGCCGTTCGAGCACTGGTTCGCCGACGGACACCGCCATATGGGCGCCTCGCGAGCGGGCGGCGGCGATGTGCAGATGCTCTGCGGCAATTACCGACTCGACCGCAGCCGCGTCCACCCGCTCATGGCGGAGCTGCCCCAGATCGTCCATCTGCCCAACCGTGTCGGCGTCCACCCCGAACTCCGCTCCGCCATCGACCTGTTGGGCGGCGAGGTGGGCGCGGGGCGGCCCGGCGCGTGCATCGCCGTCCCCAGCCTGCTCGACCTGCTGCTCGTCTATATGATCCGGGCCTGGATGCAGGAGAGCACGACCGGAGCCTGGCCGGGGGTCCTCGGTGACCCGGTGGTGGCGGCCGCGCTGCGGGCGCTGCACTCGGACCCGGCCGCGCCGTGGACCGGCGACCGGCTGGCCGCCGAGGTGGGCGTCTCCCGCTCCACCCTGAACCGCCGGTTCACCACGCTGGTCGGCCGGGCTCCGATGGCTTACCTCACCTGGTGGCGCCTGACCCGCGCCGCCACCCTGCTCCGCGACACCCCGGACCCGCTGTCCACCATCGCCCACCACGTCGGCTACGGCACCCCGTTCGCCCTCTCCCACGCCTTCAACCGGGAGTTCGGCACCACACCGGGCCGCTACCGGGAGGCGGCGGCCCGGCCGTCATGAGCGCGCGCCGGTCAGGTGATCTGCCACTGCTGGAAGGCCGAGCCGTCGGCCGGCTGCTGGGTGACCAAAGAGCCGTCCGTGCCGGAGGCGGTGGTCAGCACAAGCGAGCTCGCCTTGTCGACCACCGAGTAGCCACCGGCGCCGAGGGCGGTGATCTGCCAGCGCTGGCTGTCGCCGCCGGTGCAGGTGGCCTGGACGACGGCCGCACCGGCCGAGGCGGAGCCGCCCGCGACATCCGCGCAGAGTCTGGAGGCCCCGTTGACCAGGGTGTAGCTGCCGTCGGAGTTGAGGGTCAGCTGCCACTGCTGGTTGGGGCCGCCGTGCGGTGTCCAGGTGATCAGCTGAGTGCCGGACGAGGTGGAGCTCGCCGGGTCGTCGAGCGCCTTTCCGCCCGCCGTGAGCGTCCTGGTCCCGCTCAACTGGCCTCCGTACACCTCGAATTCGTACAGTGAATAGCCGTACTGCGTGCCCCGCTGCGTGCCGTACACGCGGATGTAGCGCCCGGCGCCGGACAGGCCGGTGAGGTCCTGCACCCCGCCGGTTCCGCTGGTGGTGGAGTAGACGGTGCGCCAGGTGGTGGCGTCGTCGGAGAGCTGGATCTGGAACGACTTGCCGTACGCCGTCTCCCAGCGCAGCACCACGCGCCCGACGCTCTGGGTGCTGCCGAGGTCGACCTGGAGCCACTGCGGGTCGCTGTAGGCGCTGGACCAGCGGGTACCCGGATCGCCGTCGGTGGCCGAGGCGGCCGGGAAGTTCGGCGTCTCGGTGCTGGAGGCGGTGGTCGGGCGGTTGCGGGCGAGGTTGCCGGGCTGGGAGAGCCCGGGCCAGGCCGGGTTGTGGCCGACGGCGGCCACGATCGGGGTGAACGCGGCGTAGCTGCTCACCGGCTTCGGCGACCCCCAGGTCTGCTGGGCGAGGGCGCGCAGCGGATACATGATGCCCGAGGCGATCTGGTCCTCGGTCTCGGCGCCGGGGTTGTCGCACCAGACGTGGATGAGCGAACCGGGGTTCCTGGCGGGGTCATTGACGGTGGTGCCGCCCTGGAACAGATCCGGCGTCCAGCTCTCGTACATCCACTTGGTGTCGGGTTTGGCACCCCCGAGGACGTAGTAGGTGGGCGTCCAGGACTCGTTGGCGACGGTGTGCCCGGCGGCCGCCAACTGCTGCGGTGTGAGGCCGTAGTTGTACCAGTACTCGACCACGATGTCGGCGTTCGGGCTGATCGTGCCGTCCCCGGACTTGATCCCGTCGCTCCACATCCGGGTGGTCTTGCCGCCTGCCCGCACCAGCGCGTCGGCCCAGTTCACATACCCGTAGTAGGTGTCCTTGGCGGTGGCGTTCGCGCCGTAGTGGGCGCGGGCGTAGCTGAGCAGCTGGGGGTACTGGCTGTAGTCGGTGACGTATTCGTCCGCGCCGATGTGCCAGTACGCGGCGGGGAACAGCGGCAGGTATTCGTTGATCAGGTCCTTGATCAGGGTGTACGAGCCGGGCAGCGAGAGGTCGATGAAGTCGGCGCTGGCGCTGCCCGAGCTGTTCTTGAGCTTGAGCTCGGGGTGCGCGGCCAGGATCGCGTTCATATGGCCCGGGGTGTCGATCTCGGGGACCAGGGTGACGTGGTATTTCCGCCCGAGCGCGACGAGGTCGGCGATGTCCTGCCTGGAGTAGTGGTCGGCGGAGACGATCTCCGGGTGGGTGGAGCTTTCGAGCCGGAAGCCGTAGGTGTCCGACAGATGGAAGTGGAAGTAGTTGAGCTTGAGGTAGGCCAGCTCCTTGATGTGCTGCTTCACCCAGGCCACGGTGAAGAACTTCCGCCCCTGGTCGATCATGAGCCCGCGCTCGGGCTTGGTCGGCCAGTCCACCGCCGTCCCGGCCGCCACCGTGGCCGACTGGTGCAGCAGTTGGAGGACGGTACGGGTGCCGTAGAAGACGCCGGTGGCGGTGGCGCCCTGGATGCCGAGGGTCTGACCGGCCGTCATCCGGTAGCCCTCGGCCGGCAGAGTGCTGCCACCGAGGGTGAGCCCGATGTCTCCGGTGCTCGCGGTCCCCGTGGCGACGGCCACGGTACGCCCGGTCAGCGCCGACAGATCGTCCGCCAACGTGCCCGCCTCACTGGCCAGTTGGGCGGAGTACGCGGGATCGACGACGATCCGGCTGGTGGCGGTGAAGGTATACGCACCGGATCCGGCCGTCCACTGCCGCAACGCCGGAACGGTCTGTGGCGCCGCGGCGGACGCGTGCGCGGGACCGGCGGCGACGGCGGGCGCGGAGAGGGCGGGCAGGGCGAGCGCGGCCACCGTGCAGATGGCCGCGATCAGCAGTCTGAACAGGAGCTTCGCGCTGGGTGGTGCCGAGTGCGAGGGTGGACACGACATCGTGCCTCCAGCCAGGTCAGGGCCGCGGGGGATCGGCGCACAAGTGCAGCGCAGTGCCGCGTTCATGTCAAGAGATGACGTTAACGCCGCTGGAACGCGCACAAACGCGCAGCCGAGGCGGGAGCGAGGTGCGTGACCGACCGGAAAAGCCAAGACGCCGTGACGAAAACACATGTACTCCGGCCCCGTGCGGCGGTGGGATCGGGCAACGACCGCTCGGGGTGAACTCGGAGGACAACCATGGCTCTTCATCGCGCGAAGAGAGCGCTCGCGGCCACGGCCGCGGCGGTCTCGGTGATCGTCGCGGGCCTCGCGGCCCCGGCGTCGGCGACCGTGCCCGCCGCGACCTACACGGTCTCGGTCGGCTCGGTCGGCCCGTACGCGTATCCCACCGACACACCCGCCTCCTCGTACATCGACAAGGACGGCACCTTCTACTTCCAGCAGTCCGCCGCGCTGTACGGCGCCACGGAGCCCCGGTACTGGGACTTCTACACCGGCACGGACTTCGACGACGCCAAGCGGTCGAGCGCGGTCAGCGACGCGGTGAACCCCGCCAACTCCAGCGACCGCAACAACGACACCACATGGCGGTGCAACAACAGCCCGACCGGCCTCGGGGCGACGTCGGCGGGGTCGGGCTCGGGCTACTCCCAGAAGAACTTCTGCGACCTGGTCGGGGTGTGGGTCGACCCGGACACGGGGGACTGGTACGGCCTGGTGCACAACGAGTTCACCCCCCAGCCGTTCGGCGACGGGCTGCACTACGACGCGATCGACTACGCGGTGTCGAAGAACCAGGGCAAGGTGTGGACCATCCTGGGCCACGCCATCACGTCCCCGTACAGCACGTCCCGCGACGACTCGGCGGCCTTCCCGAACCAGACGTACGACTACGGCGACGGCGACCAGCGGCTGTTCGTCGACCCGGCCTCGGGCTACTTCTACGTCTACTACGGCTCGCGGATCGTCCCCAAGGGCGGGGTCGGCGGCAGCACCGGCGGTCTGGCGCACGTCGCCCGTGCGCCGATCTCGTCGAAGATGGCGACCGGATCCTGGTCGAAGTGGTACGACGGCGCGTGGTCGCAGCCCGGTGTCGGCGGCCTGGAGAGCAACATGGTGCCGGCGACCCCGGCCACCCCGACGGGCTACACGCCGGTCTCCCACGACTACAACCCGGCGAACACCGGAACCGTCGACCAGCAGGTCGCGGCGGGCCGACTCCCCGCCAAATCCGACCTGTTCATCATGAACATCGCCTACGACGCCTATCTCGGCCTGTACATCGGCGAGCCCGAGGTCGTCTCCGGCACGGCGCCGCAGCGCTTCTACGTCACCGACGACCTGTCCACACAGAAGTGGTCGCTGATCGGCGACTCGGGCAGTTACACCTCCGGCTCCTGGTACCGCTGGCTGGTCGACGGCGCGAACAGGACCAACTCGACGATCATCGGCAAGACGTTCCGCTCGTACTGCTCCATCGCGTGCGCCCACTCCGACGGCGAGTACGCCGACATCACCGTGGGTTCGTCCGCCCCTGCCGCCCCGCCCGTCGACCCGAACCGGACCTATCTCATCGGCAGCGGATCGGGCCGAGTCCTCGCCCAGGCCTTGGGCGGTACGGCGACCACATCCGTGCCGAGTGCGACCGGATCGACCCTGCAGACCTGGAGTTTCACGGGCAACGGCGACGGTTCGTACCGGATCGCCAACGCCGCCACCGGGCAGCTGCTCGGCGTCGACTCCGGCTCGACGGCCACCCGCGCCTGGGCGACGAAACCGTCCGTCACCGCGCCCGGATCCGGCGGTGCCGCGGTCGGGCAGCAGTGGTTCATCGTCCCGAACGTGTCCTCCACCGGTGTGCGCAGCGGCGCCTACCGGCTCGTCAACCGGTACAGCGGACTGGTCCTCGGTATGTCCTCGGACACCGGCCGGCTCGCCGAGACCACCCCCAACCGCAGCTGGACCGACACGACCGGCAACACCGTCGGCGGATCACGGACCGCCGCCGAGCAGACGATGACCTTCACCCCGGCCGGGACGAGCGGCGGCAACCTCAACGGCACGCACACGATCTCCGTGTCCGGCCAGGCACTTGACGACCCCGACTGGTCGAAGGCGACCGGCGTACAGCTCGACACCTGGTCGCTGAACGGCGGGCAGAACCAGAACTGGAACTTCACCCAGCAGCCCGACGGCTCGTACACCCTCGTCAACGCGTACACGAACCTGTGCGCCGACGACAACGGCGGCTTCACCGCGCCTGGTACGACGGTGATCCAGTGGACCTGCACCGGCGCCGACAACCAGCACTGGAGGGTGACGAGACTCGCCTCCGGCGCCTACGCGATCGCCAATGTGCACAGCGGTCTCCTGCTGACGACGTCGTCGACCGCCGACGGGGGCCGGGTGACACAGCAGGCCGACACGAACGCGGCGTTGCAGCACTGGACGATCAGCTGACCGGACCGTAACGACCCTAAGCGGCGCGGCAGGTGACGTTCCGTCAGCCTGCCGCGCCGCCGTCGCGGATCTCGTCCAGCGACAGCTGCATCGCCGACCTCGCCCGGGTGAACCAGTCCGCGACCACGGCGATCTCGTCCGGGGTGTAGTCCTCGAACAGCGCGCAGAGGCGCTCGTAGAACGGGCCGTAGACCGCCATCACGCGCGCCTGCGCGGTCTCCTCCATCACCACATGCACCCGGCGGCGGTCGTTCGGATCGGCCTGGCGGCGGGCGTAACCGGTCTTTTCGAGCCGGTTGAGCACCCCGGTCACGGCGCCCGTGGTGAGGCGGCCCTGCTCGGCGAGGTCGCCCGCCGTGAGGTTCTTGCCCGCCATCGCGGCCTCGATGATGAAGCCGAGGCAGGTGAGGTCGGTGACGTTGAGCCCGAGCCGCGCGGCGATGTCCTGCTGTCCGAACTGCGCGAGCGCGATCATGCGGTCCATCGCGAAGAGCGCCTGCTCGTACGTCGCGTCCGGGCGCGGCTTGCCGTCCACCGACTGACTCCTTAGTATCTAAGTTACTTAGATCGTGAGATAAAGCGCTGCACCGCCGCTCTGCCTGCGGCATCGGCGGCAGGAACCATCACATCAAAGGAGCGGCATGAGTGCACATGGCGACCACGACATGGGCCATACGCTGGCGGGCTGGACCGGCACCGCCCTGGTCCTCATCGGCACCGTCGGCGTCGGCGCGGGGTTGGCGGGCGACTCGGCGGCAGGGCTGTGGCTGGGCTGGGCCGTCGTCGCCCTCGGCCCGCTCGTCAGCTGGGTGTTGCACCTGGCGGGCTGGGGCAAGCCCACCGGGGCGCGCCCGATGGCCGACCGCCACTGGCGCACCCGCGACACCGCCGCACGGCGCGGCCACCCCGACTGCCTGGGCTGCCGCCTGGCGGGACGGCGCCCGGGGCGGCCGGGCGGGGCGGCTCGCCAGGTTCCCGCTCAGACGCGTAGCGAGAGCCGCAGGGAGCGGGTCGGCACCTGACCTGCCGCTCCAGCCGTCAGCGCAGAAGTACGGGCAGGGACTCGACCCCGTACACGATCGACAGCTTCCGGAACGGGATCTCGTGCGGCTCGACGGCGAGCCGCATGGCGGGGAACCGGCGCGCGAGTGCGGGATAGGCGATGCGCAGTTCCATCCGGGCCAGCTCGGCGCCGATGCACCGGTGGATGCCGTGGCCGAAGGCCAGATGGGAAGGGCGGGCGGCGACGCGCCGCGTCGGATCGAACCGCTCGGCCCCGGGACCGAGGGACTGATCGCGGTTGGCACCACTGAGTGAGCACACCACGAGATCCCCCTTCTTCATCGTCACTCCGCAGATGTCGATGTCGTGGCGGACGAATCGCGGGAACGCGACTTGCGCGACCGACAGATAGCGAAGCAACTCCTCCACCAGCCACTCGACTTCGCCTCCGCCCGCCTCGTGGCGCAACAGCCGGAGGTGTACGGGGTCGGCGAGCAGGGCGACGGTGCCGAGAGCCAGCATGCTCGCCGTCGTCTCCAGCCCGCCGGTCAGCACGCCGTCGGCCAGTCCGGCGAGTTCCCGGTCGCTGATCTCGTCGCCGTGCTCGCGCACCAGCATGCCGAGCAGGCCGTCACCGGGTGACTCGCGCTGCTGCCGTACGAGACGCATCAGATGGGACAAGGCTGTCGACGCCGCGCGCAACACCTCGTCCGGTTCGCCGGACACGTCGAAGTGCGCCACGCTCAACCGCTGGAACTCGGGGTTGTTGGCGTGCGGGACGCCGAGCAGTTCGCACATCGTCAGGGAGGGCACGGGCAGGGCGAAGGCCCGCATGAGATCGACGGGACCGGTCTGCTCCGCCATGGCGTCGAGTCGGCCCTCGACGATCTCCTGGATCCGGGGCGCGAGCCGTTCGAGCCTGCGCATCGTGAACTCCGGCGTCAGCAGCCGCCGAAGCCTCGTGTGGTCGGGCGGGTCGCTGAACCCCAGGCCGCCGGGGTGCGCCCCCGCGTCGAGCCCGGCCCGCTCCACCAGCCGCGAGAAGTCATTGCTGAACGCACCCGCCCTGCCGAGAACCGCCTTCACCTCGTCATGCCCGGTGACCAGCCAGGCGTTCACCCCGAACCACCGTGCCGCCCTGATCACAGGCGCGGCCTCCCGCTTCCGGTCCAGGTCGGCGACGGGCTCCAGCCCGTCGCGCCGTAAGGCCATCGACAAGGAGTCGGGAAGCAGAGTCTCACCGAGACCACCGTCACCCCGTCGGCTGCGGCGCAGTCGCGCGAGATGGATACGGACCAGCCTGTCGGCGACGAGGGAACGGAAGTTCCTCATGAACGGGACCCTATCGCTCGGGTGATGGACGCCACCCGAGATCATGGAGGCTCAGCGGGGCGAAAGGTGAAGCCTCGACAACGGACAACCCGATCGAGCCACCGCAGGCCCCTCTCGGTGAACCGGTGTCCGCCGCTCGGGAAATTCGAAGGAAGAGCACCGGGGCGCTGTGCTACGTTCGGCGCGTTCGTACGGTTTCGGATGAGGATGAAGAGGGAGGTGGGTTGATGACCGTGCTCAAGGCCGCTGCGGCGAGCAGCGCCCGGATCGACCTCGCGTCCCGGGCCACGGCCTGACCCTGTCGTACCGCCTCGCTGGAGCATGAGCTCGCGAGGCAGTCCGCCCGCACATCACACGAACCTCACATGAAACGGATCCTCATCCCGTCATGCGTACACACAAGAACTGGATCACCCGCGCCGAGACCGGCGCCGACATCCCTGCCATCCGTGAGATCACCCTCGCCGCGTTCGAGAAGCCGGACGAAGCTGATCTCGTCGATGCGCTGCGGGGCGATACCTCCTGGATCGACGGGCTGTCCGTCGTCAGCGTCGACGAGGACGACCAGGTCATCGGCCACGCGCTGCTGACCCGTTGCCACATCGACGACACCCCGGCCCTGTGCCTCGCGCCCGTGTCCGTACGACCCGAGCACCAGCGGACCGGTGCCGGTTCGGCCGTGGTCCGGGCCGCGTTGGGGGCGGCGGCGGAGCTGGGCGAGTACTACGTGGTGGTACTCGGGCACCCGGCGTACTACCCGCGCTTCGGCTTCACCCGGGCCTCCGCGCACGGCATCGGCCTGACGATCGACGTCCCCGACGAGGCCATGATGGCCATGACCCTCGACGAGACCCACCCGCTGCCGCGCGGCACCGTACGCTACCCGGCGCCGTTCGGGATCTAGGGTCTGTCCGGTGGATCTGGCCGCCTTCGGTCCGGGCCGCCGTTTCGGTGCCGGTGAGTGGGGGTGTGGTGCGTCCAGCTGCAAGGCGGAGGAGGGCG
>NZ_JBICVJ010000031.1:0-50560 GCF_043198895.1 Streptomyces sp. NPDC048696 | reverse complement strand
CTCTATCAGACTCTTTCGTGTCCGATTCCCGTGTCGGCGGGATTTGCTTTCCGGGGTTTTCGCTTTCGCGCTTTCCCTTTCCGGCGGCTCCGACTTTATCAGAGATTCTGATGTCGGATTTTCCGATCCCATCCGGTTCCCGGCTCCCGCGTCGATGACGCGGGCGACACGCGAAGGTGTCGGGTTCCCGTCTGGAGGAGATGTAAACGTACTGGAGCGGGGCGCCCCGACGCAAATCGAGGGGCCCCGCTCCGGGCGTACGCCGGTGGTGTCAGACGGTCCGTCAGACCTCTACGACCACCGGGAGGATCATCGGGCGGCGACGGTACGTGTCCGAGACCCACTTGCCGACCGAGCGGCGGATCAGCTGCTGGAGCTGGTGCGGCTCGACGACGCCGTCCTGGGCGGACTTGTTCAGCGCCTCTTCGATCTTCGAGAGCGCCGGCGTGAACGCCGAGTCCTCGATGCCGGAACCGCGCGCCTGGATGGTCGGGCCGCTCACGATCTTCCCGCTGGTCGAGTCGACCACCACGAAGACCGAGATGATGCCCTCGTCGCCGAGGATGCGGCGGTCCTTGAGCGAGGCCTCGGTGACGTCGCCGACCGAGAGGCCGTCCACGTACACGTAACCCGCCTGGACCTTGCCGACGATCCGGGCCGAGCCGTCGACCAGGTCGACGACCACGCCGTCTTCGGCGATGACGATGTGGTTCTTGGGCACACCCGTCAGCGCGCCGAGCTCGGCGTTGGCCCGCAGGTGGCGCCATTCGCCGTGCACCGGCATCAGGTTCTTCGGCTTGCAGATGTTGTAGAAGTACAGCAGCTCGCCGGCCGAGGCGTGGCCCGAGACGTGCACCTTGGCGTTGCCCTTGTGGACGACGTTCGCGCCCCAGCGGGTCAGGCCGTTGATGACGCGGTAGACCGCGTTCTCGTTGCCCGGGATCAGGGACGACGCCAGGATCACGGTGTCGCCCTGGACGATCCGGATCTGGTGGTCGCGGTTGGCCATCCGGGACAGGGCCGCCATCGGCTCGCCCTGGGAGCCGGTGCAGACCAGCACGACCTCGTCGTCCGGCAGATCGTCCAGCGTCTTGACGTCGACGACGAGTCCGGCCGGGACCTTCAGATAGCCCAGGTCACGGGCGATGCCCATGTTGCGGACCATGGAGCGGCCGACGAAGGCGACCCGACGGCCGTACTCGTGGGCGGCGTCCAGGATCTGCTGGATGCGGTGCACGTGGCTGGCGAAGCTGGCCACGATGATGCGCTTCTGGGCGTTCGCGAAGACCGTGCGCAGGACGTTCGAGATGTCGCGCTCGGGCGGCACGAAGCCGGGGACCTCGGCGTTGGTGGAGTCCACCAACAGCAGGTCGATGCCCTCCTCGCCCAGCTTCGCGAAGGTGGGGAGGTCGGTCAGGCGGCGGTCCAGCGGGAGCTGGTCCATCTTGAAGTCGCCGGTGTGGACGGCCATGCCCGCGGGGGTGCGGATGGCGACCGCGAGGGCGTCCGGGATGGAGTGGTTGACCGCGATGAACTCGCAGTCGAAGGGGCCCAGGCGCTCGCGGTCGCCCTCGGCGACCTCCAGCGTGTACGGGCGGATGCGGTGCTCCTGGAGCTTGGCCTCGATCAGCGCGAGGGTCAGCTTGGAGCCGATCAGCGGGATGTCCGGCTTCTCGCGGAGCAGGTACGGGACGCCGCCGATGTGGTCCTCGTGGCCGTGCGTGAGCACGATGCCCTCGACGTCGTCGAGGCGGTCCCTGATGCTGCTGAAGTCCGGCAGGATCAGGTCGACGCCGGGCTGCTCCTCCTCGGGGAAGAGCACGCCGCAGTCGACGATGAGCAGGCGTCCGCCGTACTCGAAGACCGTCATGTTCCGGCCGATTTCGCCGAGACCGCCGAGCGGGGTGACGCGCAGGCCGTTCTTGGCAAGCTTCGGCGGGGTGCCGAGTTCGGGATGCGGATGACTCAAAAGACTCTCCTCACCACACACGCCACGTACCTGTAAGGCACGTGGCGCGCATGACATTCGTGCACTTGCTGTTGTCTGTTGGTTCTTCGTATTCAGTTGTGAAGTCTGTGGTTACAGCTGTACCCCGCCGGCGGCAAGATCGATCTTGAGCTGGGCGGTTTCCTCCGCCGTCAGCCCGATCATCGGCAGCCGCAGCGGTCCGCCGGGCAGGCCCTGGAGGGCGAGCGCGGCCTTGGTGGTCATGACGCCCTGCGTACGGAACATGCCCGTGTACACCGGCAGCAGCTTCTGGTGGATCTCGGTGGCCTTCTGCACGTTGCCCGAGACATAGGCGTCGAGGAGCGAGCGCAGCTCGGGGGTGACCACATGGCCGACCACCGAGACGAAGCCGACCGCGCCGACCGAGAGCAGCGGCAGGTTGAGCATGTCGTCGCCGGAGTACCAGGCGAGGCCGGAGCGGGCGATGGCCCAGCTGGCACGGCCCAGGTCGCCCTTGGCGTCCTTGTTGGCGACGATACGCGGGTGCTCGGCGAGGCGCACCAGGGTTTCGGTGTCGATCGGCACACCGCTGCGGCCGGGGATGTCGTAGAGCATCACCGGGAGCTCGGTGGCGTCGGCGATGGCCGAGAAGTGCCGGTACAAGCCCTCCTGCGGGGGCTTGTTGTAGTACGGCGTGACGGCGAGCAGGCCGTGTGCGCCGGCCCGCTCGGCCGCGCGGGCCAGCTCCAGGGTGTGGTGCGTGTCGTTGGTGCCGATCCCGGCGACGACGTGGGCCCGGTCTCCGACCGCTTCCAGTACGGCCCGTACGAGCTGGTCTTTCTCCGCGTCGCTGGTGGTCGGGGACTCGCCGGTGGTGCCGTTGACGATCAGTCCGTCGTTACCTGCGTCGACCAGGTGGGCGGCGAGCCGCTGCGCGCCGTCGAGGTCGAGTGCGCCGTCCGCCGTGAAGGGCGTGACCATGGCGGTGAGGACCCGCCCGAAGGGGGTCTGCGGAGTGGAGATCGGAGCCATGGGTAACACGCTACTCGCTGCTCAGCGCCCGGTGTCCCCTCGGGGGACGTGGCAGAGGGAGCCCGGCACTGCCTGCTCGGGGGTTCAAGCAGTGCCGGGTCCGTTTGATCAGCCTAGATGAACTACGCGAAACGCCGCAATACGGACACTTTCCGCGAGGTATCAGCACATCTGTGCCCGTAGGGGCGGATTCGCCCTCTTGCTTCACCCTCGTGCGAGGGCGACATCACTTAGGGGGCGACGCGGCCGTTGGCGTTGAAGGCGGCGTACGTGAGGGGCATGAGCTTCGCCCAGTGCTCCTCCATCTTCTCGCCGACCATCTCGATCTCCCGCTGCGGGAACGACGGCACCTTCGCCAGCTCGTGCTGCGTGCGCAGGCCCAGGAAGTGCATCAGGGAGCGGGCGTTGCACGTCGCGTACATCGACGAGTAGAGGCCGACCGGCAGGACGGCACGGGCGACCTCGCGGGCTACACCGGCCGCCAGCATCTCCTGGTACGCCTCGTACGCCTGGCGGTACGAGTCCTCCATGGCGCGGCCCGTGACCTCCTGCTGGGCCTCGGTGCCGTCGACGAACTCGTACTTGCCGGGGCGGCCCTGCTGGACGAGCTTGCGCTCGGCGCCCGGGACGTAGAAGACCGGCTGGAGCTCCCGGTAGCGGCCCGACTCCTCGTTGTACGACCAGCCCACCCGGTGCCGCATGAACTCGCGGAAGACGAAGATCGGGGCGCTGATGAAGAACGTCATCGAATTGTGCTCGAAGGGGCTGCCGTGGCGGTCCCGCATCAGGTAGTTGATCAGGCCCTTGGAGCGCTCGGGGTCCTTCTGGAGCTCCTCCAGGGACTGCTCGCCGGCGGTCGAGACGCGAGCCGCCCACAGCACGTCGGAGTCGCCGGCGGTGTGCTTCACCAACTCGACGGTGACATCACTGCGGAAGCTGGGCTTGAGGTCTGCGGCGGGGGTGTCGGTCACCGGCGGGTCCTTCCAGGTCGATAACGGCGCCGACCACTCTACGGCCCGGCACTGACAACGCCCTCCCTGACGAACCGTCACGAACTTCTTCGGCAATTCGGGGAATTCGGGCACCAATCGGCAACTTCGAGCGTCTGTACCAGTAGACCCACATGGTCCGCGTCACACACGGACCCCACACACAGACTTCGCACCACACACACGCAGACACACGCAGACACACGTAGACACACACAGACAAGGAGCAGCCCCTCATGTTGCGCCGGCATGAGTCCGTCCGGTCCGTCCCCTTCGCGTTCGTCGCCGAAGCCGAACAGTTCCGCAGCAACGTCACCCCGCCGCCCCGCGAGCGCGCCGGTGCCGGCCGAATAGTGGGCCGTACGCTGATCGGGCTCACCGTGGTGGCCGGGCTCGCGGGCTCGCTCCTGTTCGGCCTGCCCGCGATGGAGTCGAGCCAGTCGCCGGGCCAGACCCAGCACTCCCAGGCCGCGGACGGCCGCTGACTCGTCCGGCCCCCCGGAAGTGGTCGTACGACGGCCTCCTGGGTAGCCTCACCGGGCACAGCCAATCGAGCGTGCTTGTGAGTGAGGATCAGTCGTGCCCCTGCCTTTCCTGACGGCCGACCGCGCATTCGATGCGACCGCCGACGATGTCACGCTGCCCTTCGACGACCACGATCGCTGGCGCCGCCCCTACCGGCCGGGCCCCTGGCGGGTCGGCGCGGCCGCGGTGCTGCTGCTCCTCGCGTCGTTCGTGCTGCTCTCCGCGGTGATCATCGCCTTCACCGGCGGGCCGGCCGCCGCGGTCGCGGTGCTGGCCGTCGCCCTGCTGGTGATCGCGTCGGCGCTGCGGCTGCTGCGGGTGGGCGTGTGGGTCAGCCGGGCCGGGCTGCGCCGGGTGGGCTTCTTCCGGACGTCCACCGTCTCGTGGCAGAAGGTCGAGGGCGTACGGACGGTGCAGCAGCCGGTGCGGTGGCTCGGTCTGCCCCGGACCGTGCAGGGACAGGCGCTGCTCGCCGCCACGCGGGGCGGAGCACGGTTCCCGGTGCTGCTCACGGACCACAACGCGGACTTCCTGTCCCGCGTCGAAGCCTTCGACCGGGCCGCCGACACGGTCGAGGCGTGGGGCGACGAGTACCGCCGCTGAGGCGGGGCCTTCGGGCCGCTAGACCGGCTTGCCCTCGCGGAGGTTGATCGCCCGCTGCATCGCCTTGCGCGCGCGTGGTGTGTCGCGGGCGTCCTGGTAGGCCACCGCAAGCCGGAACCAGCAGCGCCAGTCGTCCGGGGAGTCCTCCGTCTCCTCCTTGCGGCGGGCGAAGACGGCGTCGGCCGAGGCGCGGTCGATCCGGCCGCCGGCCGTGCGGACCAGTTCGTCGACCGGCAGGCCGCCCTCCGCGTCCAGCTCGGCCGCAAGCGCGTTCGCCCGGGTCACGAACCGGGTGTTCGCCCACAGGAACCAGACGCCGATCAGCGGCAGCACGAGGACGGCGATCCCCATGGTGACGGTGATCGGCTTGCCGTCCTGGATGAGCATGACGCCCCGGCTGCCGACCAGGACGAAATAGAAGACCAGGACGGCAGCCGTGACGAAGTAAGTGATCTTTGCGCGCATGACCGGCAGTCCAGCTCAGTTCAGGTCGAGGAAGTGTTCCAGGCCGAAGGTCAGGCCCGGAGTGGTCACCACGCGGCGCGCGCCGAGCAGGATGCCCGGCATGAAGCTGCTGTGGTGGAGCGAGTCATGACGGATCGTCAGCGTCTCGCCCTCGGCGCCGAGCAGGACCTCCTGGTGGGCGAGCAGACCGCGCAGCCGGATGGCATGGACCGGGACGCCGTCGACGTCGGCGCCGCGCGCCCCGTCCAGCGCCGTCACCGTGGCGTCCGGCGCGGGCGCGACGCCCGCCTCGGCGCGCGCCGCCGCGATCAGCTGCGCGGTGCGCGTCGCCGTGCCGGACGGCGCGTCCACCTTGTTCGGGTGGTGCAGCTCGACGACCTCGACGGACTCGAAGTAGGGCGCGGCGAGCTGCGCGAACTTCATCGTGAGGACGGCCCCGATGGAGAAGTTCGGGGCGATGAGCACCCCGGTGGACGGCGAGCCGTCCAGCCAGGTGGTGAGCTGCGCGAGGCGGTCCTCGGTCCATCCGGTGGTGCCGACGACCGCGTGCATGCCGTGGCGCACACAGAAGTCGAGGTTGCCCATCACCGAGGCGGGGGTGGTCAGTTCGACCACCACCTGGGCGCCCGCGTCCGCGAGCGTCTCCAGCTTGTCGCCCCGGCCGAGAGCCGCCACCAGCTCCATGTCCTCGGCCGCTTCCACGGCCCGTACCGCTTCGGAGCCGATGCGGCCCTTCGCGCCGAGAACCGCCACGCGCAGCTTGCTCATGCTTGCTTCCTCACGTCCTTGCGTACACGTACGTACGGATTGCGTACGGGTCAGGAGACCGCTTCATGGAGGCGGTCGGCCTGCTTGTCCTTCAGCGGGCCTATGACGGACAGCGAGGGACGCTGTCCCAGCACATCACGGGCCACCTCACGGACCTCGTCCGGGGTGACCGCGGCTATCTTGGCCAGCATGTCGTCGACCGACATCTGGGTGCCCCAGCACAGCTCGCTCTTACCGATGCGGTTCATCAGCGCGCCCGTGTCCTCAAGGCCCAGGACGGTCGAGCCGGAGAGCTGGCCGACCGCGCGCCCGATCTCGTCGTCGGTCAGACCGTCCGTGGCGACCCGGTCCAGTTCGTCGCGGCAGATCTTCAGGACGTCGTGGACCTGGTTGGGACGGCAGCCCGCGTAGACACCGAAGAGGCCGCAGTCCGCGAAGCCCGAGGTGTACGAGTACACGCTGTAGGCGAGGCCCCGCTTCTCGCGTACCTCCTGGAAGAGACGCGAGGACATGCCGCCGCCGAGGGCCGTGTTCAGCACGCCGAGCGCCCAGCGGCGCTCGTCGGTGCGGGCCAGGCCCGGCATGCCGAGGACGACATGGGCCTGCTCGGTGCGCCGGTTCAGCAGTTCGACGCGGCCCGCCGTCTTCAGGGCGCGGGCGCCGGCGCGCGGGGCGAGGGGGACCGCGTCCGTGCGCGAGAGCGCGCCGGCCTTCTCGAACGCCTTGCGGACCTGGCGTACGACGGTGGCGTGGTCGACGTTTCCGGCGGCCGCCACGACCAGGTGGCGCGGGTCGTAGTGCTTCTTGTAGAAGCGCGCGATCTGCGGCCGGGTCAGGGTGTTGATCGTGTCGACCGTGCCGAGGACCGGGCGGCCCAGCGGGGTGTCGCCGAGCATGGTGTGCGCGAACAGGTCGTGCACGCAGTCGCCCGGGTCGTCCTCGGTCATCGCGATCTCTTCGAGGATCACTCCGCGCTCGGCGTCCACATCCTCTTCGAGGATGAGGGAGCCGGTCAGCATGTCGCAGACGACGTCGATGGCCAGCGGCAGGTCGGTGTCGAGCACGCGCGCGTAGTAGCAGGTGTACTCCTTCGCCGTGAAGGCGTTCATCTCGCCGCCGACCGCGTCGAGCGCGGCGGAGATGTCGAGGGCACTGCGCTTGCGCGTGCCCTTGAACAGGAGGTGCTCCAGATAGTGCGTGGCGCCGTTGAGCGTGGGCGTCTCGTCGCGCGAGCCGACCTGGACCCAGATGCCGAAGGTCGCCGACCGTACGGACGGCAGGGTCTCGGTGACGACCCGCAGGCCGCCGGGCAGGGTCGTACGGCGGACGGTGCCGATGCCGTTGCGGCCCGGCAGAAGCGTTTGGGTACGGGCGACGGCCCGCGCCTCCGAAGAGGTGCGGGCCGTCGCCTTGGAGCTACGGGACGTCACTTGTCGGTGTCGTCCTTCTTCTCGTCCTCTTCGCCCTCGACGACCGGGATCAGGGAGAGCTTGCCGCGGGAGTCGATCTCCGCGATCTCGACCTGGACCTTGGAGCCGACCGCGAGCACGTCCTCGACGTTCTCCACGCGCTTGCCACCGGCGAGCTTGCGGATCTGCGAGATGTGCAGCAGGCCGTCCTTGCCCGGGAGCAGGGACACGAACGCACCGAAGGTGGTGGTCTTGACGACCGTACCCAGGTAGCGCTCGCCGACCTCCGGCATGGTCGGGTTGGCGATGCCGTTGATCGTGGCGCGGGCGGCCTCGGCCTGCGAGCCGACCTGGGCACCGATGTAGATGGTGCCGTCGTCCTCGATCGTGATCTCGGCGCCGGTGTCCTCCTGGATCTGGTTGATCATCTTGCCCTTGGGGCCGATGACCTCACCGATCTTGTCCACCGGGATCTTGACGGTGATGATCCGCGGGGCGTTCGGGGACATCTCGTCCGGCGTGTCGATCGCTTCCATCATCACGTCGAGGATGTGGAGGCGGGCGTCGCGGGCCTGCTTGAGGGCCGCGGCCAGGACGGAGGCCGGGATGCCGTCCAGCTTGGTGTCGAGCTGGAGGGCGGTGACGAACTCCTTGGTACCGGCGACCTTGAAGTCCATGTCGCCGAAGGCGTCCTCCGCACCGAGGATGTCGGTGAGGGCGACGTAGTGCGTCTTGCCGTCGATCTCCTGGGAGATCAGGCCCATGGCGATACCGGCGACGGGGGCCTTGAGCGGCACACCGGCGTTCAGCAGCGACATGGTGGAGGCGCAGACCGAGCCCATCGACGTCGAGCCGTTGGAGCCGAGGGCCTCGGACACCTGACGGATCGCGTAGGGGAACTCCTCGCGGGTCGGCAGGACCGGCAGGATGGCGCGCTCGGCGAGCGCGCCGTGGCCGATCTCGCGGCGCTTGGGCGAGCCCACGCGGCCGGTCTCGCCGACGGAGTACGGCGGGAAGTTGTAGTTGTGCATGTAGCGCTTGCGGGTCACCGGGGAAAGGGTGTCCAGCTGCTGCTCCATCCGGAGCATGTTCAGGGTGGTGACGCCCAGGATCTGGGTCTCGCCACGCTCGAACAGCGCCGAGCCGTGCACGCGCGGGATGGCCTCGACCTCGGCCGCGAGCGTACGGATGTCCGTGATGCCACGGCCGTCGATGCGGACCTTGTCCTTGATGACGCGCTCGCGGACCAGCTTCTTGGTCAGCGCGCGGTACGCGGCGGAGATCTCCTTCTCGCGGCCCTCGAAGGCCGGGAGCAGCTTCTCGCCCGCGAGCTCCTTGACGCGGTCCAGCTCGGCCTCGCGGTCCTGCTTGCCCGCGATGGTGAGCGCCTGGGCGAGCTCGCCCTTGACCGCGGCGGTCAGCGCCTCCAGGACGTCGTCCTGGTAGTCGAGGAAGACCGGGAACTCGCCGGTCGGCTTGGCGGCCTTGGCGGCGAGCTCGGCCTGGGCCTTGCAGAGCACCTTGATGAAGGGCTTCGCGGCGTCCAGACCGGCGGCGACGACCTCCTCGGTCGGCGCCTCGGCGCCGCCCTTGACCAGCTGGATGGTCTTCTCGGTGGCCTCGGCCTCGACCATCATGATCGCGACGTCGCCGTCCTCCAGGGCGCGGCCCGCGACGACCATGTCGAAGACGGCGTCCTCGAGCTCGGTGTGCGTCGGGAACGCCACCCACTGGCCGTTGATCAGCGCGACGCGGACGCCGCCGATCGGGCCGGAGAAGGGCAGGCCGGCCAGCTGCGTGGAGCAGGAGGCGGCGTTGATCGCGACCACGTCGTAGAGGTGGTCCGGGTTGAGCGCCATGATCGTGGCGACGACCTGGATCTCGTTGCGCAGGCCCTTCTTGAAGGACGGGCGCAGCGGGCGGTCGATCAGGCGGCAGGTGAGGATCGCGTCCTCGGAGGGCCGGCCCTCACGGCGGAAGAAGGAGCCGGGGATCTTGCCGGCCGCGTACATCCGCTCCTCGACGTCCACCGTCAGGGGGAAGAAGTCGAGCTGGTCCTTGGGCTTCTTGGACGCGGTGGTGGCCGAAAGGACCATCGTGTCGTCGTCCAGGTACGCCACGGCGGAACCGGCGGCCTGCTTGGCCAGCCGGCCCGTCTCGAAGCGGATGGTGCGGGTGCCGAAGGAACCGTTGTCGATAACGGCCTCGGCGTAGTGGGTCTCGTTCTCCACTAGCGTTTTCTCCACTCATCGTCTTTCGTCCCCGGGCCCGTGTGGCAGGGGGACGGTGTGGCGGAGAAGCACTCCTTGGCTGCGGGCCGGTCTTCGATCGAAGCACCCGGGGGCGTTGTCTCCCCGGGAGCCACTACCGAGGACCGGCGGCGGGGAGGAGGCTTCTCGCTCATTGTGTGTTGCGTTGTACGACCAGACTACTGAGCGTCCGGTACGTCCCGCACGTACAGCAAAGGGAGCGGCCCCCTAATAGGTGGGAACCGCTCCCTTCACGGCGACTTACTTGGCGCCGCCGGCCGCACCGCGGCGGATGCCCAGGCGGTCGACCAGCGCACGGAAGCGCTGGATGTCCTTCTTGGCCAGGTACTGCAGCAGGCGGCGGCGCTGGCCGACCAGGATCAGCAGACCACGACGGGAGTGGTGGTCGTGCTTGTGGGTCTTGAGGTGCTCGGTCAGGTCCGAGATGCGGCGGGAGAGCATGGCGACCTGGACCTCGGGGGAGCCGGTGTCGCCCTCCTTCTGGCCGAACTCGGACATGATCTGCTTCTTCGTAGCGGCGTCGAGAGACACTCGGTACTCCTCGTAGTCTTGATGTGCCACCGAGTGCCCCTGGTCTTGGTCTCAGGGGAGCTTCCGTTACTCGGGAGGCGGGGATCCGCTGGGCGCAGCCTCCAGAAGAATCCGAAGACGCGTACACAAACGGCCGTCACACAGCGTACCAGTACGCGGGGACTCGTCCATTCGAGGGGTTCGCGGACCCCCGGGCGTGTCCGGCGGGTCCGCGAGGGCCCCGGTCAGCCGCTGGTGAGCGAGCGGGCCTGGTTGAAGACGTCGAGGACGGCCAGGCAGAGCGGGACGAGCGAGAGCAGGACGGCGCCCTCGGCGAGGTCCAGGGTGCGGCCCCAGAACGGCGAGAGGCCCTTCTTCGGAATGATCAGCCCTATGGCGGTGATCAGGGCGGCGCCTGCGGCCACGGCCGCGGAGAGCCAGATCGTACGGATGTCGAGCGAGCCGCGGTCGCCGTAGCGGACGAATTCGTACAGCAGATCGCCGGGCGGGTTCAGGGACATGCCCAGGACCAGCAGGGCGATCGCGGCGATGCCGGCCACCAGGACGCAGGCGACCTGCGAGGTGTAGCGGAACAGACGGGCGCGCAGCAGCATCGCCAGGCCCGAGGTCAGGGCGAGCAGCTGTCCGTACACACTGTGCGAGAAGCCGAGGACGGCGGCGGAGCCGACCACCACGGCCGCGCAGCCGCCGACCAGGCCGAGCAGCATCTCGTGGCCGCGCCGGGCCTGGGCGGCGATGCGCTCGGCGTCGACGGGGCGGGCCTCGGGGGCGGCGTTCGGCTCGGCGCCGAAGTCGTCGGTGGCGCTGCGCGGGGAGGCGTAGCCGATGGGCAGCCGGGCGAAGCGGGCGGACAGGCTCGGCAGGAAGGCGACCAGGCCGATGGCGACGGGCGCGCACACCGCGGCCGTACGGGTGGCGCTGGACTCGGTCAGGATCGCCACGAACGTGGCGAGGGTGCCGGTGGCGGCGAGGAAGGTGGCCGCGACGAACGGGGCGTCGCCGCTCGGGGTGAGGGCGACGAGGGTCACCGAGGCGACCAGGACGGTCACACAGCCGAGCAGGAACTGGAGCTTGCCGGGGCCGTCGCCGTGGTCCGGGCCGATGATCCCGGAGCCCGCGATCAGCAGCAGCGGCAGCGCTCCCAGGCCCAGGGCCACGGCGCTGGACCGGTCGGAGTAGACCCGGGCGCGCACCCCGGCGAAGGCGGTGAGCAGCAGGCCCGCCGAGCCCGCGATGATGCCGGGCAGCCCGTGCATGACGTGGTCGACCGGGTCGGCGTACCAGAGGACGAAGCCCATCAGGACGAGCAGCAGCACGCCGCCGACGAGGCCGGCGCCGCGCAGCAGGTCGTCGCTCCACAGATGGCGGTCGCGGGTGACGGCCGAGGCGACGGCGTCCGAGACGTCGTCGAAGACGGCCGGCGGCAGCGACTCGGCGAACGGGCGCAGGCTCAGCAGCTCGCCGTCGAGGACCTGCTGGGCCGCGAGGGTGCGGGCGCCGTCGAGGACGGTGCCGTCACGCCGTACGAGGTGGTAGCCGGTCGGGGCGCCCGCCGGCTGGGTCTGCCCGGTGAGCCGGAGGATCTCCGGATAGACGTCGGCAACGGCGATGTCCTCCGGGAGAGCCACATCGATGCGACTGTCGGGCGCCACCACTGTGACCCGGCAGAAGCCTGTCGCCGCCGTCGTACTCACGCTTACGGACCCCCTGATTCGCGGTTGCGCACACTGCGCGCGCCACCCTACCGGGCTCCGGTGTCACAGGCTGCAAGTAGGATCACCGTCGCGCGGAGGGAGACTGTCGCCACGGGGGCGCCGGTGCCGAATGACCCGTCCGTATTGAGGGATTGATGCTCCGGTGAGCCAGATCGTCGTCAAACGCCCGCCGCGGTCCCTGCCGCCCGATGTCTCCTCGGACGAACTGCGGCTGGAGGCCCCGCCGGAGCTGCCGCGCGGGCAGCAGGAGTCCATGCTGATGCAGCTCCTGCCGATGCTCGGCATGGGCTCGTCCGTGGTGTTCTTCTTCATGCCCAACTCGGCGCCGTTCATGAAGATCATGGGCGCGCTGATGCTGGTGTCGACGCTGTCCATGGTCATCGCGCAGCTCGTGAAGTTCCGCAAGGGTGCGCAGGGGCAAATGGCAGATGTCCGGCGCGACTACCTCAAGTACCTCGCGCAGACCCGGCGTACGGTGCGCAAGACCGCGCGCAAGCAGCGCGACGCGCAGCTGTATCTGCACCCCGCCCCCGAGCAGCTGTGGTCGGTGGTCGCGGAGGGCTCGCGGGTCTGGGAGCGCCGGCTCGGCGACAACGACTTCGGGCAGGCCCGGATCGGGCTCGGCGCCCAGCAGTTGTCGACGCCGCTGATAGCGCCCGAGACGGCGCCGGTGGACGAGCTGGAGCCGCTGTGCGCGGGCGCGATGCAGCAGTTCCTCGCGGTGCACGGCTCGTTGGACGGGCTGCCGATGGCGGTCTCGATGCGCGCCTTCTACCACGTGACGGTCTCCGGCGACGTGGACGCGGCCCAGTCGGCCACGCGCGCGCTGGTCGCGCAGCTGGTGACGCTGCACTCCCCCGACGACCTGATGGTCGCCGTGGTGGCGGCGCCGGGCGCGGTCCCGCGCTGGGACTGGACGAAGTGGCTGCCGCACACCCAGCTGCCCGGCCAGGTCGACGGGGCCGGTACGAAGCGGCTGTTCGGCGACGACCTGGGCGAGCTGGAACTGCTGCTGCACAGCCGTCTGGACGGGCGGCCCCGGTTCAGCCGCGACAACCAGCCGGTCCTGGACCAGCCGCACCTCGTGGTCGTCCTGGACGGCGGGATAGTGCCGCCGGACTCGCTGTTCGCGGCGGCCGAGGGACTTCAGGGCGTCACCATCATCGAGGTGGTGCCGGGCGAGCTCGACGAGCCGCGCGGCGGCCTGTCCGTGGTGGTGCGCCCGGGCCGGCTGCGCCTGGAGTCGGGCTTCGGGATGGCGTACGAGGGTGTGCCCGACCAGATGTCACTGCCGGCCGCCGAGGCGCTGGCCCGCCAGCTCGCGCCGCTGCAGATGGGCGGCGGTGACGACGACGAGCCGCTGCTCGCCAACCTGGACTTCACGGATCTGCTGAACCTGGGCGACGCGGGCTCCATCGACGTCGCCCGGACCTGGCGGCCGCGCTCGACGGCCGAGCGGCTGCGGGTGCCGATCGGTGTGGGCGAGGACGGCCAGCCGGTGATGCTGGACCTCAAGGAGGCGGCGCAGGAGGGCATGGGCCCGCACGGCCTGTGCGTGGGCGCCACCGGCTCCGGCAAGTCGGAGCTGCTGCGCACCCTGGTGCTGGGCCTCGCGGTCACCCACACCTCGGAGACGCTCAACTTCGTCCTCGCCGACTTCAAGGGCGGCGCGACCTTCACCGGCATGTCGCACATGCCGCACGTGGCGGCGGTCATCACCAACCTCGCGGACGACCTCACCCTGGTCGACCGCATGGGCGACGCGATCCGCGGCGAGCTCCAGCGCCGCCAGGAGCTGCTGCGCTCGGCGGGCAACTACGCCAACATGCACGACTACGAGAAGGCGCGCGCGGCGGGCGCCCCGCTGGAGCCGCTGGCCTCGCTGGTCCTGGTGATCGACGAGTTCTCCGAACTCCTCACCGCCAAGCCCGACTTCATCGACATGTTCATCCAGATCGGCCGCATCGGCCGCTCGCTGGGTGTGCATCTGCTGCTCGCCTCGCAGCGCCTGGAGGAGGGCAAGCTGCGCGGCCTCGACACGTATCTCTCGTACCGCGTGGGTCTGCGCACCTTCTCGGCGGCCGAGTCGCGCACCGCGCTCGGTGTGCCCGACGCCTACCACCTGCCGTCGGTGCCGGGCTCCGGCTACCTCAAGTTCGGCACGGACGAGATGGTCCGCTTCAAGGCGGCGTACGTCTCGGGCACCTACCGCTCGGGCGGCTCGGACCTGTCGATCGGGCCGCTGCCGATCGAGCGGCGCCCCGCGGTGTTCACGGCGGCCCCGGTGCCGGTCGTGTACGCGGCGCCCGACCCGGCGCTCCTCAACCGCTCGACCGAGGACGACGCGCTGGCGGACACCGTCCTCGATGTGATCGTGCGGCGCCTGGAGGGCCAGGGCGTGCCCGCCCACCAGGTGTGGCTGCCGCCGCTCGACGACGCGCCCTCGCTCGACCAGCTGCTGCCGGGGATCGCGACGACGGCCGAGCGCGGTCTCAACGCGACGGAGTACACCCGCCCCGGCGGTCTGATCGTGCCGCTCGGCCTCATCGACAAGCCCTTCGAGCAGCGCCGCGAGGTGCTGTACCGCGACTTCTCGGGCGCGGCCGGCCACATGCTGGTCGTCGGCGGCCCGCAGTCCGGCAAGTCGACGCTGCTGCGCACCCTGATCGCGTCGTTCGCGCTGACCCACACCCCGCACGAAGTGCAGTTCTACGGGCTGGACTTCGGCGGTGGCGGTCTGTCGGCGATCGCCGGGCTGCCGCACGTGGGCGGTGTCGCCTCCCGCCTCGACCCCGAGCGGGTGCGGCGTACGGTCGCGGAGGTCGCGGGCGTGCTCAACCGGCGCGAGGAGTTCTTCCGGGCCAACGGCATCGACTCCATCGCCACCTACCGGCGCCGCCGCGCGGCCGGTGATCTGGCGGGCGAGGCCTGGGGCGACGTGTTCCTGGTCATCGACGGCTGGGGCGCCTTCCGCGGCGACTACGAGATGCTGGACGGCGTCGTCCAGGACATCGCGAGCCGGGGCCTGGGCTACGGCATCCACGTGGTGCTGACCGCCTCCCGCTACATGGAGGTGCGGGCCTCGCTCAAGGACCAGGTCCTGGGCCGCCTGGAGCTGCGGCTCGGTGACTCGATGGACTCCGAGTTCGACCGCCGGGTGGCGGCCAACGTGCCGGTGGGCATGCCCGGTCGCGGCCAGGTCGCGGAGAAGCTGCACTTCATGTCGGCGCTGCCGCGCGTGGACGGCTCGCACGATGCGGACTCGCTGTCCGAGGCCACGGAGTCGTTCGTCCGCCTGGTGAGCGAGGCGTGGCAGGGCCCGGCGGCCCCGACCGTGCGTCTGCTCCCCCGCAAGCTCCCCGCCGACCAGCTCCCCAAGGGCTTCGAGTTCCCGCAGCACGGTGTGGCGATCGGCATCGACGAGACCAATCTGGAGCCGGTGTTCGTCGACTTCGAGACGGACCCGTTCTTCCTGGTCTTCGGCGAGAGCGAGTCGGGCAAGACGGCGCTGCTGCGCCACCTCGCCCAGAAGATCTCCGAGCGCTACTCGCCGGACGAGGCCAAGATCGTGGTCGGCGACTACCGCCGCTCGCTGCTCGACGTCGTCCCCGAGACGCATCTGCTCGAATACGCGCCCATCTCCAGCGCGTTGGAGATGCACATGAACGCGCTCGCGGACCTGATGGTCCGCCGCCAGCCGCCCGCCGACGTCACCCCGCAGCAGCTGCGCGACCGCTCCTGGTGGACCGGCCCGCAGGTGTTCATCATCATCGACGACTACGAGCTGGTCTCGACGAACGCGGGCAACCCGCTGTCGGTGATGGTGGAGAACCTGCCGTTCTCGCGGGACGTGGGCGTGCGCTTCATCATCGCCCGCAGCTCGGCGGGCGCGTCGCGCTCCATGTACGAGTCCTTCATGCAGCGCATCAAGGAACTCGGCGCCCAGGGCGTGGTGCTGTCCGGCGACCCGAGCGAGGGCGACGTCCTGGGCAACGTCCGCCCGCGCCCGATGCCGCAGGGCCGCGGCTACTTCGTCTCCCGCAAGCGGGGCACGCCGCTGGTGCAGCTGGGCTGGCTGCCGGAGAAGTGACCGCCCGGAACCGGGGGCGACGTACGAGAACCGCTCGTGCGGCGCCCCCGGTTCCAACTACGCTGGCGCCCAGTGGACTTCGAAGGGAACGTGCTTGATGGGCAGCGAACGTGAGAAGGACGAGCTGTACGCCCTGGACATCTCGGGCGTGGAATGGGTGAGCGCGCCCGGGACCGAGGAGGCGGAGGAACGGGTGGAGATCGCCCATCTGCCCGGCGGCGCGGTGGCGATGCGGTCCTCGACCGACCCGGAGACCGTGCTGCGGTACACGGAGGCGGAGTGGACGGCGTTCGTCCTCGGGGCCCGCGACGGCGAGTTCGACCTGCGCTGATCGGTTCCGGCGACGGCTGATCGCTTCTGACGGCATACCAAAGGGGGTCACGCCCGACACCGGGCGTGACCCCCTTTCGTGTACGTCTCTACCGCTCTACCGCCCGAGGGGTCAGTACGCCTCGGTGAACAGGCGGGACGCCTTGAGGTCGGTCGCGTGGTAGCTGCCCTTACCGTGCTCGATCGTCTTGGCGATCTTCTCCAGCGTCTGCTGGATGTCGTGGGCGTCGGCCTTGTAGTCCTTCTGGACCTTCAGGTACGCACCGTGCGCCTCGCCGTCCCAGGTGTCCGCGACGACCTTCACGGCCGCCTCCATGCGGGCCAGGTCGTCCATGATGCGCTTGGAGATGCCGCGGATGCTGTCCGCGATCCCCTGGACGCTCTCATACCGGATCTTGAGGTCGGGATTGGTGTCGCCCATGTCTGCTCCTCGTGAAGTCTGAAGTGTGTACGTACGCGGGGTGGTGCGTGCGGGTGGTGCGGCTGCCTCTACAGGCTGTTCAGACCGGAGGTGTTGGGCACACCGCCGCTGGTGGCCCCGCCCTGCGCGTTGATCGCCCGGAACGCGGCATCGACGTCTTCGTCGTTCTGCGAGTTGAGGTTCTTCGTGCCGACCACGGCGTTGTAGAGGACGTCCAGCTTGCGGCGGATGTCGTCGTGGCGCCGGTTCAGCGTGTCCTGCGCGGTGGTGAACTGCGTGGCACCGGAACCGGTCCACCCGGCACCGACCGTGGCGATCGCGTCGGCCAGCACGCGGATCTGCAGGCTCATGTCGTGAGCGGTTTCCTCAATGGCGTTCTTGGCCTTGGTGACGGCGTCGTAGCCAATGCTCTGACCACCGGGGTTGGTACTCATTGTCTTCCCTCTCGTGAGTGTCCGAGCGAGTGATTACGCCCGGGCTCGCTTGTTGCGTACACGTACCGCCGCGACGGCGCCGCCGATGGCGACGACGGCTGCGGCGATGATGGCGACGGCCGTCCAGGGCGTGGAGTCCTTCGACTCCCCGGCCGAGGCGCGCTGTTCGCCGCTCCCCGGCTTCTCCTGTACGCCGTCGCCTGCCCCCTTTGCTGCTGGAGAGGGGGAAGTAGTGGTCCCGCCACCGCCTCGGGCGGCGAGCAGCGGGTTGATGTCGGCGGGTCCGGGGTCGCCGTTGCCCTTGAGCAACACCTGGGCGGGCCTGACGGTGCCGTAGCCGATGTACTGGCTGGGCACCTTGCCGTTGTGCCCGGCGGTCTCCATCATCACGCGCAACACCTGGTTCCCGGTCCAGTCGGGGTGGGCGGACCAGATGAGGGCGGCTGTGGCGGAGGTGATTGCGGTGGCGAAACTGGTGCCGTTTGCCTCGCAGTAGCCGTTGCCGTCACTGCAGTGCGCCGGGATCTTGTCGCCGGGCGCGGCAAGTCCGAGGTGGCTGCCGGTACTGGAGAACTTCGACAGCTTGCCGTCGACACCGATCGAGCCGACCGCAACGACGCCGGGGGTCGCGGCCGGGTACTCGATCGGGTTGCCCTTGTCCCCGTCGTTACCGGAGCCAGCGAAGATCAACTTCCCCTTGGCCAGAGCATAGTTGACGGCTGATGACAGCCCCTGCTTATCGCTGTCGGTGGGTGACTTGCCGACACGCGAAATGTTGATGACACGGGCGTCCGAGTCCGCCGCATAGCGGATGCCCTTGGCGATCGTGAGCATCTCGCCGAACTCATTCTGTCCGGTTGCCGACTTGATGGGCAGGATCTTCGCGTCCGGCGCCAGACCCTTGACTCCGCCGTCAGCGCCACTGCCGACGATGGTCACGGCCATGGACGTCCCGTGTCCATCGGTATCCTTCCGGGCACTACCGGAGGCCGTGAGGTCACGGCCGTCAAGCACCCGTCCGGTCAGTTCCGGCTCGGACCGGACGCCGGTGTCGATCACCGCGACCGTGATGCCCTTGCCGGTGCTGACCTTCCACATGGCGTCCGCGTCCATCGCGTCCAGGTACCACTGCTTGGACCGCATGTCGTCGGCCAGCGCCACCGGCGCCGTGCCGACCGAGCAGGCCAGCGCGGCAGCCACGCCGGCACCGAGAAGTGCCGAGCGGCTGCGCACTGCGCGGGCTGAGCTGAACATGGGACTGCGGACTCCTTGAAGCGGTGATGGTTTGCGTACGTCAGTCGACGACCGGCGGGACGACCTTGCGGTGGTCCATCGCCCACGTCTCCTCGTCCTCGACCAGGTAGTCGGGCGCGCTGGACGATGTGGAACGACGCCGGTCCGTGCCTCGCTTGTTGCCGTTCACCAACCCCGTACCACCGGGGGTGAATTCGCCACGCCCGGCAGAAGACGCACGCGGAGCCCCAACAGTTCCACCGGGCTCTGAGGCCAGCCTGCGACCGCCCATACCCGTGGCTCCACGCGGCGCGCCGCCGGGGCCGTGCCCCATGCCGCCCATCGGCGGACGACCCATCCCGGTCCCGGCCCGCTCCTCGCCGACGACCGTGCCCATCGGGAGCCGGGGCGACGTGCCACGGCCGGTCGTCGGCATGGGACGCCCGCCGGTGATGCCCTCGGGGGTGACACCGCGAGCGGTGCCCGGCAGACCACTCGGACGAGCGATACCCGGACCGCGCAGACCTCCGGTCGAGCGGCCGCTGGACGGGCCCTCGCCGGGCACGCCGACGCGGGTCATCGTCGACGGCCGCTCCAGGCCGCTCTTGCCGAGCGGACCGGGCAGGACCGGCGGCGGGGTGAGAACTGGCGTCTGCCCCTGCACGGGCGTGGGCCCAGTGGGCAGGGTGGGCCGCGTCGTGGTCTCCGGGGGCGGAGCCATCTTCACGGAATCGATGGCGGTACCCGCCGACTCGTGCGGGGCGGCGACTGCGGTCCGGGCAACCGACGTGTGCGACGACGGCGTTGCCGCGCCCGTCGTGGCATACCCATGCCCGCCTGTGGTCGTCGCGCCGGCATGCCCGCCAGAGCTGCTGTTGGCAGCGCTGGTTCCGGAACCGGCCGCGCCATAGCGCTGCTCGGTGTCGGTCACCCTGGTGCCGGTGTCCGGCAACGCTGCGAACCTCGGCTCCGGCTGCGCCGCGATCCGGTCCCGTGACGCGTTGTAGAACGACGACAACCGGTTCAGCTGGTTGATCGCCTCGTTCGTCTTCGGCGCCACCGCCGCCAGCCGGGCCTTCTCCTTCTCGGGGTCGGCGTAGCACATGGCGTCCGTCGCCGGGACCGCCGCCTTCGCCTCGTGCAGGGCCTGGCCCGCGCGGCCCATCTCCTGGCCGACGACCGCCGCGTACTCGCTCAGCACCAGGGTCTCCGACACCATGCCGCGGCCCCACTCGCGGAACGCGTCGCCACCGGCGCCGTGCCACTTGACCTGCTCGATGTACCAGCGCAGGTCCCGCGCGATGTTCGCGATGTCGGGCGCGGCGGCGCCCAACGCGTGCGACGCGCCCGCCAGTTCGGCCGGATTGGCCGAGGCCAGCATCGCGTTGAGGGCCTCCAGCGACATGCCCTCGAACTCGTCCGTTGCCATCGTCGCTCCCCCTTACTTCAGTCCGCCGGAGTCGGCGTCCTTGCCGTGTCCGCTGTTGCCGTCCTGGCCGGTTCCGGTGTCGGTACCGGCGTCGGTGCCCTTGTTCGCCGGGTCCGGGCCCTTGCCCTTGCCGTCGTCCTGGCCCGCCCCCGGAGACTCGTAGTACTTCTCGGTCTCCTTGCGGATCGCCTGGTACCGCTGCGCCTCGTCGACGTCGATGCCGCCGTACCCCTTGTCGGCGATGTGCACGGCGATGCCCATGCCCTCGATCTGGTCGCCGAAGATCTTGCTGAGCCGCTCCAGGTTCGTCCGCACCTTGTCGTACGCCTTGTGCAGCTCATCCGCCGCCGCGAACCCCGTGCCGTAGGACGCGGGCTGGACGCGCTGGTCGGCGATCTTGGTGTGCCGGGCCGGGGACTTGTCCAGGGAGCGCAGCAGCTCGTCCATCCGGCCCTTGAAGTCGGCCAGGCTGACGCCGTCGACTCCCAGGTCCGGCTTGCCGCCCCGCTCACCGTTGCCGCCGCCGGTGGTGCCGTTCGGCTCGGCCACTGTTTCCTCCCCGTAAATCCCCGTTGGTACTGCCTGTGCCGCTGTTGAGCTCCACGCTCTCGCGTGTCGTCACGCCCGCGAAGGGCGCAACCGCTCACCTGATCACTCTAGTCACTCCCGATTCCGTGCCCATGAGTATTAGTACTCAGAATCGTCACAGTCGTCCGGGAACCCCGTCGAAGCCCGTCGCACCTCGTCGCACCTCATCCGGACGCCCCGTTCACCTTGCGCACACCGCGGCGCCGCGCGTCCCGGATCACCGTCGCCGTACCCGCGACCACCGCGACGAGCAGGGCGCCGATGCCCAACGCGTACGTGGCGTACCGCTCGTTGCGCTGCTGCGGCGTCTCGGACAGGGCGAGCGCGGCCACGTCCGGGGCCGGGGGCTTGGGCGGGCCCGGGTCGGGGTGCGCGACCGCCTCCGGGGGCGAGTCGTCGGTCACCGCGCGGACCGGGTCGACCACGCCCCAGCCCACGAAGTTGTCGTGGCCGTTGACGGAACGTTCCGCTGTCTGTTCGATCCGCGCGACGATCTGCGCGGCCGACCACTTCGGGTACCTGGCGCGCAGCAGCGCCGCGACCCCGGCCACATAAGGAGCGGAGAAGCTGGTCCCGTTGTCCGAGCACTGGCCGTTGCCCGGCACCGTCGAGACGATGTCGACGCCGGGGGCGGCGACCCCGACGAACGTGCCCGGCTGCGAGAACACCGCGCGTTCGTTGTTGCGGTCCGAGGAGGCGACGGCGAGCACGCCCGGGAAGGCGGCCGGGAACGTGTCCTTGAGCTGGCCGTCCGTACCGTTGTTGCCCGCCGAGGCGACCACCACGATGTCCTTCGCCAGCGCCCGCCGCACGGCCTGCGCCAGCGGCGAGTTGAGCGACATCGGCTCGGTGGTGTCCTGCGAGATGTTGATGACGTTGGCGTTCTCGGCGATGGCGTGGTCGATCGCCTGCGCCATCGTGTCGGTCTTGCCGCTGTTCTTCTCGTCGTTCTGGCGGATCGGGATGATCGTCGCCTCGGGGGCCAGGCCGACGAAACCGGTGCCCTTGCGCGGGCGCGCCGCGATGATGCCGGCGACCTTGGTGCCGTGGCCGACCTCGTCGACCGTGCCGCCGGTCTTGCCCCGCTTGTCGTTCTGCTCGCCCGTGCCGTCCTTCTCGGGCTTGAGGTAGTCCGCGCCGCTCTTGGCGTCCACGGCGGGCTTGAGCTGCGGGTTGGCGATGTCGACACCCGTGTCGATGACCGCGACCCGTACGCCCTTGCCCTTGGTCTCCTGCCACAACTGGTCGAACTGCACCCGCTGGAGCGCCCATGGCAGGCCCTCGATCTGCTCCTTCATCGGGAAGGTGCACTCACCGCTGCCGTTGATCCCGAGGCCGTCGCGGGGCGGCGCGGTATCGGCGTACGCGGGCGGTACGAGCGTGAGACCGGCCACGGCCGCCACCACACCCGCAAGGAGCGGCTTCTTGTACTGCAACACGGAAGTCCTCCCCTACGAGCCCTGGGGCTGGCGGGCGCTGTTGGTGTCGAGCCGCGGGCCCTTGGACAGGAAATCCGACCACTTCATGGGCACCAGGGCCGGGGTGACCTTCTCGTAGCCGAGGCGCTGCTGCGCCTGGCTCGGCTCGGGGCGGCCGTCGTCCGGCTTCTGCTGGTCGCCCGCGCCGATGTCGGAGCGGGCGGCGTCGCTGTCGCCGTTCGCCTGGACCGCGTACCGAAGACCGGTGTCGGTCACCAGAAAGAGCGAACCGTCGGGCTTGGTCTGCTTGCCCTGCACCTGGGTGTACAGGAGGCCGGTGCCGGGGGTGACATAGGTGCTGGTGCCGCCCGCGGTGATGGCCGCCGGGTACTCGGTGCCCGCCCAGGTGGAGAGCGTGGTGCCGCCCTTGTCGTCGACCGAGCGCAGCACGCTGCACACCGTGCTCCTGGCGCCCGAAGCGGCGGTGCCCGCGCCCGCGTTGACCTGAGTCGCCTTCTTCTCGGGCCAGTTGTTCGCCGCGCCGAAAAACTCCGTCTTCGGAGCGATCGACGCCGCGTCGACGTCCTTGACCTCGCCGCGCATGCCGAGCGTCTTGGTCTGCGGCGAGTTGAGCAGCAGCCACGCCGTGAAGTCGGAGACGGGCTGGACCTTGCCCTGCAGTACTACGTACTGCTGAGGGCCCGCGCCGGTCTGCGCGCGCAGCACCATGCCGACCTTGTCCTCGTCCGCCGACAGGCCGCCGCCGGTGGCCGCGCGGGCACCCATCTGCCCCGGGACGGCCGGGAAGTCGACCGGGGTGCCGTCGTCGAGCGTGGCCAGCCAGTCGTCGGTGACCGGCTGCGGCTGCTCGTCCGCGCCGAAGAGGGTACGGGCGAGCAGATCGCCCGGGGCGCCCTTCACCAGGTACTTGGTGCCCTTGGCGTCCACTATGTAGCGGGCGTCGGTCTTCAGGTTCCGTACGTACATGACCTGGCCGTCGGTCAGGCGCTGCTTGCCGTCGGTCAGTTTGAAGTCGCGGTCGGCGAAGACGAAGGACGCCTTCTGGACCGAGTCCTTGCCGCCGCCCGGCTGCTCGCAGACCGCCCAGCGCTTGGCCTTGCCGGCCTCGCTCGCGGCCGGGAGCCGGTCCGGGGCATAGGGGATGCCGAGGATCGGGCCGCGCGCGAGCTTGCCCGAGTCCAGGATGTCGTCGCTGACCTGGATGACGTCGAACTTCTGCGGATCCAGGAGCAGTCGTGCCGAGGCCAGGTTGAGCACCGGGTGCAGCAGGGTCTTCTTGTCCTTGCCCTTGCCGGTCGACAGGACGACATAGCGGGTCGTCGACTGCTTGCCGACGATCACCTTGGCCCCCGGGGTGTCCCAGCCCTGCGGCGCCTTGGGCTTGAACATCCCCCAGGCGCCGAAACCGGCGAGGCAGAGCGCGGCCACGATCACGCTCGGCACGATGGCCTTCAGCGGACGCGGGGCGCCTTCTTCCGTGCCGGTGGGAGACGGTTGCAGAAACGCCGCCACCGTGCGCTTCTTCGCAAAGGTGTACGCGTTGAGCTCGTCCCGCCGTGATGCCATGCGCCTCTGTCTCTCCCCGCGTAGCCCCGGGGGCGGACCTGGTCCTGCGGTCCCCGGGGCTCGATTGTCAGACCGGCCCCCTACTATGCCTGTTGACCGAGGGTGCCTGCGGGGCGGGTAGGGTGAAGCCGCCGTCAAGCCCCCTTGCCGAGCTGGGGGAATCCGGATGTTTTGGGTGCTTGCGCACGATTGGGTGGTGGTGGAGTGATGGCGTCCGCGACGCGGGTGCGGTCTGCCGCCGCCGGTCCGTCGGCCCCTGCCCCGGGAGCCTCCGCGCCCCGTCTCAAGGCCCGGCCCGGACACTTCGGCTCGTTCCGACTGCAACAACTCGTGCTGGTGGAACTGGCCGCCGCCGTGCTGCTGGTCGCGTGGGTGATCAACACCATGATGCTGGTGCCCGCCGGTGTGGTCGCCGTGCTGCTCGTCCTGCTCGCGGTGGTGCGCCGGCACCGGCGTTCGCTGCCCGAGTGGCTGGGCACGGTACTGGCGCTGCGCGCGCGTACGCGCAGGGCCGCGAGCCTGCCGGTCCCGGCCGGTACGGAACCGGGCTTCGCGCCCGCGGTCGAGTGCGACCCGGCGCTGCGGACCTACACGTTCGGCGACCGCGACCGCCGTCCGGTCGGCATGGTCGGCGACGGCACCTTCCTGACCGCGCTGCTCCAGATCGAGCTGGACGGCACCGCCCTGCGCCCCGACCGGGGCGCCCGGCCACTGCCGCTCGCTCTCGTACGGGACGCGCTGGACGTCGACGGCATCCGTCTGGAGTCGGCGCAGATAGTGCAGCACACCCAGCCCGCACCGGCCCCGCATCTGCCGTCGCAGTCGGTGGCCGCCCGCAACTACGCACCGCTGCAGGCCCAGACGGGATCGCCCGCGGTCCGCATCACCTGGATCGCGCTGAAGCTCGACCCCGAGCTCTGCCCCGAAGCGGTGGCGGCGCGCGGCGGCGGGCTCACCGGCGCGCAGAAGTGCCTGGTGCGCGCGGCGGACCAGCTGGCCAGCCGGCTGACCGGGGCGGGGTTCCGTACGACGGTCCTGACCGAGCAGGAGCTGACCGGCGCCATCGCCACCTCGACCTGCGCCAATCCGATGGCCATCACCCAGGCGGGCCGCGCGGGCACACCGGGGCGGCGCACCCAGGAGACGGCCCGGACCTGGCGCTGCGACGACCGCCGCCACACGACGTACTGGGTGGGGCGCTGGCCCCAACTGGGCGGCGGCGGAGCCTCGATGCCGCAGCTGGTCGCCCTGCTCACCTCTCTTCCCGCGCTCGCCACCACGTTCAGCCTGACGCTGGCCGCCGGTGACCGCCAGGAGGTCACGCTCACCGGACACGTCCGGATAACCGGCCGCAGCGACGAGGAACTGGTCACCGCCCGCCGCGAACTGGAGCGCACCGCGCGCGGTGTGAAGACGGGCCTGGTGCGCCTGGACCGCGAACAGCTGCCGGGCATGCTGGCCACGCTGCCGCTGGGAGGCGCGCGCTGATGACGACCTCGCCGGTCTTCCCCTCTGCTTCCGTTCCCGTCTCCGCGTCGTCCCCTGGCGTTCCCGGTACCCCTGGTGCCGTGTCCGCTCCGGACGTGCGCAAGGGGCGGGCCCGGATGGGCTTCGGGCTCATCGGGCCGCGCCGCGACCGGCACGCGCTGGCCGCGGACCAGTTGGAGTCGCTGGCCCTGCCGGTCGGCGACGACGGCGTGGTCATCGGCGTCGACGCGTCGGGCCGCCCCTCGGTGCTCGGCATCAACCGCCCGACGGCGTACGACGTGACGCTGATCGGCGGGCTCTGGACCGCGCAGGTGCTCGCGCTGCGGGCGGCGGCCACGGGCGCGCGCGTCACCGTCGAGACCGGCCGGGGCCCGTCCTGGACGGCGCTCGCCCAGGCGGCGGGCGGCGGCCAGCAGTGCATCGCGCTGCACGACGTGGGCCGGGTGCCGCCACAGGGCGCCTCCGCGGGCTCGCCCGTCGTGGTCATCCGTGACTGCGGCATGCGGCCGCCGCGCGGACGCGTGGTCTCGGCGCCCTGGCAGTCGGTGGTGACGCTGCTCCCGTATCTGAGCCCGGTGGCGCCCCGGTTGCTGGAGAAGTCGGACCTGGTCGGTGTGCAGCGGGTCTCGCCCGACGAGGCCGCCCAGATCGGGCGGATCATGAATCTTCCGCAGGCGGAGACCGAGGCCCTGTCGACCCTCGCGGACGGCGTGACACTGTGGTGCAGCGCCCGCGACCGCCAGTTCGTGATGACCCAGGCCACGGACGCGGAGACCGGACTGCTGGGCTCCGCACGGCGGATGGACTGAGCGGTACGCGGGTACGCGGTACCGCCGACGCAGGTGGGACGACTGGGCGGCGCGACTGAGCAAGGCGACTGGGCCCGATCGGTTCTGTGAACGGTTCGTTCACGCTCCGGCCACATCACGATGCCCTGCTGTCACTTGACGGCTGCCTGCGGGCAGGACGTGATGGAGGGGACAGTCGGTGAGGGGTGGCCGGGCCTGCCGATGCGGTGGCGACGGCGATTAGGCTGAGACGGCCTGCGAACGAAAGGAATCCGGTGAACAGCGATCAGGACCAGTTCCGCACCGGCGGGAACGCGCGCGACGAGAATCGGTCCGACGCCGATCCCGAGCCCACGGGTGAGTTCACCATCGACTACACCCCGCCGGCCTGGTACACGCAGAACGCCACGCCGAGCGCGGACTCGGCGACGCCGCCTCCGCCGCCGCCCGCCGGTGCGCCGGTGAGCGTGCCCGGGCTGCCCTCCAGTGGCGGCTTCCAGCCGAACTGGTCGACCACGCCGCCGCCCGCGGGCGCGACCCCGGTGCCGGGCACCGCTCCGTTCCCGGACCAGGCCGTGGCGCCGACCCCGGTGCCGGGCGAGGGGTCGGTCCCGGTTCAGGCGTCGGGCTCGACGGCGTTCCCGGACCAGGGCGTGGTGCCGCCCCCGGCCCCGGCCGCGACTGGGGTCCCGGCTGCGGCTCCGGCTACGGCTCCGGTGGATGGCGCTCAGGGGGGCGGGCCTCAGCCCTTCGGGGGTGGGGAGATCGAGAGCGGCGCGACGATGCGGTTCTCGCCGGGTGCGCTGAAGCGGGAGCTCGCGGAGCGGCTGGCGGCGACGGAGTCGACGGCCGATGCCGAGTCCGGCTCCGGCTCCGCCGCTGCGGAGGCCGACGCGTCCGCCTCTGCCGCGACCGCTACTGCTTCTGTGCCGGACGCCGGTGAGGCTGTCGCCGTCGTACGGGATGAGGCGGGCGACGGGGAGGGCGACGGCCACGGTCCGGAGCACTCCGACCGTACGCCGGACGCCGAGGACGCGGCCGCCGACGCCGAGCCCGTGGCTGCGGTGGACGCGGAGGCGGTCGAGGCGCCCGCCGCCTCGGACGAGGCCGCCTCGGCCGAAGCCGACGCGGCCCAGCCCGTCGTGTCCGAGCCCGCTGAGCCGAGCGACGCCGCACCGGCGGATTCCGTTCCGAACGACTCCGTTCCGGCGGACGCCTCACCCGACGACTCCGTCCCGGCCGACGCCGCGCCGGTCAACTCCCTTCCTCACGACGCCGTTCCGGCGGACGCCGAACCGACCGCCGAGCCCGTGGACGCCGTCGCGGCCCGGCCGAGCGCGGACGCGGCGCCCAGGGACGTTCCGGCCGATGCCGTACCGCAGGACGCTCCGGCTCCGCTCGCCGGGGCCGCCCCGGTCGCGCCCGCCGAGCAGCCGTGGGCCGCCGCACCCGCCCAGCAGCCCGCGCAGGCCCCGCAGGGCACTGTGCAGCCCGGCCTTCCGCCGCTGCCGCCCGCGTTCCAGCCCGCCGCGCCCACTGCGGCGCCGCAGTGGCCCGTCCCGGCGCCCGCCGCGCAGCCCCTGCCGCAGGCGGGGCAGCCCACATGGCCGCTGCCGCAGGGCAACCAGCCCCCGCCCCCGGGCACCCCGAACCTCCCGGCGCCGACGGGCCACGCGGCCGCGCCGCAGCCCGTACCGCCGACCGGTACGCAGGACGGCTTCCCCCTGGCGCAGCCTGGGGCGCCGACGACTGCGCCCCAGGGTGGCTACGGCTTCCCGCAGCCGGGCACCCCCGGTGACACCAACGCCAACTCCCCTGCCCCGCAAGGCGGTTACGGATTCCCCCAGCCTCCGGCTCCGGGCATCCCGACCCCGCCCGCCCCCTCCCCGCAGGGCGGCTACGGCTTCCCGCAGCCGGGCACCCCCGGCGACCCGGCCACCGCCAACTTCCAGGCCCCGGCCCCGGCGCCGAACCCGGCGGGCGACCCCAACTCCCCTGCCCCACAAGGCGGTTACGGATTCCCGCAGCGCACCCCGACTCCGGCGCAGGGCACCCCCGTCCCGCCCCAGGACGTCTACGCGGTACCGCCGCAGGGTGTTCCCGCCGCGCCCCACCTCCCCGTACCGCACCAGCAGGCGCAGCCTCCGGCCGTCGCACAGCAGCCGTCGCACCAGCAGCAGCCGCAGGCCCAGCCACACCCCCAGGCCCTGCCCCAGCCGCTGCCGCAGGCGCAGCCGCCGGCCGGGCCCGTGGACCCGCGGTCCGGGGTCGGGTGGCCCTCCCCCGTGGCGCACGACCAGCGGGAGCGTTCCGTGCCGGGCGCGCCGCTGGGGTACACGGCCGCCGTGGAGCTCTCCTCCGACCGGCTGCTGCGCAACAACAAGCAGAAGGCGAAGAGCAGCCGCAACCCGGGCGGTAATTCGCGCTTCAAGTTCGGCGGCAAGAAGGAGGAGGCCGAGCGGCAGCAGAAGCTCAACCTCATCCGTACCCCGGTCCTCTCCTGCTACCGCATCGCGGTCATCTCCCTCAAGGGCGGCGTCGGCAAGACGACGACCACGACCGCGCTCGGCGCGACGCTGGCCACCGAGCGGCAGGACAAGATCCTGGCGATCGACGCCAACCCGGACGCCGGTACACTCGGCCGCCGCGTGCGTCGCGAGACCGGCGCCACCATCCGCGACCTGGTCCAGGCGATCCCGTACCTCAACTCGTACATGGACATCCGCCGGTTCACCTCGCAGGCGCCGTCGGGTCTGGAGATCATCGCCAACGACGTCGACCCGGCCGTGTCCACGACCTTCAACGACGAGGACTACCGGCGGGCCATAGACGTCCTGGGCAAGCAGTACCCGATCATCCTCACCGACTCGGGTACGGGTCTGCTGTACTCCGCGATGCGCGGAGTCCTCGACCTGGCCGACCAGTTGATCATCATCTCGACCCCGTCGGTGGACGGCGCGTCGAGCGCGTCCACGACGCTGGACTGGCTCTCCGCACACGGGTACGCGGACCTGGTCCAGCGCTCCCTCACGGTCATCTCGGGGGTCCGCGAGACCGGCAAGATGATCAAGGTGGACGACATCGTCCAGCACTTCCAGACGCGCTGCCGCGGGGTCGTCGTGGTCCCGTTCGACGAGCACCTGGCGGCGGGCGCGGAGGTCGACCTCGACATGATGCGGCCGAAGACGCGCGAGGCGTACTTCCATCTGTCGGCGCTGGTGGCCGAGGACTTCGTACGGGCACAGCAGCAGCAAGGGCTGTGGACGGGGGACGGGATCAACCCTCCGCCGCACATGGCTCCGCCGATGCCGGGCCAGCAGATGCCGCCGGGCCAGTACGCCCCGGGCCAGCCGTTCCCGGGCCAGCCGCAGCCGCAGCCGCAGCCGTACGCGCCCCAGCAGCCGCAACCGCCCCAGCCGTACGGCGGCCAGCAGCCGCCCCAGGGCTGGCAGCAGCCGCCTCAGCAGTAGCCGTTGGCACAGCTTCGAAGGGCCGTACCGTCGTCGTGACGGTACGGCCCTTCGGGCGTTACTTCGGCTGCGGACCGTGCGTGGCTGGTCGTGCCCACGCGGCGGAGCCGCAAAATCGACACAGCCCCGCGCCCCTAGGTGCGCGAGGCCATCGCCCGGCGCGCGCGGGCCTCCGCAGGCAGTTCGCGTATGAACACACTCGCGCACAGCAGCCCGATCATCCAGGCGAACAGCGGTGCCATGAAGGGTGCGAGGAGCACCATGGCCCGCCAGGGGCTGCTGAGCGCGCTGCCCACCTGCTGCCCGCTCTCCTTGTGGCGCTTCCAGGCCTCCTCGGGCGAAGACGGCTCGGCGTGCTTCGCACGCATCTGGCGGCGTGCGTAGATCCAGCCCCAGATGGCCGCTCCGACGCACGCCGCACACATCGCGATCCACAGGACCAGCGGCCAGACGCCGGACAGGCCGTCGACGGTACTGCCGAACGCGCCGAGCAGGAGCCCGAACATCAGGACCATCGTCAACAGCGCGGTGCCGCTCCATACGACCCTCCGCAGCCAGTAGCCCACCCCGCGCCGGTACCAACTCGTGCCCACGATGGGCAGCTTGACCACAGCGGTCGGCTCAGAAGAGACCCTTGAACCCATTCCACGCCTTCTTCCCGAGGTTCCCCGCGTCATCAGCGAGTCGCACCACGTCCTTGCCGGTGTGCGACAGGACATTGCCGCTGCCGTGCCAGATTCCGCCGATGACCCCGTGGTCGTGGATGTCCTCGCCCCAGTGCTCGTGGAACCCCTCGTCCAGCAGGTCGGTCGCGCCGATCACGAGAAAGCCCCCGACTCCTGCGACCACGGCCACCGGCACGGTGACCTCGCAAGTGGCCGCCGCCGCGACCCCGAGCGTCGTGAGGCCCGCGCCCACCGCCAGCCCGCCCAGGTTGGCCCCGCCGTCCACGACCACCGAGTGCGTCCACGACCAGCCCTTGTCGTGGTCGCCCTTCGCCTCCAGGATTCCGCAGACGCTCGCCGCCGCGACGTCCACCACCGGGATCTCCTTGAGGAAGTCCGGCAGCTTCTCCAGGCCCTTGCCGAGCTTCAGCGCGTCCGCCGCGTCCGCGACCTTCACGTTGAGCGCGTGGTCGTAGGGAAGGGCCGAACTACCCTGTTCCGCGCGGGCGATGTCGGTCTCCAGGCCGTCCAGCTTGGTCAGCGCGTCCTTGTAGGCGAGCCTGGCCGGGGAGTCCTTCGGCAGCGTCTTGCCCTGCTTCTGCCAGTCCTTGCGCTCGGTCCGAAGGTCGCTCTTCGCGTCCTCCGCCTCCTTCTTGGCGGCATCGAGGGCCTTGGCAGCATCCTTGCCCTTGACCCGCGTGCGCTCCGAGTCGTACGCGTACAGCCCGCGCAGATAGTCGGCGATGGTGATCTTGTCACCGGGCGACACCTCCGCGGTGTCCTCCGCATACAGCTTCTGCAGCGCGTCGGCCGCGTCCAGGCGCGCCTGCTGGGCCGTGTGCAGGATCTCGTCGCGCACGGTCCCGTAGTCGCGGAGCGCGTCGGCCGCCTTCTGCTCCTTGTCGCTCTTCGGCTCGCCGGTCACCAGCTGGCCCGGGACGCCCTTGGCCTGCATCGGGACGCCCGCCTTCACGGCGACGTCCTCGGCGTTCTGCAACGCGCTCTCCGCGGCGGAGAGATGGTCGGCCAGCGTCGTCAGGATCTCACCGGTCGCGTGGACGAGTTCCGCGAACCCGCCCGCCGTCAGCGCGTCCGTGGTCCACTTGGCGCGGAACGACTCGGCCGCGTCGCCCTGCCAGGCCGCGTCCTTGGCCAGCTTGTCGACAACCTCACCCAGCGGCTTCACGATCGATTCGAGGTCGTGCTTGGCGTTCTTGTAGGCGTCGCCCATCGCGCGGATGCCGCCGATGTCCCCGCCCACCCAGCTCTCGGTCACCGCGTGCCCCTCACACCAGGTCTTCGAAGAGACCGTGTACGTCGATGTCATTGCGCTGCATCGAGTCGTGCGCGTACTTGACCTTGTCGCTGTTGTCGTCCAGCCGGTCCGACAGCTTGTCGTGCAGGCCCGCTATGAGGTCGGCCATCGCCTTGATCGCCGCATCGCACCCGGCGTCACCCGAACCAGCCACCGCGGGCTTCACGTTCTGGTGCATCCCCCGGTAGACACCGGCCTCCTTGTGGAACGTCGACGCCATCGCGTCGAGATCCGCCAGGATGACCTTCACATCCGCGCTCATGCCCCCGCCTCGTCCTCTCCGTACATACGCTCCAGGTCCTCCGACCGCCATCTGGGGCCGCCTGGAGCGACCTGCGGGTCGAGGCGCAGCTTCGGCAGCCGGGCATCGCGCATGGCCTCCGCGAACGGGCCGATCGAGACGGCGATCCACGGCTGCATCGGGCCGAGCGCGTCGACCAGCTTCGGCAGGGTGCTGAACGCCACCGGGACCGGCGGTCCGGCGGGCGGGCGCAGCAGCTCGAAGTCGATACGCGGGGCCGAGCCGTCGGCCGGATAGCGCGGATGGGCCGGCACGAACACCGGCGTGTGGTACGGCGGTACGCCCGGCTGCGCGCTCTTCGCGGCGTCGACGCCGACTATGCCGAGGATGCGGGACACGGCCTGTTCGGCCATGCGCTTCCTCCCTCCGCTTTGCTGGAAATCGCGTCTCAACCTATGCGGCGGGCGGCGCCGCCCAGACAACAAAAACCGCCCAAAACCCTCATCCATCAGGTAATGGATGCCAGGTCTTGAGCGGTTTCTGGTCGATCATTGACCAGCGTTTGACCGGATCGCAGCGCGTTCCTTACGCGCCCCGGCCTCCGCTTTCGGCGCCGGGCGGCTAGGGCCTGTCCGGTGGATCTGGCCGCCTTCGGTCCGGGCCGCCGTTTCGGTGCTGGTGAGTGGGGGTGTGGTGCTTCCCCAAGCTCTCAACCTCGTTCGAGCAGGGGAGACCCCAATGCTGCAAGGCGGAGGAGGGCGGCGACGCGGAGCGTCGGCAACCGACGACAACGCGGCAGATGGGCGTGCCACACCCCCACGTCCCAGGCAAGATCCACCGGACAGGCCCTAGCCCTCCACGGCCTCGATGAGCTCGCTCGACCGCTTCACATCGCGCGCGATCGCTTCCAGCAGCGCCTCGATCGACTCGAACTTCTCCTGCCCCCGCACATACGCGAGGAAGTCCACCGCCACGTGCAGCCCGTACAGATCGAGCCCGACGCGGTCGATCGCGTACGCCTCGACCGTCCGCTCGGTGCCGTCGAACTGCGGGTTCGTGCCGACCGAGATCGCCGCCGGCATCCGCTCGCCGTCCGCGGTGAGCCAGCCCGCGTACACGCCGTCCGCCGGGATCGCGGTGTGCGGCAGGGTCTCGACGTTCGCCGTCGGGTAGCCGAGCTCGCGGCCGCGCTGGGCGCCGCGTACGACGACGCCCTCGACGCGGTGCGGGCGGCCCAGGATCTCGGCGGCGCCCGCCACATCGCCCTCGGCGACAAGGCGCCGGGTCAGCGTCGAGGAGAACGGCAGACCGCCGCCCGCCTCGCCGCTGACGAAGAGGTCGATGACGTCCACCTCGTAGTCGTACGTCTCGCCCAGCTCGGCCAGGAACTCCACATTGCCCGCGGCCTTGTGGCCGAAGCGGAAGTTGGGGCCCTCGACGACCACGCGCGCGTGGAGCTTGTCGACGAGCACCTTGACGACGAACTCGGCGGGCGGCAGCTTCGAGAACTCGCTGGTGAAGGGGAGGACGAGCAGCGCGTCCACGCCCAGCTCCGCCATCAGCTCGGCGCGCCGGTGGTGCGGGGCGAGCAGCGGCGGGTGGCTGCCGGGGCGTACGACCTCGCTGGGGTGCGGGTCGAAGGTCACCACGACCGACGGGATGCCGAGCTCGCGGGCGCGTGCCACGGCCCGCCCGATGATCAGCTGATGCCCGCGGTGCACCCCGTCGTAGGAGCCGATGGTGACGACGCTGCGTCCCCAGTCCTGGGGAATGTCCTCCAAGCCACGCCAGCGCTGCACTGTGACCGCTCCTCGCCCGAAACTCGCCCGAAATCCGAACCCGTGTGCGCATGAGAGAACGTCTCACGCAGGTCTAAGACTGCCATGCCCGGCGTGCGCGGCCCGCATCGGCATGGGCACAGCAAGTGTCTCGACCGTGCGGCGGGTGCTCGGCCCGATCACCGCCGCCCACTCGTGCGGCGCCTGGACCAGCCACCCCGCTACCTGAACGGCGAATTCCGGTACTTCCCTGGACAGCTCGACGATCTGCCGGTCGAAACAGGCGGCCCCCTCCGGGGTGCGCACGAGCAGCAGCCCGGTGCGGTGGACCAGGTCGCGGGTGCGCGCCTCGGGGCGCTGCCCGGCCCCCAGCGCGGCGGCCCGCAGCAGCGCGTCCAGCACGCCCCCGTCCCGCGACTCGTACCGCTCGAACGCCAGGAGTACGTCCAGGAGCTCGGCCCGCAGCGGGCGCGAGGTGCGGCTGCCGGGGGCCGCGAGCACCGGCGCGAGCGCCCGGCGCACCTGCGGTTGACAATCCCGCAGCACGGAGGTGACCAACGGGAACAGCACGGCCCGCGCCGCCGGTCCGTACTCCAGACGGCGTTCCACGAACGCGGCGGTGCAGGCCGCGCCCTCGGGGCGGCGCGCCGCGTACTCGCGTACCAGCGCGGCCGCGCGGCGCGCGAGCGCGGGCGTGTTGATCTCGGCGAGCGCCCGCAGCACCTCGGCCGCGCCCTCCCCCGGCTGGAACAGCCGCGCCCGGAAGGCGGCGAGCACCGGCTCGGGGTGGGTGGTGAGCGCGGCGACCAGCGCGGAGCTGGGCAGCCGCGGGTCGCCGCCCCCGTACCGGGCGAGCGTCTTGTCGAGATAGCGGGAGCGGCTGCGCGGATCGCGCACCAGCAGGCCGAGCGCCGCGCCGTGCAGCGGCGTGTCGGCGGACCGGGCCAGCAGGGCGAGGGCCGCGTAGCGCAGCAGATCGCGGTCGGCGCCGGTGGTGACGTACGGCGCGACGCGCGGCCCGTAGGCGGCGGCCGCCACCCGCCGCTCGGGACGGTCGTCGTGCGCCCAGCGGTCCACGGCCCGGCAGAGCGCGGACGGCTCGTCCTCCGCGAGCGCGGCGAGCAGTTCGTCGGCGCGGATATGCGCGGTGGCGACCAGCGCCTCGGTGAGATCGTCGACGGCCAGCGACCGGCGCGCGTACAGCAGGGCCTGGGCCGCGCCCGCGACGGTGGGGCACAGGTCGGAGCCGGGCGGCGCGGGCAGCGGCCGCTCGTCGGTGAACCACCGGCACAGCAGCGGCTGTACGGCCCGGGGCTCGGCCGCGAGCCGCCGGTCCACCGCGTCCAGGTAGCGCTCCCACTCGGGCGCCTCGCCCGGCGCCCCGTCGGCGGGCACCAGGCGGCGCAGCAGCTCGATGCGCCGGTCGTCGCCGACCCGCACCCGCTGCCAGAACCAGGGCCCGAACTCGCCGAGCCCGCCGAGGCGCCGGGGCCCGCCCTCGCGCACCGACCGCTCGCTGATCCGGTCCGCGAGCAGCCGCAGCACCGAGAGGTACGCCCGTGGCTCCGGCACCTTCAGGAGCGTCTGCCCGAGCAGCCGCACGGCCCACCAGCGCGCGTCGTCCGCCCGGCCCCCGTCCTTGTCGGCCGGAAGCCGGTCGAGCGCGTCCACCAGCCGCTCAAGGCGGGGCGCGAGCCGGGCGGGACCGTGCTCCCGGTCGAGCAGGAGCAGCGCCTGCAGTACGGGCCCGATGCGGTGCCGGGGCACGGGCAGCGGCTCCACGTGGTCCTCCGGGGGCGCGTCGTCGCCGGGCGCGGGCGCCGTACGGGCTCCCGGTGGGGGCGGCACGTAGGCCAGTTCGCGGCCCGGGGCGGCCGGGGCGCTGCCCCGGCGGGACGGCAGCCGGCCCGGGGCGTGCGGTCCGGTGGCGTCGGCCACCTCGTCGCACCAGCGGTGCACCAGCGTGTGCAGGGCCCCGTCCAGGTCCAGGTGGGCGGCCTGCATCCAGTCGGCCAGCTCCTCGTGTGCGAAGCGGTAGCCCTCGCCCGCCGGGACGAGCAGGCCCTCGGTGAGCACCGCCGACGCCCAGCCGGTGCGCCAGGGGAAGATCTCCTCGAAGTTCTCGCGGTCGAGCTCACCCTGACCGGGGCCCAGACAGCGCCGGGCCGCCTCGTGCACCCGGCCCGCCACGCGCGCGGCGAGTCGGCGCACCGCCGTGCCGCGCGGCGGGGGCCGCCGGGCGGCCGCGACCCGTACCGCGATCCGCAGGCACATCAGGTCCAGATGCGCGGCGAAGACGTCCTCGCGCCCGGGCCGGCCCGCCACCTCCCCCGGCAGCGCCTCGCGCACCTCGGCGAAGAGCCGCAGCGTCAGCGGATGGCGGCTCGCCCGCTCGGCGAGCGCGCCGTCGGGGATGCCGTACCGCTCGCGGGCGCGCGCGGCCTCCTTGCGGGACAGATCGCCGATCAGCACGGCGGCGGGCAGCCGGGGCGCCTCGGCCGGATGCAGCGCGTCGGGCGGATACAGCGCCCCGGCCTGCTCCCAGTGCTCGGGCCGGCACGCCACCACCAGCCGCGCCCCCGCCGCCCGCAGCCACGCCGCCGTACCGGCCGTCCACTCGGTCAGCCGGTGCGCGAGCACGGGCGGCATCTCCTCGGGCCCGTCGAGCAGGACGAGCAGGGGGCGCCCGGCGTCCCGCGCGAGCCGGGCCACCCGGTCCGGGGTGGCGCAGGTCATCTCGCCGGGCGCGCCCGCGGCCGCGACGATCCGGCCCGCCTGGGCCAGCGCCCGCGCCACGGCGTCGGCGAGCGAGGCGTCGCCCGCGCGCAGATCGGCGCCGCGCAGCCACAGCGTCGGGGCGGGCTCGGCGCCTTGGGCGCGCCGGGCGGCCAGCGCCGTGAGCTCGGTGGTGCGGCCGGTGCCAGGATCGCCGACCAGACCGAGGACGAAGGCGTCCCCGGCCGCGAAGTCGCCGAACTGCCGTACCGTGAGCCGCCGTTCGACCGGGTCCTGCCAGCTGCTGGGGCCGCCGACCGAGCCCACCGAGGTGGCGGTGAGCTGGAGCGCGCCCGCCAGGTTCAGGTCTTCGCCGTACGCCGGTACGGTCGCGGCGTTGCGCCGCAGCAGCTCTTCGAGCGGGCCCCCGTCGCGGCGCAGCGGCACCGCGAACCCGGCCGCCCGGTGCGCCGCGTGCAGCGCGGTGCCGAGCACCCCGAGGACCGCCCCGGTCGCCGCGTCCAGAACCGGCCCGCCGGCCGCCTCACCGCCCAGGCGCAGCGCGTCGGCGCCCTCGGTGCCGATCGCGAGCTCAAGGGCCGCGCCGAGGAGATGGAAGCGGTCGGTGGCCGTGTACGTCACGGGCGCCTCGCCCAGCACCCGCGCCTCGCGCCAGCCGTGCGCGGCGATCCGTACGTACGTACCCGCGCCGACGTGTTCGCGCGCGGCGACCGGCAGCGGCCGCACCTGAAGGCCCTCGGTCCGCACCAGGGCGAGACCGGCCTCCGGCAGCGGGGTGACGGCGTCGGCCTCGGCGAGGCAGGTGCGCTCGCCGGGGGCGTGCAGCACCACCCTGGCGAGCCCGTCCACGGCCTCGTGGCTGGTGATGACGGTGCCCCGGTCGTCGGCCGCGAAGCCGGTCCCCCGGGTGCGTCCCGCCAGATCACAGATCCGCACCAGCGTCTCCCGGCCCCCGTCGCCGTCCCCGCGTCCCATGTCCGAAACGGTAGTTCTGGGATGATCCGCCCGAGAAGAACGCGAGACGACTGCGCCCCCGAGTGCACCCGTTCTCGACTCCGAGCGCCCGCTCGCACGGGTGAAAAGCGGCGTGGCGGGCTCGTAAAGAGCCCGCCACACGTTTAAGGGGCCGGGACGAGTCCCGGCCCCCCACTGAATCTCAGCGCACCGCCTAGCCGAAGACCGCCAGGCTCTTCGCCTTGCCCCGCTGGCTCTCCACCAGCGCGAGCAGCCGGCTGTCGGGGCCGAACACGGCGACCGGCTTGCCGCTCTCGTACACCTCGGGCATGTCCAGGCGTACGCCGTTGAGCAGCAGCCCGGCGCGCCGCTCGTCCACGTCCCAGCGGGCGAACGCCGCGTCGGCCGCCTCGGCGACCGGCATCACGGTCAGCTCCTCCTGGAGCTGGTCGAGCGTCTTCGCGGCGTCCAGGCCGTACGGACCGACCCGGGTGCGCCGCAGCGCCGTCAGATGGCCGCCGACGCCGAGCCCGGCGCCCAGGTCACGGGCGAGGGCGCGGATGTAGGTGCCCGACGAGCAGACGACGGAGACCACCAGGTCGACGACGGGCGTGCCGTCCTCGGCCACGGCCTCGCGCACGTCGTACACCCGGAAGGAGGACACCGTGACCGGCCGGGCCGGGATCTCGAAGTCCTCGCCGCCGCGCACGCGCGCGTAGGAGCGCTTGCCGTCGATCTTGATCGCGGAGACCTTCGACGGCACCTGCATGATGGCGCCGGTCAGCGCGGCGACACCGGCGTCGATGCCCTCGCGGGTCACCTTGGAGGCGTCCGTGGACGAGGTGATCTCGCCCTCGGCGTCGTCGGTGACGGTGTCCTGGCCGAGCCGGATCGTACCGAGGTACTCCTTCTCGGTCAGGGCGAGGTGCCCGAGCAGTTTGGTGGCCCGCTCGACGCCCAGGACGAGCACGCCCGTCGCCATCGGGTCCAGCGTTCCGGCGTGGCCGACCCGGCGGGTCTTGGCGATCCCGCGCATCTTGGCCACGACGTCGTGCGAAGTGAAGCCGGACGGCTTGTCCACAATGACAAGTCCGTCCGGCGTCCGGTTCTGGCTCATTCGGCGGCGGTACCCTCGTCGTCCTCGTCACCGGGCTTCTTGTACGGGTCGGCGTCGCCGGCGTACTTGGCGCCCGAGGAGACCTCGCGCACCGCGGCGTCCGAGGCCCGCGCCTTGTCGAGCAGGTCCTCGATCGTCTTGGCGTTCTCCGGCAGCGCGTCCGCCACGAACGTCAGGGTCGGCGTGAACTTGGTGCCCGCCGCCGCCCCGACCGCGGAGCGCAGGATGCCCTTGGCGCTCTCCAGGCCCGCGGCCGCGCTGGCCCGGTCCTCGTCGTCGCCGTAGACCGTGTAGAAGACCGTGGCCTCCCGCAGGTCGCCGGTGACCCGGGTGTCCGTGATGGTCACATGCGTACCGAGGCGCGGGTCCTTGATGCCGCGCTGCAGCTTCTGGGCGACCACTTCCCGGATGAGGTCCGCCAGCTTCTTCGCCCGCGCGTTGTCGGCCACTGGTCCTTCTCCTTCTTTGCCTTGCTCAAATTCAGAATTCAGTCTTCGTCACTGTGGAGCCTTCTGCGCACCGACAGCAGCTCCACCTCGGGCCGGGCGGCGACCATGCGCTCGCACCGGTCGAGTACGTCCGTGAGGTGCCCCGTGTCACCGGAGACCACCGCCAGGCTGATCTCGGCCCTGCGATGGAGGTCCTGGTCACCGACCTCCGCCACGCTCACCGCGAACTTGCGCTGGAGCTCGGCGACGATCGGCCGGACGACGGAGCGTTTTTCCTTCAGCGACCGTACGTCGCCGAGGAGCAGATCGAAGGACAGCGTCCCCACATACATAGGTGTCCGGATATCCCGCCGGTCCGGGGTAGGTGACCCCGCCGACCACTTGGCGGGGACACCAGAACCGTACACGCAACGGCCGGGGCCGATCGACGGAAATAATCTCCGCCGACCGGCCCCGACCGAAGGTGACGATCAGCCTCGCGGCTTCTCGCGCATCTCGTACGTCGCGATGACGTCGTCGATCTTGATGTCGTTGAAGTTTCCGAGGTTGATACCGCCCTCGAAGCCTTCGCGGATCTCGGTGACGTCGTCCTTGAAGCGGCGCAGACCCTCGATGTTGAGGCTCTCCGCGATGACCTTGCCGTCGCGGATGAGGCGGGCCTTCGTGTTCCGCTTGACCTCGCCGGAGCGGATGAGAACACCCGCGATGTTGCCGAGCTTGGACGAGCGGAAGACCTCGCGGATCTCCGCGGTGCCGAGCTCGACCTCCTCGTACTCCGGCTTGAGCATGCCCTTGAGGGCCGCCTCGATCTCCTCGATGGCCTGGTAGATCACCGAGTAGTACCGGACGTCGACGCCCTCGCGCTCCGCCATCTGCGCGGCACGGCCGGCCGCACGGACGTTGTAGCCGATGACGATGGCGTCGGAGCCCATCGCCAGGTCGATGTCGGACTCGGTGACCGCACCCACACCGCGGTGCAGGACCCGGATGTCGACCTCTTCACCGACGTCGAGCTGGAGCAGCGAGGACTCGAGAGCCTCGACCGCACCGGACGCGTCGCCCTTGATGATGAGGTTGAGTTCCTGGACCAGACCGGCCTTGAGCACCGAGTCGAGGTCCTCGAGGGACACCCGGCGGGTGCGCTTGGCGAAGTTGGCGTTGCGCTCGCGCGCCGCCCGCTTCTCGGCGATCTGACGGGCCGTACGGTCCTCGTCGACGACCAGGAAGTTGTCGCCGGCGCCGGGGACGTTGGTGAGACCCAGGACCAGGACGGGGGTCGACGGACCCGCTTCCTCGACGTTGTTGCCCTTGTCGTCGAGCATCGCGCGGACTCGGCCGTAGGCGTCGCCCACGACCATCGTGTCGCCCACGCGCAGCGTTCCGCGCTGGACGAGGACGGTCGCGACGGCACCGCGGCCGCGGTCGAGGTGGGACTCGATCGCAATACCCTGAGCGTCCTGCTCCGGGTTGGCCCGCAGGTCGAGCGAGGCGTCGGCGGTGAGGACGACGGCCTCAAGCAGCGAGTCGATGTGCAGACCCTGCTTGGCGGAGATGTCGACGAACATCGTGTCGCCGCCGTACTCCTCGGCCACCAGACCGAACTCGGTCAGCTGACCGCGCACCTTGACCGGGTCCGCGCCCTCGACGTCGATCTTGTTGACCGCGACGACGATCGGGACGCCGGCGGCCTTGGCGTGGTTGAGCGCCTCGATCGTCTGCGGCATGACGCCGTCGTTGGCCGCGACCACGAGGATCGCGATGTCGGTCGACTTCGCACCACGGGCACGCATGGCGGTGAACGCCTCGTGACCCGGGGTGTCGATGAAGGTGATCTTGCGGTCTTCGCCGTTGACCTCGGTACCGACCTGGTACGCACCGATGTGCTGCGTGATGCCGCCGGCCTCGCCCGCGACGACGTTCGTCTTGCGGATGGCGTCGAGCAGTCGGGTCTTACCGTGGTCGACGTGACCCATGACGGTCACGACCGGCGGACGCGCGACGAGGAACTCCTCGCCACCCTCGTCCTCGCCGAACTCGATGTCGAAGCCCTCAAGGAGCTCGCGGTCCTCCTCCTCCGGGCTGACGATCTGAACCGTGTAGTTCATCTCGCCGGCGAGGAGCTGGAGGGTCTCGTCGGAGACGGACTGCGTGGCAGTGACCATCTCGCCGAGGTTCATCATCACGGCGACGAGCGACGCCGGGTTGGCGTTGATCTTCTCCGCGAAGTCGGTGAGGGACGCACCGCGCGACAGGCGAACGGTCTCGCCGTTGCCGCGGGGCAGCATCACGCCGCCGACCGACGGGGCCTGCATGGCCTCGTACTCCTGGCGCCTCTGACGCTTCGACTTGCGACCACGACGGGCGGGCCCGCCGGGACGGCCGAAGGCACCCTGCGTGCCACCACGGCCACCGGGGCCGCCGGGACGACCACCGAAGCCGGGACGACCGCCGCCGAAGCCGCCGCCACCACCGGGAGCGCCGCCGCCACCGCCGGGACGACCGCCGAAGCCGCCGCCGCCACCGGGACGACCGCCGCCGCCGGGACCGGCCGGACGGCCGGCGAAGCCGCCGCCCGCCGGGCGACCGGCGCCGCCCGGACGGCCACCGGGGCCACCGGGACCGCGGCCGCCGGGGCCACCGCCGGGACGCGGGCCCGCGGCGGGACGCTGCGGCATCATGCCGGGGTTCGGACGGTTACCGCCGGGGGCACCGCCCGGACGCGGGGCGCCGCCCTGCGGACGGGGCATGCCGCCGGGGGTCGGGCGCGGAGCGCCGCCCTGGGGACGCGGGGCGCCGCCGGGGCCGCCCTGCGGACGCGGGGCACCACCGGGGGCACCGGCGCCGCCGGGACGCGGCGCGCCGCCGCCGGGACGGGGCGCCTGCGGGCGCGCCATGCCGGTGGAGCCGCCGGAGGTGAAGGGGTTGTTGCCGGGACGGGGACCGGCCGGACGGGCACCGCCCGGTCGCGGGGCGCCCTGACCCTGCGGACGCGGGGCGCCCGGACGGGCACCCTGACGCTCGCCGCCCTGACGCTCGTCGCGGCGCTCGCCCTGGCCACCGGAGGCGGCGGGACGGGCGGCCGGACGCGGGCCGGGAGTGGCACCCGCGGGACGCGGGGCCTGCTGCTGCGGCGCGGGGGCCTGAGCGGCCGGAGCCGAGAACTCGGCGGCCGGAACCGGCGCCGCCGGGGCGGGCTTGGCCGGCGCGGGCTTGGGACCAGGGCGCGGGCCGGGGGCCGGCGCCGTGGAGGGGGTGCTGCTCTTGGGGGCCTCGGCGGCGGCCGGCTTGGGGGCCGGGGCGCCGGGCTTGGGGGCAGCGGGACGTGCCGCCTGCGCCGGGGAGGGCGCGGCGGGCTTGGCAGGCGTCGCCTTGCGGGGCGCGCCGGGCTTGGCAGCGGACTTGCCGGCGTTGCCACCGGGCCCCTGCAAAGCGTCGGTCAGCTTGCGTACAACCGGCGCCTCGATCGTCGAGGACGCCGAACGGACGAATTCACCGAGTTCTTGGAGCTTGGCCATGACGACCTTGCTCTCAACCCCGAACTCCTTGGCGAGTTCGTATACCCGGACCTTAGCCACTTCGCTCCTTTTAGGTCCGGGTTACCGCCGGACCGTCGCTACTTCATGGGCGTACTCATCGCGTACTCATCGAGTGCTCATCGCAATCTCGACCTACTTCCAACTCGCGAGGTACCTGACCGCACGGTGTTCCGTGCCGTACTTCTTCTTACGGTGTTGCGCTGTCGACCGGTGCTGCCTGCTCGACGTGCTGACGCACGGCCTCGCTGTCGAGCAGCTCCTTGGCCTTGAAGGCCCGGGAGAAGGCCCGGCGGCGAACCGCCAGGTCGAGACAGACCGAGGCGGGGTGTACGTACGCACCCCGGCCGGGCAGCGTACCGCGAGGATCGGGGACGCAAACGCCCTCGACCGCCACGATGCGCAGCAGATCGCACTTGGCCGCTCGCTCCCGGCATCCCACACAGGTTCGCTCAGGGCATGCGCGGGCATGCGTCCGGCCAGACACGTTTAAGTCTACCTCCCCGCACCGACCTCACCCCTTTGGGGCAAAAATCGAACGGCTGTTGTCCTAAAAGATCGCCATGACGGCAACAGCAGAGGGGCCCGGCGCTATTCCCGGACCCCGTCGTCGCCGTCTGTTCAGTCCTGGTCGGCGGGCTGCTCCGTGTCCGGCCGGATGTCGATGCGCCAGCCGGTGAGCCGCGCGGCGAGGCGGGCGTTCTGGCCCTCCTTGCCGATGGCCAGCGAGAGCTGGTAGTCCGGCACGGTCACCCGCGCGGAACGGGCCGCGAGGTCCACGACCTCGACCCGGGAGACCCGCGCCGGGGACAGCGCGTTCGCCACCATCTCGGCCGGGTCGTCCGACCAGTCGACGATGTCGATCTTCTCGCCGTGCAGCTCGGCCATCACGTTGCGCACCCGGCCGCCCATCGGGCCGATGCAGGCGCCCTTCGCGTTCAGGCCACTGCGGGTCGAGCGCACCGCGATCTTCGTACGGTGACCGGCCTCACGGGCGATGGCGGCGATCTCCACCGAACCGTCCGCGATCTCCGGGACCTCCAGAGCGAAGAGCTTCTTCACCAGATTGGGGTGGGTGCGCGACAGCGTCACGGACGGACCGCGCACACCCTTCGCCACCCGAACGACGTACGTACGAAGACGCAGTCCGTGGGTGTACTCCTCGCCGGGCACCTGCTCCTGCACCGGCAGCATGGCCTCCATCTTGCCGATGTCGACCAGCACGTTCTTGGGGTCCTTGCCCTGCTGGACCACACCGGTGATCACGTCGCCCTCGCGCCCGGCGAACTCACCGAAGGTGATGTCGTCCTCGGCGTCGCGCAGCCGCTGCAGGATGACCTGCTTGGCGGTGGTGGCGGCGATCCGGCCGAAACCGGTCGGGGTGTCGTCGAACTCCTTGGCCTCCTGGCCCTCTTCCAGGTCGGCCGGGTCTTCCTTCGCCCACACGGTCACATGACCGTTCTCGCGGTCGAGCTGCACGCGCGCGCGGCGGAAGCTTCCCTCGGTGCGGTGGTAGGCGATGAGGAGGGCCGACTCGATGGCCTCGACCAGCAGGTCGAAGGAGATCTCCTTCTCCCGTACCAAACCCCGCAGGGCACTCATGTCGATGTCCATGGCTACGCCTCCTCTTCCTTCTTGTCCTTGCGGTTGAACTCGATTTCGACCCGCGCCTTGGCGATCTCGGAGAACGCGAGGCGGCGGGTGGTGGCCTTGCGGCCCTTCACACCGGGCACTTCGAGGTCGAGGCCCTCCTCGTCGGCGCCGAGGATGCGCGCGACCAGGTCGCCGCCCTCGGTCAGCGTCAGCCGGGCGAGGCGCCCGGTGGCGCGCACGTAGTGGCGAAGCTCGGAGAGGGGGCGCTCGGCGCCGGGGGAAGTGACTTCGAGGACGTACTCCTCGTCACCCATGACGTCGCTCTCGTCGAGCGCGTCGGAGACGGCACGGCTCAGCTCGGCACAGGTGTCCAGCTCCACGCCTTCGTCGGAGTCGACGACGATCCGCAGCATGCGGCGGCGGCCGGCCCGGGACAACTCGATCTCCTCAAGATCGAGGTCCTTCGCGCTGACGAGCGGTTCCAGCAGTCCGCGCAGCCTCTCGCTCTGGGTCGTGCTCATCCGGGTGACTCCTCGGCCGCGTGTGCTGTTGTGGGAACGTCGCGTACGGCATACGCCCGCGCTGTCAGGTCAAAGGGTATCCGGTCCCGGGGGGTGTTGCCGTCCACGGGGACCGGGGCGCGGGTACGCTCGCCTGCGGTGATCATCAGGCGGCCGCCAGGCCCCCGGCCCGCAGGGAGTACACAGTGCCGCGCACGGCGACCGGGACCCGGGGAGCGGGCACCACACGCAGGACCGCGCTGGCGGCGACGGGCGCGGCGGCGGCCGGACTCCTCGCCGCCTGCTCCTCGGACCCCTCCGACGGCCCGGCCGCACGGGAGCGCGCGGCGGCGGCCCGGGCGGAGGCCGCGCTGCGGCTGACCACCTCGACGGCGAGCGCCGCGCTGCGCGACCGATACGAGGCGGTGGCGGTACGCCATCCGGTGGTACGCCCCCTGCTGGCACCGCTGCACGCGGAGGCGACGCGGCACGTGGAGGCGTTGTCGGGCCCGCGCACGACGGCCGCGCCCGCACCGCGTCCCGCCGTCCCGGACGATCCGGAGGAGGCGCTGCGAGAGCTGGCGACGGCGGCCCGGCAGACCTCCGACGCGCACACGGCGGCGCTCGCCGACGCGCCGCCGGAGCTCGCGCGGCTGCTCGCGTCGGTCGCCGCGGCGGGCGCGGTCCACGCCTACCTCCTGACCCAGCAGCGGGAAGGCGGCGCGCGATGACGGCCCTGGAGGCGGCGCAGGCCGCGCTCGCCGCCGAGCACGCGGCGGTGTACGGGTACGGAGTGCTGGGCGGCCGGGTCGCCGAGGCGCGCTCGGCCGAGGCCCGGGACGCGTACGCGGCCCACCGCGCCCGGCGCGACGCGCTCACCCGGACCGTGCGCGACCTGGGCGCCACTCCCGTGGCGGCGGCGCCCGCGTACGCGCTGCCCTTCCCGGTGCCGGACGCGGCGGCCGCGGTGCGGCTCGCGGCCGAGCTTGAGGACCGGGTGGCGGGCGTCTACTCCGACCTCGTACGGGCGGCGGGCGGGCCGCTGCGCCGGGACGCGGCGGCCGCGCTGCGGGAGGCGGCGGTGCGCGCGGGGCGGTGGCGAGGCGGCAGCGTAGCCTTTCCGGGGCTCGCCGAACGTACGGGCCCGCCCGGGTAGCCGATCAAGGGACAACGCACGCATGGCTTTCGAACCGCCTGAGCGGCTGGTACGCGCGCTCGGCGAGACGTACGGGAACGACGTCGCGGCGCGCTGGCTCGGGCAACTGCCCGAGCTCGCCGACGCGACGGCGGCGCGACGCGGACTCACGGTGGAGCGGGTGCAGGCGCCCGGCGGCCGCAGCGGTCTCGTCCTTCTCGTACGGTGCGAGGACGGCACCCCGGCCGCCCTGAAACTGGCGCCCCCGGCCGCGCGTCCGGAGTTGGAGCGGGCGGCGCTGCGGCACTGGAAGGGCTGGGGCGCGGCGCAACTGCTCGACGCGGACGCTCCTTCGACCGAGGAATCGCTCCTGCTTGAGCGCCTGCACCCCGAGGTGTCGCTGCGCTCGCTGCCCGAGGCGAAGGCGCTGCTTGAGGCGTCGGGGACGGTACGGCGACTGTGGGTGGAGCCGCCCGTGGAGCACGCCTTCGAGACGGTCGCGCAGCGGACGGAACGTCAGGCGGTGCCGATGCGGGCGGGGGTGGAGCCGGAGTTGGCGCCACTGGTGGAGGCGGCTCTGGCGGCCCGCGACAACTTGACGTCGTCGCCCGCCGAATCCCTGCTCCTGCACGGCAACTTCCGCCAGAGCAAGGTGCTTTCGGGCGAGCGGGCGCCGTGGCTGACGGTGGGTCCGGAGCCGGTGGTCGGGGAACGGGCCTACGACCTGGCCCGCCTGGTCCGCGACCGCGTCGAGGACCTGATCGCGGCCCCGAGCGGCCCGTCGGTGGCCCGCCGCCGCGTCAACAAACTGGCCGACGCGCTGGATGTCGACCGCGACCGTCTGCACGGCTGGACCCTGTTCCGAGCGGTGGAGTCGGGCTTGCGGGCGCGAGCGGCGGGGCGCGCCCAGGACGCGGAGCTGCTACTGGAGTTCGCGGGCTGGCTGTAGCGGCCCGACTCCCACACAAACACCTGGGGCTCCGCCCCAGCCCCCATCGTTCGTCTGCAGACCGTGCTGGGTTGCTCGCGCAGTTCCCCGCGCCCCTTGGATGGGCCCTTCGGGCCCTCCTGTAGGGGCGCGGGGAACTGCGCGACCAGCCCCCACCGGTCCGCAGACGAACGTAGCGGGGGCAGGGGCGCAGCCCCGCTACCCACCCACCCGCAGGGGCACAGCCCCGTAGCGGGGTGCAGGGGGCGCAGCCCCCGCCAGGGGTCCGGGGGCGCAGCCCCCGGGAAAACCACCTCCACCCCCACCCGCCCCCGGAGGGTTTAGGGGAACGGGCGGGGTGGGGAATCAACCGCGCAGGCGCGACACCGCCTCCTGCAGCGGCAGCTCTTCCCGCTCGCCCGTCCGCCGGTCCTTCAGCTCGACCACGCCCTCCGCGGCGCGCCGCCCGACGACCAGGATCTTCGGGACGCCCAGCAGCTCCGCGTCCGTGAACTTCACCCCGGGCGACACCCCGGCCCGGTCGTCGACCAGCACCCGCAGACCCGCCTCGGACAGCGCGGACGCCGCCTCCAGCGCCACCTCGGTCTGCAGCGCCTTGCCCGCGGCCACCACGTGGACGTCCGCCGGCGCGATCTCCGCCGGCCAGCACAGCCCGTGCTCGTCCGCCGTCTGCTCGGCCAGCGCGGCCACGGCACGCGAGATGCCGATGCCGTACGAGCCCATCGTCACCCGCACCGGCTTGCCCTGCTGGCCGAGGACGTCGAGCTGGAAGGTGTCCGCGTACTTGCGCCCCAGCTGGAAGATGTGGCCGATCTCGATCGCCCGGTCGAGCCGCAGGCCCGCGCCGCACGCGGGGCACGGGTCGCCCTCCTCGACCACGACGACGTCGAGGTAGTCGTCGACCTCGAAGTCACGGCCGCAGACGACGCTGCGGGCGTGCGTGTCCGCCTTGTTGGCGCCCGTCACCCACGCCGTGCCCGGCGCGACGCGGGGGTCGGCGATGTAGCGGACCTTCTCCAGGCCCTGCGGGCCGACGTAACCCCGTACGAGGTCGGGCCGGTCCGCGAAGTCCTCGGCCGTCACCAGCTCCACCACGGCCGGCGCCAGGTGCTCGCCGAGCTTGCCCAGGTCCACCTCGCGGTCCCCGGGCACCCCGACCGCCACGATCTCGCCGTCCACCTTGACCAGGAGGTTCTTCAGGGTGGCGGAGGCCGGCACGCCCAGGTGGGCCGCCAGCGACTCGATCGTGGGCGTGTCCGGCGTGTCCAGCTCCTCCACCGGCCCGACGCCGGACGCGTCCGCCGCCGTGGCCACGAACGTCACCGCCTCCGTGTTCGCCGCGTACTCGCACGCGGGGCAGTCCACGAAGGTGTCCTCGCCGGCCGCGGCCGGGGCCAGGAACTCCTCCGACGCCGAGCCGCCCATCGCGCCCGAGACCGCCGACACGATGCGGTAGTCGAGGCCGAGGCGGGCGAAGATCTTCTGGTAGGCGGCGCGGTGCAGCGCGTACGACTCGGCCAGGCCCTCGTCCGTCGTGTCGAAGGAGTACGAGTCCTTCATCTGGAACTCGCGGCCGCGCAGCACACCGGAGCGGGGGCGCGCCTCGTCGCGGTACTTCGTCTGGATCTGGTAGAGCATCACCGGCAGGTCCTTGTAGGACGTGCACTGGTCCTTGACGGTCTGGGTGAAGATCTCCTCGTGGGTGGGCCCGAGGAGGTAGTCGGCGCCCTTGCGGTCCTTGAGCCGGAACAGCAGGTCGCCGTACTCCTCCCAGCGGCCGCTCGCCTCGTACGCCTCCTTGGGCAGCAGCGCGGGGAGCAGCACCTCCTGGGCGCCGATCGCGTCCATCTCCTCGCGCACGACGTTCGAGATGTTGTCCAGGACCTTCTTGCCGAGCGGCAGCCAGGTCCAGATGCCGGCCGCGTTGCGGCGCACGTATCCGGCGCGCACGAGCAGCTTGTGGCTGAGCGTCTCGGCGTCCGCCGGGTCGTCGCGCAGTGTCTTGACCATCAGACGGGACATGCGCTGGACCTGGGCGGCTGCCATGGGGATCTCTCCTGTACGTACAAGGGTGGTGTCAGGAGGTTATCCGTGCGCCACGCGCGCGCGGTAATCGGTTTCGCGACGGCCGCCCGTGCGTGGGACAACCCCCGGACCCCCGGCCGGAGCCACTCAGCCGCGGAGCAACGGCAAAGTCGCGCCCATCACGGCATACGGCCGAGGCGCACTGGGAAAGTGGACCTGCCCCGCCAGATCCGTGTACCCCAGCGCCCGGTACAGCCCGCGCGCCGGGCTCTCCGTGTCGATCGCGGAGAGGATGGACCTCGGCTGCGCCGCGCTGTCCGTGATCCTGGTGATCAGCTCACGGCCCACGCCCCGGCCCTGGTGGGCGGGGTGGACGTGGAGTTCGGTGATCACGAACGAGTCGTCCAGCCACCAGTCGGTACCGGTGCCGCGCAGATACGGTTCCACGACCGTGGACCACCAGTGCGTACGGCTGTTGGGCATCCCGTAGACGAAGCCGACGAGCCGGCCGTCCGGCATGGTCGCGCCCAGGGCGCGGGCGCCGGGGCTGGCGAGGTGGCGCAGCACGATGTGGCGGCGCACGCCGACCTCCTCCGCGCTGAGCCCGAACGCGACCGCCTGCACGGCCAGCGCCTCGTCGACGCGGGCGGCGAGGTCGAGCGGTCCGACGACCACCTCGGGGGTCTGCGGGGCGGACCCGAAGGAAGCTGCCATGGCCGCACCCTACTGTCAGAACAGCACGCTCATGAAAGCCCCCGTCTCACGGAAGCCGACCCGGCGGTAGCAGGCGCGCGCCGCCGTGTTGAAGTCGTTCACATAGAGGCTGACCACCGGCGAGACGTCGGCGAGCGCGTAGCGGAGCACGGCGGCCATGCCGGTGACCGACAGGCCCCGGCCGCGGAACTCGGGGGCGACCCAGACGCCCTGGATCTGGCAGGCGCTCGGGGTGGCCGCGCCGATCTCGGCCTTGAAGACCACTTTGCCGTTCTCGATACGGGCGAACGACCGCCCGGAGCCGACGAGTTCGGCCACTCGCGCCTGGTAGAGCAGCCCGCCGTCGCCCGCCATCGGGGAGACGCCGACCTCCTCGGTGAACATGGCCACGCACGCCGGCATGATCACGTCCATCTCGTCCTTGCGGATCCGGCGCACGTACGGGTCGGGGACTATGTCGTCGGGCATCCGCTCGGTGACCATCAGCGGCTGATGGGAGCGGACGTCGCGGGCCGGGCCCCACTGCGGCTCCAGAAGCTTCCACAGCAGGGCGGTCGCCTCGGCGGGGCCGACGATGGAGGAGCAGCGGCGGCCGGTGCGGCGGGCCCGGTCGGCGAAGGCGCGCACGGCCTCGGGGGTGGCGCAGATCGGCACGAGGTTTGCGCCGGAATAGCACAGCGAACGCAGGTGGCCGTCCGCGTACCAGCCCCACATCTCGCCGCCCAGGCGCCACGGGTCGAGCCCGGCGACCTGCACACGGGAGGCCACGAAGGCGTTGGCGACCGGCTCGCTCTCCAGAACGGCGAGCGCCGCGCCGAGGTCACCGGGTTCGAGGACCCGGGTGGTGGTCTGCGTCAACACGTGGGGCCTCACCATACGGTCTGCTGATCTCCGCACTGTACCTGGCGCCCCAGTGGATCGTCGCTCTCAGCCGAAAGCCCCGCTCGGCGCAAGGGCGCGGAGCGGGGCTCTGGGCGTACGGCAGCGGGGCTCTCGCGGACGAACACGTCGGCCACCGGACGGACTCGGCCCGCGAAGGGCACGGTCTGCGAACGGCACGGTCTGCGAAGGGCACGGCCCCGTGAGGGGCACGGTCTGCGACGGACTCAGCCTGCGACGGACACCGACGGCTCGCCGGACATCACGCCGTCCTTCTCCATCTGCTCGGCGATCTTCATCGCCTCTTCGATCAGCGTCTCCACGATCTTCGACTCCGGGACGGTCTTGATCACCTCGCCCTTCACGAAGATCTGCCCCTTGCCATTACCCGAGGCCACACCGAGATCGGCCTCACGGGCCTCACCCGGACCGTTCACCACACAGCC
>NZ_JBICVJ010000030.1:0-54057 GCF_043198895.1 Streptomyces sp. NPDC048696 | reverse complement strand
CGCAGTTCCCCGCGCCCCTGAAGGAGGGCCCGAAGGGCCCATCTAAGGGGCGCGGGGAACTGCGCGACAAGCCAGCACGGTCCGCAGCCGAACGCTCAAAGCGGGGTGCAGGGGGCGCAGCCCCCGCTCAGGGGTCCGGGGGCGGAGCCCCCGGGAAAACCACCTCCACCCCCACCCACCCCCGGAGGCCACGCGGCGGAGCCGCAAATGTCACAGCGGGAACGGGCGGGGTGGGGGATCAAGCCCCCGGTGTCCGGGACGGCAGGCGCGTGGACAAGTACGCCGCCAGCACCATCACCCCCGCCGCCCCCACGAACACCACATCCATCCCCGCCGTCAGCGCGTCCAGGCCCGACGACCGAGCCGCGCCGGACAGGGCGCGGACCGTCGACGTCGAGCCGCCGGGGCCCCGCGACTCGTACACCCGGCTCAGCACCGTCCCGAACACCGCCGCCCCCAACGCGTTCCCCAGCGTCTGGAAGAACCGCACCCCCGTCGTCGCGACACCCAGCTGACGCGCGGGCGCGGCCGACTGCACGATCTGGATGAGCTGGCCGATGAGCAGGCCGAACCCCGCGCCCATGAGCAGGAGTTCACCCCGCACGGCCCACAGCGACGTGGTCACCCCCGTCGTGGCGAGCAGCCCCAGCGCGACCGCCGACAGCACCGTTCCGGTCTGCACGAACGTCTTCTGCGACCAGCCGCGCCCCGCCAGCCGCTCCGACCCGAGGCCGACCGCGGTCATCCCGAGCGCCATGGGGATCAGATACAGCCCGGCCGACGTGGCCTCGATGCCCCGGACGACCTGGAGGTAGATCATCACGTACACCAGCGTGCCCATCATCGCCGCGCCCACCAGCCCCTGGATCACGAAGCCGAGCCGGAGCGCCGGGACCTTGAACATCGACAGCGGCAGGATCGGTTCGGCAGCGGTCGCCTGGCGGCGCAGGAACAGCGCCAGCGTCGCCGCGCTCGCCACCGAGAGTCCGACGATCACCGGCGAGGTCCATGCGTAGTCCTTGCCGCCCCACTCCGTGACCAGCAGCAACGACGTGGAGAAGGCCGCCGCGAGGACCGCGCCGAGGAAGTCGATCCGGTGGCGTACGGGCGTGACCGGGAGGCGCAGCACCAGCACGGCCCCGACCAGCACCGCGATGCCGACCGGCAGGTTCACGTAGAAGATCCAGCGCCAGCTCGCACGGTCGGCGAGCGTGCCGCCGAGCCAGGGGCCGAGCGCCATTCCGGCGCCGGCCACGATCCCGCCGATGCTGCCGCCCTTGCCCCGGCCGGAGCCGTCGCCCGGGCCCTTGAGCTGGGCGAGTACGACCATGGTCACGCTCATCAGGCCACCGCCGCCGACGCCTTGCAGCGCCCGCGCCGCGATCAGCTCGCCCATGGACTGGGCGGCTCCGCACAGCGCCGAGCCGAGCAGGAACGCGCTGAGCGCGCCCACGAAGACCTTCTTCGCGCCGATCGTGTCGCACAGCTTCCCGTACAGCGGCAGTACGGCCGCCGACGCGAGCGCGAACGAGCTGATCAGCCACGGGATCTTGTCCATGCCGTGGACCGGGTCGAGGTCGCGGACGATCGGCACCGTGGCCGCCGACACGATGTTCATGTCGAGCACGGCCACCAGGATCGTCACCAGGCAGAGGGCGAAGGCGATCCGCGTCCGGCCTTCCGACATCGGGGAACTCGGGGACGGCGGAGGCGTCGGGGACGGTCCGGTCGTCCCGATGTCCGGCCGCTCAGCTGTTTTCGGCATGGGTGTGCTCAAGGTTCTGGACATGGTGATTCCCCCTCCGGGGCAGCGGTCCCGCCCTCGTCGTGGCTCCACCATGACCCATAGATCTATACCGAGTCAACTTTTATGTCTGGGCAAACATTCATCCTGGTACATTGGCTCCATGGTGGAGACGGGTGAGCGGACCGGCGGCGGTAGTGGCACTGCCATGGGGCTGCGTGAGCGCAAGAAGATTCAGACCCAGCAGCGGCTGATGGGCGTCGCCATCCAGCTCTTCACCGAGCGCGGCTACGACAAGGTCTCCGTCGCCGAGATCGCCGAGGCGGCCGAGGTGTCGAAGATGACCGTCTTCAACCACTTCGGCAATAAAGAGGACTTGGCCCTGCGGCCGCTCGAAGACCATGTCCACGACGCCGCTCGTACCGTGCGCGACCGCGCCCCGGGCGAGTCCGCCGTCCAGGCCATGCGCCGCCACTATCTGCGCGCCGTGGACGAGCGCGACGCCTCCATCGGGATGAACGACGGGCCGCTGGTGATCCAGCTGCTCCGGCTGATCATGGAGACGCCCGTCCTGCTCACCCGCGCCCACGCCGCCCTCGTCCGCGGCTCCGACCTGCTGGCCGAGGTGCTGGCCGAGGAGACCGGCGACCGGATCATGGCCCGGGTCGCGGCGGCCCAGCTGGAGGCCGTACGCGCGACGCTGATCGGCGAGAACCACCGGCGGCTGCTGCTCGGCGACCCGGCCGACGAGATCGCCCCGGACGCCATCCGCCTCGCCGTCCAGGCCTTCGACCAGGTCGAACACGGCCTCGGCGACTACGCGACCAAGCCCGCAGCCCAGGCGGCATCGCCCGCCTAAGCTCTGGATCATGCCTCCGGCCAAGAAGCGCACCCGCAGCTACGACCCGGCGAAGACCCGCGCGGCGGTACTCGCCCAGTTCGCACACGTACGGGACGCGGTCCGCGCCCTCACGCCCGACCAGCTCGACCGGCCCACCCGCCTCGGCGACCGCACGGTCCGCGACCTCGCCGCGCACCTCGCCCTGACCCTGGACACGGTCGTGCGCGCCCTCGACGAGGCCGAGCCCGCCGCACGCGAACTCGCCCTCCTCGACTGGCCGTTCGCGGACCGGGCGGGACCGGGGGAGTACGCCGCCGAGCGGCCGGACCTGGACGCGCTGTACGCCGACGTGGCCGAGCGGATCGCGGCGCGGCTGCCGGACGCGCCGGACAACCGGCTGGTCCGGGTTCTTCCCGCGCCCGGGTCCGGCGCCATGACCCTCGGCGACGCCATGGTCACCCGGACCGTGGAACTCTGCCTCCACACCGACGACTTGAACGACGCCGTCCCCGGGCTCGGCATCCCGTACGACCGCCAGGCGCTCGCCGCCTGCACCCGGCTGCTCGCCGACGCGCTCGCGGCGAAGGCGCCGGGCGGCTCGGTCGAGGTGCGGGTGCCGCCGTACGCGGTGGTCCAGTGCGTCGAGGGTCCCAAGCACACCCGGGGCACGCCGCCGAACGTGGTGGAGACCGACCCCCTCACCTGGCTCCGCCTCGCCACCGGCCGTACGCGATGGGCGGCGGCGCTCGACGCGGCCGAGGTCTCGGCGAGCGGCGAGCGCGCGGACCTTTCGGGACTCCTGCCGCTGATGTCGTGATGTGCCGAGCCGGAGGCTCGAAAAAGCCCGTCGCCCCCGCCGCCGTCACCCCCGTACCGCCGAATTCATACGACTACGGCAAGTGACCCCGCCCCATCCGCCCCCCGGGCGAATTCGCACCCCCGAGCGAGCTCCGTCACATTCCTCGGGGCGCCGGAATCCGGCCGCGGCGGGAAACCGGCAGGAAAATGCCAGGAAAACGGCCCTCCGGCCGGTCCGGCAGAAGCCACAAACCACCCACCGTGGTCCTCTTGTCGCTATCCCCAATTCGGACCAGTGGTCGATCTCGCCTACACTCGGTGGCGTGCCACGTGGTGACGGACGACTCAACCACGACCTGCTCCCCGGCGAGAAGGGCCCCCAGGACGCTTGCGGCGTCTTCGGCGTCTGGGCTCCGGGTGAAGAGGTCGCCAAGCTCACTTACTTCGGGCTTTACGCCCTCCAGCATCGGGGCCAGGAATCCGCGGGAATCGCGGTCAGCAACGGCTCCCAGATCCTCGTCTTCAAGGACATGGGGCTTGTTTCCCAGGTCTTCGACGAGACCTCTCTCGGCTCCCTCCAGGGTCATATCGCGGTCGGTCACGCCCGCTACTCGACCACCGGTGCCTCCGTGTGGGAGAACGCGCAGCCGACCTTCCGGGCGACCGCCCACGGCTCGATCGCGCTCGGCCACAACGGCAACCTGGTGAACACCGCCCAGCTGGCGGAGATGGTCGCCGAGCTGCCCAAGGAGAACGGTCGCGCGACCCAGGTCGCCGCCACCAACGACACCGACCTCGTCACCGCCCTGCTCGCGGGGCAGACCGACGACGACGGCAAGCCGCTGACCGTGGAGGAGGCGGCCGCCAAGGTCCTTCCCCAGGTCCAGGGCGCCTTCTCGCTGGTCTTCATGGACGAGCAGACGCTCTACTGCGCCCGTGACCCGCAGGGCATCCGCCCGCTGGTCATCGGCCGCCTGGAGCGCGGCTGGGTGGTGGCCTCCGAGACCGCCGCCCTCGACATCTGCGGCGCCAGCTTCGTCCGCGAGATCGAGCCGGGCGAGCTCGTCGCCATCGACGAGAACGGGCTCAGGACCTCCCGATTTGCTGAAGCGAAGCCCAAGGGCTGTGTCTTCGAGTACGTCTACCTGGCCCGCCCCGACACCGACATCGCCGGGCGGAACGTCTACCTCTCGCGGGTCGAGATGGGCCGGAAACTCGCCGCGGAAGCGCCGTGCGACGCCGACCTGGTGATAGCGACTCCGGAGTCCGGCACCCCCGCCGCGATCGGCTACGCGGAGGCCAGCGGCATTCCGTACGGGTCCGGCCTGGTGAAGAACGCCTATGTCGGGCGGACCTTCATCCAGCCCTCGCAGACCATCCGCCAGCTGGGCATCCGCCTCAAGCTGAACCCGCTCAAGGAAGTCATCCGGGGCAAGCGCCTGGTGGTCGTGGACGACTCGATCGTGCGCGGCAACACCCAGCGCGCGCTGGTGAAGATGCTCCGCGAGGCGGGCGCCGCCGAGGTCCACATCCGGATCTCGTCGCCGCCGGTCAAGTGGCCGTGCTTCTTCGGCATCGACTTCGCGACCCGCGCCGAGCTGATCGCCAACGGCATGACGATCGAGGAGATCGGCACGTCGCTGGGGGCCGACTCGCTCGCGTACATCTCCACGGACGCGATGATCGAGGCGACCACGATCCCCAAGGACGACCTCTGCCGCGCCTGCTTCGACGGGGTCTACCCGATGGAGCTCCCGGACCCCGAACTGCTCGGCAAGCAGCTTCTGGAGACCGAGCTCGCGGCGGGTCCCGCCGCGACGGCGGCGGCCGACGCCCTGCGTCGCCCGTAGCGCCCGCACGAACCCTGCAGTACGACACGAAAGTTCTTCAGAGCCATGCCTCCTGAGACCACTGGTGCCAGCTACGCAGCCGCGGGCGTCGACATCGAAGCGGGCGACCGCGCAGTCGAGCTGATGAAGGAGTGGGTGAAGAAGACGAGGCGTCCCGAGGTCCTGGGCGGCCTCGGCGGCTTCGCCGGCCTCTTCGACGCCTCCGCCCTCAAGCGCTACGAGCGCCCGCTGCTCGCCTCCGCCACCGACGGCGTCGGTACGAAGGTCGACCTCGCCCGCAAGATGGGCGTGTACGACACCATCGGCCACGACCTCGTGGGCATGGTCGTCGACGACCTGGTCGTGTGCGGTGCCGAGCCGCTGTTCATGACCGACTACATCTGCGTCGGCAAGGTGCACCCCGAGCGGGTCGCCGCCATCGTCAAGGGCATCGCCGAGGGCTGTGTGCTCGCGGGCTGCTCGCTGATCGGCGGCGAGACCGCCGAACACCCGGGCCTGCTGGGCCCGGACGACTTCGACGTAGCCGGCGCCGGTACGGGCGTGGTCGAGGCCGACCTGCTGCTCGGCGCGGATCGTATCCGCACGGGTGACGTCGTCATCGCGATGGCGTCGTCCGGTCTTCACTCGAACGGGTACTCACTCGTGCGGCACGTGGTCTTCGACCGGGCGAAGATGTCGCTCGACCAGCAGGTCGAGGAGTTCGGCCGGACCCTGGGCGAGGAGCTCCTGGAGCCGACCAAGATCTACTCGCTGGACTGCCTGGCCCTGACGCGCACCGCCGAGGTGCACGCCTTCAGCCACGTCACCGGCGGCGGCTTGGCCAACAACCTGGCCCGGGTCATTCCCGACCACCTGCACGCCGCGGTCGACCGCTCGACCTGGACGCCGGGTGCGGTGTTCGACCTGGTGGGCAAGGCCGGGCAGGTCGAGCGCCTGGAGCTGGAGAAGACGCTCAACATGGGCGTCGGCATGATCGCGATCGTGCCCGAGCACTCGGTGGACGTGGCCCTGACGGCGCTGGCGGACCGGGGCGTGGACGCCTGGGTCGCCGGTGGGATCACGGAGCGGGGCGAGCACTCCACGGGCGCCGCGCTGACCGGCGACTACGCGAAGTAGGCGAAAGGGAGGAGCCGCGAGGCCCCTCCCTGTCAGCACAGAACTCGCGGGCAGCACAGAACCCGGTCCGGGGCGTTGGCCCTGGACCGGGTTCTTATGTTCTCGGAGCAGCGAGAACCAGAGCTGCTGCCAAAGAGGGATTCAGCGAAGTCAAGCGCCGCGGCGCTGCGACGACGGACCGGACTCATCGTCCTCGTCCTCGTCGTTCCCGTACATGTCCGCATAGCGGGCATACGGGTCATCCTCCTCGTCCTCCAGCGGCTCCGCGTTAGGCGGTTGGCTCACTGTCGGATTCGAAGTCGATGCGCCCAGCTCGTTGGCCAGACGCGACAGGTCAGTCCCGCCGCTGCTGTACTTCAGCTGGCGGGCGACCTTCGTCTGCTTGGCCTTTGCCCGGCCGCGCCCCATGGCTCGACCCCCTCGGTGACGGGGCTCGACGGCCCCAGAGTCTTGACACGCGTTCATGAGTCGGAACGGGCTCTCCGTGGAGAGACCGTGTCCGTAGGGGTTCAACGGTACCTGCTTCCGCGGCCATACGGTACGCCGCCCGCATGACGTGCCACTTCGCAGGACCCGCAAGAAGCCCCTTCCTAGCTGGTCAACCGCGATTTTAACCTCTTCTTGGCGTCCGACCCGCCGACCGGCGTGAGTCTTGTCTCGCCGGTCGGCGGATCGGGTGCCGCGAGGGGTCAGCGACCGCGCGCCTCGGCCATGCGCTGTTCGGCGATCCGGTCGGCCGCGGCGGCCGGCGGAATCCCGTCTTCCTTCGCACGTGCGAATATGGCCAGCGTGGTGTCGAAGATCTTCGCGGCCTTCGCCTTGCAGCGGTCGAAGTCGAAGCCGTGCAGCTCGTCCGCGACCTGGATCACGCCGCCGGCGTTCACCACGTAGTCTGGCGCGTACAGGATCGCGCGGTCCGCGAGGTCCTTCTCGACGCCCGGGTGGGCGAGCTGGTTGTTGGCCGCGCCGCACACGATCTTCGCGGTGAGCACGGGGACGCTCTCGTCGTTCAGCGCGCCGCCGAGCGCGCAGGGGGCGTAGATGTCCAGGCCCTCCACACGGATCAGCGCGGCCGTGTCGGCGACCGAGGTGACCTTGCCCGGGTGCTTGTCGAGGATCCGGCGTACCGATTCCTCACGTACATCGGTGATCACGACCTCGGCGCCGTCCGCCACCAGGTGCTCCACCAGGTAGTGGCCCACCTTGCCGACGCCCGCGACACCGACCTTGCGGCCGCGCAGCGTCGGGTCGCCCCACAGGTGCTGGGCGCTGGCCCGCATGCCCTGGAAGACGCCGAAGGCGGTGAGCACGGAGGAGTCGCCCGCGCCGCCGTTCTCGGGGGAGCGCCCGGTCGTCCACCGGCACTCGCGCGCCACGACGTCCATGTCCGCCACATAGGTGCCGACGTCGCACGCCGTCACATAGCGCCCGCCGAGCGAGGCCACCATCCGCCCGTAGGCGAGAAGCAGCTCCTCGCTCTTGATCGTGTCCGGGTCCCCGATGATGACGGCCTTGCCGCCACCGTGGTCGAGTCCGGCCATGGCGTTCTTGTACGACATGCCGCGCGAGAGGTTGAGCGCGTCGGCGACGGCCTCTTCCTCGCTCGCGTACGGGTAGAAGCGCGTACCGCCGAGGGCCGGGCCCAGGGCGGTGGAGTGGATGGCGATGACGGCCTTGAGGCCCGAGGCGCGGTCCTGGCACAGCACGACTTGTTCGTGGCCCCCCTGGTCCGTACGGAACAGGGTGTGCAGGACGCCGTCGGTCACATCGGTCACGGTGGTGACTCCCAAGTACGAAGCGGCGGTTGGCGGCCCGCCTGCGGGTGGGGCGGGCCGTCGTCGCGGCCCGCCCGGGGCCGCGCTGGGAGCAGAGTAAGTCCTACGCGTGCGTAGATCAGGCGCAGTGCCGAGGATCACCCTCCCGCCCGCCCCGCGCGTGGGACGATTCGACCCATGGCGGTGGTGTCCTCGGTGATCGTCCCGTACGCGTCCTATCTGCGGGTGTACGAGCCGCTGGCGGCCTTCCCCGAACCGGAGCGCGGCCACTGGGCCCGGTACGCCGAGAGCGGGCGTACCCCCAGTGCCCAGGACGAACTCCGGCGCGCGCTGGCGGATTTGGTGCCGACGCCGCCGGTGGCCGTCCCGGTCCACGAGAGCGCGGAGGCGTTCGTGGCGCACCTGGACGGGGTGGTGTGCGTCTGCCCGTGGCGCACCCGGCTGCGCGGGTGGCGGGCGCTGGAGGAGCTGGCGGACCAGTACCCGGCGCCGGTGCTCGACGCGCTGCTGCCGCCGGTGGTGCGCCGGCAGGCCGCGGCCGACTACGAGCGGTGGCGCGAGCGGAACCCGGACGCCCGGCCGTGGATCCTGACGGCGGTCTGGCATGTGCCCGTGAGCTGGTTCACAGTCTTTTCGGACGAAGAGCGCGAGTATGTCCGGGCGGAGAGCGGCGCACCCCCGGTGCTGCGCTACCGCACCCCCATGGTCCAGGCCCGCCGCCGCCTCGCGCGGGCGCTCAGGACGCTGCGCGACCACATCGACGAGGGGCCGCTGATCGAGGGGCTGGTCGAGGTGGGCCGCTGGCTGGAGGAGTTCCATCCGCGCTCGCTGGTCGAGCTCGACTACGGCGGTCTGGTGCACGCGCTGCCGGAGGCCCGGCTCGCGGCGGACCGCTCGGCGGCCGACGTGGCCGAGGGGATCGCCGCGCTGCGGGCCGGGGACGGCGCGGGGGCGGCCGAGGCGTACGAGCGCTTCACGGAGCGCTGGCGGGCCGTCAGGGACCGCCGGCTCGCGAACTGAGGGCGAACGCGCGCCGTTCACGGCGCGTGTTCTCCTCGTCCGGGTGAGTCGTTCGTACTGGTGCGCCGGGACGTAGGTCCTGATACGGGCCTTTCCCCCAAGCGTGACGGAACGCACTTACTGGGCCCTTGCGTCCATCCCCCACCCTCGTGCCAAAATAGGACAAGGAGTCCGGGGAGGGCTCCTTCCGTCCAACTACGGGCGGATTGCTTGGTATTGCACGCTATGGGGGGTCTGATGACTCCTGATCGCTCTGTGACTGATCGTCACTGTGGCGTGACTGTCCGCTATGGCATGGTCCATCGGCTTCCGTCGCTGATGAACACCTGGGAGGGCAATTCCATCGGTTTGGCCGACGTGGCTGGACAGATGGTGTAGTTGTAGTGCCGAGGACAAGCCGTTCGTCCTATAACCGACTCGGCTCGCGTCCGCCATTTCGGGCAACGCGGGTCAAGGTGCAGAATTTAGAGGAAAGAACCGAGAAGGTTCGGTTCTCCCGAGGAGGCCGCTCATGACCGCTCGCACCCCTGATGCCGAGCCGCTGCTGACCCCGGCTGAGGTTGCCACGATGTTCCGCGTGGACCCGAAGACGGTCACCCGCTGGGCGAAGGCGGGCAAGCTCACGTCCATCCGCACGCTGGGTGGGCACCGCCGGTACCGCGAAGCAGAGGTCCGTGCGCTGCTCGCGGGCATTCCGCAGCAGCGTAGCGAGGCCTGAACAACACCCCGATAACGGGCATTCCGGGGCCCCCACCCCGGCAGCCCACCTTTTGCTCCACTGACGCAGGCCTGCCCCAACGGGCTCACCGTCATTGATCGCGCTGGACTCCGCCGGGTCCAGCGCGATCTTTTTTATGCCCTGATCCCGCCCGATCCGGGTGGTACGCGGGGGCTTGCGGGGGTACTCGGGAGGGGGAGTCGCGTACCCCTGGATGGGTGGTGCAATTGCACATATTAAATTGGGGGGTTGTAGGTGCGGTGTAAGTTCCCCGGTTCCCAAAACTTGTTCGGTGACTCCCGTCACACCGCCTGAGCGTCACCGGAACGCCGCTGGAGCTGCCGCCGGAAGGCCGCCCCACGTTCCCTATAGGGAGCCTGCCACCGCGCAGCGGCCTGCCAACCGGCCAATGGTCACCGCTCGACGGGACTTTCGTCCTCGGGGCCCACGGGCGCGGGATCCGGCGCCGACGGCTCCAGAGCGGCCTCAACGGCCGCCTCCGTGGCGGCCTCCAGGGCCGACTCCAGCGCGGAGGGCTCCATCGCGAGCCGCAGGAGCTTGCGGCAGACCGGGCAGCGGCCCGTGTGGTGCCGGTAGCCACTCGCGGCCGACAGATGGGCGCGCAGCAGCGCCCTGGTCTCATGCCTCGCGGACGACGCCGTCATGCGCCACCTCCGGACCGGTCCCGCAGCTTCTTCTCTGGGTACCGGTGGCAGGTGACGCCGTCAAGACGGCGGGATACGACGAAGGCCCGGATCCAAGGGATCCGGGCCTTCGTCTTACTGCGGTCCTGACGGGATTTGCCGTGTCTTCTGCGCGGCTCCGCCGCGGGGCGCGGCCTCGGGGGCCCATAGCGCCGGAGCCCGCATCCGGTGGGGATGCGGGCTCCGACTTCACTGCGGTCCTGACGGGATTTGAACCCGCGGCCTCCACCTTGACAGGGTGGCGAGCACTCCAAACTGCTCCACAGGACCTGGGGGCCCCTCCCAGGCCTTTAAGGCACTGGGGGAGTTTTGCGGCCGTTTTCGCTTGGCTGCGAGACAGACTGTACAGCAGGTCAGAGGGTCCGGTCGAACTCACTCACAGCGATACGGACATCACGGCGCCGCCGCGTCGATCGCCTTCACGATCCGCTTGTCCGACACCGGGAACGCGGTGCCGAGCGCGTGCGCGAAGTAGCTCACCCGCAGCTCCTCGATCATCCAGCGGATGTCCAGGACCTCCTGCGGAACGGGCCGTCCCTGCGGCATCTGTTCGAGCAGCCAGGCGTACTCGTCCTGCATCTCGTGGACCTTCTCCATGCGCGTGGTGTCGCGCTGCACGGACGTCGGCATCTGCTGCAGGCGCCGGTCCACCGCGACCAGATAGCGCATCAGGTCCGGCAGCCGGCGCAGGCCCGTCGCGGTGACGAAGCCGGCCGGCATCAGGGCCGCCAGCTGCTCCCGTACGTCCTGGAGGTTGTTGATCAGGACCAGGCTGTTCGTGGCCTTCAGACGGCGCTCACAGGCCTGCCAGGCGGCCAGGATCTGCTGCACCTGCCCGACGGTCCGCACGGTGGTGTCGACCAGGTCCGCGCGCACCTTGTCGAAGAGCTTGCGGAACGACTCCTCGTCCCAGACCGGGCCGCCGTGCTCGGCGATGAGCCGGTCGGCCGCCGCCATGGCGCAGTCGTCGAACAGCGCCTGGATGGAGCCGTGCGGATTGCGGGACAGGGCGAGCTTCTGCTGGTTGGTCAGCTTGTCCGAGGCGAACTTCGCCGGGTTCACCGGGATGTTCAGCAGGATCAGCTTCCGGGTGCCGCGCCACATCGCCTGGCGCTGCTCGGCCTCGGTGTCGAAGAGGCGTACGGAGACGGTTTCCCCGGAGTCGACGAGCGCCGGGTACGCCTTCACCGGCTGGCCCGCGCGCTTGGTCTCGAAGACCTTGCTGAGCGTGCCGATCGTCCAGTCCGTGAGGCCCGTGCGCTCGATGGAGACCCCGCCCGACGGGGCGGCGGCCGCGGCGGCCTGGGAGAGGGCCTGCCGGGCCTTGGGGCGCAGCCGCAGCTTGAGGGCTTCCAGGTCCTTGTCCTCGGCCAGCTTGCGGCGCCGCTCGTCGACGATCCGGAAGGTGATCTTCAAGTGGTCCGGGACGCGCGTCAGATCGAAGTCGTCGGCCGTGACCGGGACGCCGACCATGCGCTGGAGCTCACGCGCGAGCGTGGTCGGCAGCGGCTCCTGCAACGGCAGGGCCGTCTCCAGGAACCTCGTCGCGAAGTTCGGCGCGGGGACGTAGTGGCGGCGGATCGGCTTGGGCAGCGAGCGGATCAGCTCCGTCACCACCTCCTGGCGCAGACCCGGGATCTGCCAGTCGAAGCCCTCGTCGGTGACCTGGTTGAGCACCTGGAGCGGGATGTGGACGGTCACGCCGTCCGCGTCCGCGCCCGGCTCGAACTGGTAGGTGACCTTGAACTTCAGCCGGCCCTGGCGCCAGTTGTCCGGGTAGTCGTCCTTGGTGACGGCCAGCGCCGACTCCCGGATGAGCATCTCCCGCTCGAAGTCCAGGAATTCGGGCTCGTCATGGCGCTTGTGCTTCCACCAGGAGTCGAAGTGCGCGCCGGAGACGACGTGTTCGGGCACGCGCTGGTCGTAGAAGTCGAACAGCGTCTCGTCGTCGACCAGGATGTCGCGGCGCCGCGCCCGGTGCTCCAACTCCTCGACCTCGGTGAGGAGTTTGCGGTTGTCGGCGAAGAACTTGTGGTGCGTACGCCAGTCGCCCTCGACCAGCGCGTTGCGGATGAACAGCTCGCGCGACGCCTCCGGGTCGATACGGCCGTAGTTGACCTTGCGGTTGGCGACGATCGGCACGCCGTAGAGCGTGACCCTCTCGTACGCCATCACCGCGGCCTGGTCCTTCTCCCAGTGCGGCTCGCTGTAGGTGCGCTTGAGCAGGTGCTGGGCGATCGGCTCGATCCACTCGGGCTCGATCTTCGCGTTGACGCGCGCCCACAGCCGGGACGTCTCCACCAGCTCCGCCGACATGACGACCTTGGGCTGCTTCTTGAAGAGCGCCGAGCCCGGGAAGATCGCGAACTTGGCGCCGCGGGCGCCCAGGTACTCGTTCTTGTCGGTGTCCTTCAGGCCGATGTGCGAGAGCAGACCGGCCAGCAGGGAGACGTGGACGTGCTGCTCGGGGACGGCTGTACCCGCCGAGGGCTCCTCGATGTGGATGCCCATCGTCTTGGCGACCGTGCGCAGCTGGGAGTAGATGTCCTGCCACTCGCGGATGCGCAGGAAGTTCAGGTACTCCTGCTTGCACATCCGGCGGAAGGACGACGACCCGCGCTCCTTCTGCTGCTCGCGGACGTAGCGCCACAGGTTGAGGAAGGCGAGGAAGTCGCTGGTCTCGTCCTTGAAGCGGGCGTGCTGCTGGTCGGCCTGCGTCTGCTTGTCGGACGGCCGCTCGCGCGGGTCCTGGATGGAGAGCGCGGCCGCGATGACCATGACCTCGCGTACGCAGCCGTTCTTGTCGGCCTCGACGACCATCCGGGCCAGGCGCGGGTCGACGGGCAGCTGGGCGAGCTTGCGGCCCATCTGGGTGAGGCGCTTCTTGGGATCCTTCTCCGTGGGGTCGAGCGCCCCGAGCTCCTGGAGCAGCTGCACGCCGTCGCGGATGTTGCGGTGGTCCGGCGGGTCGATGAAGGGGAACTTCTCGATGTCGCCGAGCCCGGCGGCGGTCATCTGGAGGATGACGGAGGCCAGGTTGGTCCGCAGGATCTCCGCGTCCGTGAACTCCGGCCGGGAGACGAAGTCGTCCTCGGAGTAGAGCCGGATGCAGACGCCGTCGCTGGTGCGCCCGCAGCGGCCCTTGCGCTGGTTGGCGCTGGCCTGCGAGATCGCCTCGATGGGCAGCCGCTGCACCTTGGTGCGATGGCTGTAGCGGGAGATACGGGCGGTGCCCGGGTCGATCACGTACTTGATGCCGGGGACGGTCAGGGAGGTCTCGGCGACGTTGGTCGCGAGAACGATCCTGCGGCCCGTGTGCTGCTGGAACACCCGGTGCTGCTCGGCGTGGCTCAGGCGCGCGTACAGCGGCAGCACCTCCGTGAACCGGAGGTTCTTCTTGTTGAGCGCGTCCGCCGTGTCGCGGATCTCGCGCTCGCCGGAGAGGAAGACCAGGATGTCGCCGGGGCCCTCGGACTGGAGCTCGTCGACGGCGTCGCAGATCGCGGTGATCTGGTCGCGGTCGGCGTCCTGGCTGTCCTCTTCGAGGAGCGGGCGATAGCGCACCTCGACCGGATACGTACGCCCGCTGACCTCGACGATCGGCGCGTCGCCGAAGTGCCGCGAGAACCGCTCGGGGTCGATGGTCGCCGAGGTGATGACGACCTTCAGGTCGGGGCGCTTGGGCAGCAGCTGGGCCAGATAGCCGAGCAGGAAGTCGATGTTGAGGGACCGCTCGTGGGCCTCGTCGATGATGATCGTGTCGTACGCGCGCAGCTCGCGGTCCGTCTGGATCTCGGCGAGCAGGATGCCGTCCGTCATCAGCTTGACGAAGGTCGCGTCCTGGTCGACCTGGTCGGTGAACCGGACCTTCCAGCCGACTGCCTCGCCCAGCGGCGTGTTCAGCTCCTCCGCGATCCGGTCGGCGACCGTGCGGGCCGCGATCCGGCGGGGCTGGGTGTGCCCGATCATGCCGCGCACGCCCCGGCCCAGCTCCATGCAGATCTTGGGGATCTGGGTGGTCTTGCCGGAGCCGGTCTCGCCCGCGACGATCACGACCTGGTGCTCCCGTATCGCCTGAAGGATGTCGTCCTTCTTCTGGCTGACCGGGAGCTGTTCCGGGTACGTGACCTCGGGCATGCGGGAGGCCCGCCGGGCGACGCGCTCGGCGGACTTGGCGGCCTCGGCCCCGATCTCGTCGAGGACGGCCTGCCGGGCCTCGGGCTTCTTGATACGGCGGGCGCCGTCCAGACGGCGGCCGAGCCGGTGGGCGTCGCGCAGCGAGATCTCGGCCAGCAGGGTCTGGAGATCGGCGAAGGAAGTAGACATACCTGATTCAGGATCTCACCCGGCGCCAACGAGTGGCGAACGCATTTCGGGTGCCGTCCCCTGCCGTCGCCGCCGTCCGGCGCCCGTCCCCGTCCACCCCGTACCATTTCGGGCATGCCCCGCACCCACGCCCCGCGCCGCCGCCTCGCGGCCGTGCTGCTGATGGTGCTCGGGGTGGTGGCGGTGCTGCTGTGCGGACCGTCGCCCGCGGCGGTCGCCGACGCGCCGCGCACGCACGCGCCGATGGCGCAGGCCGCGCCGCCCGCCGACGGCTCGCCCGGCTGCAAGCAGGGCGGCAAACACGACGGCGGCGAGCCCGCCGCCCCGGTGCGGGCCCGCACCGCCTACGACCAGGCCCCGGCCCTCGGCGAGCGGTTCGCCCCGGCGGCCTTCGCCGTCCAGGCCGCCGAGCACCGCGTGCCGCCGGTGCGCGGCCCCACACTCACCGCGCCCACACCCGTCGAGCTCTCCGTACTGAGGGTCTAGGCGGCCGGTCATCGCGACCGGCCGTCCCTTTCGCCTTCCCTCTCGCAGTACGTACACGGAGACCCGTATGTCCAAGTCCCAGGGCACTCCCGCGCCCAAGTCCAAGCCGTCCCAGAAGTCCAAGCCGTCGTCCAGGAAGAACGCGTCGCGCAAGCCGTTCGTGATCGGGGCGGTCGTGGTGGCGGCCGCGGTCGTGCTCGGCGTCGCCTCGTACCGGGCGTCGGACTCCGGCTCGGCGAAGAAGAGCGACACCTCCGCCGCCGCCGAGGCGCCCGAGGGCACCTTCCCCGAGCTGGAGAAGCTGGCCCGCCGGGACGCCAAGGACCCGCTCGCCCAGGGCCGGGCCGACGCCCCGGTCGTGATGATCGAGTACGCCGACTTCAAGTGCTCGTACTGCGGCAAGTTCGCCCGTGACACCGAGCCGGAGCTGGTGAAGAAGTACGTCGAGGCCGGCACCCTGCGCGTCGAGTGGCGCAACATGCCGATCTTCGGCGCCCAGTCGGAGGCGGCGGCGCGCGCGGCGTGGGCGGCCGGGCAGCAGGGCAGGTTCTGGCAGTTCCACGCGGCGGCCTACGCCAAGGGCTCCAAGGAGAAGGGCTTCGGCGCCGACCGGCTGCGCGATCTCGCGAAGGAGGCGGGCGTGTCCGACCTGGACCGTTTCGCCCGGGACGCGGACAGCGACGCGGCGAAGGCCTCGGTGAAGAAGGACCAGGACGAGGCGTACGCGCTCGGCGCCAGCTCCACCCCGTCGTTCGTGATCAACGGACGCCCGCTGGCGGGCGCGCAGCCGCTGGACACCTTCGCGCAGGCCATCGACGAGGCGGCGACGTACAAGGCCGCGCAGACCGCCGGGCCGAAGGCGGCCGGGAAGTGACCCCGGACATCGGCTATCTGGCGGCGTTCCTGGGCGGGCTGCTCGCCCTGCTCAGCCCGTGCAGCGCCCTGCTCCTCCCGGCGTTCTTCGCGTACTCGATCAACTCGACGTCCCGCCTGCTGGCCCGTACCGGCATCTTCTACGCGGGTCTGGCCACCACCCTGGTCCCGCTGGGCGCGGCGGGCTCGTACGCCGGACGGCTCTTCTACGGCCACCGCGACCAGCTGGTCCTGTTCGGCGGCTGGCTGATCATCGCGCTCGGCGCCGCCCAGATCCTCGGCATGGGCTTCGCCAGCCGCAGGATGACGGAGCTGTCCGGCCGGATCCGCCCGACCACGGCCCTCTCGGTGTACGCGCTCGGCGCGGTCTACGGCCTGGCCGGCTTCTGCGCCGGGCCCATCCTGGGCAGCGTCCTGACGGTGGCGGCGGTCAGCGGCAGCCCGGCCTACGGCGGTCTGCTGCTCGCGGTGTACGCGCTCGGCATGGCGGCCCCGCTGTTCCTGCTCGCGCTGCTCTGGGAGCGCTTCGGGCTCGGCGGGCGCCGCTGGCTGCGCGGGAAGGTGATCAGGCTCGGCCGCTTCGAGCTGCACACCACCTCGCTGCTGTCGGGCCTGTTCTTCATCGCCCTGGGCGGCCTGTTCCTCGCGTACGACGGGGCGACGGCGCTGCCCGGACTGCTGAACGTGGACGACTCGTACGCGGCCGAGAAGTGGGCCCGCTCGTTCGGCGACGCGGTCCCGGACTGGGCGCTGCTCGTGGCCGTGGTGGCGGTGGTCGCGCTGGTCCTCGGCGTACGCGGCCGGCGCGCGCGGGAGCGGGAGACGGAGACGGAGTGAGAACGAGGAAGGCCCCGTCCGATGGACGGGGCCTTCCGGTTGTGGCTGGGGCCGGGGTCGAACCGGCGACCTATCGCTTTTCAGGCGATCGCTCGTACCAACTGAGCTACCCAGCCACGGTGTTTCACGTGAAACACCAGCGGTCCTGACGGGATTTGAACCCGCGGCCTCCACCTTGACAGGGTGGCGAGCACTCCAAACTGCTCCACAGGACCAAGCAATGTGCGAGCGCTAGTCTCGCACACAGTAATGCGTGCCCCCAACGGGATTCGAACCCGTGCTACCGCCTTGAAAGGGCGGCGTCCTGGGCCACTAGACGATGAGGGCTAAGGGCCCACCTGCGCGCTTCGCAGCGCGTCGGGGACGTGAGAAGCATATGGGATGGGAGGAGCTATCGCCAAAACGGTTTCCCGGGGGCTCGTGGCGAGCCCGCCGGGCCCGGTTCCGGGCCTGTGTCCGCCCCCGGGCCGCGCCGCCCCGCACGTCCCGTCCCTCCCCATCCGTGCCCCATGCGTGACAATGGCCGGGTGCTGGAGATGACGCGCGAGGAGTTCGAGGAACTGGTCGCCGAGGCGCTGGACCGCATCCCGCCGGAGCTGACGCGGCTGATGGACAACGTCGCCGTGTTCGTCGAGGACGAGCCCGCCGCCGACCACCCCGACCTCCTCGGGCTCTATGAGGGGACTCCGCTCACCGACCGCGGCGAGTGGTACGCGGGCGTGCTCCCGGACCGGATCACCATCTACCGGGGCCCCACCCTGCGGATGTGCGAGTCGCGGGAGGACGTGGTCGCCGAGACCGAGGTGACCGTGGTGCACGAGATCGCCCACCACTTCGGTATCGACGACGACCGGCTGCACGCGCTGGGATACGGCTGAGCGCGCTCGGCCGGGGCGTCTGACGGGCCGTCGGGTGAACGTTCGTTCGGCCGGTGAAGTGCGTCGCCGGTCAGCGCGGTGGCGGGTGCTACCCGTCGGAATCCCGTTCGTACCGGCGCGGTCCCGGGCGTGTCCCCGGCGGGGAAAAGGGAGTTGGGCAGGGCGACCTGCCCCGCCCGCGCCTGTGGAGGCCACCCGTGCGCCAGTTGTCCGCCCCCGTCCGTTTGGCCGTGACCGCGCTGGTGGTCGCGGCGTCGGCGGGCTGCATGAGTGTGAGCGACGACGGGAAGGCGCCGAAGCCCTCGGCCTCGGCCGGGCGCGAGGAGGCGGGCGCCGGGACGCGCGGGGTCGCGGGGGTGGCCGGGGAGGCCGTTCGCGGCCGGCCCGGCAGGCGCGGCGAGAAGCCGTCCGGCGGGTCGTCCGCGTCCCCGCGCCCGAGCGGCTCGGCGTCCGGGGGCTCGGCGGCCTCCCCGGGCGGCGGCGGGCGGCCGGGGAAGCCGCAGGACCCGGTGCCTCCGGGCGCCCCGGCGGGCGCCCACTCCGCGCCCCCGCAGCAGCCCTCGCAGCCGCAGGCGCCGCCGACCCAGCCGACCCCGCCGGCCAGCCCCACGCCCCCCGCTCCGCCGGTCAGCCCGAAGCCCTCGGGCGACGGCTCGCCGTCCGCCTCCCCGGCGGCGGACACCCGGAACACCGCGCTCCGGGAGCTCGGCGCCAGCCCCGCCACCAAGACGGAACCGGCCGCATCGCCGCAGGTGGGACCGGCTTAGGGGGGTTTCGGGCGGGCTGGTGTGAGGTGGATCGCACAGGAGCGGTTTGCGCTCCTGTGGGGTGAGTGCGTATGGTGGTAGATCGTTTGATCCCATTGCCCGGCGCCGACACAGAAGAGCGCCGTGTGGCGCGTACTCTCCCTAGCCGTGGCTGACCGCATCGAGGCGGTCGAATTGCGAATTCACGGAGTTGACGGGCGCGTGCCGAGACTCCGGAAGGTTTCGCATTTCGCATGTCCATTTCCAGTACTGATCACACCGTCATGCCCGAGAACGACGAGATCGTCGTCGCCGAGGCTGTCGAGACCGTAGTCACCGAGACCCCCGAGATCTCCGAGGCCGCCGAGGCCGTCGTCGAGATCGCGGAGCCCGCCGCCGAGGCCGACGCCGAGCCGACGATCACCTTCGCGGACCTCGGTCTGCCCGAGGGCGTCGTGCGCAAGCTCGCGCAGAACGGTGTGACCACCCCCTTCCCGATCCAGGCCGCGACCATCCCGGACGCCCTGGCCGGCAAGGACATCCTCGGCCGTGGCCGCACCGGCTCCGGCAAGACCCTCTCCTTCGGTCTGCCGACCCTGGCCGCGCTGGCCGGCGGGCACACCGAGAAGAAGAAGCCCCGCGCGATCATCCTCACGCCGACGCGTGAGCTCGCGATGCAGGTCGCGGACGCGCTCCAGCCGTACGGCGACGTGCTCGGCCTGAAGATGAAGGTCGTCTGCGGCGGTACGTCGATGAGCAACCAGATCTACGCCCTGGAGCGCGGCGTCGACGTCCTCGTCGCCACCCCGGGCCGTCTGCGCGACCTCATCAACCGCGGCGCCTGCTCGCTCGCCAACGTCCAGGTCGCCGTCCTCGACGAGGCCGACCAGATGTCCGACCTGGGCTTCCTGCCCGAGGTCACCGAGCTGCTCGACCAGATCCCCGGCGGCGGCCAGCGCATGCTGTTCTCCGCCACCATGGAGAACGAGATCTCCACCCTGGTCAAGCGCTACCTGACGAACCCCGTCACGCACGAGGTCGACAGCGCGCAGGGCAACGTCTCGACCATGACCCACCACGTCCTCGTCGTGAAGCCGAAGGACAAGGCGCCGGTCACGGCCGCCATCGCCGCCCGCAAGGGCCGCACGATCATCTTCGTCCGCACCCAGCTGGGCGCGGACCGCATCGCCGAGCAGCTGTGCGAGTCGGGCGTCAAGGCCGACGCGCTGCACGGCGGCATGACCCAGGGCGCGCGTACCCGAGTCCTTGAGGACTTCAAGAAGGGCTACGTCAACGCGCTCGTCGCCACCGACGTCGCCGCGCGCGGCATCCACGTCGACGGCATCGACCTGGTCCTGAACGTGGACCCGGCCGGTGACCACAAGGACTACCTGCACCGCTCGGGCCGTACCGCCCGCGCCGGCAAGTCCGGTGTCGTGGTCTCGCTGTCGCTGCCGCACCAGCGCCGCCAGATCTTCCGGCTGATGGAGGACGCGGGCGTCGACGCCTCGCGCCACATCATCCAGAGCGCCGGCGCGTTCGACCCGGAGGTCGCCGAGATCACCGGCGCCCGTTCGCTGACCGAGGTCCAGGCCGACTCCGCGAACAACGCCGCCAAGCAGGCCGAGCGCGAGGTCGCCGAGCTCACCAAGCAGCTGGAGCGTCTGACGCGCCGCGCCGCCGAGCTCCGCGAGGAGGCCGACCGTCTGGTCGCCCGCTCGGCCCGTGAGCGCGGCGAAGACGCCGAGGGCATTGCGGCCGCTGTCGCCGAGGTGGCCGAGGCCGCCGAGGCCGAGGTCGCGGCCGCTGTGGTCGCCGCCGAGCCCGTCGCCCAGGAGCGTTCCGAGCGTCCGGCGTACGAGCGCCGTGACGACCGGGGCAACTACGCCCGCCGCGACGACCGTGGTGACCGTGGCGGGTTCCGCCGCGACGACCGTCGTGACGACAACCGTGGTGGCTTCCGTCGCGACGACCGTCCGTCGGGCGGTTTCAACCGCGACCGCAACGACCGTGGCTTCGAGCGCCGTGACGACAACCGTGGCGGTGGCTTCCGCCGCGACGACCGTCCCTCCGGTGGCTTCAACCGCGACCGTAACGACCGTGGCTTCGAGCGCCGTGACGACAACCGTGGTGGCGGGTTCCGCCGCGACGACCGTCGGGACGACAATCGTGGTGGCTTCCGCCGGGACGACCGTCCGTCGGGCGGTTTCAACCGCGACCGTGGCGACCGTGGCTTCGAGCGTCGTGACGACAACCGTGGTGGCGGCTTCAACCGCGACCGGGGCGACCGTCCCTCCGGTGGCTTCCGCTCCGGTGGCGGCGACCGTCCGTTCAACCGTGACCGCAACGACCGTCCCTCGGGCGGCTTCCGCTCCGGCGGCAGCGGCGAGCGTCCGTACGGCCGTCGCGACGACCACCGCGGTGGCACCGGCACGAACACCGGCTCCTTCGGCGCCCGTCGTGACGACAAGCCGCGCTGGAAGCGCAACGGCTGACGCGAGCTGAACCCCGCTCAGCAGTGAGCGGCTGAACGACAGAAGGGCCCGTACGGCACCCACCGGGTGCGGTACGGGCCCTTCCGTTTTGCTCCGTTCATGGGGATGTGGATCTCCCCGGCGAAGTCTGTGTGTCTCCTGTTAAGGTCAAATCACTCGTATGGGGGGTTTGCGGAAGCCGGGGGGCTTTTCGTTATGTACCGCGCGGCACACCGCGCGTCGTGCTCCTCCCATACCCTGAACGGCTTTCGGAGCAGCAACTTGAGACGTCACACCCTCGTCCGCAGCGCGGTCGCCACCGTCACGGCGATCGGCATCGCGGCCGGTATCGCCCCGCTGACCACGGGCGCGGCCTTCGCGGCGGATGCGCCGAGCGAACTCGTCATCCCCGCCGACCAGCGCACCGACCCCAACGCGACCGTGCTCAACGCGGCCGGGGAGAGCGGCTATCTGTCCGGCTGGACCAAGACCGGCTTCCACTGGACGACATACGCGGACGGCGTCACCAAGCCCGTCACCATGCCCAAGGGCATGAACACCGCCTGGGGCACCGGCACCGACACCCTCGTCCTCACCGGCGGCAGGGACACCGGAGCGGTGATCCAGCGCAACATGAAGGACGGCTCGGAGCGGACCATTCCGCTCCCCGGGGGCCAGCTGTTCGCGGGCGCCTTCGGCGATGTCGTCGTCACCGACGGGTCGCTCGGCCTCTCGCTGATGTACTGGGAGGACGGCAAGGTCCAGGAGAAGCGGGTCAGGACGGCCGGTTCGGCCGCCGCGCTCCACTACGGCAACAAGGACGGCATCCTCGTCCAGGAGTCCGTCTCCGGCATGACCATGTTGAGCTGGCTCGGCCGCGACGGCGTCGTCCGCTCGACCCACCTCAAGGCGGAGCAGTTCGACACCGGCCGGATCGAGGTCAGCGGCGACCGCCTGGTCCAGTGGACCAAGGACGGCAAGGCCACGGTCTGGAAGACCTCGGACTTCTGGCAGGCCGACCAGTATCTGACGCTTCCCGGGTACGGGGACGACGTGCTGCTCGGCGCCGTCGGCGACAACGTCCTCGTCGCCCGCCGCATCGACGACAGCGCCAAGCTCTACTCCTCGCTCAACTACCGCGTGGTGGCACGGCCGTTCAAGGGCGGCCCCGAGCGCGTCGTACTCGACCGGGCGACCGCCATGCCGCAGTTCAAGCAGGACGGCACGATGGTGATCGGCGCCGTGGTCGACGGCCACCAGGGTGTGTACGCGGTGGGCTCCTCGCTGGACGCCACCAAGATCGTGGACGCGCCCTCGGTGCGGTCGACGACCACGCGGATCTCGCTGGCCCAGGGCCGTCTGAACACGGTCGACCTGGTGCCGGGCGAGGACGGCCCCGAGGCGCGGCTGCGCGGCATCGACCTCTCGCTCTCCGGCCCGCTGACGGCCGGCCCGCGCACCGACCGGGGCCTGGACCCGAAGGAGTTCCCGGCCGACGGCGCTCCTGACCTCCAGGCCTCGGGCGACGGACGGCTGGTCTACCGAGGGCCCGACGGCGGCGTACGCGTCATCGACGAAGGCGCGAAGCTCCCGGCGCGCAAGCTCGGCGTGGACGCCGTCGGGCTGAGCGCGTCCGGCCACTATGTCGCCACCGCGCTCGACGGCATCAAGGTCACCGACCTCGACACGGGCAAGCAGGTCCACCACGGCCCGGCGGCATCCGGCTTCGCCCTGTCGGGCAGCACGCTGTGGAGCACGGGCGAGCCCGCCGTGGCGGACGCGGTGGACGTGCGCACCGGCAAGCGCGTCGACCGGGCCGTGGTCGGCGACTGCGCCGCCCCGGCCCTCCAGGCCCAGGGCACCAGCCTGTACTGGCAGTGCGGCCCGGGCAGGTCCGGTGTGTACGACACGGTCACGAAGAAGTCGGTCGACCTCCCCGCCCACCAGGGCGCGCTGCTCGGCGACGGCTATGTCGCCTGGCAGAAGGACGGCGTGCTGAGCGTGACGGACGTACGCGGCACGACCGGCACGCACGTTGTCGGCAAGCCCGCCGACGCCCGGCCCGGGCGCGGCTGGACGGTCGACCCGTTCGGCGGCGCGGTGGCGTACGTGGACGCGGCGGGCGACACACATGTGGTGCCGTCCGGTGTCGACACGTCCAAGGCGACCCGAAAGGTGCTGGACGAGGACATTCCGGCGACGCTGAACGCCAAGTCGGGCGCGGCGAAGTTCCGTTGGTGGCTGCCGAGGCCCGCCGGCAACTGGTTCCTGGTCCTGCGCAAGGACGGCCGGGGCGGCGTCGTCCGCCAGGTCGAGGGCGACGTGGCGCGCGGTCCGATCAGCGCGGAGTGGGACGGCAGGGACAGCAAGGGCCGCCTGGCGACCAACGGCAGGTACACCTGGGAGCTGTACTCCGCCTCGGCCGACCTGAACAGCCCGCTGGTGCTCGCCAAGTCCTCCTTCACCCTCACCGGCGCGACCCCGGCCCCGCGCGACTTCATCGGTGACGACGCGTACGGCGACCTGCTCGCATTCACGCCGTCCGGTGTCGCCGACTTCCGTGGCGGCAAGGACGGCAAGGTCGACGCGAAGGTGTCGGGTTCCGGCTGGACCGGCGCGAACACGGTCACGGCGGCGGTCCCGTTCGACGACATCGACGGCGACGGCACCAACGACGTCCTGGTGCGCCTGGCCAACGGCGAACTGCGCGCGTACAAGCCGTCCGGCAAGGCGCTGACCCCGTCGACCCCGTACACGAAGATCGGCGGTGGCTGGAACATCTTCGACTCCCTCACCTCGACGGGCGACTTCACCGGCGACGGCCGGGCGGACCTCATCGCCCGCGAGGCGTCGACGGGCGACCTGTACCTGTACGAGGCGAACGGCTCGGGCAACTTCAAGGGCCGGGTCAAGATCGGCACGGGCTGGAAGGGCTACACGCTCACCGGCGCGGGCGACCTGAACGGCGATCGCGCCACGGACCTCCTGGCCCGCGACGCGTCCGGCGTCCTGTGGCTCTACCCGGGCACGGGCAAGGGCGAGCTGGCGCCGCGTACCAAGGTCGGCGGCGGCTGGCAGACGTACGACTCCCTGGTGGGAGCGGGCGACCTGAACGGTGACGGCCGCCCCGACCTGCTGGCCCGTGACACGACCGGTGTCCTGTGGTCCTACGCGGGCGACGGCAAGGGCAACTTCGCCGGGCGGCAGCGGATCGGCGGCGGCTGGCAGATGTACAAGTACATCGCCTGACGCCTCTGGGACGCCTGGGAACGGTTTCGGCCAACAATTGGCGCATGGCATGCCCCCGGTGAGGGAATCGCTGGGGGCATGACAAGTGACGCGAGTACGAATCCGGACGCCCACGGGGCTCCGGACGGTCTCGGTCCGGCGGACGGCGGCGCGGTGGGCGCAGGCGGCGCGACGTCCGACGAAGAGCGGCTGGCGCAGCTCGGCTACACCCAGGTGCTGGCCCGCCGGATGTCCGGCTTCGCCAACTACGCCGTCTCGTTCACCATCATCTCGGTCCTCTCCGGCTGCCTGACGATGTACGCGTTCGGCATGAGCACCGGCGGCCCGGCCCTGATCACCTGGGGCTGGGTCGGGGTGGGCCTGATGACACTGCTGGTCGGCCTGTCGATGGCCGAGATCTGCTCGGCGTACCCGACGTCGGCGGGCCTGTACTTCTGGGCGCACCGGCTGGCGCCCGAGCGCAGCGCGGCGGCCTGGGCGTGGTTCACGGGCTGGTTCAACGTGCTGGGCCAGGTCGCGGTGACCGCCGGCATCGACTTCGGCGCGGCGTCGTTCCTGGGCGCCTACCTGAATCTCCAGTGGGGCTTCGGGGTGACGCCCGGCCGCACGATGCTGCTCTTCGCGGCGATCCTGGTCCTGCACGGCCTCCTGAACACCTTCGGCGTAAGGATCGTGGCGATCCTGAACGGCGTGAGCGTGTGGTGGCACGTGCTGGGCGTGGCGGTGATCGTCGGGGCCCTGGCGATCGCGCCGGACCACCACCGCTCCACGAAGTTCGTCTTCACCCACTACGTGAACAACACGGGCTGGAGCAGCGGCTTCTACGTGGTACTGATCGGCCTGCTGATGGCCCAGTACACCTTCACCGGCTACGACGCCTCCGCGCACATGACGGAGGAGACCCACGACGCCTCCACGGCGGGCCCGAAGGGCATCGTGCGCTCGATCTGGACGTCGTGGATCGCGGGTTTCGTCCTGCTGCTCGGCTTCACGTACGCCATCCAGTCGTACGACGACGAACTGGCCTCGCCGACCGGCGCGCCGCCCGCGCAGATCCTCCTGGACGCGCTCGGCGCGACGTCGGGCAAGCTGCTGCTGCTCGTGGTGATCGGGGCGCAGCTGTTCTGCGGGATGGCGTCGGTGACGGCCAACTCCCGGATGATCTACGCCTTTTCGCGCGACGGCGCGCTGCCCTTCTCCCGCCTCTGGCACACGGTGAGCCCCCGCACCCGCACGCCGGTGGCGGCGGTGTGGCTGGCGGCGCTGGGCGCGCTGGCGCTCGGCCTGCCGTATCTGATCAACGTGACGGCGTACGCGGCCGTGACCTCGATCGCGGTGATCGGCCTGTACATCGCGTATGTGATCCCCACGCTGCTGCGCCTGCTCAAGGGCGACGCCTTCGAACGCGGCCCCTGGCACCTGGGCCGCTGGTCCCGTCCGGTCGGCGTGGTGGCGGTCGCCTGGGTGGCCCTGATCACGGTCCTGTTCATGCTCCCGCAGGTGTCCCCGGTGACGACGAAGAACTTCAACTACGCACCGGTCGCGGTCCTGGTGGTCCTGGGCTTCGCGGCGGTGTGGTGGGTGGCGTCGGCCCGGCACTGGTTCCTGCGGGACACGTCAGGGCCCGCGCCGCTGCCCGCGTCGGCCACGCCCGTACCCCCGCCCGCGTCCCCGTGACGCCCGCCTGAGAGCCCGCCGGCCCCGGAGGCCGATACCCGATCGGCCTCCGGGCCCTGTCGGGCTATGCTGCGGGGGTGCGGTATGCCAAGGGCCATTAGCTCAATTGGCAGAGCAGTGGACTTTTAATCCATTGGTTGTCGGTTCGAGTCCGACATGGCCTACCGGGACCCTTCGAGGTCCGGAACCCCCGTCGACACAGGTCGGCGGGGGTTCTGTCGTTCCGGGGCCGGGCCGGGCCCGGAACACGAAGACGGCCGGTGCCGTGGTGTCGCCCTGGGGGCGAGCTCCACGGCACCGGCCGTTTCAAGAACCCCGGCCCGCATGCCGGGGTTGGCCGGAGACGGGGGATTGATGCTCTCCGGCGCGCCGCGGGCGGCCGGTGTCGAGGACGCAACGTATTGGCGATTGTCGACACCGGCCGCTGTCTGGGGTGCATACGCCGACCGGCCCCGCGGCACTGGGGCAGTCGCCGTATCCCGGGGGCGGCGGGCGTCGGCGTCCGGACGGTCGGACGCCAGGCAACCGCTGCCACCTGGGTTGATGCGTACGAGACCCGTGAGGGCTTCGTGCGCACCAGTGTGGAGGGCCACCCCGCCCCCTTTCCAGGGGGCTGAATTGCAGATAATGATCCAGCCATCAACATCCAGCCCCGAGCGCCCAGCTCCCGAGCGAAGGTCCGCCCTCCCGCCCCAGCCGCCACCCCCGGCACCAGCCGGTCCCGCCACCCGTCCCCCGAACGAAGGTCCCGCTTTGCCGCTCGCCGCTCGTGACCGCATGTCCTTGAAGACGCTCCTGCAGGAGCGGCGTGCCGCCATTCATCCGGAGTCGGCCGGGTTTCCGCCCCGGCAGGCGGGACCGGGGCGGCGGGTCGCCGGGCTCAGCCAGGAGCAGATGGACGTGCTCCTGGACCGCACACCGGGCACGTACAACCGCTTCGAGAACGGGCAACTCAACCCGACCGCCGAGTTCCTGACGAACGTGGCGCGAACGCTGCGGCTCAACGAGCAGGAGTGGACGTTCCTGTGGCGCCTCACGCGGCGCGAGTACCCGCCGTACACGCTGAACCGGGACTCGGGGATGTCGGTGCCGGGCGTGTGGCAGCGGGTCGTCGAGCAGATCGAGGGGGCGATGGCCTACATCACCGACGCCGCCTGGAACCTGCTCGCGTACAACGAGGAGTTCGCGGACCTCTTCCCGCGCCGCGAGGTGCCGGACAACACCATGCGCTGGATGGCCCTGGACCCCGAGGCCCGCGAGGAGGTGCTGACCGACTGGGAGTACCGGTGGGCGCCCATGGTGCTGCCGCAGCTGCAGCACGGCGTGGAGATGCGGCCCAACGACGCCCAGCTGCGCCGGCTTGAGGCCGAGGTGCAGGCCGACCCGGTGGCGGGACCGCTGTACCGGGAGACCGGGGCGAGCGCGATCCCGTACCCGGACGGGTCCGAACGGCCCATCCACCACAGCCTGCACGGGGCGGGCTGGGTCACCACGTGCGTAGCCGAGCCGGTCACCTCGCCCGGCGCCCGCGTCATGCTGCTGCTCTACACGCCCGGGGCGTCGCTGGTGAGCCGTCACCCGATGCTGAGCGCACCCCTCACCAGCTGAACCGGCCGGACCAGCCGGAGCAGCCACCGGTCACCTCCTCGTACGCGCCGCCCGCACCACGCCCGCGACCCCGAAACCTGCGCTCTGTTCGAATGCAGAGGAACGAATTCCAGCCGTCTCAACTAGGTTGGTATTTCGCCCGTTGGTCTCTTGAGGGAGCCCCGTCGTGCCCGTACACATAGCCCTTCCCTCCGTCGTCCTGCCGGAGCACACAGTCGCCACGGATGAGATCTGCGCGGACATACGGCGGGTCCACCCGGAGCGCCCGCGGCTTGAGGCGCACCTGCGCATCGCCCGCGCGACCACCGTCCGAACGCGGCATTTCACCCGCCCGCTCCACGCTCCGACCGTGGCCGGAAACGCCACCATCGAGGAGCGGAACCGGGCCGCCTTCGAGGACGCGCTGCGGCTCGCGGTGCGGGCGGGTCGGCAGGCGCTCGCGCACGCCGGACTCGAACCCGACGACATCGACTGCGTCGTCACCAGCCACACCACCTCGTGGACCGTGCCGTCCCTCGATGTCGCGCTCGTACGGGAGCTGGGCCTGCGACCCGACGTACGGCGGATCCCGATGGCCACGGTCGGCTGCGCGGGCGGCGCGCACGGGCTGGTCCGGGCGCACCAGGACATCGCCGCGCACCCCGGCTCGCACGTCCTCGTGGTCGTCGCGGAATGCCTCTCCACGGCCACGTACAACCACACGGACACCAGCCGCGAGTCGATGATCTACAAGGTCCTCTTCGGGGACGGCTCGGGCGCGGTCGTCGTCTCCGACACCCCCGCCTGGGCCGGGCCGAGCTTCGTCATCGAGGACACCTTCGAGTACGTGCTGCCCGACAGCATCGACCGCTACCAGGGCCGCCTGTCCGGCGCCGGCCTGCACTTCGACTCCACCTCCGCCGCGACCGCCGCCCTCAACGACAGCCTTCCCGCCGTACGCAAGTGGCTCGGCGGCAGCGGCCGGGCGCTGGAGTTCGCGGTCGTCCACCCCGGCGGGCCACGGATCCTGGAGGACGCCGCCATCGGCTTCGGGCTCAACGGCGACCGCGACCAGGGCGATCTGCGGCACGCCTGGGCGAGCCTGGCCGCCAACGGCAACCTCGGCGGCTCGGCCGTCCTCGACGTGCTCGCCCGCACCTTCGGGCAGGCCCCCGCCGACCGCCAGTACGGCCTGATCATCGGCTTCGGCCCGGGGTTCGTGCTCGCCGCGACCCGGGGTCACTGGTCGGCCTGATGCGTTCGATGGGGTGGCCCAGGCCAATCCGGTACGGAGCACCTCCCCGCATGCCGTACAGTTGTGTTTACCGACGCGGGGTGGAGCAGCTCGGTAGCTCGCTGGGCTCATAACCCAGAGGTCGCAGGTTCAAATCCTGTCCCCGCTACTGAAGTCCACAGGGCCCGGCACATGTCATATGTGCCGGGCCCTTGGCGTTGCCCGCTCCATGGTTCCGTTCCGTGCTTCCGTTCCGTGTTTTCCCGGGACGGTCCTGCGTACGTAAAGTAGTCTCCCGATTGCTATGCGCGAGCACGCTGCGGGGCTGCTGGATTCGGCCGCCCGGATCGGGGCGGCGACGCGGCGGAGAGTGCCCGTCGTGCCGCTGTTCCTCGTCCTGTGCGCGCTGCTGATGTGCGTCTCGCTGCCGCTGCCGCCCACCGCCGTGCCCTGGCTGTCCGCGCCGGGCCGCACCAAGGGCGGCGTCCCGGCCGTGCACGGGCCGCCCGCTCCCCGTCGGCACGCGAGAGGGACGTGCGTACGGGGCCTCTCCGGGCCCCGTCGGTGCCGGGCGCGGCTCATCGCGACGGGGGCCGACCGCCGCTGACCCGGTTGGCCGAGGTGCGGTCGCCGTCGGGCACGCCGCCCGACAGCCTGGGTGGGGCACGGCATGTCGGCGGCCCGGCGGACGCGCAGGGAGACGACAGGTGCGGCAGCGAGGAGAGGGTGAGGGCGGGGAGGACTCCCGGCCCTTCGGCCCCGGCGAGGGCGGCGACCCGGAGGGCCCCCGGGGCCCCGGGCTCGTCCGCTTCCTGCCCGCGCTGCTCCTCGTCGTCGGTTTCGTCTTCGACATCTCGACCCCGCCCGATCTCACCGCCGCCGCCCTCTACTCGGCCGCGCCCCTGGTCGCCGCGTCGTTCTTCGGCCGGGTCGGCACGGCCGTCACGGGCGCGGGCGCCGTCGCGGCGGTGCTGCTCACCGACTACTTCCACGACATCCCCAGCACCTCCGAGGGGGTCAGCGAGCTGTTCACCGTGTTCACGGTCGCCATGCTCGCGCTGGTCATCAACCGCACCCTGCGCCGCAGCGGCGAGCGCCTGGCCTCCGCGCGCGTCATCGCGGAGACCGCCCAGCGCGCCGTGCTGCCCGAGCCCGCCGCACGCATCGGCGGACTCCAGGTCGCCGCGCGGTACGAGGCGGCGCAGGCGGGCGCGTTCATCGGCGGCGACCTCTTCGCCGTCCAGGACACGCCGTACGGGGTGCGGGTCGTCGTCGGGGACGTGCGCGGCAAGGGCCTGGGGGCGGTGGGGGCGGTGGCGGTGGTCATCGGGGCGTTCCGGGAGGCCGCCGAGCAGGAGGAGTCGCTCGAAGGCGTGGCCGGGCGGCTGGAGCGGGCGCTGGCCCGGGAGGGCGTCCGGCGTGACGCCCTGGACGCCTTCGAGGGCTTCACCACGGCCGTGCTCGCCGAGATCCCGCCGGGCCGCGCGTGCGTACGCCTGGTGAACCGGGGGCACCCCGAGCCGCTGCTCCTGCACGCGGACGGCGCCCTCGACGCGCTCGCCCCCGCCGACCCCGCGCTGCCGCTGGGGATGGCGGAGCTCGGGGTGTGGCCGGACCGGGTGGACACGTATCCGTTCCCGCCCGGCGCGACGCTGCTGCTGTACACCGACGGCCTCTCCGAGGCGCGCGCGTTCGAGGCCCCGGGCGACTTCTACGACCCGCGCGAGCGGCTGCGCCACCGGATCTTCCCCGGGCCGGACGAGCTCCTGGACGCGCTCGTCGACGACGTGCGCAGACATACGGGCGGGGGCGCGAGCGACGACATGGCGCTGCTCGCGGTGAGCAGACCGGGCGTGCGCCAGCCCGAGCGGCGCCGGACGATGCCGGTGGTGCCGTAGCCCTTGGTAGCCGAACGGCCCCGCTGCGCACGCTGTTTGACGCGCTGTCATTAAGGATCAACGGGAACAGCTTGGAAACAGGTCCCGGTGTCTATTAACGTTCGATAACGCAGCGCGGTCGTCCCAGCCGTCGCCAAGGCGGCACCGTGCGCACGCGCCGAATCCCGCAAGGGAACCGGGGAACCACCAACTTGGGGTGAATCGGGCACCTTCGCGCCTTTCTGAGGTGCCCGTAGGAGACCTTCCTGCTCCGAACCCGTCAGCTAACCCGGTAGGCGAGAAGGAAGGAAAGGAGTGCGCCCCCGTGGCGTCCAACGAGCCTGCCCTCGGCACCCCGCCGGTTTCCCCCGTCTCCCTGTACGGGGCCGCGCCCAGTGACACCGAGGTGTGGGAGGAGTGGAACCCCACGGAGGAGTCCCTGCCCTCCGTGCGCGGCCGGCACCGCGTCGCCAAGCAGCGCGGCGGGCTCGCCCGCAGCTCCACCGTCCTCGGCGTCGGCGTCATCGCGGCCGTCGGCGCGGGCGGCATGGCCAGCGCGCAGACCAAGCCGCCGGTCTCCATATCCCTGCCCGACTCGGTCGCCGACAAACTCCCGGACGTCAAGTCCCTGCCGGGCGTGGGCACGTTGATATCGGACATCGCGGGCGACGACACCCCGGACACGTCCCCGTCCGCCGAGGCCGACAGGGCCGTGGCGAGCGCCCCCCTCACCATGGCGGGCGTCTCCAGCGCCGAGGCCGAGAAGGGCGCCACCGGCGCGGGCGAGGCCCTGCGCGCCCGGATCCTGCAGCAGGCCGAACAGCAGCAGAACAACGCCGAGGCCGAGGCCAAGGCGAGTGCCGAGAAGGCGGCGGCGGACAAGGCCGCGGCCGAGGCGAAGGCCGCGCAGACCGTCGCGCAGCAGAAGGCGGAGGCCGAGAAGAAGGCCGCCGAAGAAGCCGCCGCGAAGAAGGCGGAGGAGGAGCGGCTGGCCGAGCTCGCCAAGAGCTACTCGCTGCCGGTCGCCTCGTACACGATCACCTCGACGTTCGGCGAGGCCGGTTCGATGTGGGCCTCCGGCCACCACACGGGCCTCGACTTCGCCGCCCCGACCGGCACGCCGCTGAAGGCGATCCACGGCGGCACGGTCAAGTCGGCGGGCTGGTCAGGCTCGTACGGCTACCGCACGGTCATCGAGCTGGAGGACGGCTCCGAGCTCTGGTTCTGCCACCAGTCCTCGATCGCGGTCAGCGCGGGCCAGCAGGTCACCACCGGCGAGACGATCGGCCGCGTCGGCGCCACCGGCAACGTCACGGGTCCGCATCTGCACCTGGAGGTGCACACGCCGGACGGCACGGGCATCGACCCGATGGCGTGGCTCCAGTCGAAGGGGCTCAACCCGTAGGTCGTACGCGGGTCGTACGGGGGGGCGGCCGGGGCGTGGTCCCCGGCCGCGGTTCCCGCCGCGGCCCAGTCGGGCCCCCGCATCCGGAATAGCCCTGCCCCACAACGCCGTTGCCCCCGTATGACCTCTCTGCGCCCGCTCGGTTCCTCCGACCTCTCCGTCTTCCCGCTCGCCCTCGGCGGCAACGTCTTCGGCTGGACCGCCGACGAGGCGGCGTCGTTCGCCGTGCTCGACGCGTACGCCGCCGCCGGTGGCAACTTCGTGGACACGGCCGACATGTACTCGCACTGGGCCACGGGCAACGAGGGCGGTGAGTCCGAGCAGATCATCGGCCGCTGGCTGGCCGCGCGCGGCAACCGCGAGGACGTCGTCGTCGCCACCAAGGTCGGCGCCCACCCCAAGTACAAAGGGCTCTCGCCCACCACGGTCAAGGCCGCCGTGGAGGAGTCCCTGCGCCGTCTCGGCACGGACTACATCGACCTCTACTACACGCACTTCGACGACGAGTCCGTCCCCGTCGAGGAGATCGTCACCGCCCTCGACCAGCTGGTGAGGGACGGCAAGGTCCGCGAGGTCGCCGCCTCCAACATCTCCCCGGCGCGGCTGCAGGACTCCCTGGACTTCGCCGACCGCGAGGGCCTCGCCAAGTACGTCGCCCTGCAGCCGCACTACAACCTGGTCTCCCGCGACACCTACGAGGGCGCGCTCCAGGACACCGCCGCCCGCTCGGGCCTGGCCGCCGTCCCGTACTTCGCGCTCGCCTCCGGCTTCCTGACCGGCAAGTACCGCCCGGGCGCGACCGTCGACAGCGCGCGGGCCGAGGGGGCGGGCAAGCACCTGGAGACCGACCGGGGCATAAAGGTGCTGGCCGCGCTCGACCGGATCGCGCGCGAGCGCGGCGTCGAGCACGCCACCGTCGCGCTCGCCTGGCTCGCCGCCCAGCCGACCGTCGTCGCCCCGATCGCCTCGGCCCGTACCGTCGAGCAGCTTCCCGCGCTCGTCGCGATCGCCGACTTCGAGCTCACGGACGCCGAGCTGAGCGAGCTGAAGACCGCGTCGGCGTAGGCGCGCGGTGCCTGCGGTGTACGGGGGTCAGCGCAGGTAGGGGTTGTACGGCGCGGACTGCTCGGGGGCGGGGCCGGGGCCGTGCGGTGCCCGGGTGCCGTACGGGGTCTCGTAGCCGTACGGGGCGTAGGACGCCGGGGGGTTGTACGGGGCGCGGGGGCCGTACGGGTGCGGCTGGGGCGGGATCCAGATGCGGCCCGCCGCGCCCGCCGCGTACAGCAGCGCGGGACCGGCGACCGCCTTGCGCTCCCACAGATGGTGCAGCAGCTCCTGCTCGCGGGCCGTGAAGTCGGCTCCCGCCGAGCCCTGGTGGGCGCGGTGGCGCAGGAAGGCCAGGGCCGTCGCGAACGCCTCGTACTCCGCGACCGTGCGCGCCGCGCGCCTGCCGCCGTAGGTGCGGTGCGCGAAGTCGCGGGCCATCGAGCGGGCCCGCATCGAGGAGAGCGCCAGCGGTTCGGCGGGGCCGAGCCAGCCCGCCGCCGCGTACGCGGGCAGCTCGGCCGCGACCGTGCGCAGCTCGCGCTGGCGGCTCCATATCGCGAGCCAGGTGAGCAGGCCGAAGACGGGCACCATGAACGCCGCGTACACCAGATAGAAGCCGTACGTGCCGAACGTCGACGAGCCGTTCCACAGCGCGTGCATGCCCATCGCCATCAGCAGGCCGAGCAGCGGCAGCCCGATCCGGCGCCAGCGGCAGCGGGCCGAGGCCAGCGCCGCGGCGCCGAAGCCTATGCCCGTGCACACCGTGAACAGCGGATGCGCGAACGGCGACATCACGATCCGTACGAAGAAGGTCGCGGCCGTCGTCGAGGCGAGCCCGGCGGTGTGGCTGGCCTGGTCCTCGCCGAAGGCGTTGCCCAGATAGAGGATGTTCTCGGTGAAGGCGAAGCCGGTCGCGGTGAAGCCCGCGAAGACGACGCCGTCGACTATCCCCTTGAAATCCCGTCTTCGGAACAGGAAGAGCATCAGCACGGCGACCGCCTTGGCGCTCTCCTCCACGACCGGCGCGATCACGGTCGCGCCGAGGTGGTCGGCGGAGGACGGGTCGGCGGTCGCGGTGGCTATCCACTTGGTCGCGAACGAGTTCGCGATGATCGCCACCAGGGCCGCGGCGCACGCGCCCCAGGCAAAGGCGAACAGCAGATTGCGCCACGGGCCCGGGTCGACCCGGTCGAGCCAGCGGAACGCTGTGGCGAGCAGCGGCACCGGCAGCACGGCGAGGCCGAGCCCCACCAGGAACCCCTCGGTGCCCGTCTGGTCCCGCACGATGGCGAGGATGACCAGGCCGCAGAGGGCGAGCAGGGTGATCAGCGCGCCGGCCCGGACGGCCTTGGAGCGCCAGAAGTCGCGCCGCGGCCGGTAGCGCCACTTGGCGCGCTCCGGGACGGCGTCGAACCGCGGCTGCGCGCGACAGTCCGGGACCGGCTGGACCGGGCCCGGCGGTGAGCGGTGCGGAAGCGATTCGGACGACACCAGACGACCCTAACGACCCGCACCGACAATCCGCGACGGTGCCCGCGGTGATCGCGGGCGGCGCGCGGGTCGCCGACAGGGGCGTGGGGTCGCCGGCAGGGCGTGGAGTGGCCGTCAGGCGGACGGCAGCTCGGCCGCGCGCCGGAAGAGCAGGTCGTGGACGACGTGGCCCTTGTCCAGGCCCTGGCCCTCGAAGCGGGTCAGCGGACGGAACGCGGGGCGCGGCGCGTAGCCGCCGTCGGCCTGGGTGTTCTCGAACGCCGGGTGCTCGGTGAGCACCTCCAGCATCTGCTCGGCGTACGGCTCCCAGTCGGTGGCGCAGTGCAGTACGGCGCCGGGCTTGAGCCGGGGTGCGACGAGGGTGAGGAAGTCGGGCTGGATGATGCGGCGCTTGTGGTGGCGCTTCTTGGGCCAGGGGTCCGGGAAGTAGACGCGCAGCCCGTCCAGCGACTCGGGCTCCAGCATCTCGCGCAGCAGGATGATCGCGTCGCCGTTGCCCACGCGGATGTTGCCGAGGCCGCCGCGCTCCGCCAGGCCCAGGAGGTTGCCCTGGCCGGGGGTGTGCACGTCGACGGCGAGGATGCCGGTGCCGGGGTCCTCGGCGGCCATCTCGGCCGTCGCCTCGCCCATCCCGAAGCCGATCTCCAGGACGACGGGCAGCCCGTCGAACATCTCCTTGAGGTCCAGCTTGCGCAGCCCGTCGATGTCGAGCCCCCACAGCGGCCACAGCCGCTCCAGGTACTCGCCCTGGCCGGTGGTCACCCGGCTGCGGCGCGGCTGGAAACTCCGGATCCGGCGCTCGTGGTGCGAGCCGGCGGGATCGGCGGCGGGACCCCCGGGGAACCGGGGCTCGCCCTTGGGGCGACGGGCGGGGGAGGTGTGGGGCTGCTCAGACACAATGAACCGATTCTACGCGGCCGGGCGCCGAGGCCCCCTCGGCCGCGACCACCCACACCTACACCCGCGCCGCCCCCAGCACCCCCAGCGCCCGTCTCGCCACCTCGCGGCCGATGGGGAGCGAGGCCGTCGCGGCCGGGGACGGGGCGTTCAGGACGTGGATGGTGCGGGGGGCCTCGCGGATGAGGAAGTCGTCGACCAGCGTGCCGTCGCGCAGGACCGCCTGGGCGCGGACCCCGGCGGGAGCCGGGTGCAGATCGGCCTCGGTCGCCGCCGGAAGCAGGCGGCGCACCGCCTCCGTGAAGGCGCGGCGGGACAGCGAGCGGTGGATCTCGCCCGCCCCGTACCGCCAGTGCCGGGCCGCTATCCGCCAGGAGCCGGGCCATGTCAGCGTCGCGGCGAGCTCGGCGGGCCGCACCGTGCGCCAGTCGTAGCCCTCGCGGGCGGCGGCCGGTACCGCGTTCGGCCCGACGTGGACCCCGCCGTCCACACCCCGGGTCAGATGCACCCCGAGGAACGGGAACGCCGGGTCCGGCACCGGGTAGACGAGACCTTTCACCAGACCGGGCCGCGCCAGCTCGTAGTACTCGCCCCGGAAGGGCACGATCCGCACCCCGGGGTCGTCCCCGGCGAGCCGCGCCACGCTGTCGCAGTGCAGCCCCGCGCAGTTCACCAGCGCCCGGGCCCGCAGCACCGCCCCGGTCGACGTGCGCACCGCCACGCCCGCGTCGGGGCGGCGGGATATCCGCTCCGCCCGGGTGCCGTACATGATCCGCGCGCCGGACAGCTCGGCCAGGCGGGCGGCCACCGCGCCGTAGTCGCACACCCCGGTCGTGCCGACGTGGATCGCGGCCAGGCCCCGGACCTCCGGTTCGTACTCGGCTATCTGCGCGGGGCCGAGCTCGCGCACCGGGATGCCGTTGGCCCGGCCGCGCTGGGCCAGCGCGTGCAGCCTGGGCAGCTCGGCGCGCTCGGTGGCCACGATGAGTTTTCCGGTCACCTCGTGCGCGATGCCCTGCTCGGCGCAGAAGCGGACCATCTCGGCCGCGCCCCGCACCGCGTACCGCGCCTTGAGGGAGTCGGGGCGGTAGTAGATCCCGCTGTGGATCACTCCGCTGTTGCGGCCGGTCTGGTGGCGGGCCGGGCCGTCCTCCTTCTCCAGGACCGTCACCCGGGTCCCGGGCGAGGACTGCGTCAGGGCGTACGCCGTCGACAGGCCGACGATCCCGCCGCCGATCACCAGCACGTCACAGTCGTACCCGCTCACCCCAGCACCTCCCACCCGGCCGCATCTCGCAAGGACACCGGGCCCGACGGCGGCCGCGCCGCCCGCCGGAACCCCTGGCAATTCACATACTGCACTGGCCCACTGACAACGCCCGTAAACCCCTGACGGAAGTGATCTACGCCGGGGCCATCAGGAGCGGCCTCGCACGTTCGCGCAGCTCGACGACGCGGGGCTCGTCCCCGTACGGCTCCAGGCGGTGCAGCAGGTCCCGTACGTACTCGGTGGTGCGGGCCGACGAGATGCGCCCGGCGACCTCCACCGCGCGCGTGCCCGCCGCGCACGCCGCGTCCAGATTGCCCGACTCCAGCTCGGCCACCGCGCTGACGACCAGGCGCAGGCCGTGCGAGCGGACGAACTCCTCGGTCGGGCGCGACAGCGCCTGCTCGGTGAAGCGGCGCACCTGGCGCGGGGCCTTCAGATCGCGGTAGCACTCGGCCGCGTCCGCGGCGAACCGGTCGTAGGAGTAGAAGCCCAGCCAGGACGGGTCCGCGTCGCCGTCCCGCGAGCGCTCCAGCCATGACTCGGCCGCCTTCAGGGCGGCGCCGGCCGCGAGCGCGTCGCCCGCCTTCGCGTGCGCGCGTGCCTCGACCAGGCGGAAGAAGCTCATGGTGCGGGCGGTCGCCAGGCCCCGGTTGCGTTCCACGGCCGCCTGCGCGAGGTCGACGCCCTCGTCGGCGAAGCCGCGGTAGGTGGCCTGGAGCGACATGGAGGCGAGCACATAGCCGCCGAGCGGCACGTCGGCCGCCGCGCGCGCGAGGCGCAGCGCCTGGATGTAGTAGCGCTGGGCGGCTTCCTGCTGACCGGTGTCGAAGGCCATCCACCCGGCCAGCCTGGTCAGTTCGGCGGTCGCCCCGAACAGTCCCCGGCCGACCTCGTCGGAGTACGAGCCGAGCAGCAGCGGCGCCGCGTCCACCCGTAAGCACTCGGGAACCATCGACGAACGCCAGTCCCCGCCCCCGTACTTGGAGTCCCAGCGGCGCGCGTCCTCCGCCGCCTCGCGCAGTTTGGCCACATCGCTGTGGCCGACCTTCAGCGGTGTCCCGGCCGCCCCGTCGTGCTCACGCGCCACCGACGAGTCGGCGGGGGTTATGAGCCAGCGGGACGCGGGCGTCGCGTACGCGGAGACCGCGAAGGATCCGGCCAGCGACTGCCAGATACCGCCACCGCCCGCCCGCCGCCCGGCCAGATCCAGCCGGTAGAGCTCGGTGGCGGTGCGCACCGCCTCGCCCACGTCGCGCGGGAACGCCAGACCGACCTCGGGCGCCGGGTCGGCGTCGGCGAGCCCGATCTCGTGCAGCGGCACCGGGCGGCCGAGCTTGGCGCCGATGGCCGCCGCGATCAGGTGGGGCGCGGCGCCCTGCGGCACCATGCCCTTGGACACCCACCTGGCCACCGACGTCTTGTCGTAACGAAGCGTCAGACCGCGCTGCGCGCCGAGGTCGTTGACCCTTCGTGCCAGTCCGGCGTTGCTGATTCCCGCGAGGGCGAGAACGGTGCCGAGCTTCTCGTTCGGCCCGCGTTGCTCCCTGGACATGCGCCACCCCTCGACACAGACGGCGTCCCCCGGGGGCAGCGCCCCGAGGTCCCGTCCGGCCGCACACTCGTGTGGCCGAGCCCCCAGGAATATGCCGCCCACGGAGAACAGCAGTACACCCAGCGTAGTTCGCCGCATCCCAAGCGTTAAGAGGCGGTGTTCCGGATGGCGAGATTGTTTTCCGTCCGGACGACTTGTGGCGGCTCCTGTGTGCTCCGGGTGTGTGGCCGTGCGCGGTGCGTGCGCTCTGGCCGCGAACGTGTGGGGAGCGCTTCCATGTGAGGTGCGTGGGTCGGCCCGCTGTACTGGATCCAGTGGGCTGGGGGACACCGTCGCCTCAATCCCCGCGGGCGGCGGACCGGTCCGGGAGGCGGACAGCGCCTCCCGGACTGTGCTTGTTCCGCGTCCGCTTTCCTGACGGTTTCATGCCCGCTCCAGGGCGTGCGCCACGCGCGCGAGGGCAGAAGTTGGCCGAAAACCGACGGTCCCATACCGACCGGGAAGACCGTTTCTTCTCGTGTCCGGGGCGCGCTCGGCGCCGTCAATCGGCCATCCCAGGGGGCGCGTTCACTTTTTGCGCGCGCTACCCCGAGGCCCCTCCCGCGCGCCATTGTCATGGCAGCATGGTCCCGAGCGACCTCGGAACCACACGCAAGTACGCGGAAGTACGGCTCCCGCTGGTTCTGCGGCGCGTGCGACGAGTTGTCCACAGGCTGTGGAGGCGGCGATGCGGTGGCTGGTGGGCTGGAGCAGTGTCGCCGCGAGTTTCGGTGCCGTGGGGACGGCCGGTGCCGTGGGCGCGCCCGAGGAGGGGCGCACCGTGCACCCCGTCGGATCCCAGCTCCTGTGGGGCGACCCCGACCCGCTCTGGGCGGTCGGCGACTGGCGGCCCGACGAGATCCGGGTGGTCAGCGTGGGGGCGGACACCCGGCTCGCGGTGCTCGGCTGCTGCGCCGCCAGTGACGAGGAGCTGCGGGTCGGACTCTTCGCGGCACGCGGGGGCGCACTGCGGCACCTGTCCGCGTGGCCCGGCAGCTATACGGCGGTTGCGCAGGTCGGCCGACGGGTCACTGTCGTCGGCGACCTGGCCGGCGCACGCCCCGTGTTCTACACGCCGTGGGCGACCGGCACCGCCTACGCCACGGCCGCCCTGCCGCTCGCCGACCTCATCGAAGCCCAGCTGGACATCGGCCACTTGGCGGCCCTGCTCGCCTGCCCGGACGTACCGGAGGCGCTCGGCGACTCGACCCCCTACGCGGGGGTGCGGCGCATTCCGCCCGGCCACGCGCTGGTGCTGCGGGAGGGCTCGCGGGAGATCACCGGATACGAGCCGGTCGCCTCGCTCGCGGTCGCCGCGGCCCAGGTCGACGAGGAGAGCGCGGTCAACGGCGTACGGGAGGCCCTGGTCGGGGCGGTGCGCGCGAGACTCACGGCGCCGCGGCACGCCCCCGAGACGCTGCCGCCGGACCCCGGGCCCGTGCCCGGGATGGGCCCCGCCGAGCGGCGCGCCGCGCGCGGGGGCCCGGCGCCCGGCATCGGCGCGGACCTCTCCGGCGGCCCGGCCTCGGCCACCCTCGCGCTGCTCGCCGCCGGTCTTCCCGGCGTGCCCGGCACGGTGCTCGGCCACGGCACGGGCGCGGGCGAACGCCTGCTCGCCGTCACCTTCAACGACCTGGCCGTGCCGGGCCGGCGGTCCGAGGCGGAGCTGGAGCGGGCCGGGGCGATCGCGGCCAATCCCCGGCTGCACCATGTGGTGGTCGCGGGCGGCGAGGAGGCCCTGCCGTACGCGGAACTGGCGGGTCCGCTCACCGATGAGCCGGGGCCGTCGCTGGTCACCGCCGAACGCCACCGCCGCAGGCTGGCGGCGGGCAGCGCGGACCACTTCACCGGCAGCGGCGCGCGCCAGGTCCTGGACGCCCACCCGGCCCGCCTGGCGGACCTCCTGATGGACCGCCAGCGCCGCCATCTGCTCCGCCCGGCGGCAGCGCTGGCGAAGGCGGGCGGCCCTTCGGCCCACTCGCTGTTCGTCCCGCTGACCGTCTACCGGGCCGCGCGCAAGCTGGCCCGTACGCCGTACCGGACGGGCATCGAGTCGGCGGCCGAGCGGCTGCGGCGCGACGTCGGCCTCCAAGTGGCGGACGCGGAGAGCCCGTTGGACGCCTCGCTGGCGTCCCTCGCGTGGACCCGCCCGGGCCCGGCGGCGCGCTGGCTCACCGGCGAGGCGCTGGCAGAAGTATCGATCCGGCTGATGGCCTCGGCGACGCGGCCCGCCACGGTCCTGCGCCCCGGCGAGGCCCGGGCCCGCGCGGCGCTGGCCCGCTACGCGGCCGACCACCGCGTCCTGGAGCAGGCCGCCGAGATCCGTAGCCAGCGCCTGCACGCCCCGTTCCTGGACAACCAGGTCGTACGGGCCTGCCGCGCCCTGCCCGAGGCCCTGCGGGTCCAGCCGGGCGCCCGGGCGGCGATCCTGCGGACGGTGCTGGCGGGTTCGGGCGTACGGGAGCTGCCGCCCGGCTGGGGCGCCACGTCCCACGCGTCCTCGACAGCGGCCGTCCGCACCGGCCTGCGGCTCGCGGTCGACCCCCTGATCGCGCTCTTCGAGGCCCCCCTGCTGGCGGACGCGGGCCTGATCGAGGCCCCCACGATCCGCAAGGCCCTCCACGAGGCGGCCTCCGGCGCGCCCCTCGCGCTGGACGGCCTGGCAGACCTGATCTCCACCGAACTCTGGCTCCGCCGCCTGCTGGCCCGCCGTGGCACATGCTGGACGGGCACGGCAGCCCCGAAGCAGCGAGCGGTGGCGAGCGGGGTGGCACCGGGGCGGCCGACGCTGCGGGCGTAGGGGGGGGCGGCGGTGGTCATTTCGTCTGCGGGCCGGTGGGGGTTGCTCGCGCAGTTCCCCGCGCCCCTAAAGGGGGCCCGAAGGGCCCATCTAAGGGGCGCGGGGAACTGCGCGAGCAAGCCAGCACGGTCCGCAGACGAACGAAGCGGGGTGCAGGGGGCGCAGCCCCCGCTCAGGGGTCCGGGGGCGCAGCCCCCGGGAGACCACCTCCACCCCCCACCCGCCCCCGGAGGGTTAAGGGAACGGGCGGGGTGGGGAAAGCGCACGCGACAATGACCCCGTGCCGCACACCTACCGCATCCTCGGCCCCGCCGACGCCCAAGACGACACCGGCACCCCCATCCCCCTCGGCGGCCCCCGCCTCCGCGCCCTGCTCACCGCACTCGCCGCCCGCGCCGACCACGACACCCCCGTCCCGCCCACCGCACTCGTCGACGACATCTGGGCCGACGACCCGCCCGCCGACGCCCACGCCGCCCTCCAGGCCCTCGTCGGCCGGCTGCGCCGCACGCTCGGGCACGACGCCGTCGCCTCCGCCCCCGGCGGCTACCGCCTCGTCGTGGACAGCCCGCACGACGTCGACCTGTTCGCGTTCGAGCACCTGGCCCGCACCGGCGCGCGCCAGCTCGCCGACGGCGACCCCGACACCGCCGCCCGCACCCTGCGCACCGCCCTCGCCCTGTGGCGCGGCCCCGCCCTCGCCGACCTCCCCGACCGCACCGGCGCCCCCGTACACGCCGAGGCCCGCCGCTTCGCCGCGTTGCGCGACCGCGTAGAGGCGGACCTGCGCCGGGGCGCCACCGCGCGGCTGCCCGCCGAGCTCACCGCGCTGCTCGCCGACCGCCCGTACGACGAACCCCTCCACGCCCAGCTCATCCGCGCCCTGCGCGCCGAGGGCCGCACCGCCGACGCCCTCCTCGCGTACGAGAGCGCCCGCCGCACCCTCGCCGACGCCCTCGGCGCCGACCCGGGCCCCGAACTGGCCAAGCTGCACCAGGAGCTCCTGAACCCGCCCGAGGCCACCCCCGCCCCCGTCGGCAACCTCCGCCCCCGCCTCACCTCCTTCGTCGGCCGTGAGCCCGAACTCACCGCCATCCGCGAGGACTTGACGCGCCACCGGCTCGTCACCCTCACCGGCCCCGGCGGCTCCGGCAAGACCCGGCTGGCCGAGGAGTCCGCCGCCCGCACCCCCGCCTGGCTCGCCGAACTCGCCCCGCTGGAGCACCCCGACGCCGTCCCCGGTGCCGTCGTCTCCGCGCTCGGCCTGCGCGAGACCACGCTGCTCGGCCGGGACGGGCAGCCGCACGCCGACGACCCGGTGGCGCGACTGGTCGACCATCTGTCCGCCGCCCCCGCCACCCTGATCGTGCTCGACAACTGCGAGCACGTCATAGGCGCCGCCGCCCGCCTCGCCGAGACCCTGCTGACCCGCTGCCCGGGCCTGCGGATCCTGGCCACCAGCCGCGAACCCCTGGGCGTGCCCGGCGAACGCGTCCGCCCGGTCGAGCCGCTGCCCCCCGACCCCGCGCACCGGCTCTTCGCCGAGCGCGCCCGTACCGTACGACCGGACTTCGATCCGCGCGACGACCCCGAGGCCATCGCCGAGATCTGCCGCCGGCTCGACGGTCTGCCGCTCGCGATCGAACTGGCCGCCGCCCGGCTGCGATTGCTCACGCCGCGCCAGATCGCGGACCGTCTCGACGACCGGTTCCGGCTGCTGACCAGCGGCAGCCGGACCGTACTCCCCAGGCAGCAGACGCTGCGCGCGGTCGTCGACTGGTCGTGGGACCTGCTCGACGAGCGCGAGCGCGCGGTGCTGTGCCGCGCCTCCGTGTTCGCGGGCGGCTGGGACCTGGCCGCCGCCCAGGCCGTGTGCGCGGACCCCGCCGACAGCGACAGCGACACTGACACCGCGACCGACGACCTGGCGGCCCTCGTCGACAAGTCCCTGGTCGTGGCCACCCCCGACCCCGACGCGGGCGGCATGCGCTACCGGATGCTGGAGACCATCCACGAGTACGCGGCCGAGCGCGCGGCCCGGGCGCCGGACGCGCTCGCCGAGGCCGCCCGCGCCCACACCGCGTACTACCGCGACCTCGCCCTGGAGGCCGACCCGCTGCTGCGCTCGCACGGGCAGCTGCCCTGGATCCGGCGGCTGGAGAGCGAGCTCGACAACATCCGGGCCGTACTCCACCGCGTCACCGTCATCGACCCCGACCCGGTCGGCGCCGCCGAACTCGCCCTCGCCATGGGGTGGTTCTGGTGGCTGCGCAACTACCGCGCCGAGGGCGCCGGGTGGGCCGAACGCGTCCTGGCCCTGGACGCGAAGGCGCCGGACGACCCCGACGACCCCGGCTACTGGCCGCGCATGCGGCTTTCACTCCTGCGGACGTTCCTGCTCAGCGAGTCCAGCCCGGCCGACGCCCTGCGCACGCCCGAGGGCCTGGCCGAGATGGCCCGCCTGAAGGACGCCTTCGGGCAGGGCGGGCCGCAGGCGGCGAACTTCCCCGGGCTGCTCTGGCCGTTCGCCGCGTTCCTCTTCGACACCCCCGCCGAGGTGCGCGCCTGCGTCGACGCCGTGGTCGCCAACTGCCGTGCGTACGGCGGCGAATGGGAGATCGGCGTCAGCCTCATGTTCCGTACGCACATGGTCATCGACATGCCCGGCGGCGTCTGGGACGTGGACGGCGACCTCGCCGAGCTGCGCGAGATCTGCCGCCGCGTCGGCGACCGCTGGATGCGCGCGCAGGTGGCCAGCGCCGTCGGCGAGGCCGCGATGATGCGCGGCCGCCCGGCCGACGCGCGGCCCGCGTACGAGGAGGCGCTGGGCCTGGCCCGCGAGGTCGGCGCGTACGCGGAATCCCCCTTCCTGCTGGCCCGCGTCGCCGAACTCGCCTACCGCTCGGGCGACTTCGACGGAGCCGAGGCCCTGCTCGACGAGGCCTCGGCGGACGCCGCCCGCTACAGCGTCTTCGAGACCGCCTCCTATGTGCACTATCTGCGCGCCTGCATGGCCCTGGACCGGGGCGACGTGGCCGCCGGGCGGGCCGAGTACGACCGGGCCGTGACGGAGTCCGCCCGCACCATCCCACCGCCGCACTTCGCCGCGATCCTGGACGGCCTGGGCGCCCGCGTCGAGGGAGCCGAGTCGGGCCCCGCCGCCGGGGTACGGGGGCTCGCCTCGGCCCTGCGCGCCGCCGCCGAGAGCGACTGCGCCGAGATCCTGCTCGCGCACTGCGCCGAGAGCGCCGCCCGCCTCCTGCCCGACCTCGGCGAACTCCGCCCGGCCGCCCGAGTCCTGGCCGCCGCCACCACCTGGCGCGCCGGAATCCCCCTCTGGATCCCGGACCGATCCGCCCTCGCCGCCTTGCGCACCCGGCTGAAGGAGGAGCTGGGACGAGAGACGTACGAGGAGGAGAGCGCGGCCGGGGCCGATCTCTCGACGACGGAAGTCGTGGCGCTGTTGGAGGGGCTGGTCAGCGATTTGTGAGGCGGGCCCGAAGGGCCCATCAAGGGGCGCGGGGCTGTGTCGATTTGCGGCTCCGCCGCGATGGGGGTCCCCCCTGCTCCTTGAGAGCTTGGGGGAGCGACCAGCCACGCACGATCCGCAGACGAAGATCCGCACCCCCCCCCGCGGAGCGTCAGCGGCAGTTGATGACCGACTTTGCCCAGTCGGCAAGCGCCACAGACCCGAACGGCGTGTGCGGCTCGACCACCAGCCGCAGAGTCCGACGCCCCGAGAGGTCCGCCCGCACCGGCACCGCCGGATCCCCGCCGTGCATCACCGGCGAACGCCACAGCAGCGTCCCGTCCCCGTACACGGAGAACCGCACCGCGCCCAGGCCCATCGTCAGATCGTCCACCCCCGCGAACGCGTCGTACGAGGTGCACTGCCGGTTGAGGTCGATCGTCACCGACGACCTCGCGTGCACGGTCACGCCATGGCTGTACGGCTGGTCGTCGATCGAAAGCCCCCAGCGCTGCCAGAGCCAGCTGGACTCGCCGAGCCGCACCTCGGGCTTGGTGTGGTCGCCGAACACGCCGTACTGGAGCCGGTTGACCTGGTAGACCGTCTGCGCCGGGGGCGGGGGCGGGGGCGCCGGGGGAGGGGTCGGCTTCGGCTTCGGAGGCGTGGGCTTCGGCGCGGGGGCGGGCGGCTTCGGCTTGGGCTTCGGGGGTACGGGCTTGGGCGTCGGCCGGGGGGACGGCTTCTTCGGCGGCGGGGGCGGCACGGGCGCGGGCGGCGCCGGGGGTTCCGGGGTGGGGGAGGGCGGCTGCTTCTGCGGCACGACCGGGACCACCGCCGACGGCTTCGCCTCGGGCTTCGGGGGCGGCTTGCTGTCGTTGCCGGTGAGCGCGAAGACCACGCCCGCGGCCACCGCGACGGCGACCGCCGCCGCGATGCCCGCCTTCGCCGGGGCGCCGAGCCCTTCCGAGGCGGCGGCACCCCCGGCCGTGCTGCCCGACGAACTTCCGCCGCCGGCGGCCGCGGCGGCACCCGCGCCCGCCGCACCGGCGGCGCCGCCCGCCACGATCCCTGCGGCCTTGAGCGAGTACCCGGCGGCGAACCAGCCGACCACCGCGACCGGCAGCAGCGCGGGGATCCCGGCGTTGACGTCCTTGAGCTCCAGGACCGCCACCCGGCACTTGGCGCACTCCTCCAGATGCCTGCTCAGGCCCCGCTCGGCCCGCATCCGCAGCCCGCCGCGCGCGTACGCCCCGAGCCGGTCCGCGTAACGGGCGCAGTCGCCGCCCTCGGTGAGCGCGGTGGAGACATGCGCCTGGAGGTACGCCTGCTTCAGGCCCTCCCGGGCCCGGGAGGCGAGCACGGCCGTGGCGTTGGCGCTCAGCCCGAACAGCGGGGCGATCTCGCTGGGCGACTCCTCCTCGACCGTGGTGTGCCAGAGCACCGCCTGCCACCGCTCGGGCAGCGAGCGGAACGCCTGGAGGGCGAGCGACTGCTCGGCCTCGTGCATCGCCCGTACGTCCGCGCCCAGGTCGACCGTGTCGTCGTCCCGGCCGTCCGAGGTGCGGGCGGCCTGGGCGGCGAACACCGCGAAGTCCTCGACCAGTTGCTCGCGCTTGGCGGTCTTCGTCCAGGACGCGGCGACGCGGCGCACGGTCGTCATCAGGTACGCCCGCACGGCCTGCTCGGGACCGGCTCCGCCGCGCACCGCCTGGAGCGTGCGGGCGAACACCTCGGCCGTCAGGTCGTCGGCGGTGTGCGCGTCCCGGCAGCAGGTGCGCGCGTAGCGGCGCACCGCGTCCGAGTGCCGCCGGAACAGCTCCTCGTACGCGCTGTCGTCGCCCGCCCGCATCCGCCGGATCAGCTCGGCGTCGGCGGTGGAGAGCTCGGGGGCGGTCGGTTTGGTGGTACCGGTGCCGCCCTCGCGCTGCTGCGGAACGCTGCCTTCCGAGCCAGACCCGGACGCGGATCCGGACGCCGGGGCGTCGGAGCCGTGGGCCGCGCCCCACGGGCCGGGCAGCACGGTCCCGCCGGGCTCGCCGTCGCCGTCCTGGCGCCCGCCGGAGCCGCCCTGGCTCGGCACGTGCCGAGCGGGCAGCCCGCCCGGCTCCGTCCCGCTGCCGCCTCCGAGCGACTCGTCCCGCCCGTCAACGTTCATCGCGGAAGCCCCCGTAAGCGCGCTCAGACCCGACCACCGGGCAAGCGTGCCACAGAGTCCACGGCCCGACGGAGCCCCCGGAGCGTCAACCACTCATCCGGGGAGACTTCCCGCACCGCGGCACTACCGCTTCCCCGTACGGGGAAGGATCGACCACCGCGAGCACGGACCGCCGGAGCCCGTCCGCCCCGAAGCCGCGGCGGGCCGCCGGAGCCGCTGGACGTACGCCGGTCACACCGGCCGCGACCGCAGCCCCTCAAGGAGGATGTCCAGCAGCCGGGCGGACGCCGCCGCCTGCTGGTGCGCGTCCGGCAGCGAGGGCGCCGCCGTGGCTATCACCAGCAGCACATCGGCCACCGTCACATCGACGCGCAGCTCGCCCGCCTCGCGCGCGCGGTCCACCAGCTGGCCCACGACCGCGAGCAGCTCGGCCGCCCCCGCGTCGTCGAGCTCGTCGGCGGTCGTGCGCGGCTCGACGACCCGGAGGTCCGGCGTGCCCGGCAGCCCCGCCTGGCGCTGCTGCGGCACCCGCGCCTCGGCGGGCAGCGGCGTCACCGCCTCCAGCGGCTCCACCGGCTCCAGCACCGGCGCTCCGCCGACCACCGTCGAGTCGTCGACGTCCACGCCGACCCGCAGCACCTGCGGCGGCAGCAGCCGGCCCGCGCCCGAGGCGACCGAGGTCCGCAGGAACCGGGAGAGCGCCGACCACGGCTCCTCCTCCTGGCCGAGGGCGGTGCGCGCCTGGTCGGTCAGGCGCGCGGTCTCCTCCTCGGCTATCCGCCGGACCAGCACGTCCTTGCTGGGGAACCGGCGGTACACCGTGCCGACACCGACGCGGGCGCGGCGCGCCACGTCCTCCATCGGCGCCCCGTACCCCAGTTCACCGAAGACCTCGCGCGCGGCGCGCAGCACGTGCTCCAGATTCCGCTGGGCGTCCACGCGCAGCGGTGCGGAGCGGGAAGCGCTCCCACCACCGCCCGTACGTCCCATGCCGTCCGCCGACGCGACGACGGCAGCCTGCCAATGAGAGTCCTGAATATGCATAACCGTTCCCCCGGTAATGACGTCTCCCCCCGGAGACTCCCCGCCCTGACAGTCGGGTGGCCGGACCCGACACCCCGACGAGGTACGAACATAGTTGAGCCGGAGTCAATTCAGAAGAGGGTTGTTCCGCACCGTCTGCCCCCCGATCGGCGCAAGGACCGGAACCTTCCCGATTCGGACCCGCTCGCAGGGCTCGTATCACCGCTCTGACCTGCATGTTTTCCTCAAGTGGCGGGAAAACCCGGCAGCACATGTGGCCACATCCATCAGTCACACAATTTGCCGGGCCTGTGGACAAACCCCGGAGCGGGAGGCCTCATGGGATGGTGAAGGCTGCGATCAATCGGGGGACGAGCCCCGAACCACCGCCCGGCACGCACATCCTCGTCGTCGGCGGCGGCTACGTCGGGATGTACACGGCGCTGCGCCTCCAGCGGAAGCTGAAGGCCCGGCTGCGGGAGGGCGCCGTCCGGATCACGGTGATCACTCCCGATCCGTATATGACGTACCAGCCGTTCCTGCCGGAGGCGGCCGCCGGATCCATCTCGCCCCGCCATGTGGTGGTGCCGCTGCGCCGCGTCCTGGACCGCTGCCACGTCGTCATCGGCGAGGCGCGGAGCATCGACCACGCCGCGCGGACCGCGACCGTCACCACCCTCGCCACCGAGGAGGAGGGCACCGGAGCGGTCGAGATCGCGTACGACGAACTCGTCCTGGCGCCCGGCTCGGTCTCGCGCACCCTGCCGATCCCGGGCCTGGCCGACTACGGCATCGGCTTCAAGACGGTCGAGGAGGCCATCGGCCTGCGCAACCACGTCATCGAGCAGATGGACATTGCCTCCTCCACCCGCGACCCCGCGATCCGCGACGCGGCCCTCACCTTCGTGTTCGTCGGCGGCGGCTACGCGGGCGTGGAGGCGCTCGGCGAGCTGGAGGACATGGCCCGCTACACCGCGCGGTACTACCACAACCTCAAGCCCGAGGACCTGAAGTGGATCCTCGTGGAGGCCAGCGGCCGCATCCTGCCCGAGGTCGGCGAGGAGATGGGCCAGTACGCCATCCGCGAGCTGCGCGGCCGCAACATCGACGTACGCCTGGAGACCCGGCTGGACTCCTGCGAGAACCGGGTCGCGGTGCTCAGCGACGGCGCCCGCTTCCCCACCCGTACGGTCGTGTGGACGGCCGGGGTCAAGCCGGCGCCCGTCCTCGCCGCCACCGATCTGCCGCTGACCGAGCGCGGCCGTCTGAAGTGCACCGCGGAGCTGCGGATCGAGGGCGTCGAGCACGCCTGGGCGGCCGGGGACGCGGCCGCGGTCCCGGACATCACCGCCGAGGAGAAGGGCACCGAGTGCGCGCCCAACGCGCAGCACGCGGTGCGCCAGGCCAAGACGCTCGCCGAGAACATCGCCGCCTCCGTCAACGGCGGGCCGCTCAAGGAGTACGAGCACAAGTACGTCGGCTCGGTCGCCTCGCTCGGCCTGCACAAGGGCGTGGCCCATGTCTACGGCCGCAAACTCAAGGGCTATCCGGCCTGGTTCATGCACCGCGCCTACCACCTCAGCCGTGTCCCGACCTTCAACCGCAAGGCGCGCGTGCTCGCCGAATGGACGCTCGCGGGCCTGTTCAAACGGGAGATCGTCTCGCTGGGCTCGCTGGAGCACCCGCGCGCGGAATTCGAGAGCGCGGCGGGCGGACGGCCCGTCGGACCCGGCCACGGATCCGGCCCGGGACCCGGCCCCAAGCCGTCCGGCCCCCAGGGGAACTGACGGTTGTCAGTGCGGTCCGTCACACTGGACGTGTGACCATAGGTGGGCCCACACCTGCACAGAGTGACCCCAGCAGCCAGCGACACACGAGGCCAAGAGATCCGTGAACTTCACGCGTTGGAGCGCCCGGCTCCCCGGTACGCAGCGCCGCGCCGCCGCACGGACCGACCGGGGCTCCGTGCCCGCCGCGCGCGGTGAGTACGGGCCGGGGCCCGACACCTGGCCCGACGGCGACGGGACGGAAGGACCGGGCGCGCCCGCCCTGGAGGAGTTGTCGGTCCGCCGTCTCCTCGGCGAGCTCCCGGCCCTGGTGGCCCTGGTCTACGGCCCGGAGCACCGCGTGGCGTACGTCAACGACGCGTACGCGACGGTCTTCGGCCCCCGCACCCCCGGCGCCCCGGCGGCCAAGGCGCTGCCCGAGCTGGAGGAGCTCGGGCTGCTGCCGCTGATGGACCAGGTGCTGCGCAGCGGCAAGCCCCGTACGGTCAAGTCCCGCAAGGCCCAGAGCGGCGGGTCGTACACGGTCACCTGCACGCCCGTCGCCATCCCCGCGCGCGGGGAGGGCGGCGGAGGCGTCCTCCCCGCGCGCGGGGAGGGCGGCGGAGGCGTCCTCGTCCACGCGGCGGACGTCACCGACCACGCCGAGGCCGCCGAGCGGCTGCGCGCCAGCGAGCGCCGCCACCGCGAGACCGCCGTGACGCTCCAGCGCTCCCTGCTCCCGCAGGAGCTGGAGCAGCCCGACGACCTGCGCGTCGCCGCCACGTACCAGCCGGGCGGCACGGACGCGGCGGTCGGCGGCGACTGGTACGACGTGATCACCCTCGGCGCCGGGCGCACGGCGCTGGTCATCGGGGACGTGATGGGGCGCGGGGTGCGGGCGGCCGCCGTGATGGGCCAGCTGCGCACGGCGGTGCGGGCGTACGCGCGCCTGGACCTGCCGCCGCACGAGGTGCTCCAGCTCCTGGACGGCCTGGCCGCCGAGATCGACGCCAGCCAGATCGCGACGTGCGTCTACGCGGTGCACGACCCCAACGAGGGCCGTCTGGTGTACGCGTCCGCCGGCCACCTGCCCGTACTCGTACGCCACGAGGACGGCAGCGTGCACCGCGCGGAGGACCCGAACGGCCCACCGCTGGGCACCGGCGGCTGGCTGCACACCTCCGGCACCATCGCCCTGCCGCCCGGCGCGACCGCCGTCCTCTATACGGACGGTCTTGTCGAACGCAGGGGCGAGGACATCGACGAGGGCGTCGCCGCCCTGGAGCGCGCGCTCTCCGGCGCGGTCGGCACCCCGCAGGTCGTCTGCGACCGCCTGATCCGCTCGCTCGGGGTGACCGCCGAGCACGACGACGACGTGGCGGTCCTGGTCCTCCAGCACCCGGCCCGTACGGGCCCGAACGCGGAGCTGTTCCACAACGCGGCGCTCGACCTGCTCGGCGGCGTCGAAGCGGCGCCACGCGCGCGTGCCTTCGCCTCCGGGGTCCTCGCCTCCTGGCGCTTCCCGGTCGAACTGCGCGACCTGGGCGTCCTGGCGGCGAGCGAGCTGGTGGCGAACTCGCTCCAGCACGGCACCCCGCCGATGCGCCTGCGCCTGCGCCGCACCGACCGCCGCCTGATCATCGAGGTGACGGACGGCGACGACCACCTGCCGCGCCGCCGCCGTGCCGACCCCGGGGACGAGTCAGGACGAGGCATCTCGATCGTCGCGACGATCGCCTCGTCCTGGGGTTCGCGCCGCACACCGGGCGGCGGAAAAGCGGTGTGGTGCGAGTTCGCACTGCCTACGTAGTGGCTGACTGCGTCTACGTAGAGGCTGACCGCCACTACGTAGACATCGGCTGCGGCTCTCCGTCCTAGACGGCGACCTCGGCCGGCTCGGCCTTGTGCACCGCGACCACCCGCGACTTCGCGGCCAGCATCGGATGGTCCTGCGCGAGCGTCAGCTTCTTGCCGAGGCGCAGCGCGAGGACGGTGATCCCGAGCGAGAACACGATGAACGTCACGATGTACGGGCCGTGCAGCGTGGCGCCCATGGGCCCGCCCACGAACGGGCCGAGCGCCAGTGCCATCTGCTTGACCAGCGCGAACGCCGAGTTGTACTGGCCGATCATCGACTCGGGCGCCAGGTCCGCGACCAGCGGCGCCACGGTCGGCGACAGCATCGCCTCACCGAGCCCGAAGAGCGCGTACGTGGAGATGAACGCGGCGGTCGCCATCGTCTGGCTGCCGTGCCCGAGCCCCGCGTACCCGGCGAAGAGCCAGGCCACGGTCCAGATGATCCCGACGGCGGCGATGACGCGGCTGCGCCGGCGGCGCTCGACGAACTTCAGCACCAGGAACTGGGCGACGACGATGGCCCCGGTGTTGGCGGCCAGGGCGATCCCCAGCGTCGCCGGGTCGATCCCGGCGGCCTCGGTGCCGTACGCCGCGAGGCCCGACTCGAACTGCCCGTAGCAGGCGAAGAAGAGCACGAAGCCGAGGACGCACAGGCGCACCATCGCCCCGTGCCCGAGCACCGCGCGGAAGCCGCCGCCCTGCTCGCCCTTGGGCCGGGCGTCCCCGATGGCCGCGTTCTGCGGCAGCTTCACGGACAGCGCGATCCCGGCGAGGACCAGGAACATCACGGACTCGATGGCGAAGAGCAGCGTGAAGGAGCCCGGACGGCTCTCGTCGACGATCTGCCCGCCGACGAGCCCGCCGATGCCGAGCCCGAGGTTGGCCAGGAAGAACTGCATGGCGAAGGCGCGGGTGCGCGACGCCGGACCCGAGCACCACACGATCATGGTGGCGAGCGCGGGCTGCATGACCGCGGTGCCCGCGCCGAGCAGCGCGGCGGACGCCAGGACCGCGACCAGGTTCGAGGCGATGCCGAGGAAGAGCGCGCCCACGGCGGCCGTCACGGCGGCGCCGACCAGGACGGGCAGCGGCCCGCGCCGGTCGATGACCCGGCCGGTGAAGAGCAGCGCGACGAGCGCGGCCAGGGCGAAGACGCCGAGGACGATCCCGGCCCAGAAGGAGCCGAGCCCTCGCACCGTCGCCACATAGATGTACAGATACGGAACGGTGAACCCGAGCCCGAACGCGCTCAGCGCGTTCCCCGCCTGGATCCGGCGCATCGCGGCGCCCATCACCTTGGTCACACTCACCACCTTGAGGTCTCGAAGCGGAGGTCTTGAACCTGAAGCTCTCAGGCCCGAAGACTTCAACATTAAAGTTAGGACCTCAACAATACACACTGAAGGACTTAGACGCCAACGCGTACCGTGCGATACTCGCGGCATGGCTGAGACCACCGAGCCCGGCGGGCCCACCGGCCCCGAGGAGCCGACCCTCGACGAGCAGATCGCGGCGTACCAGCGCGAGTTCCGCGACCTCGACCCCCAGGTGGAGAAGGTCGTCTCGGCCCTGGGCCGGCTGAACCGCCGTATGAACGTGGCGTACGGACGCCAGGTCGCGGCCCTCGGCATCAGCAACGCCGAGTGGGAGGTCCTGAAGACCCTCGTCCTCGCGGGCAAGCCGTACCGGCTCGGCCCCGGCGAACTGGCCAAGCGCCTCGGCCTCACCCCCGCCGCCATGACCCACCGCATCGACCGCATGGCGGGCGAGGGCCTGGTCACGCGCGACCGCGACGAGAACAACCGGGTGCGGGTCATCGTCGAGCTGACCGACGAGGGGCGTACGAAGTGGCTGGAGGCCATGGAGATGGCCACCGACTTCGAGGACGACCTGCTCCAGGACCTCTCCTCCGAGGAGCGCGGCGTCCTCGGCGAGATGCTGATCCGCCTGCTGCGCCGGGTGGAACACGCCCAGCCGGACGCGGGCGGGCGCCTGACGGACCTGGACTGAGCTGGTCTGACCAGGACTGACCTGCGGGGGTCGCCAGGCCGACGAGCCGGACTGCCCTGTGGAGCCCGTCCGTTAACCGGTTGACGGGGGTTGACATCCCCCTCCCGGATCCGTAAGGTTCTTCGAGTTGTCAGGGAGCCGGAAGGTTTCTGCGACAGCCGTCCGCCGCAGATTTGCGGCAACCCTACTCAGCACGATCTCCCGTCCGGGATGAATTTCGGCATGCCGAATTTCAATTCGACGAGAGTGGGATCGACTGGCCGGCCCGATTAGGAGCCGCCCGGGAAATCCGCTAGAGTCTGGGACGTCGGAACGGCCCAACAGCCGGGAAGACAAGCCGACTTGGCTCCGGGAGACCGGAAATCAGGCCCGAAAGGATCTGATAGAGTCGGAACCGCCGGAAAGGGAAAACGCGAGAGCGAAGAACCTGGAAAGCACCGAGGAAATCGGAACGGAAACGGTCTGA
>NZ_JBICVJ010000029.1:0-61103 GCF_043198895.1 Streptomyces sp. NPDC048696 | reverse complement strand
ACCAGGGGGCACCCCCACGCGTCGCCGCCCTCCTCCGCCTTGCAGCATTGGGGTCTCCCCTGCTCGAACGAGGTTGAGAGCTTGGGGAAGCACCAGCCCCCCGCTCACCAGCACCGAAACGGCGGCCCGCACCGAAGGCGGCCAGATCCACCGGACAGGCCCTAGCCCAGACGCCGCCCGGAAACGCCGAGGGCCGGCCACACCGAAACGGTGTGGCCGGCCCTCAACTCCCAGGTCCGCCGGAGCGCTTGCGCGCCTACGCGGACTTACGGCTGTCGCGCGGATGCACGGCAATGTTCATCGCGCCGGAACGGAGAACCTCCAGCCTCTCGGCCAGAACCTCCTCCAGTTCCTCACGCGTGCGCCGCTCCATGAGCATGTCCCAGTGCGTACGCGCGGGCTTGCCCTTCTTCTCTTCGGGACCTTCGCCGTCCACCAGGAGTGCCATGGCGCCACACGCCTTGCACTCCCACTCCGGCGGGATGTCCGCCTCCACCGAGAACGGCATCTCGAATCGATGTCCGTTCTCGCATGCGTACTCCACCGCCTGGCGCGGGGCCAGATCGATGCCGCGGTCGGTCTCGTAGCTGGTCACCACGAGGCGCGTGCCGCGAAGAGCTCGCTCACTCATGAATCGTGCCTCCCGGGCTTGTCGCCCACAGGACAGGTGTCGCTGTCGTCGTCATCCGGTCAACGTCCGGTCGGCGTTAAAGATTCCCGTTGTGGGTCATGTGTCGCCGTCGTGCCGCCCCTTGTTGTACCCACCAGTGCCCGGTTTGTCACATCTGGCAGCAGATGTCACCCAGCGTCTTCACTACTTGAGCACGCAGTAACGGTCCGCCTGGCAGGCCAAAGGCGTACACTACCGGCCTTTCACTTCAACGTCTAAATCCGCGCCGGAACGGGGTTCCCGGCGGCCTCGATGGCGGCCCGCACCGGCACCCGGGCGAGCAGCGCGAAACCTACGCCGAAGAACAGTACGAGAGAGATGATCGCATCCCGGTAGCTCCCGGTCAGCTGGTACGCGAGGCCGAACACCAGTGGCCCCAGCCAGCTCAGCCCGCGGTCGCTCATCTCGTAGGCCGAGAAGTATTCGGCCTCCTTGCCGCTGGGCACCAGGTGTGAGAAAAGCGACCGCGACAGCGCCTGGCTGCCGCCCAGCACGGTCCCGATGGCCGCCGCCAGCAGGAAGAAGAGGACAGGCGAGTGCGCGGGCAGGAAGAAGCCGGTGCCCAGGATCCCTGCCCACACCGCCAGCGAGCCCAGGATCGTGCGCTTGGCGCCGTAGGTCCGCGCGAGGCGGCCCATCCCGAGCGCCCCCGCGATCGCCAGGACCTGCACCAGCAGCACGGCGACGATCAGCGTGTTCTGGCCGAGCCCCAGCTCCTCGGAGCCGTAGAGCGAGGCCTGCGAGATCACCGTCTGCACGCCGTCGTTGTAGATCAGATACGCGAAGAGGAAGGCCAGCGTCAGCGGACGCGCGCGCATGTCGCGCAGCGTCGAGATCAGCTGGCGCCACCCGGCGCCGACCCGGCCCTCGGCCGGTGTGTGCCCGGGGGGTACGCCCCGGTCGCGCAGCCGCCGCAGCGGTACGAGCGTGAAGGCGCCCCACCACACCCCCGCCGAGGCGAGACAGATCCGCACGGCCGCGCCCTCCGAGAGCCCGAAGCTGTCATGGCCGGAGTAGAGGATCAGGTTCAGGACCAGTACGGAGGCGCCCGCGGTGTAGCCGAAGGCCCAGCCGCGCGAGGAGACCTCGTCGCGCTCCTCGGGCCCGGCGATCTGCGGCAGATAGGCGTTGTAGAGCACCATCGAGACCGAGAGCGCGGCATTGGCGACGATCAGGAGCACCGCGCCGAGCAGATAGCGGTGGCCGTCCAGGAAGAACATGCCCGTGGTCGCGGCCGCCCCGGTGTACGCGGCCGCCGCGAGCAGCGGCTTCTTGCGGCCGCTGCGGTCCGCGGCCGCGCCCACCATCGGCATCAGCACCACCGCGAGGATCACCGAGGCCGAGACCGCGTACGCGAAGAGCGAGCCGGCGCGGACCGGGACGCCCAGCGGGTGGACGAAGCCGTCCGCGTCGGCGGCGTCCTTGGCGATCGCGGTGAGATACGGGCCGAGGAAGACGGTCAGTACGGTCGTGGAGTAGACCGAGCACGCGAAGTCGTAGAAATACCAGCCGCGTTGCTCGCGGCGGCGGTCGGTGTCCGGCGCCGCCTCGGCGGCCCGGCCCATGGTCTCGGCGGTCAAACCCGCGCCCCTTCACTCGTCCCCGTCGGGCGCGCGCGGGGTGTCAGAACACGACTCCCCGGTCGGTCAGTACCTTGCGCAGCGTCTCCAGATGATCGGTCATGATGCCATCGACCCCGAGATCCAGGAGTTTCGTCATCCGATCGGGATCATTGATTGTCCATACGTGAACCTGCAGGCCCAGGGCGTGCGCGGTCCGTACGAAGCGACGGTCGACCACCTTGATCCCGTTCTGGGACTCGGGCACCTGCGCGCACACCGCGCTGCGCCGCAGCGGCGCGGGCACACCGAGCGAGCGCAGCCGCAGCGCGGCCACGCCCCGCACTCCGTACGAGGTGGCCAGGCGCGGGCCCGCCAGCTGCCGGGCGCGGGCGACGCGCGCCTCCGAGAACGAGCCCACGCACACCCGGTCCCAGGAACCGGTCCGGCGGATCAGCTCGATGAGCGGGACGAGCGCCGACCCGCTCTTCAGGTCGACGTTCCAGCGGGCGTCGGGGAAGGTGTCGAGCAGGTCCTCGAAGAGCGGCAGCGGCTCGCGGCCCGCCACCCGCGCCTGGGAGACCTCGGCCCACGGCAGATCGGCGATGCGGCCCACCGCGTCCGTCACCCGGTCCAGGGTGGCGTCGTGGAAGGCGACCAGACGGCCGTCGACAGTGGTGTGCACATCGGTCTCGAAGTAGCGGAAACCGGCCGCCGCCGCCCGGGCGAAGGCGGCGGCGGTGTTCTCGATGCCGTCCGCCGACCCGCCCCGGTGGGCGAAGGCGATCGGCGTCGGGTGGTCAAGGTAGGGATGGCGTACGCGAGTCACCCGGGCAGTATCGCCCGCTCCGGTGTCGGCGCCGTGACCACGACCGGTTCCGCGGGCCGCTCGGGCACGGCGAACAGGCGCAGGAAGAACTGGGCGAGCGGCCCGATGGCCAGGGCGTAGACGACCGTGCCGACGCCGACCGTGCCGCCGAGCAGGAATCCGGTGGCCACCACGACGACCTCGATCGAGGTACGCACCAGCCGGATGGAGCGGCCCGTCGCCCGGTGCAGCCCGGTCATCAGACCGTCGCGCGGGCCGGGGCCGAACCGGGCCGCGATGTACAGGCCGGTCGCCCCGCCGTTCAGGACGATGCCCGTGACCATCATCGAGATCTCGGCGGGCAGTCCGTGCATGTCCGGCACCAGGGACAGGGTGGCGTCCATCGAGAGGCCGATGGCGAACACGTTGGAGACCGTGCCGAGGCCGGGCCGCTGCCGGATCGGGATCCACAGCAGCAGCACCAGCGCGCCGATGATGATCGAGACGGTTCCCATGCTGAGCCCGGCGCGCTCGGCGACCCCCTGGTTCAGCACGCCCCACGGTTCGAGCCCGAGACCGCTGCGCACCAGCAGCGCCGCGCTGATGCCGTACAGCGCGAGGCCGATGTAGAGCTGGAGCAGCCTTCGGGTGAGTTGCGTGGACACGTGAATGCCCCCCTGTCTGGTGGTAGTGGACCGACTCGTGACACTCTGTGGCTGGGAAAGCAATCACAACCATGGCCAATTCGGGGAAGGTGGACTGACTTTCATGGCGCAGTGGACCTCGGCGGTCGGGCCGGCACAGCTCGCCCGTCAGCTCAACGCTCAGCAGCCCCGTCCGGCGGGAGCGGGCGCGCGCAAGCCGCCCGCCTATCGGGCACTCGCCGACGGGATCCGGCTCCTGGTCCTGGAAGGGCGGGTTCCGGTGGCCGCCCGGCTGCCCGCCGAGCGCGAACTCGCGCTCGCGCTCTCCGTCAGCCGCACCACCGTCGCCGCCGCCTACGAGGCGCTGCGCTCCGAGGGGTTCCTGGAGTCCCGCCGGGGCGCCGGCAGCTGGACCGCGGTCCCGGCGGGCAATCCGCTGCCCGCGCGCGGCCTGGAACCGCTGCCGCCGGAGTCACTGGGGTCCATGATCGACCTGGGCTGCGCGGCGCTGCCCGCGCCCGAGCCCTGGCTGACCCGGTCGGTCCAGGGCGCCCTGGAGGAGCTGCCGCCGTACGCGCACACGCACGGCGACTACCCGGCCGGGCTGCCCGCACTGCGCCAGATGCTCGCCGAGCGCTACACCGCGCGCGGCATCCCGACGATGCCCGAGCAGATCATGGTCACCACCGGCGCGATGGGCGCCATCGACGCCATCTGTCACCTCTTTGCCGGGCGCGGCGAGCGGATCGCCGTGGAGTCGCCCTCGTACGCCAACATCCTGCAGCTGATGCGCGAGGCCGGGGCCCGGCTGGTGCCGGTCGCCATGGCCGAGGGGCTGAGCGGCTGGGACCTGCCCCGCTGGCGGCAGGTGCTGCGGGACTCCGCGCCCCGGCTCGCCTATGTCGTCGCGGACTTCCACAACCCGACCGGGGCGCTCGCCGACGAGGACCAGCGCCGCGCGCTCGTCGACGCGGCCCGCTCGGCCGGCACGGTACTGGTCGTCGACGAGACCATGTCCGAGCTCTGGCTCGACGACGACATCGACATGCCGCGCCCGGTCTGCGCGTTCGACCCGGCGGGCTCGACCGTGCTGACCGTGGGCTCGGCGAGCAAGGCGTTCTGGGCGGGCATGCGCATCGGCTGGGTGCGCGCGGCCCCCGACGTCATCCGCTCCCTGGTCGCGGCCCGCGCCTACGCCGACCTCGGTACACCCGTCCTGGAACAGCTCGCCGTCAACTGGCTGATGGCCACGGGCGGTTGGGAGCAGGCCGTCGACCTGCGCCGCGCCCAGGCCCGGGAGAACCGTGACGCGCTGGTCGCGGCGGTGCGCCGGGAGCTGCCGGAGTGGGAGTTCGAGGTGCCGGTGGGCGGCCTCACGCTCTGGGTGCGCACGGGAGGCGTGTCGGGCTCGCGCCTGGCGGAGGTGGGGGAGCGGGTCGGCGTACGCGTCCCGTCCGGCCCCCGGTTCGGCGTCGACGGCGCCTTCGAGGGGTACGTACGGCTGCCGTTCACGGTGAGCGGCCCGGTCGCCGAGGAAGCGGCCGCGCGGCTCGCGGCGGCGGCCCGGCTGGTGGAGAAGGGCGCGAGCAACGGGGGCGAGTCGCCGCGCACGTTCGTGGCGTAGCGCTCCGCGGGCAGCGCGGTCATCGTTCGGCTGCGGACCGTGCCGGGCTGCTCGCGCCCGCGCGGCGGAGCCGCATATGTCACGGCCCCGCGCCCCGCTATGGCTCAGCTATGCCTCAGCCCTCCGCCGGTACGGCCTCCTGCTCGCGGGGGACCGCCTCCACCGGCAGCTCACGCTCCGGCAGCAGCTCCATCACGGCCTGGCGGTGTGCCTCGCTCGTCGCGTCGTCGTACGGGTCCGGGGTCGCCGGGACCTGGAGGCGCAGCACCGGGCCGGTGCCGAGGCGGGCGTAGCCGCGGCCGGGCGGTACGGCGCAGAGCGGGGTGGTGTGCGGGGGCGCGCCGAGTACCGACTCGGTGCGGTCGGTGGTGGACGGGCCGAGCACGACCCGCGCGCGCGTATGCGTGCGCACCGGCTCGGACAGCGCGTCCAGGCTGTCGAACTGCTCGGCGACCACCACCGTCACACCCGCCGCGCGCCCGTGCCGCAGCGGGGTCTGGAGCAGCTGCTGCGGGTCGGGGCGGCCGTCGGCGGCCGCGAGGTGGCCGAAGACGCTGGGCCGGTCGAGCAGGATCCACAGCGGCCGCTTGATGTCGTCGGGGGTCGGATGGCCGGCCTGGCGGGCGCGGTTGGCACAGATGAGCCGGCGCTCGGTCTCGTGCGCGGCCCACTCCAGGGTGGCGAGCGCCCCCGCGAGCCCGCACTCCACGGCGAGCACTCCTCTGCGCCCGGTCAGACAGGCGTACTCGCCGGTGCCGCTGCCCTCGACAATGAGCACATCACCGTGCTGGAGCGCCTGGAGCGCGATGGAACGCAGCAGGGTCGTGGTGCCGCTGCCCGGCTCGCCCACGGCCAGCAGATGCGGCTCGGTGGAGCGCGGGCCGGTGCGCCACACGACCGGCGGCGCGTCCCGCCCGACCTCGCCGTCGACGACCGGCACGGTCCGCTGCACCGCGTCGGCGTCGGTGAAGCCGAGGACCGTCTCGCCGGGGCCGACGACGAAGTGCTGGGCGGCGATCGAGGTGGAGAGCGCGTCCAGGACGCGCACGACCAGCTGGTTGCCCTCCTCGTCCCAGTCGAACCGGTACTCCCGGCCGCGGCCCGACTTGGCGTGCAGCAACTGCTCGATCCGGGCGCGGCACTCGGGCTCGCCGTCCATGAAGTACGCGGGGTAGCGGATGAGGAGGTGGGTGATCCGGCCCGCGTCGTCGAACGCGTACTCACTGAAGGCCGCCGTCCAGTCCCCGCCGTGGGCGAAGAGCGGACTGGGGTCTTCCGGTACCGAGAAGTAGGGCACCAGAGCCTCGTAGAGGGCCTTGAGACGGCCCAGCTCCGCGTCGTCGGGCCCCGTCTTCACCGGGGTGCGCTCGCGGCCCTGCCAGGCGGCCGCGGCCATCACCGTGATCAGGGCGAGCAGCGGCCCGTACGGGATGAGCGCGACCACCAGGACGACGGCCGCCACCAGGAACAGCGCGGGACCACGCCGTTCCTTGGGCGTGGCGGCCCACCGGCCCCGCAGTCCGGCGGCGATCCGCCGCAGGCCGCGGCTGATGGTGATGAGCGGATGGAGGACGTCGGTGGCACTGTCGGCGGCCGTGCGCGCGATCTCGCGGCTGCGGGCGATCGGGACGCTGGTGCTGCTCAGAATGCGGGGAAGCGGTCGCCGGGCCACGTCGGTCTCCTGTGGGGGTGATGGGGACTGCGGCAGGTCAGAACTTGATCCCGCCCAGCAGGCTCGCGAGGCTCGCGCCGCCGGCCTTGATGCTCGGGGCGATGGCCGTGCCCGCGAGGTAGAAGCCGAAGAGCGAGCAGACCAGGGCGTGCGACGGCTTGAGGCCGTCCTTCTTGAAGAAGAGGAAGGTGATGATGCCCAGCAGGACGACGCCGGAGATGGACAGGATCATGAGAAGTTCTCCTGGTTGATGGGGACAGTCACCATGAGTTCTTCCAGGATCACAGGAAGTATCTATGTGATAAAAGCTGCAATCGAGTGAAATTCTGCGATTTTCACTGGAGTGGCGGATACGGAACGGGGTCGGGAGCGGGACACTGTGCGGCCGCCGGACGGGCCGCCGTCACCCGCCGTGAGCTCTGCCCCCGGGCGGGCCGCCTCATGTCGCCCGACGGGCAGTACCCTGTCGATTCACTCGTACGGCGCCGGTGCCGTACGGGCCAGGTCACCGGCGTCGCGAGCGGCGCCGCAGCGGTGTGAAAGGCGGTCCGTCCGATGAGCGATGCCCTCGATCCCGAGGTGGTCGAGCTGGCGACCAAGATCTTCGATCTGGCGCGCCGGGGCGACAGCGAGGCGCTCGCCGCGTACGTCGACGCCGGGGTCTCGCCCGACCTCACCAATGAGAAGGGCGACACGCTCGTCATGCTCGCCGCCTACCACGGGCACGCGGAGACGGTGTCCGCGCTCCTCGCGCGCGGCGCCGAGGCCGACCGCCCCAACGACCGCGGCCAGACCCCGCTCGCGGGTGCGGTCTTCAAGGGCGAGCAGGCGGTGATCGAGGCGCTGCTGGCAGGCGGAGCCGATCCTTCCGCCGGGACGCCGTCCGCACTGGACACCGCACGCATGTTCGGCAAGACGGAACTGCTCGCACTCTTCGGCGAACGCTGAGGTTTGCGCCGGGTGCCCCCTGCGTACCTGGTGAGAGGGGCTCGTAAATGTGGTCGCGGTGGCGAAATGCCTGGGTCATCATGACGACGAGCCCCTTCACCAGGGGCAGGGTCCTTACATCGGGGGACACGAAGAGAGGCAGGAAGATGGCTCACAACAAGCGGAAGACGACGGACGGCCGAACATGTTGGCGCGCGGCCTACTAGGGCACGGCACGAATCCCGGTTGCGTCGACAGCTTGATGTGAGGCTATTTCCATGTTTGATCCAGTCATAGCGCCGAGCGGTACGCTGCTCGGCCTGCTGCAGAGGGGCCGCGGCGACGGCACCCTGCACGCGCTCGCCGCCCCCCGCCCAGAAGCCCTGGCGGCCCTGAACCACTGTGTACTGAGCGACCCCCGCCACGACTGGCAGGTGGAGAACCGCTCCCTGTACTACGCGCGCCTCTACCTGGATCTCGACGGCGGACTCGACGAGATCGAGGCCCATCTGTTCGGCGCCGGGGACGTCCTGGACGCCGACGAGCACCGCACCGGGCTCGCGCTCGCGGTCCTCGGCCACCTCGCCTCCTACGGCAGGGACGACGCCCTCCTGCTGCTGCGCCGCTACGCCGTGCACGGCGCCAACTGGGGCTGGGCCCTGGACGAGCTCGCGCTGCGGGACGACGACGCCGGGCTGCGCGCCCTCGCCGACTCCGTCCTCGCCCGGTTCCCCGGCACCCCCGAGGGCGACGCCGAACTCGCCGCCACCGTCCGCGACGCCTTCGAGCCCCGGCCCTGGCGGCTGTGGGCCGAGGACACCCGGGACGCGGTGGGCGCGCGCGTGCGCGCCGCCCAGGAAGCCGGGTCCTTCGACCGATGGCAGCGCCAGATGCGGCCGTCCGGGCCCCGCCCCGGCTGGAGCGTCGCGGCGGTCCTGCACTGGGCCGAGGAGGGCCGGGAGCGCGGCGCCGACCTGTCGCTTCCCGCCGCCCGCTGCCTGGGCGCGGTGGCCGGACCCGACGACCGCGCGGCGATCGTCGAGGCGGCCGCCGCAGGCTCCGACGGCGCCCGCTGCGCCGCCCTGCACTACCTCGCCGAGTCGCGTGACCCGGCCGTCCTGGATCTGGTCGAGGCCGCCGTGAGCACCGGTTCACCGACCGTCGCCGAGGCCGCCGTCCAGGCCTTCCAGCGGATGTGCGGGCCCGAGGCCGTCGACCGGGCGCGCGGCTGGGTGCACCGGCCCGACGCGCTCGGCGCCGCCGCCGCCGGTGTGCTGGCCTGCCGGGGCGAGGCCGACGACGCCCAGCTGGTGCTCGGCGCGCTGCGGGAGTGCGTGCGCTCCGAAGGGCCGGACGCGCCCCTGCTGCGCCCCCTCGTCGACGGCGCCGAGCGCCTGGGCATCAGCTGCGCCGCACCCGTACTGCGGCACGTCTACCGGGAGACGGCCTCCTCCCAGCTGCGCGGCCGCACCGCCCGCGCGCTCGCCGCCACCGACCCCTCCTTCGCCACCGGCTTCGCCGTCGAGTGCCTGTGGGACTGCGAGGAGACCACCAGGGAAGTGGCCGCCCAGCACGCCGAGCTCGTGGACGCGCGCGTGGCGGAGCGGCTGCGACGGCTGGCGGACGACCCGGCCGAGGAGGCCGAGGTACAGGACGCGATCCACAACCGGATGGGTCCGGACATGCCGGCTGTCTGAAAGACACGCTGTCCGAAACGCTCATGGGACGTTCCCCGGGCGGAAAGATCGAAGACGGCGGGGCCACCCCGGCGCCGACGAGAACACGGGTATGCGTGTCGTCATCGTCACCGAATCCTTCCCGCCCGATGTCAACGGCGTCGCCCACTGCGCCCTGCAGACCGCCCGGCACCTCGCCGCCCGCGGTCATGAACCGCTCGTCATAGCCCCGGCCGTCGCGGCCGGGGACGACAGCGCCGCCCCCTGTCCCGTGATCCGTGTCCCCTCCCTGCCGCTGCCCGGATATCCGCAGGTCAGAGTGGCTCTGCCGAGCCGTCGGGTGGCGGCCGCGATCGCCGCGCACCGGGCCGAACTCGTCCATCTGGCGAGCCCCTTCGTGCTCGGGGTGCGCGGCATGGCGGCGGCCGGCCGGCTCGGGGTGCCCGCCGTCGCCGTCTACCAGACCGACCTGGCCGGCTATGCCCGTACGTACATGGGCACCGGCGAGAACACCGCCTGGCGGCGGCTGCGGGCCGTCCACGGCGCCGCCCACCGCACCCTCGCCCCCTCCACCGCGGCCGCCCGCGACCTGGCGGAGCACGGCGTGGAGCGAGTGCGGCTGTGGCCGCGCGGCGTCGACACCGAAAGGTTCCGGCCAGAGCTGCGCGACGAGGCGCTGCGCCGCGAACTGGCGCCCGGCGGCGAGCTGATCGTCGGTTACGTGGGCCGGCTCGCGGCCGAGAAGCACGTCGAACTGCTGGCCGGGGTCTGCCGGCTGCCCGGGGTGCGGGTGGTCGTCACCGGCGACGGGCCGAGCGCGGCCGCGCTGCGCGGCGCCCTGCCCGGGGCGCTGTTCCTGGGCCGGCGCACCGGCGACGAACTCGCCCGCGTCTTCGCCTCGCTGGACGTCTTCGCGCACACCGGCCCGTACGAGACGTTCTGCCAGACCGTGCAGGAGGCCATGGCGAGCGGGGTCGCGGTGATCGCCCCGGCGGCCGGCGGGCCGCTCGATCTGGTGGCGCACGGGCGCACCGGGCTGCTCGTCGCGCCGCGCGACGCGGACGCGGTCCGCGAGGCCGTGCTGCGGCTGGCGGATCCCGAGGTGCGCGGCGCGTACGGACGGGCCGGGCGGGCGGCGGTGGCGGACCGCACCTGGGCGGCCGTCGGCGACCAACTGCTCGGCCACTACGCCGATGTGCTGGGCGACCGTACGGCGGTGGCGGCATGAGCGGGCTGCGGATCGTGCGCCTGGCGAACTTCGTGACGCCCGCGTCGGGCGGGCTGCGCACGGCGCTGCACGAGCTCGGCCGGGGCTATCTCGCCGCCGGTCATGAACCGGTGCTGATCGTGCCCGGCGCCGACGCGCGCGACGAACTCACCGAACAGGGACGGGTGATCACCCTGCCGGGCGTGGTGCTGCCCGGCACCGGCGGCTACCGGGTGCTCGCCGACCGACGCCGGGTGCGGCGCGTCCTGGAGGCGCTGGCGCCCGACCGGATCGAGGTGTCGGACCGTACGACGCTGCGCTGGACCGGGGAGTGGGCGCGGCGGGCGCGGGTGCCGTCGGTGATGGTCTCGCACGAGACGGCGGAGGGCGTGCTGCGGACGTGGGGCGTCTCGCGGGCCGTCGCGCGCGGCGCCGCCGACCGGCTCAACAGGCGCTCCGCCTGGGCGTACGCACGCATCGTGTGCACCACCGAGTGGGCCGGGCGCGAGTTCGTGCGGATCGGGGCGGGCAATGTGGTGCGGGCGCCGCTCGGCGTCGATCTGGTGCGCTGCCGGCCCGGGCGGCGCTCGCTCGCGCTGCGCGAGCGCTACGCGCGCGACGAGCGTGTCCTGCTGGTGCTCTGCTCCCGCCTCTCGGTCGAGAAGCGGCCCGGTACGGCCCTGGACGCGCTCGCCGAGCTGCGTGGCCGGGGCGTGCGGGCGGCGCTGGTGGTGGCCGGGGACGGGCCGCTGGCGGGCGGACTGGAGCGGCGGGCGCGGGCCGAGGGGCTGCCGGTCGAGTTCCTTGGTCATGTACGCGACCGGGCGCGGCTCGCCGATCTCCAGTCGGCGGCCGATGTGTGCCTGGCGCCCGGACCTGCTGAAACGTTCGGCCTGGCCGCCCTTGAGGCGCTGGCGGGCGGGACGCCGGTGGTGTGCAGCCGGTCCTCGGCGCTGCCCGAGGTGGTGGGGGCGGCGGGCGTGGCCGCGGCCGACAGCGGGGCGGCGTTCGCCGAGGCCGTCCTGGAGCTGCTGGCCCGTCCGGAGGGCGCCCGCCGGGCGGCGGCACGCGCGCGTGCCGAACTCTTCGGGTGGGAGGCGTCGGTGGCGGCGTTCCTGGGGGCGCATGACGCGGGGGTGGAGGCGCGGGGCGTGGAACGGGCGCCGGTGCAGCAGACGCTTGTGCGGCCGGATGCGGCGCGCTCTGCGGAGCGGGCTGTTGTGGTTCGGCCGCCGGGTGTGGCGGCATGAATGCCGTGCCCGCGGCGGCCCAGCCGCTCGTCGCCGTGTCCGCCGTCCGCCCCGCCCGCCCGCTGCGGTTCGCGGCGCTCGGGGACTCGCTGACCGAGGGTGTCGGCGACCCCGTGCCCGGTGGGTGGCGCGGGTGGGCCGCGCTGCTCGCCGGGGACGGGCCGGGGTGCGAGTTCCGGAACTTCGCCGTCAGCGGGGCGCTCACCCGGGACGTGGCGGCCGAACAGGCGCCACGCGCGCGGGAGTTCGCGCCCGATCTGGCGTCCGTGGTGGTCGGCGTCAACGACACCCTGCGGCGGTCCTTCGACATCCACCGGATCGCCGCCCGCCTCGACACGGTGTACGGCGACCTCGCCGAGCAAGGTGCGGTGCTGCTCACGGCCTGTCTGCCCGACCCGGGCGCGATGCTCGCCCTGCCCGGGCCGCTCGCCCGCCCGCTGGCCCGGCGCCAGCGCGCCGTCAACGCGGTCGTGCACGCGCTCTCCGCGCGGTACGGGGCCGCGCATCTGCATCTGGCCGAGCGCGCCTGGGTCGCCGACCGCACGCTGTGGAGCGCGGACCGGCTGCACCCGGGCGAGCGCGGCCACCGGCTGATCGCGGTCCGCTGCCACACCCTGCTCGCCGAGCGCGGCGTCGCGCCCGGCGGGCCGCCCTCGGCCGAGCCGGACCGCCCGCCGCCCGGCACGTCCGCCTCGCTGCTCTGGCTGGCGACGGCCGGGACGGCCTGGCTGGCGCGGCGCTCCACGGATCTGCTGCCCGAACTCCTGGGCCTGGCCGGGGCCGAGCTGCGGCACGCCGCACGCGGCACCGGCGCACACCTCGACCTGCGCGCCGCCGAAGCGTTGTCCGCGGCCCTCGCCGCGGTCGCGTGCGCTCCCCACGACCGCGCGCCAGAGCCCCCGGGAGCCGCCCGCCTTGCCAGAATGGGGGGATGACAGGGCGCTGGGAGTTCTGGATCGACCGTGGCGGCACCTTCACCGACGTGGTGGGCAGACGGCCCGACGGGCGCCTGGTCAGCCGCAAGCTCCTCTCCCACGACCCGGAGCGCCACCGGGACGCGGCCGTCGCCGGGATCAGGCTCCTGCTCGGGCTCGGCCCCGACGACCCCGTCCCCGCCGACCGGATCTCGGTGGTCAAGATGGGCACCACCGTCGCCACCAACGCCCTGCTGGAGCGGCGCGGCGAGCCGACCGTCCTGGTCGTCACCGAGGGCTTCCGGGACGCCCTGCGGATCGCGTACCAGAACCGCCCGCGCCTGTTCGAGCGGCACATCGTGCTGCCGGAGGCGGTGTACGAGCGGGTCGTCGAGGTGGCCGAGCGGGTGGACGCGCGGGGGCGGACCGTGCGCCCGCTCGACCTCGCGGACGTCACCGAACGGCTGCGCGCCGCCCACGCGGAGGGTTTCCGCAGCGCCGCCGTCGTCCTGATGCACGGCTACCGCCACCCCGCCCACGAGGAGGCCGTCGCCGAGGCCGCGCGGGCGCTCGGCTTCACCCAGGTCAGCTGCTCGCACGAGGTGAGCCCGCTGATCAAGCTGGTGCCGCGCGGCGACACCACCGTGGTCGACGCCTATCTCTCGCCGATCCTGCGTCGCTATGTCGACGAGGTGGCAAAGGAACTCGACGGCGTACGGCTGATGTTCATGCAGTCCAACGGCGGGCTGCGGGAGGCCGCGCACTTCCGGGGCAAGGACGCCGTGCTCTCCGGCCCCGCCGGAGGCGTGGTCGGCATGGCGCGCACCTCCGGGCAGGCCGGCCACGCGCGCGTGATCGGCTTCGACATGGGCGGCACCTCCACCGATGTCTCGCACTACGCGGGCGAGTTCGAGCGCGACTTCGGCACCCAGGTCGCCGGGGTGCGGATGCGCGCCCCGATGATGAACATCCACACCGTCGCGGCCGGCGGCGGCTCGGTGCTCCACTTCGACGGCCAGCGTCTGCGGGTCGGCCCCGACTCGGCGGGCGCGGTGCCGGGCCCCGCCTGCTACCGGCGCGGCGGCCCGCTCACCGTGACCGACGCCAATGTGATGCTCGGCCGCGTCCAACCCGCCCATTTCCCGGCGGTGTTCGGCCCGGCCGGGGATCAGCCGCTGGACGCGGAGGTCGTGCGGGAACGGTTCGGCGCGCTCGCCGAGGAGATCGGAGGCGGCCGCACCCCGGAGGAGGTCGCCGCCGGATTCCTGGAGATCGCGGTCCTGAACATGGCGAACGCGGTCAAGAAGATCTCCGTGCAGCGCGGCCACGACGTCACCCGGTACGCGCTCACCAGTTTCGGCGGCGCGGGCGGCCAGCACGCGTGCGCGGTCGCCGACGCGCTCGCCATCGACACCGTCCTCGTACCGCCGCTCGCCGGAGTCCTGTCCGCGTACGGCATCGGGCTCGCCGACGCCACGGCGATGCGCGAGCAGTCCGTGGAGGCGCCGCTGGACGAGGCGGCCGCCGGGCGCGTCCGCGAGCTCTGCGCCGAACTGGCCGCGCGCACCCGGGCCGAGCTGCGCGCCGACAGCGTCCCCGACGACGCGATCACCACCCACGCGCGCGTACTGCTGCGCTACGCCGGGACGGACGCGAGCCTGCCGGTCGCCCTGGCCGAGGCGCCCGCCATGAAGGCGGCGTTCGAGCGCGAGCACCGCGCGCGATACGCCTTCACCATGGACAAGCCGCTGGTCGTCGAGGCGGTGTCGGTGGAGGCCGTCGGCGCCGCCGGGCCGCACGGCGCCCACGAAGCCGACGTCTACGCGCGCGAGGGCGCCGCCGGGCCGCCCGCGCACATCGACATGTTCGTCTCGGGCCAATGGCGCCCGACGCCGCTGCACCGGCGCGCGGACCTGCGGCCCGGCGACGCCGTGGACGGGCCCGCGATCCTCGCCGAGGCCGACGCCACCACCGTGGTGGACGACGGCTGGCGGGCCACTGTCGGGGAGTTCGGCCATCTGCTGCTCACCCGGGTGCGCCCGCGCCCGGGACGCACCGCCGTCGGCACGGACGTCGACCCGGTGATGCTGGAGGTCTTCAACAACCTCTTCATGGCGATCGCCGAGCAGATGGGCGTACGCCTGGAGAACACCGCCCACTCCGTCAACATCAAGGAACGCCTCGACTTCTCCTGCGCGCTCTTCGACGCGGACGGCAATCTGATCGCCAACGCCCCGCACATCCCGGTCCACCTGGGCTCGATGGGCGACTCCATCAAGGAGGTGCTGCGCCGCAACGAGGGCGCCATGCGGCCCGGTGACGTGTACGCGATCAACGACCCGTACCACGGCGGCACCCATCTGCCCGACGTCACCGTGGTGACCCCGGTCTTCGAGGGTGAGGAGCTGCGGTTCCTGGTCGCCTCGCGCGGCCACCACGCCGAGATCGGCGGCATCACCCCCGGCTCCATGCCCGCCTTCAGCCGTACCGTCGACGAGGAGGGCGTGCTCTTCGACAACTGGCTGCTCGTGCGGGACGGACGGCTGCGCGAGGCCGAGACCCGGGAGCTGCTGACCGGCGCCGCCCACCCCTCGCGCGACCCCGACACCAACCTCGCCGACCTGCGCGCCCAGATCGCCGCCAACGAGAAGGGGATCGCCGAACTGCGCCGCATGACGGACGAGTTCGGGCTCGACGTCGTCCGCGCGTACATGGGCCATGTGCAGCGCAACGCCGAGGAGTCCGTGCGGCGGATCGTCGCCGATCTCGCGGACGGGTCGTACGCCTACGAGACGGACAGCGGCGCGGTCATCAAGGTCGCGGTCACCGTGGACCGCGAGAGCCGGAGCGCCGTACTGGACTTCGACGGCACCTCGCCCCAACAGAGCGGCAACTTCAACGCGCCCAAGTCGGTGGTGACGGCGGCGGTCCTGTACGTCTTCAGGACGCTGGTCGACGACGACATCCCGCTCAACAGCGGCTGTCTGAAGCCGCTGGACGTGCGGGTGCCCGAGGGCTCGATGCTGGCGCCCGTCCACCCGGCGGCGACCGTCGCCGGGAACGTGGAGACCTCGCAGGCCGTCACGGGCGCGCTGTACGCGGCGCTCGGGATCCAGGCCGAGGGCTCGGGCACGATGAACAACGTCACCTTCGGCAACGACCGGGTGCAGTACTACGAGACGGTGGCCAGCGGCTCGGGCGCGGGCGACGGATTCGACGGCGCGGACGCCGTGCAGACCCATATGACCAACTCGCGCCTCACCGACCCCGAAGTGCTCGAATGGCGCTACCCGGTCCGCGTCGACGCCTTCTGCGTACGCGAGGGCAGTGGCGGGCGGGGCCGGTGGACGGGCGGCCGCGGCGTGGAGCGCAGGATCCGCTTCCTGGAGCCGATGACGGTCGCCCTGCTGACCGGACACCGCCGGGTCGCGCCGTACGGCATGGCGGGTGGCGGGCCGGGGGAGTGCGGCGCCAACCTGGTGGAGCGCGCGGACGGCCGCACCGAGGAGCTGGGCGGGGTGGACACGGTGGAGGTCGGCCCCGACGACGTCCTGGTCGTCCGCACCCCCGGAGGCGGCGGCTACGGAGCCTGAGCGGGCTCCTTCCGTACGGATGCGAGGCGCCCCCGTACCGGAACGAACCGCACCGGCGTGCCCGGCGCGGCCTGCGCGGCGGCGGCGAGATCCGGCTCGGCCACCACGCCCACCACCGGATAGCCGCCGGTCGTCGGATGGTCGGCCAGGAACACCACCGGCCGTCCGTCCGGCGGCACCTGCACCGCGCCCCACACCATGCCCTCGCTGGGCAGCTCGCCGTGGACCGCACGTCGCAGCGCCGGTCCCTCGGTGCGCAGGCCGATGCGGTTGCTCGCCGACGAGACGCGGTAGCGGCCGGTGGCGAGGGTGGCGAGGGCGTCCGGCGTGAACCAGTCGAGGCGTGGCCCGGGCAGGGTCCGCAGCACCAGTTCGGACGGCGGCCCGGGGGCGGGCGCGGCGTCCACGCGCGCGTAGCGGCCGACAAGGCGGCCCAGCGGCAGTACGTGGCCATCCCCGAGCGGCGCCGGGCCGAGCCCCGAGAGCAGATCGGTGGAGCGGCTGCCGAGCACCGGCTCGACCTCGATCCCGCCGCCGAACGCCACATAGGAGCGCACGCCGCGAACCGCCGCGCCCACATTGAGCACGGCCCCCGCCGGTACCCGCACGGCCGCGCCCCACGGCACCGGCCGCCCGTCGACGGTGACCGGGCAGGGCGCCCCCGTCACCGCGACCGTCACGGCGCACCGCGGGCGCACCGCACAGCCGTTGAGGGTGGTCTCCAGGACGGCGGCGCCCGGCTGGTTGTGGGCCAACCGGTTGGCGAGGCGGCTCGCGGGCAGGTCGAGCGCCCCCGACCGTGGCACGCCGAGGTGCGCGAACCCGTGCCGCCCCTCGTCCTGGACACAGGTGAGCGCCCCGGCCCGTACGACACACAGCGCCCGGTCCGTCACGGCCGCTCCAGCGCTACGAAGCGCACCCGGGTGCCGGGCGAAAGGAGCGCGGCGGGCTCCGCGGCCGGATCCCACAGCACGGCGTCGGTGCTGCCCACGAGCTGCCAGCCGCCGGGGGACGAGCGCGGATAGACACCGGTGTACGGGCCCGCGAGCGCCACCGAGCCGGCCGGGACGGCGGTGCGCGGGGTGGCCCGGCGCGGCACCGCGTACCGCTCCGCGAGCCCCGTCAGATAGCCGAAGCCGGGCGCGAACCCGCAGAAGGCCACCCGGAACTCGGCCGCGCTGTGGATCCGTACGGCCGCCTCCGGCGAGACGTCCCACAGGGCCGCGACCTCGGCCAGATCGGGGCCGTCGTAGCGGACCGGGATCCGCACGGCCGCGCCGACGTCCGCGCGCGGCGGCGGGATCTCCCAGCCGGGCAGCACGGCCGCGAGGCGCGCGGGGTCGTCCAGGCCGTCGAGCAGGACCGTACGGGCCGCCGGGACGATCTCCCGTACGGGCGGCAGCGTTCCGGCGGCGCGGCGGCGCAGCAGTTCGGCGTGGAACGCCTGCGCCTCCTCGCCGCTGTCGAGTTCGACGAGCAGCGCGCGGTCGCCGACCGGCAGCGTCCGCAGCCGTGGTGCCGCCCTCATGCGAACGCCTCCACGCGGACACCGACGCCCTCAAGACGCTCGCGCACCCGCCGCGCCAGGCCGACCGCGCCCGGGGTGTCACCGTGCAGGCAGAGCGAACGCGCGCGTACCGCGACCGTTTCGCCGGTCCGGGCCAGGACCGTCCCGGACCGGGCCATGGCGAGGGACCGCTCGACCACCGCGTCCGGGTCGCTGACGACCGCGCCCTCGTCCCCGCGCGGCACCAGCGTGCCGCGCGCGGTGTACGCCCGGTCCGCGAACGCCTCGCCGACGACGGGAAGCCGGGCACTGTCGGCCAGTTCGAGCAGCCGGGAGCCCGGGAGCCCGAGGACGGGCAGCTTCCCGCCCGCCAGCCGCACCCCCTCGACGACGGCCGCCGCCTGCTCCTCGTCGTGGACGACACGGTTGTAGAGCGCGCCGTGCGGCTTCACGTACGCCACCCGGCTGCCGGCCGCCCGCGCGAAGACCTCCAACGCGCCGATCTGATAGGCGACTTCGGCGGCCAGCTCGTCGGGCGGCACATCCATGGCCCGCCGCCCGAACCCGGCCAGGTCGCGGTACGAGACCTGGGCGCCGATCCGCACCCCGCGTTCGGCGGCGAGGGCGCAGACGCGCCGCATGGTGACCGCGTCGCCCGCGTGGAAGCCGCAGGCCACATTGGCGCTGGTGACGACGGACAGCAGCTGCTCGTCATCGGTCAGCCGCCACCGGCCGAAGCCTTCACCGAGGTCGGCGTTGAGATCGATCGGCGCCGAGGTCATGGTCGCGGGTGTCTCCTGTTCGAACGGTCGGGCGGTACGGGGGTGTTCAGACGGCGGTGCGGTAGCGGCTGTCCGGGACGTCGGTCAGGAACATCCGGCCCGGCGCGTGGGTGAGCGCGAACGGCGGCCGGGAGGCCATCACGGCGGCCTGCGGGGTCACCCCGCACGCCCAGAACACCGGCACGTCCCCGGGCTCGGGCCGTACCGGGTCGCCGAAGTCCGGCCGGGACAGATCCGCGATGCCCAGCGCCGCCGGATCCCCGGCGTGCACGGGTGCGCCGTGCACCGCGGGCATCGCCCGGCTGATCCGGCGGGCCGTGTCCACGAGCCGCGCGGGAACGGGCCGCATCGAGACCACCAGGGGCCCGCTGAGCCGCCCGGCGGGTCGGCAGGGGCGGTTGGTGACGTACATCGAGACGTTGCTCCCCTGCTCGACATGGCGCAGCGGCACGCCCTCGGCGGCGAGTTGGGACTCGAAGGTGAAGCTGCACCCGATGAGAAAGGCGACCAGGTCGTCCCGCCAGTGGGCGCGCGTGTCGGTGGGCTCGGCGACCAGCTCGCCGTCCTCCCACACGCGATAGCGCGGCAGGTCGGTACGGAGGTCGGCGCCCTCGGCGAGCGGTGTCGTCCAGCCGCCCGCCTCGACGACGTCGAGGACCGGGCAGGGCTGCGGGTTGCGGGCGCAGAACAGCCGCACGTCCTCGGCCCAGTCGGCCGGTACCGCGATCAGGTTCGCCTGGGCGTGGCCCGGCGCCCAGCCCGCGGTCGGGCCGCCGAGTCCCGTACGGAAGTAGGCGCGCGCCTCGCGCGGGGTGACGGTGGCGGGGTCGGGGGCGTCGGCGGCCTCCACGCGCGCGTGGCCGACGGGTACGGCAGGGGGCGTCAAAGGCTCGGCTGCGGTCATGTCAGCTCCAGTCCACGCGTCTCGGGCAGTCCGAACAGGGCCACCACGGCGATCGCGTAGCCGATCGCGCCGAAGGCCAGCGCGCCGCCCACGCCCCAGCTGTCAGAGAGGTAGCCCACGAAGGTGGGCAGGAACGCGCCCACCGCGCGGCCGCTGTTGTACGTGAAGCCCTGGCCGGTGCCGCGTACCGCCGTCGGGTAGAGCTCGCTCAGGAACGAGCCGAAGCCGCTGAAGATCGCGGACATGCAGAAGCCGAGCGGGAAGCCGAGGACCAGGAGGAGGGTGTTCGCCCCGGACGGGATGTGCGTGTAGACGAGGATGCAGATCGCCGAGAGCACGGCGAAGAGCTGGATGTTGCGCTTGCGGCCGAGCCGGTCGGAGAGCACACCGCCGGTGAGATAGCCGAGGAAGGCCCCGGAGATCAGGAACGACAGATAGCCGCCGGTGCCGACGACCGTGAGCCCCCGGTCGCTCTTGAGATACGTCGGCACCCAGGTGGCCAGCGTGTAGTAGCCGCCCTGGACGCCGGTGGAGAGCAGCGTCGCGAAGAGCGTGGTGCGCAGCAGGTCCTTCTTGAAGATGGCGGTGAAGGAGCCGCGTTCGGTGCTGGCGGCCCGGCGCTCGGCGGCCTCCGGGGCGTCGCTGACGCTGCGCCGGATGTAGATCACCAGCAGGGCGGGCAGCGCGCCCGTCCAGAACATCACGCGCCAGGCGGTGTCCGCGTCCAGGTAGTGGAAGACCAGTGTGTAGACGATGACCGCGAGCGCCCAGCCCGCCGCCCACGCGCTCTGCACGGCGCCGAGGGTACGGCCGCGCTCCTTGGCCGAGGCGTACTCGGCGACCAGGATCGCGCCCACCGCCCACTCGCCGCCGAAGCCGAAGCCCTGGAGGGCGCGGAAGACCATCAACGTCTCGTACGTGGGCGCGAAGCCGCAGGCGACGGTGAACACCGCGTAGGTGATCACCGTGATCATCAGGGCCTTCACCCGGCCGATCCGGTCGGCGAGGATGCCGGCCAGCGCGCCGCCCACCGCCGAGACCACCAGCGTCACCGTGGTGAGCAGTCCGGTCTGGCCGTGGTCGAGGCCGAAGTACGCGCCGATCGCCACCATGCTCAGCGGCAGCGTGAAGTAGTCGTAGGAGTCGAGGGCGTAGCCGCCGAACGCGCCGCCGAAGGCGCGCCGGCCGCGCGGACCGAGCGCCCGCAGCCATCCGAACGGGCCGGTGCTGTCGGGGAGTTCACCCTGTTTCGGCTGTGCCTGGGTCGTGCTCATCTGCACCTCGCAGGAGAGGGGGAGGGTGCGGTCGAGAGCGGGTGGGTGCTGTGGAGGGGAGCTGTGCGGTGACGCCCAAGCTAGAGGATCGTTGAACAATCCGACAAGACTCATGTCGAGACGTTCTGCCTTCCGGGCCCGCCTTCTACGATGGGGGCCGCGTGTCGGCGGGAGCGGCCGGCGAGGGAGTGAGGTGCCGTGGCAACGACGGACTCCGAGGTCGGCGGGCTGGCGGCGGACCGCCCGCTGCTCGGCCGCACCAGTACGGCCGAGCGGGTCGCGGACATCCTGCGCAGCCGTATCGCCGAGGGCTACTTCCCGCCGGGCGAACGCCTCGCGGAGGACGCCATCGGCAAGGCGCTCGGCGTCTCGCGCAACACCCTGCGCGAGGCGTTCCGGCTGCTCACCCATGAGCGGCTGCTCGTCCATGAGCTCAACCGCGGGGTGTTCGTACGGATGCTGGCCGTCGACGACGTCGAGGACATCTACCGGACCAGACGGCTGGTCGAGTGCGCGGTCGTACAGGGCCTCGGCCGGCCGCCGTACGCGCTCGACGCGCTGGAGGCGGCGGTGGCGAGCGGGGAGCGGGCGGCCCGGCGGCACGACTGGAAGGGCGTCTCCACCGCCAACATCCACTTCCACCGCGAGCTGGTGGGCCTCGCGGGCAGCGCGCGCACGGACGAGCTGATGCGCGGCGTCCTCGCCGAACTGCGGCTCGCCTTCCATGTGGTGGACGACCCGAAACGGCTCCATCAGCCCTATCTCGTACGCAACCGGGAGATTCTGGAAGCACTGCGGGCGGGGGAGCGGACGGGTGCGGTCCGGCTGCTCGCCGACTATCTCGACGACTCCCGCACGCAGTTGGTACGGGCGTACGCGCGGCTGGTGACGGACGGGGACGAGGCGGTGGGAGGGGCGGCCGGATAGGTGGCGGGGGAGGCCGCCGGGCAGGCGCCGTACGGACCGTCGGTCAGGCGGTGGGAAGGGCCCCGGGTCGGCGGTGGCAGGTGCCGCCGGGCGGTCGTATCTGCGCCGTTTCGACCGTTGTCAGTGCGAGGACCTAATCTGTGCAGCGTGACTTCGCCTGCCTCGACGGAACCCGTTCCGCCCCAGCTCAGCGCGGGGCCGCGCCCCGCACCGGGCCCGGCCGCCGACGAGGGGCTGGCGCGCAGGCTGCGCGCGCTCGCCTGCACCGCCCCGCTGCACGACCTGGACGTGCGCAAGGCGAACCTCGCGGGTGAGTTCTCGGTGTACGCGATGGCGGAGGTCGCGCTCGCCTCGATCGACCTCGTCACGCTGAACATGGACTTCGACACGGGCGCCGACCACGAGCAGATAGTGGCCAGGCTGATCCCGCGCGTCGCGGCCCAGGCCCCCGGCCGCCCCGCCGCCGAGCACGAGCGGGTGGCCCGCTGGGTCCTGGAGAACCTGATCAACGTCGGCAGCGTGGACCGCGGCTTCCGCGCGGTGTACGGGACGTTCGGGTCGGACGGCGCGTATGTGCGCCGCGACTACGACTTCAAGCTGATCGAGGAGGTCCCCGGCTACGGGGGCAGCGTCTATCTCCGCACCACGGACGAAGCCGTCAACGTGCTGGTCGGCGCGCTCGACACCGATGTCACCAGCGCCCAGATCGCCGCCGAGGTGAAGCTGGAAGTGCTGATCAGCCGTGGTCGGCTGGCGGACGCGCAGCTCGCCGCCGAGCAGGCGCGCTACCGGACCGTGCAGTACGCGGAGACGCTGCGCCGCACCCTGGAGGCGACCCGGCGCAACGTACGCGCGGTCGACTGGCTGAACGCGGTCCCGGACATGATCGCCGAAGCGCTCGACCACGTCGCCGACCGCTACCGGCACGAGAACGCGATCCTCACCAACATCCGCAAGGCGCGGGACGAGGCCGAGGAGCCCGAGAACAAGCGGCGCGCCGCCGAGCTCGTCGACATCGTCAAGGACTGCATCCGGCGCCACACGCAGCTCCAGTCGCGGCTGCTCGAAGCCGGGCCGCTGTTCCGTGCCGAGCAGGACCGCCAGGCGTTCGCCCGCCCGGCGGCGCGCTCGGGCCTCGACCTGTACGGGCAGCTGGTCGCCCCGCTGCTGCCGCTGCCGGTCGAGTCCGCGACGCGGGTGACGGACGCGTTCTTCGCGCACGGGACGGGGTTGCGCACGCCGGTCTCGGTCCGGGTCGCGGACCTGGTCGACATACTGCTGACGCCGCCGCTGGAGCGGGAGCACCTGGGTGCGGAGATGCCCGAGCCCGATCTGATCGCCACGCCCGACGACAGCCGCTTCAGCGAGGAGCAGCTGGCGGCGGCGATGGAACTGCTCGACCTGGAGCACGACGCGCCGCGGCGCCTGTCCGGTCTGCTCGCCGAGGCCCGGGGTCTCGACCCCGACCTGCCCTACCTCGTGGCTCTGCTCGCGGTGCACGCGGCGAGCCCGCCGGTCGGTACGGCGTACCGCCAGGGCGAGGAGCGGCTGCTGTTCGCCGTCGACGACGGCACGCAGCTGGACGACCCGGAGTTCGGCGGGGCGGACCTGATCGTGGGGACGGCGCGGCTGGACGCGGCGGGCATGGCGGCGGCCCGGGAGGCGGCGTGAATCTCCCCCACCCCGCCCCTTCCCCGAACCCTCCGGGGGTGGAGGAAGTCTTCCCGGGGGCTCCGCCCCCGGACCCCTTCGCGGGGCCTGCGGCCCCTGCACCCCGCCGGGGCTTCGCCCCGAACCCCGTTCTTGCCTGCGGATCGTGCGGGGTGCTCGCTCCCCCAAGTTCTCGACTCCGCTCGAACAGGGGGGACCCCCACCGCGGCGGAGCCGCAAATGTCACAGCCCCGCGCCCCTTGGATGGGCCCTTCGGGCCCCCTTCAGGGGCGCGGGGAACTGCGCGACCAGCCCCCACCGGCCCGCAGACGAATCCCCCGGCCGCGCGCCGAGAGCTATCGGGACGGGGCGGGGTGGGGAACTCGCCCGCCGCAGGCGCAGCCGCCCGCACCGCATGTATCACCCGCACCAAGGAGACCCCCAGTGATCGACCAGCACGCCGAGCGTGAGCCCGAAGCGGGCGAGGGTGGCGTCGACGTGGCCGGGGACGCCGGCGAGCGGCGGATCACGCCCGGGGACGCCGCCGACGCCGCGCGCCTCGTCGCGTTCGGGCTGCAGCCCAAGCTGCTCCCCGCCCGCGACGCGGAGTACGCGGAACTGCTGCGCAGACACCGCGAGGACCCGGCGTTCGCCCGCCTCGCGGACGCCATCGCCGCCGGCCTCGGCCTCGTCGTGCTTGAGGTCTCCCCCCGCGCCGGCATGGCCGTGACCGCCGCCGAGGACTCCGTCTTCGCCGTCCGCATGGGCGACTACGCCCGCCGCGCCGCCACCGACGCGGCGGACCGGTTCCTGCACGGCCTCGCCCACCTCGCCGTCGCCGCCATGGCCTTCCCGCGCCCGGAGGACCTGGCCGACGACGGCTACATCGGCAGGATCACGGTCAACGGCGTGGACGCCTTCGTACGGCAGGCCTGCCGTCGGCTCGAAGAGCGCGCCGCCGAGCAGGGCGAGAACACCGACCCCGAGACCGACGCGCCCGGCCTGGAGGCCGCCTGGCGGATCTACGCCCGGCGCAGCTCCACCGGCGCCACCAAGGACGCCCGGCGCCTGGCCGGATCGACGACCGGCATCGTCGCCAAGGCCGTCGCGTTCCTCACCGACTCCGGCTTCCTCCAGCGGACCGGCGACGACGCGGGCGGCGCGTACCGTACGACCGCGCGCTATCAGCTCCAGGTCCGCGACATGGCCGGCAGCGCCGCGCTCACCGAGCTCCTGGAGCTGGGGGTCGTCGCGGTCAGCGACGGCAGCGCGACCCTGTTGCCGCCGCCCGACGCCGACGACCTGGAACTGGCCGCCGACGCCGGGCTCCCCTTCCACGCCTGACCGGCACCCCCCACTCACCCCCGCCACATCTACGAGAGTCCGCCATGTACGAGCTGTCCCGGGTCCGCCTCTACTCCATCGGTCCGGCCGGCGCGCGTTACGCCGACACCGTGCTGGACCTGCGCGGTGTCGGCGCGCCCGTGCCCCAGCCGGCGCCGACGCAGGCGGAGTTCTTCGAGGACGAGCCGGTCGGCCCGCCGCGCCGCCCCGCACCCGCCGGCGTGCTCTTCCTGGAGAACGGCGGCGGCAAGTCCGTCCTGCTCAAGCTGATCTTCTCGGTGATGCTGCCCGGCCACCGCAACACCCTCGGCGGCGCCAGCTCCGGCGTGCTGCGCAAGTTCCTGCTCGCCGACGACTGCGGCCATGTCGCCCTGGAGTGGCAGCACACGCTCACCGGCGAGCTGGTCGTGGTCGGCAAGGTGAGCGAGTGGCGCGGGCGCCAGGTCTCCAACGACCCGCGCAAGTTCGCCGAGGCCTGGTACTCGTTCCGGCCCGGCCCGGGGCTCAGCCTGGACTCGCTGCCGGTCGCCGAGTCCTCCGCCGTCCGCCCGCCCGTCGAGGGCGCCTCCGGCGCCCAGGGCAGGCGCCGCACCATGAAGGGCTTCCGGGACGCGGTCACCGAGGCGGGCAAGGCGTATCCGCATCTCGACGTGGTCTGGGAGGAGATCCACGACCGCTGGAACGAGCACCTGGGCGACCTGGGCCTGGATCCCGAACTCTTCCGCTACCAGCGCGAGATGAACGCCGACGAGGGCGAGGCGGCCGGCCTCTTCGCGGTCAAGAAGGACTCCGACTTCACCGACCTGCTGCTGCGCGCCGTCACCGACACCCGGGACACGGACGGCCTCGCCGACCTGGTCAGCGGCTTCGGCAACAAGCTGGGCCGGCGCGCCGAGCTCACCGCCGAGCGGGACTTCACGGCGGGTTCGGTGGATCTGCTGACCCGGATCGTGGAGGCCGCCGAGACCCGCTCCCGTACCCGCGACATCCACGCCGCCGCCGAGCGCCGCACCCGTACGCTGGCGCGTCGCCTCTCCGCGCGCGCCGCCGAGGAGCGCGGCCGCGCCGGTGATCTCGCGAGCCGGGTCACCGCCGCCGCGCACACCGTCACCGAGGCCGAGCAGGCGCGCGGCCGCAGCGCCCTGATCGCCTCCGAACTGGCCTACCGGCACGCCTCGCTGGCGCTCGCGGTGGCCGAGAAGGCCGCCACCGCGCAGCGCCGCGAGCTGGCCGACGCCCGTACGCTGCACTCGGCCTGGCAGGCCGCCGAGGCGGTGCTGCGGCACAAGGCGGCCGCCGACCGCTCCGCGCGCGTGGCCGTCGCGATCCGCGAGGCCGAGCGCGACGCCGCCCCGGCGCTCGCCGCCCGGGCCACCGCCGCGGCCGATCTCGTACGGGCGCTGCACACGGCCGCCGAGGACGGCGAGCGGGTCGCGGCCGAGGAGGAGGAGCGCTCCGCCGCGCTCCAGGAGGCCGGCGAAGCCGCCCACCGCGACGCCACGGCCGCCGCCACCGAGGCCCAGCGCGCCCGCAGCGAGGCCGGGCATCTGCGCCAGCGCCTGGCCGAGGTCGAGCAGGAGACGGCCGAGGCGGTACGGGCGGGCTGGCTGGACGACAGCGCGCCGGACGCCGACCCGGCCAGGGCGGCGCTGGCCGCCAGCGACGCCGAGAAGACGGCGGTCGCGGCCTGGGACGCGGCCCGCGAGCGCGCCCGCGCCACCGCCGACCACGCGCGCGAGCGCGCCGCCGCCGAGGCCCGCGCCGAACTGGCCGCCGCCCGCGCCGAGGACGCGGCCGAGGCCGCCGGGAACGCGTACGACGCCGAGCACCGCGCCGCCGAGTCGATCGCCGCCGACGAACGCCTCGCCGAGCTCCTGGGCCTTCCCTCGGCCCCGGTGGCGGGCGTCCCGCTGCCGCGCCAGGCAACGATGTACGCGGCCGAGGCGGTCCGCGCCGCCGTGCACGGCGGCGACGCCGCGCCCCTGTCGGGCCCGCGCGAAACCCACCTGACCGCCGAGGAGTTGGACCGCCAGGCCGACGACCTGCGGCAGCTGCTCGACCAGAACATCACCTCGGCCGAGCGGCAGCTCTTCGAGCTGCGGACCGCCGCCGCCGACGACGCGCGCATCCTCGGCGCGCTCGGCGACGGCGGCCTGCTGCCGCCCGGCCCCGATGTGCTCGCCACCGTCGAGTACCTGGGCGAGCACGGCATTCCGGCGCTGCCCGGCTGGCGCTATCTCGCCCAGGCCGTCGACCCCGCCGACCACGCCTCGGTGCTCGCGGCCCGGCCCGAGCTCGTCGACGGTGTGGTCATCACCGATCCCGCCTCGCACGTACGGGCCCGCGAGGTGCTGGCCGGGGCGGCGCTGCTGCCCCGCTCCGCCGTCGCCGTCGGCACGGCCGCCGCGCTGCTCGCTCCGGTGCCGCGCCAGGGCGGCGAGGGCGAGGACAGCGGCGTCTTCCTGGTACCGCCGAACCCGGCCATGCACGACGAGCACGCCGCCGACGAGGAGCGCCACGCGCTGCGCGCCCGCGCGGGCGCGCGTGACGAGGAGATCCGTACGCTCGCCGCGCGCCTGGCGGGCGACCGGGGGCTCGCCGCGCGCATCGGGTCGTGGCGCGCCGACTGCCCGCCCGGGATGCTCGCCGAGCTGGCCACGGCCGCGCGGGCCGCGCGCGAGGCCGCCACGGCCGCGGCCGCCGAGCTCGCCGAGGCCCGTACCGCGCGGGCGGAGGCCGACGAGGCTGCCGCCGACGCGGCCCGGGTGCGCGACGAGCGCCAGGACGCGGCCCAGCGCGCGCGGCGGGCCGCCGACGCGCTCGCCGGGCTCGCCTTCCGGCTGCGCGAGCGCGCCGGCTGGCAGGCCAAGCTGCGCGAACTCACGGACGAGGCGGCCGAGTCCGAGGCCCGTGCGCAGACCCTGCTCGACCGTGCGCGGGCCGCCGACGAGGACCGCCGCGCCGCCCAGCGCGCCGCCGACGATGCCCACCGCACCGCCCGCGCGCTGCGGGCCGAGCGCGCCGAGATCGCGGGCGCGCCGGAGAACCTGCCGGAGCCGGACGGCGCCGCCCCCAAGGCCGCGCTGCCCGCCCTGCGCGAGGCCTACCGGGCCGCCTCGCAGCTCTACGAGAAGGTCGGCGTCGGCGCCGATCTGCGCGCCGAGCAGGCGCGTGCGGAGAGCGACGAGAGCGCGGCCCTCGCCGAGCTCGACCGGCTCACCAACAAGGTCCGCACCCGCGCCGCCCAGCTCCTGGAGGGCACGGACGGCGCCGACGGCCCGTCCCGGCAGGCGGCGGCGGCCCGCGCCGAATCCCTCGTACAGCTGCTTGAGACGCGCGCGTCCACGGCGAGCGAGCAGCTGGGGCGGCTGCGCGGCGAGGCCGAGCGGCTGGCCCCCGAGGACGGCGAGGCGCACACCGAGCTGCCCGCGGACCAGGTGCCCGGCGACGCCGAGCAGGCGCAGGCCCTGCTGCGCACCGCGACCGGCGAACTGGCGGCGCGCACCGAGGCGTTGGAGACCTCGCGCGCCGCGCACGCCGAGCTCCTGGCGGCCCACCGGGCCGCCGAGGACGCGGCGGGCGGCTTCGACGAGACGGCGGCCCTGCTGCGCGATCTGCTGCGCGACCACCAGCAGGACGAGGAGGAGCAGGCGCCCGAGCCGTTCCCGGGCGACCTCGCCGAGGCGCGTCAGTCGGCCGCCGAGGCCCGCCGCTCGCTGCGCGGCTGCGCGGCCGATCTGTCGGGTGCCGAGGCCGCCGTGCGCGAGGCCTCGGACGTGCTCGTACGCCATGCCAACGCCACCCGGTACGAGCAGGTGCGCACCCCCGCCCGCCAGCAGATCCGGGAGCTTCCCGCGGCCGCGCTGCCGGAGCACGCGGCGGCGTGGGCGGCGGCGTTCGCGCCCCGGCTGCGGGTGCTGACCGACGAGCTGGCGCAGCTGGAGCGCAACCGGGACTCGATCGTCGACCGGCTGCGCGGGCTCGTCGAGTCGGCGCTGACCACGCTGCGCTCGGCCCAGCGGCTCTCGCAGCTGCCGGAGGGTCTGGGCGAGTGGTCCGGCCAGGAGTTCCTGCGGATCCGCTTCGAGGAGCCCGACCAGGCCACGCTCACCGAACGCCTCGGCGAGGTCGTCGACGAGGCGACGCGCGCGGCCCTGAAGAAGAACTCCGACCTGCGCCGGGACGGAATGTCCCTGCTGCTGCGCGGAGTTCAGGCCGCGCTGGAGCCGCGCGGGATCGCGGTGGAGATCCTGAAGCCCGACGCGGTGCTGCGGGCCGAGCGCGTCCCCGTCGGGCAGATGGGCGACGTGTTCTCCGGCGGCCAGCTGCTCACCGCCGCGATCGCGCTGTACTGCACGATGGCCGCGCTGCGCAGCAACGACCGGGGCCGCGACAAGCACCGCCACGCGGGCACGCTCTTCCTCGACAACCCGATCGGCCGCGCCAACGCCACGTATCTCCTGGAGCTCCAGCGGGCCGTCTCGGACGCGCTCGGCGTCCAGCTCCTTTACACCACGGGCCTGTTCGACACGACGGCGCTCGCGGAGTTCCCGCTGGTCATCCGGTTGCGCAATGACGCGGACCTGCGGGCCGGGCTGAAGTACATCAGCGTCGAGGAGCACCTGCGGCCGGGTCTGCCGCAGCAGGACCCGGCCGGGGAGGCCGTGCACGGCGAGATCACCGCGACGAGGATGTTCAAGAAGCCCGCGTGAGGTGGTGAGGGGGCGCGCTCAGCGCCCCCTCACCCCGTCAGCTCGCGTCCGCCTTGATCATGTCGGCGCACTTCTCGCCGATCATCATCGTGGTGATGCACGGGTTGACGGTGACCAGCTCCGGCATCACCGAACCGTCGGCGACGCGCAGCCCGCGTACGCCCTTGACGCGCAGCCGGGCGTCAAGCGGCGCCATGGCGTCGTCGTCGGCGCCCATCTTCACCGTGCAGGCCGGGTGGTAGACGGTGTTGTGCGTGGTGCGGATGTACTCGAACAGCTCGTCGTCGGTGCGGACGTCCGGGCCGGGCGCCAGCTCCGCGCCCGCCCAGTCGGCCAGCGCGGGCTGCGCCGCGATCTCGCGGGCCAGCTTCAGGCCGTACGTCATCACCCGTACGTCGTGCTCATGGGTGAAGTAGCGCGGGTCGACCATCGGCTTGTCGCGGTAGTCGCGGGTGCGCAGCCGGACCGTGCCGCGCGACTTGGCGCGCGTGACGTTCGGCGTCAGACAGAACGCGTTCTCGCTGGTCGGGTAGCCGTGCCGGGCCGTGTTCATGTCGAACGGCACCGACCCGTAGTGGAACATCAGGTCCGGCCGGTCCAGGCCCGGCTCGGTGTCCGCGAAGATCCCGATCTCCCACCACTGGTTGGAGCGGGTCGGCATGGGCCGCTTCGCGTCCCACATGATCACGCCCTCGGGGTGGTCCTGAAGGTTCTCGCCGACGCCCGGGGAGTGCACCACCGGGTGCACGCCCACCTCGCGCAGATGGTCCGCCGGGCCGATCCCGGAGAGCATGAGCAGCTTGGGGGTGTCGATCGAGCCGCAGCTGACGACGACCTCGCGGCGCGCGGAGACGGTACGGCTGTGGATCAGGTCCGGGTCCAGGTACTCGACGCCGGTGCAGCGCCGGTCCTCGCCGATCACCAGCTTCTTGGCCCGGATCCCGGTCCGTACCACCAGGTTGGGGCGCTTGCCGAGGATCGGGTGGAGATAGGCGACCGAGGACGACTGGCGGATGTTGTTCTCGTCCGAGTTGATCTGGAACCAGTTGGCTCCCCGGATCACCGTACGGCCGGTGTTGAACGGCGTGGTGGGGATGCCGTTCTGCGCACAGGCGTCGAGCAGCGCGCTGCCGCACGGGTCCTCGCCCTTGATGGTGCGCAGCTTCACCGGGCCGCTGCGGCCGTGGTGCTCGCCGGGCGCGTCGTTGTTCTCCAGGCGCTGGTACAGCGGGAAGGTGTCCTCGGCGCCCCAGCCCGTACAGCCCGCCTGCGCCCAGCCGTTCAGGTCCTCGGCGGGCGCCCAGAAGGCTATGCAGGAGTTGTGCGAGGAGCAGCCGCCGAGCACCTTGGCGCGCGCGTGGCGCATCATGCTGTTGCCGCGCTCCTGCGGCTCGACCGGGTAGTCCCAGTCGTAGCCGGACTCAAGGAGCCCCATCCACCGCTCCAGGCGCAGGACGTTGTCGTCGCCGACGTCGGAGGGACCGGCCTCCAGGACGCAGACGGTCACCGACGGGTCCTCGCTGAGCCGGGCCGCGACAACGTTTCCCGCCGTGCCGCCGCCCACGACCACATAGTCGAACTCGTCGGTGTTCTCGATGGCGTTGACCGTATTGGCCTCGTTCATGAGTGTTCTGCTCCTTGTGACGTTCAGCCGGTGGCGGCGGCGGTGTTGCCGGTGGTGCTGGTGGGATCGGTGTTCTTCTGCTCGGCGGCGTGGTCGGCGAGCACACCCGTGCGGTGGCGCTGGACGAACCAGTAGTAGGCGAAGCCGCCCACGGTGACGGCGCCGACGAACAGCACTCCGCCCCAGCGCAGATACCAGTGGTACGGGGCCGCCGCGTTGTAGACGGCGGCGCGCGGCCACAGCAGGTTGACGGTCATGCCCAGACCCCACAGGACCGCGAGGATGTTGACGGGGAGCCCGAAGCGGCCGAGCGAGAAGCGTCCGGGCGCGGGCTGCCAGGTGCCGCGCAGCCGGCGTACCAGCATGGGCATCGTGACCAGCAGATACGCGACGTAGATCATGATGATCGCGATGCTGGTGACCACCGAGAAGATCTGCGGCTGCTTGATGTTGACCAGCAGGATCCCGATGGCGACGAGCCCGCACACCACGGCGGGCGCGATCGGGGTCTGGAAGCGCGGGCTGATCTTGGCGAGCCGGCTGCCGCCGGGCAGGTTGTTGTCGCGGGCCATCGCGAACATCAGCCGGATGCCCGCGGTGTGCACGGCGAGCTCGCAGACGACGACCGCGATCACCACGCACCACAGCAGCGCCTGGCCCATGGTGTGGCCGAGGGTGCTCAGGACCACGTACTGGAGCCCGTCGACGGAGAGTTCGGGGGCGTTCAGATCGGGCGTCGCGAGCAGCGCGCACAGCAGGATGAGCCCGCCGATGACGAACGAGGCGATCAGGGCCCGCAGGATGGCGCGCGGCGCGTTGCGGCTCGGGTCGAGCGCTTCCTCGCCGAGCGAGGAGGCGGTGTCGAAGCCGTACATGACGTACGCGGAGGCGAGCGAGGCGGTGAGGAACGCGCCGAAGTAGCCCAGGTTCTGGCCGGCCCCGATGCCGTGCGTCTCCACGATGGCGCTCGGGCCGCGGGTGATGTGCGCGGCCAGCAGGATCACCAGGATCACCGCGGCGACCAGCTCGATGAAGACGCCCGCCGTGTTGATACGGGCCATCAGTTTGACGCCGAAGGCGTTGACCAGGGTGGTGAAGAGGATGAGCACACAGGCGAGCACGACGGCGTTGGCGGCCGCGTCGTACTTGCCGGTGCCGTCGCCCACGAACTGGAACCACGACGAGATCTGAGGCAGCGTCAGCTGGAGTGCCAGGGCGACGGCGGCCAGCGAGACCATGCTCGCCAGCGTCATCATCCAGCCGGCCAGCCAGCCGACGTGCGGACCGCCCAGGTTCTTGGCCCAGTTGTAGACGGAACCGGCGACCGGATAGCGGGCGGCGAGCTCGCAGAAGCAGAGCGCCACCATCAGCTGGCCGATGAACACCATCGGCCAGGACCACCAGTACGCGGGTCCGCCGAGGCTGACGCCGAAGTAGAACATCTGGAACGTGCCGGTCAGGATCGAGATGTAGCTGATCCCGGCGGCGAAGGTGTGGAAGTTGCCGAGGGTGCGCTTGAGGCCCGGCTTGTACCCGAGTTCGGCGAGCGCGGCGTCATCAGCGTCGGCGCCCGCCGGGGCTGGGGAGGGGGACGGGGGTGTGGTAGCGGTCACGGGGGATCACTCCTCGTACAGGGTCGCGTAGAGGGGAGGGCAGGGATGCGGTCCGGCGAGCGAGGTGAACGGCCGCCGGGGCGGCGGCCGTTCAGCCGGAGTCCGGTCAGTCGAACCAGCGCTGCGGGCGCGGATCGGTGTTGCGCCAGATGTGCTTGATCTCCTGGTACTCGGCGAGCCCGGCCAGCCCGAGCTCGCGGCCCGTACCGGACTGCTTCATCCCGCCCCACTCGGCCTGGGGGACGTACGGGTGGTAGTCGTTGATCCACACCGTGCCCGCACGCAGCCGGGCGGCGACGCGTCGCGCGCGTGCCTCGTCGGTCGTCCACACGGCGCCGGCCAGGCCGTACACCGTGTCGTTGGCCAGCCGAAGGGCCTCGGTCTCGTCCCGGAAACGCTCCACGGTCAGCACCGGTCCGAACGACTCGTCGCGTACGACGGACATCGCGGCCGTGCACTCGTCGAGGACGGTCGGCAGGTAGTAGTGGCCGTTCGCGAGCTCCGGGTCGTCCGGGCGGGCGCCGCCGCAGCGCAGCACCGCGCCCTCGGTGATCCCGGCCGTCACATACGCCTCGACCTTGGCCAGATGGGCCGCCGAGATCAGCGGGCCGGTCCGGGCGTGGTCGTCGAACGGGCCGCCCAGTCTGATCTGGCGGGCCCGGCGCACCACTTCGTCGACGAAGCGGTCGTGCAGCGAGTCCTCGACCAGGAGCCGGGCGCCCGCCGAGCAGACCTGCCCGGAGTGCAGGAACACCGCGGTCAGGGCATAGTCGACAGCCGCCTCGAAGTCGGCGTCGGCGAAGACGATGTTGGGGTTCTTGCCGCCGAGCTCCAGCGCGGTCCGCTTCACGGTGCCCGCCGCCGACGCCATCACGCGCCGCCCGGTGGCCAGTCCGCCGGTGAACGACACCAGGTCCACGCGCGCGTCCTCGGTGAGGGGCGCGCCGACCTCGGGGCCGCTGCCGAGGACGAGATTGCCCACCCCGTCCGGCAGTCCGGCCTCGGTGAGCAGCCGCATCAGCATGATCGCGGTGTGCGGGGTCAGCTCGCTGGGCTTGAGCACGAAGGTGTTGCCCGCGCCGATCGCGGGCGCGACCTTCCACGCGGTCTGCAGCAGCGGGTAGTTCCACGGCGTGATCAGCGCACAGACCCCGACCGGCTCGACGACCGTACGGCTGTCGGTCTCCGGGTTGCCGGTGTCGACGACCCGGCCGGGGTCCTGCGAGGCGACCAGATGGCCGAAGTGGCGGAAGCAGTTGGCGATGTCGGCCATGTCGTACTCCGACTCGACCAGCCGCTTGCCGGTGTCCAGCGACTCCGCGCGGGCCAGTGCGACCGCGTCGCGCTCCAAGAGATCGGCGACGCGCAGCAGCAGCGCGGCCCGCTCGGCGACCGTCGACCGGGGCCAGGGGCCATGGTCGAAGGCCTCGCGGGCGGCGAGCACCGCGGCCGCCGCGTCCTTGGGACCACCCTCGTCGACCACGGCGACCGGCGAGCCGTCCGCGGGACAGCGGATCTCGCGGGTCTCCCCGTCGACGGCGGCGCTCCACCGGCCGCCGATGAACAGTTCAGGCATGACGCTCCTTGACTTCCGATCACGGACAGTTGCGCCGCTACCCAGGGATTCACACTTCAGACATGTGACGATTCCGACAGTGAAGGAACAGTGCAGCTCAGGACCCGTGCAGGTCAGGACGTAGGCAGGTCAGGACCGGGGCAGCCCGGGGCCCAGGCGCTGGAGGACCCAGTCGTGGAAGGCGCGGATGTGGTGCTCGCTGGGGACCAGGACGCCGCCGTGCCGGTAGGCCCGGGAGTCCATGGCGGGCTGGGTGCGCTCGCACGCGTCGAAGTCCTGGAGGTTGACGCGGTGGAACAGCTCGACGGACCGGGAGAGGTCCGCGCCGGACGCGACGACCTCGGGCGCATACAGCCAGTCACATTCGATCACCGTGTGGTCGACAGCGGTCGGGAACATCCGCAGGACGATCACATGGTCAGGCACCAGATTCACAAAGACCTGTGGTTTCACGGTGATCGCGTAGTAGCGCCGGTCCTGCGCGTCCACGAGGCCGGACAGGCGCCCGAAACCCGCGCCGCCGTCGACGGTGAAGCCCTCGGCCCCGTCGGCGAAGGCGGCGCCGTGCCCCACGAAGTACTGCGCGGCGAACCCCTTCGCGAACTCCGGCAGCACATGGGTGAGTTCGGGATGGATGGTCGCGCAGTGGTAGCACTCCATGAAGTTCTCGACGATCAGCTTCCAGTTGGCCCGCACGTCGTACGAGATCCGGCGGCCCAGCGCCAGTTCACCGGTCCGGTAGCGCTCCACGGCCTCCGGGTCGCCCAGGCGCTCGGTGGCCGCGCCGATCACCGTGTCCTCGAACGACGGCGGCTCCTCGGCCAGGCACACCCAGGCGTAGCCCAGCCATTCGCGCAGCGCCACCCGCAGCAGCCCGCGCTCCTCGCGGTCCACGTCCGGCATCCGCACCAGATTCGGCGCCGCGACCAGGCGGCCCTCCAGGTCGTACGTCCACGCGTGGTACGGGCACTGGAAGCTGCGCCGCACCGTGCCGCTCTCCTCGGCGCACACCCGGGCACCCCGGTGGCGGCACACATTGAGGAACGCCCGCAGCGCGCCCTGGCGGGTGCGCACCACCAGCACGCTTTCGCGGCCCACCCGGACCGTGCGGAAGGCTCCCGGCCGCTCCAGCTCGGCGGCGCGCACCGCGCAGAACCACAGCGACTCGAAGACGTGCTCCTGCTCGCGGGCGAAGACGGCGGGGTCGCAGTAGTAGCGGCCGGGCAGGGTGCGCAGCAGGCTGGTGCCGATCTCGGTGGCCTCGGAGGTCATCGCACCGCTCCTCTCCGCTCAGGCCGCACCGCGCCCGCGGGCGTCGTTGCGTCGGCGCCGAACCTGCGCGGGTCGAAGAGCTCGATGGGATGAGGCGTGGTGCCCTCCAGCGCCAGATCGGCGGCGATCTCGCCGACCACGGGCACGAACTTGAAACCATGGCCCGAGAAGCCGCAGGCCACCGTGACCGTCTCCGGGTGCGCGGGGTGCCGCGCGATGACGAAGTGCTCGTCCTCAGTGGTGGAGTACATGCAGGTCACGGCCCGCAGGAACGTTCCCGGCAGCGAGGGCGTCACGGTGCGCATCGCCGCGGCCATCGCCTCCACCTCGGCCGCCGAGACCGTACGGTCGATGCTCTCGGGCGTGCAGGGCACACCGCCCTCGCGGAAGAACGCGACCTTGACCCCGCCGTCCGGCCCGTCGATGGCCGGGAACCCGTACACCTGCACCCCGTCGCTGTCCTCCCGGATGAAGACCGGATGCCGGTCCGGCAGAAACGGCTCGACGCCGCCGTTCGGCCCGAACCAGTACGTGACCTGCCGCTCGACCGTGATCGGCACCCCCAGATCGCTCAGCAGGCCGGGTGCCCAGGCGCCCGGGCAGATGACCAACTGGCCGCCGGTGTAGGTGTTCTCGGCCGTGTGCACCCGTACGCCCCGGCCGCCCGGCAGCTCCTCCCAGCGGGTCACCGGCTCCTCGAAACGCAGCTCGGCGCCCGCCTCGGCGGCGAGTTGGAGGTGGGCCGCCACCGTGTTCTCCGGCCGCAGCAGCCCGGCCCGTGCCTCGTAGAGCGCGACCTCGTCGTCGCCCGGGTCCATGGTCGGGAAGCGGCGCCGGATCTCACGGGCGTCCAGCATCTCGTGCGGCAGGTCCCAGCGGCGCGCCGAGCGCAGCGCCCCGGCGACCGTACGGCACTCGGGGCGGCCCATCATCATCCCGCCGCACAGCAGCGCGATCTCGCGCCCGGTGTCCCGCTCCAGCCGCTCGTACAACTCGTACGCCCGCAACAGCAGCGGGACATACGCGGGATCCTCGAAATAGGACTGCCGGGTGATCCGGGAACCGCCGTGGCTGGAGCCATGGGCATGGACCGGGCCGAACCGCTCAAGGCCCAGTACGCGCACCCCGCGCGCGGCGAGCTGGTCGGCGGTGGCCGAGCCCATGCCGCCGAGGCCGAGGACGATCACGTCGTACGTCGCAGCCATGCTTCCTCCCGGGAGGGTCGATACCGGCCGGGCTCATCCCATGACGCCGGTCATCGCATGAGGTGAGCCATGCGCGGGTCGAACAGCGGCTCCTCGGCGACGGTCGCCGCGACCTTCTCGCCGAAGTACTCGATGTGGACCGGGGTGCCCGGCGTGAGCACGGGCAGCCAGGCATAGGCGACGCACCGGCCGATCGTGTAGCCGTACGCGGCGCTGGTGACGTATCCGGCGGGCGCGCCGTCGACCAGCACCGGCTCGCTGCCGAGGACCACCGCCGAGCGGGAGTCGAGGGTCAGACAGGTGAGCCTGCGCCGCACCGCGCCGGGCTCGCCCAGCGCGTCCCGTCCGATGAACTCGCCCTTGCCGGGCCGCACCGCGAAACCGAGCCCCGCCTCGTACGGGGTGTGCTCGGCCGTCATGTCCCGGCCCCAGGCGCGATAGCCCTTCTCCAGGCGCAGCGACTCGAAGGCGCTGCGGCCCGCCGCGATCACATCGAGCCGCCGCCCCGCCTCCCAGAGCGTGTCCCACAAGCGAAGGCCCAGGTCGGCGCTGGTGTAGAGCTCCCAGCCGAGCTCGCCGACGTAACTCAGGCGCAGCGCGGTGACCGGGACGTGCCCGATCACACTCTCCTTCGCCCGGAAGTAGCCGAAGGCGGTGTGCGAGAAGTCGTCCCTGGTCAGCGGCTGAACCAGGGCCCGGGCGAGCGGGCCCCAGACGCCGACGCAGCAGGTGCCCGAGGTGATGTCCCGGACCGTGACCGAGTCCGGCGCGTGCTCGCGCAGCCAGTCGAGGTCGGCGGGGGAGTTGGCGCCGATCCGGAAGCGGTCCGGGGCCAGGCGCGCCACGGTCAGGTCGGAGCGGATCCCGCCCGCCTCGTCCAGCAGCAGCGTGTACGTCACCGAACCCGGCTTGCGGTCCAGCTGGTTGGTGGTCATCCGCTGGAGGAAGGCGAGCGCGCCGGTGCCGGTCACCTCCAGGCGCCGCAGCGGCGTCATGTCGTACAGCGCGACCCGCTCGCGCGTCGCCTTCGCCTCCGCCGCCGCGATCGGCGACCAGTACCGCGCCGACCAGGCGTCGCGCACGGGTATGTCGAGGCCGTCGACCAGCGGCGCGTTCGCCTCGTACCAGTGCGGCCGCTCCCAGCCGCCGCCTTCGAGGAAGTACGCCCCGAGCTCCTGCTGGCGCGGATGGAAGGGGCTGGTCCGCAGCGGGCGGTGGATCGGCTGGAGCGGATGGACGACGTCGTACACCTCGACGAAACTGCGGGCCGCGCGTTCCTCGACGTAGCCCGGGGTGAGCTGGACGTCCTCGAAGCGCCGGATGTCGCAGGCGTGCACATCGATGCCCGGCCGTCCGTCCGTCATCCACTGGGCGAGCGCCCGCGCGACCCCCGCCGAGTGCGTCACCCACACCGCCTCCGCCAGCCAGAACCCGCGCAACCGCGGCGACTCGCCCAGCAGCGGCATCCCGTCCGGCGTGAACGAGAAGACCCCGTTGAAGCCGTCCGCCACCGCACCCCGGTCCAGCCCCGGCAACAGGGCCACCGCGTCCGCCCAGCTCGGCGCGAAGTCGTCCGGGGTGAACGCGAGCGACGACGGCATCACGGGCGCGTCGTCGTACGCCGGCACCGTGAACGGATCGACCGGCAGCGGCCGATGGGCGTACGAGCCGATGCCCAGCCGGACGCCGTCCGCGTCCCGGTGCGTACGGAAGTACAGGTCGCGGTCCTGATGGCGCAGGATCGGCAGCGCGGCGGCGGACCGTGCGTCGAGAGCGGGCAGCACGCTGGTGGTCGCGTACTGGTGGGCGAGCGGCAGCAGCGGCACGGCCACCCCGGCGAGCCGCCCGATGACCGGGCCCCAGAACCCGGCCGCCGAGACCACGAGATCGGCCGGGAAGGTGCCCCGGTCGGTGACGACGGCCGTGACCCGGCCGTCGGCCCGCTCGATGCCCGTGACGGTGTGCCGCGCCAGGAACCGTGCGCCCCGCGCCTCGGCGCGTGCCTGCAGCGCCCGTGAGGCGCCCGCCGCGTCGGCGAGACCGTCGTCGGGGGTGTGGAAGCCGCCCAGCACTTTGTCCTCGGCGAGCAGCGGCCACAGCGCCGCGCACTGGCGCGCCGTGAGCAGTTCGCCCCGTACGCCCCAGGAGGCGGCCAGCCCCACCTTGCGGTGCAGGTCGGCCCAGCGCTCCGGTGTGGTGGCGACCTCCAGGCCGCCCACCGGCCGGAAGCACGGCTCGCCCGCCACGGCGAGCTCGCGGAAGGTGCCCACCGTGTACGCCGCGAACCGGGTCATCGTCCTGGACGCGTTGGTCTGGAAGACCAGACCGGGTGCGTGCGAGGTGGAGCCGCCCGGCGCGGGCAGCGGACCCTGCTCCAGGACGGTGACGTGCGACCAGCCCCGCGCGGTGAGCTCATCGGCGAGCGCGCACCCCACGATTCCGGCGCCGATGACGACCACGCGCGCATGACCGGGGTCGGGTGCCGGGGTGGTGCGGACCTCCTGGGACACGGCCTCACCCTCCTGTTGCGCTGCACTGCCCGGTGGCGCGGTGTGAGACATCCTGGGGACGCCTCTCAGGAGCGTCAAGAGGGTCGGATCAGTCGCGCACGAGGGCGCTTATGGCATACGAACTCCTTTGGCTTGAAGGTGTCGTGATGGCATGTCAGGGGCGCGGAAAGCGCCTGCGGGGCACTCATGAGGAGCCGCGCGCGAGGCCCCGCGCGTCCCGGGCGCGATCCACCGGACAGGCGGGCCCTACGCCCGGGAGAGGCCGCCCGGCTCGCGGCGGCCTATTCGCCCGGTCCCGCCGCTCTCGGCGGCCGTGGTGGTGCGCCGCATCCGGCGGCGCTCACGGCGCAGTTGGCGCGCGGTGCTGCTCGGCACCGACACCACGCCGTTGCGCTGGTTCCACACCTGGCGGGTGACCCATACGTCGAGCACCGCCCAGGTCGCCACCACCGTGCTCGCCACGCTGCTCAGGACCATCGGAAAGGCGAGCCAGGAGTCGGCCAGCGTGCTGAGGAACGCGATCACGGCCTGGACCAGGGTGACCGCGACGATCAGCACCGCACGCACCGCGGCGGTCCTGATCGGGTCGGGCAGTCGCGGCCGGACCGCGGGCTCCTCCACCCACAGCGGCGCCGGCTCGTCGACGCCCGCCCGTCCGCCCTTCGCACTCATGCCTTCAGTGCCCATGGATACTCATCTCCCCACCCCCGGCGCCTCGGATGCGTACCAACCGCGCGCGGGTCCGAACATCCCCGTAACAACCCCCGCACAGAAGGACGAACGGAACTCCCGGAAGATTCCCCGGATTTGCCTGGAACACATAATTCCAGCCATCTGGGCCGGTGGGCGAAGTGCGGCCGGGACGGGCGTCTTCGGCCACACCGGGTGGGCCATTACACGGAATAGCTGGACAACCCGTGATCAACTCCGGTGAGGGCGGCCGAAAATCGTCCGGACGTGCCTTCGAGTTGTCTGTGTGGCAGTAGTAGGCTCGCGCCGTTTGTTGACGGTTGATCTGGGGGAGGCCATGCGCTTTCGCGGGAAGTCCATCCGCAGGAAGATCGTGGCGTTGCTGCTGGTGCCGCTCGTCTCCCTCACCGCCCTGTGGGGATTCACCACCTACATCACCGGCCGCGAGGCCAACGAGCTGCTGAACGTCTCGTACATCGTGGACAAGGTCGGCTCCCCGATGGAGGACACGGTCCAGGTCATCCAGCAGGAGCGCCGGCAGACGATGGTCTACCTGGCGGACCAGCGCGCCTCGGACGCGCTCGCCGCGCTGCAGAGCCGCCGCCGGGACACCGACGCGGCCGTGGAGAAGATCCGTTCCGCCGCCAACGACTCCCAGGTGCGCGGCGATCTGCGCTCGGCGGCCAAGGCGCGGCTGAAGAACGTGATCGAGGAGTTCGACGGCATCGGCGCGCTGCGCCAGTCCGTCGACCGGGGGACCGTCAACCGCGCCCAGGCGCTGGAGGCATACAGCGCCGTCATCGACCCCTGCTACACCTTCCTGACCAATCTCCACGCGCTGGAGAACGTGGACATGGACAAGCAGGGCCGCGCCGTGGTGGGCCTGGCCCGGGCGCGCGAGATGGTGGCGCGCGAGGACGCGCTGGTCGCCTCCTCGCTGGTCGCCCCGCCCCAGTTCACCTGGAACGAACTGCGCCAGGTGGTCAACCTGGTGGCCAACCGCACCCTGCTGTACGAGATAAGCCTGGAGAACCTGCCCGCGGGCGAGGGCGAGATCTTCGCGCGGCTGTGGCACGACGCCGGCGCCGAACAGCTGGTCGCCGCCGAGCAGAGCATCATCACCGCGGGCCCCACCAAGAACCCGCGCGTCGACCTGGCCCGCTGGCAGTCGATCGCCACCCCGATGCTCAGCCGGCTCACCAAGGCCGTCTCGGACGCCGACGACCGCTACCGCGACCGCGTCCACCCGGTCGCCTTCAACGTCCTGATCAAGGCGGGCGTCGCGGGTGTCCTCGGCTTCCTCGCACTGGTCTTCTCGCTCTTCCTCTCCGTGCGCATCGGCCGTGAGCTGGTCCGCGACCTCACCCGGCTCCGCAAGGAGGCGCACGAGGTGTCCGGGGTGCGCCTGCCGAGCGTGATGCGCCGTCTGGCCGCCGGGGAACAGGTCGACGTCGAGACCGAGGCACCGCGCCACGACTACGAGAAGGACGAGGTCGGGCAGGTCGGCCAGGCCCTCAACACCCTTCAGCGCGCCGCCGTCGAAGCCGCCGTCAAACAGGCCGACATGCGGCGCGGGGTCGCCGAGGTCTTCGTCAACCTCGCCCGCCGCAACCAGGTCCTGCTCCACCGCCAGCTCACGCTCCTGGACACCATGGAGCGCCGCACCGAGGACACCGACGAGCTCGCCGACCTGTTCCGGCTCGACCACCTGACCACCCGCATGCGCCGCCACGCCGAGGGCCTGGTGATCCTCTCCGGCGCCGCCCCCTCCCGCCAGTGGCGCAAGCCGGTCCAGCTGATGGACGTGGTGCGGGCGGCGGTCGCCGAGGTCGAGGACTACGAGCGCATCGAGGTCCGCAGGCTGCCCCGGCTCGGCGTGGGCGGCCCGGCCGTCGCCGACCTGACCCACCTGGTGGCCGAACTCCTGGAGAACGCCACGGTGTTCTCGCCGCCGCACACCGCGGTCCAGGTGCACGGCGAGCGGGTCGCCAACGGCTTCACCCTGGAGATCCACGACCGGGGCCTCGGCATGGCCCCCGAAGCGCTCCTCGACGCCAATCTGCGGCTCGCCGAGACCCCCGAGTTCGAGCTCTCCGACACCGACCGGCTCGGCCTGTTCGTGGTCAGCCGGCTCGCCCAGCGCCAGAACGTGCGCGTATCGCTCCAGCAGTCCCCGTACGGCGGCACCACGGCGGTCGTCTTCATCCCGGCGGCCCTGCTCACCGACGCGCCCGACACCAACGGCACCGGCTTCCGCCTCGACCGCAAGGCGGCCCAGGGCGACGGCTCCGGGCGCCGCGAGCGGGACGGCGGACCCCGTGCGCTCTCCCCGCTCCCGGCGGGCGTCCCCGACCGCGCGGTGCTCGACGGACCGGTCGAACTGGAGGCCCCCGTCGACCCGTCGGAGATCGGCGCCCCGGCCGGTTTCGCCGTCGACGAGCGCTCCGACGGGCGCGACGACGTCCGTACCGGTCTGTCGGGCGGCCCGCGCCGGTTCCCGGCCGACGCCGTCCACCGGCCGCACGAGCCGCACCAGCGGTACGAGCAGCACCAGCAGAGCGCCGACGAGAGCGCCGCGCCCCCGGCCCGCCCCGGCGGCCCGGTCCCGCTGCCGCGCCGCCGTCCGTCCGCGCCGACCCTGGTCAGCGACCACGGACGCCGGGTCGACGACCAGGACGGCCGGGCCCACCCGGCCCCGGCGGCGGAGCCCGTACGCCCGACCGGCCTGGTGCCGGGGCACAACCGTGCGGACGCACTGCGGGCCAGCGGCCTCGTCCCGGCGCCGGCACCCGGGCCGCTGCGTCGCCCGGCCCCCGACCCGGCCGCGAGCGCGGACGGCGGCCTCCAGAACGCCCTGCCCCGGCGGGTGCGGCAGGCCAGCCTGGCACCCCAGCTGAAAGAGAACACCGCCGCTCCCGCGGCCCGGCCCGGGCAGAGCGCCCCGGGTGCTCCACCGCAGCCCGAGCGCGATGCGGAACAAGTGCGCAACCGTATGGCGTCGATGCAGCGCGGCTGGCAGCGCGGGCGTCGACAGAACGCGTTGACCGGCGCGGAGACCACAGCCGAGCGGCCCGAGACGGCCCACGGCGACTCAGTACGACGCAACACACCGGAGGGGGACGGTCGATGACCGCACCGAAGTCCGCAGCACACGACGTCATGGGGAAGGGCGCCGGGGAGCTCAACTGGCTGCTCGACGAGTTGGTCGACCGGGTCGGCTCCATCCGCAAGGCGCTCGTGCTCTCCAGCGACGGCCTGCCCACCGGCACCTCGCGGGATCTGACGCGCGAGGACGGCGAGCACCTGGCGGCCGTCGCCTCCGGATTCCACAGCCTGGCCAAGGGAGTCGGCCGCCACTTCGAGGTGGGCTCGGTCCGCCAGACGGTCGTGGAGCTCGACGAGGCGTTCCTCTTCGTCACGGCGGCGGGCGACGGCAGCTGTCTGGCGGTCCTCTCCGACGCCGACTCCGACGTCGGCCAGGTGGCGTACGAGATGACCCTGATGGTCAAGCGCGTAGGGGTCCACCTCACCACGGCACCACGGACCGGCCTGCCCACCGCCGGGTGAGCGGGACGGCATGAGCGAAGCAGACCAGCGGGGTGCGGACCCGCAGCAGCCCGACCGGCTGCCCCAGCAGTCGCCGCCCGCGCCGCACCACTGGTTCGACGACGACGCCGGACCGGTGGTGCGTCCGTACGCGATGACCCGCGGCCGGACCAGCAGCGCCGGGCAGCACCGCCTCGACCTGATCGCGGTGGTGGTGCCCGAACCGGCCGCCGACGATCCCCGGCGCGACCACTCGCTGTCGCCCGAGCACGTCGAGATCGTCGACCGCTGCGTCGGCACCCCGCAGTCCATCGCCGAGCTCGCCGCCGGACTCGACCTCCCCGTGGGGGTCGTACGCGTCCTGGTCGGCGATCTCGTCCAGGACCAGCTGGTGCACGTCTCCCGACCCGTCCCGCCGGCCGAGCTGCCGGACGAGTCCCTTCTCCGCGAGGTGATCAATGGCCTTCGGGCGCTCTAGCCGCAGAAAGCGGCCCGTCGATCCGGTGACGCTCAAGATCCTGGTGGCGGGCGGCTTCGGCGTCGGAAAGACGACTCTGGTGGGCGCGGTCAGCGAGATCCGGCCGTTGCGCACCGAGGAGCGGCTCAGCGAGGCCGGGCGGCCCGTCGACGACGTCGCGGGCGTGGAGGCCAAGAGCACCACGACCGTGGCGATGGACTTCGGGCGCATCACGCTCCGCGAGGACCTGGTCCTCTACCTCTTCGGCACGCCCGGCCAGGACCGCTTCTGGTTCCTCTGGGACGAGCTGGCGCAGGGCGCGCTGGGTGCCGTCGTGCTCGCGGACACCCGGCGCCTGGAGGACAGCTTCGCCGCGATCGACTACTTCGAGCGGCGGCAGCTGCCGTTCACGGTCGCCGTCAACTGTTTCGACGACGCGGATCGTTACCCCGCCGACGCGGTCCGCTCCGCGCTCGACCTCGACCCCGACGTCCCGCTGATGATGACGGACGCGCGCGACCGCGAGGCCGTCAAGGACGTCCTGGTCGCGGTCGTCGAGCACGCGATGGTCCACTCGGAGCGCCGGCGCCGGCCGGTCCCGATCTGATGCGCGCCCTTGTCGGTCGAGACACGGCCCGTACCCCCACCGACTGGGGTACGGGCCGTGCGCCTTGGGGGAGCGGCCGCTCCGCTCGGGGCAGCGGCTAGCGCGCGTCCTCCTCGTGCCAGCCGAGGCTGCGCTCCACCGCCTTGCGCCAGTTGCCGTACTCGCGCTCGCGCAGCTGCGGATCCAGCGCGGGCACCCACTGGACGTCCTGCTGCCAGTGCGCCTTGAGCTCGTCGAGGTCCGACCAGACGCCGGTGGCGAGCCCGGCCGCGTAGGCGGCGCCGAGGCAGGTCGTCTCGGACACCTTCGGGCGGATCACCGGTACGCCGAGGACATCCGCCTGATGCTGCATCAGCAGCCGGTTGACCGTCATGCCGCCGTCGACCTTGAGCGTGGTGATGCGCACCCCGGAGTCCTGGTACATCGCGTCCACCACCTCGCGCGTCTGCCAGCTCGTCGCCTCCAGGACCGCGCGGGCCAGATGCGCCTTGGTGACATAGCGGGTCAGGCCCGTGATGACACCGCGCGCGTCGGAGCGCCAATAGGGCGCGTACAGGCCGGAGAAGGCGGGCACGATGTACGCGCCGCCGTTGTCGTCGACGCTCGCCGCCAGGGTCTCGATCTCGGCCGCGCTGCGGATGATGCCGAGCTGGTCCCGGAACCACTGGACCAGGGCTCCGGTGATCGCGATCGAGCCTTCGAGGCAGTAGACCGGGGCCTGTTCGCCGATCTTGTAGCCGACCGTGGTGATGAGCCCGTTCTTGGAGGGTACGGGCCGGTTGCCGGTGTTGAGCAGCAGGAAACTACCGGTTCCGTAGGTGTTCTTGGCCGTGCCGGTGTCGTAGCAGGCCTGCCCGAAGACCGCCGCCTGCTGGTCGCCGAGCGCGGACGCCACCGGCACCCCGGCGAGTTGTCCGACGGCGCTTCCGTACACCTCGGCCGACGACCTGATCTGCGGAAGCATGACCTCCGGCACGTTCATCGCCGCCAGGATCGAGGCGTCCCACCGCAGGGTTTCCAGGTCCATCAGCATGGTCCGGGAGGCGTTGGTGACGTCGGTGACGTGCACCCCGCCGTCCGTGCCGCCGGTCAGGTTCCAGATCAGCCAGGAGTCGATGGTGCCGAACGCGATCTCGCCGCGCTCGGCGCGGGCCCGCAGACCGGGTACGTTGTCGAGCAGCCAGGCCGCCTTGGGGCCGGAGAAGTAGCTGGCCAGCGGCAGTCCGGTGGTGTCGCGGAAGCGGTCCTGGCCGTCCGTGCCGCCCAGTTGGGCGCAGAGCGCGGAGGTCCGGGTGTCCTGCCAGACGATCGCGTTGTGCACCGGCTTGCCGGTGGCCCGGTCCCACAGCACGGTCGTCTCGCGCTGGTTGGTGATGCCGAGCGCGCTGAGCTGCTGCGCCCGCATCCCGGCCTTGGCGAGCGCGCCCGCCACGACCGCCTGCACCTTGGACCAGATCTCGGTGGCGTCGTGCTCGACCCAGCCGGGCCTGGGAAAGATCTGGCGGTGCTCGCGCTGGTCGACCGCGACGATCGCGCCCCCCTGGTCGAAGATGATGCAGCGGCTGGAAGTGGTGCCCTGGTCGATCGCTGCGACGAACTTGTCCGTCATGGCTGACTCCTGGATCGATGGCCGCATCAGCAGCCGTCACCGAGAACGATGTCCACGTTGCGCATGGCTGCTCCTATGCCCTCGCCCGGGGCAGGACCCCGGTCCGCCGTGCAGGGTGCGTGCTCTCCCATGGCTACGAAGCCGGGGGCGGGGTACGCGGCCCCGCCCGGCATCCGTGACGAGCGTGCTCGTCTGGCGGAATCGCCCGTGGGGGAGTGGCCCGGCGGCCGCGCGCGGCGGCGCGACCGGGAGCCGCGGAGCGGCGATGCCGAGAGACAACGGGAAGTGTTCACCGACTGTGATGGAGCGTCAAGGTCGCCGACAGCAACGGGTGGTGGGGTACGCGACCGCAGGGCGCGGGCGGTCGCGGGATGAGCTCGGGCAGGGCCCGGCGGGCGGCCCGCTCCGCGAAGGCGACGGGCCCGCCCGCCCGCCCCCGCTCAGCGCACCGCGATCACCGACGAGCCGTGCCCGAACAGGCCCTGGTTGGCGGTGATCCCGGTCCGCGCCCCCTCGATCTGCCGCTCGCCCGCCGTGCCGCGCAGCTGCCGGGTGAGCTCGCAGACCTGGGCGATGGCCTGCGCGGGGACCGCCTCGCCAAACGATGCGAGCCCCCCGCTCGTGTTGACCGGAACGCGACCGCCGAGCGCGGTCGCGCCCTCGCGTACCAGCTTCGCGCCCTCACCGGCGCCGCACAGCCCGAGATCCTCGTACCACTCCAGCTCAAGGGCGGTCGACAGGTCGTACACCTCCGCCAGCGACAGGTCCTCGGGCCCGATGCCCGCCTCCTCGTAGGCGGCGCGCGCGATGGAGGCGCGGAAGGAGTACGGCGAGGGGTCCACCGCGACGGCCGAGTCGGTGGCGATGTCGGGCAGGTCGAGCACCGTGTTCGGGTAGCTGGGGGTGACCGTCGAGACCGCCCGGATCCGGACCGGATCGGCGATCCCGCGCCGGCGCGCGTACGCCATGTCGCACAGCACCAGCGCGGCCGCCCCGTCGGAGGTGGCGCAGATGTCGAGCAGCCGCAGCGGATCGGCCACCACGGCCGAGGCGGCGACGTCCTCGACAGTGACCGCCGTGCGGAAACGGGCGTACGGATTGAGCGCCCCCGCCGCCGCGTTCTTCACCTTGACCTGCGCGAAGTCGTCGAGCGTGTCCCCGTGCAGGGCCATGCGGCGGCGCGCGTAGAGGCCGAAGTAGGCCGGGTTGGTGGCGCCCAGGATCCGGAAGCGCTGCCAGTCCGGGTCGTCCGGCCGGTCGCCTCCGGCCGGGGCGAAGAAACCTTTGGGCGCGGCGTCCGCCCCCACGACCAGGACCACTTCGGCCAGCCCCGCGAGGATCTGGGCGCGGGCCGCGTTGATCGCCTGCGCCCCCGACGCGCAGGCCGCGTACACGCTCGTCACGCGCGCGCCCTGCCAGCCGAGCGCCCGCGCGAAGGTCGCCCCGGCGACATACCCGGGGTAGCCGCCGCGCACGGTGTCGGCGCCGACCACGGACTGGATGTCGCTCCAGTCGAGCCCGGCGTCGTCGAGCGCGGCCCGGGCGGCGACCGTCCCGTACTCGACGAAGGAGCGGCCCCACTTGCCCCAGGGGTGCATTCCGGCGCCGAGCACCGCGATGTCCCGCGCGCCGCTCATTCGGCCGCCTCCACGGGCCGCCAGTGCCAGGTGGTCCAGGTGGTGTCGGCGTCCTCGTCGAGCACGCCCGGCACCACCTCGACCTCCATCCCCACCGCGAGATCGGCGGGGGTGACGCCGGGCACGGCCTGCCCGAGGACGACCATGCGCTCGGCCGCCAGTTCCACGGCGACCAGGGTGTACGGCTGCCAGACCGCCTCGGGGTCGGACGCATAGGGCGCGGGCGGCCGGTAGCGGCCGTCGGTGTACGACCAGACGCGTCCGCGCGGCGAGAGCGGCACCTCGGTCAGCTCGCCGCAGGAACAGGCGGGGTTGCGGCACAGGACGTGCTCGGGCGGGAAGAACACCGAGGCGCAGGCGGAGCACCGGGTGCCGAGCAACCGGAACTCCTGCTCCCGCGCCCCGTCCCGCGTCTCGGTGAACCAGCCCGCCACCACGGGTGTGCGCGTGCGCGTCAAGGCCCCTCCCGGCGCTCGTATCTGACGGAACGTCAGAAGTGTGGCACGGACGGCCGCGCTCCGGCAGGGGTCGTCGTTCAGTGGCCTCTTTCGGTGACGTCGCTCAACGGCTCACGCGGTGGCTCGCTCGGCGGCTCGCTCAGTGGTGTCCGGCCACCGAGCGCCATGCCACGGGGAAGTCGAAGTAGGTGTCCGGGAACGGCTCCGGCTGGAAGGTGAAGTGCCACCACTCCTGGGGAATGCCCACGAATCCCTGGGCCTGGAGCGCGCCCTTGAGGAACTGGCGGTTGGCTCGCTGGATGCCCTGGATGCGCGGGTCGTCGGTGTGCGAGAGGGTGTCGAAGCAGTCGAAGCCGGTGCCCATGTCGACCGAGTTGTCCGGGAAGCGCTCGCCCTTCGGCGCGAAGCACGGCGCGAGCGGCTGGCCGGGGCGGTACGGCAGCGTCGGCCACGCGGGCAGCTTGACGACCGTGACGTCCACGGAACTGCCCCGACTGTGCCCGGACTTGGCCGCGATGTACCCGTCGTCGAACAGTCGCGACTTGTCGACAAGGGGATAGAACTCGGCCTTCATTCTGTGGTCGTCGAGATCCTTCGCCCAGGCGACGAACTGGTCGACGGCGCGCTGCGGCCGGTAGCAGTCGTACATCTTCAGGGAGTAGCCCTCGGTGAGCAGCTTCAGCTGCGCCCGGTGCAGCGCCTGTGCCGCCGCGCGGGTCAGGATGCAGACGGGCTGGCGGTAGCCGTTGATCGGCTCGCCCACGAAGTTGTGCGGGGTGATGTACCGCAACTCCTGGATGATCGTCGGGTCGACGGTGGACAGCGCCACGAACTCGGCGGGCGCCTTGGGTGCGGATGCCGCGTGCGAGAGCGGGGCCGGAACGGTCACGGCGAGCAGGGCGACGGCAGCGGCGACCAGGCCGCGCACGGTCGTACGAAGTGTCATGCGCACACCATTCAGTAGTCAACAGGAGGGAGGAAAGGTGGTGTTGGGGCAATGCGATCAATGGCCGAAGAGCGTCGGTGACGGTTCGCGCGCGAGGCCGTCCGTTAGAGTCCGCGCGTGACCGGGACCTCGAAACAGCCTGTCAGGGACTCGCACTGCGCCGCGTGCGGATCGCCGTATCCCGTGCTGTCCGCGGCCTGGCCCCGCACCTGCACGGCCTGCGGCGACACCGCGTACCGCAATCCGCTGCCGGTCGCCCTGGCCCTGCAACCCGTGACGGACGCGCGCGGTACGGGACTTGTCGTCATCACGCGCGCGACAGCGCCCCATGTCGGCGAGCTCGCCCTGCCCGGCGGCTTCGTGGACGACGGCGAGCTGTGGCAGGACGCGGTCGTGCGCGAGCTCCGCGAAGAGACCGGAATCGAGGCGTCCGCCGCCGACGTCCGCCTCGCCGACGCGCTCAGTTCCCCGCACCACGTACTCCTCTTCGGCCTGCTGCCGGTACGGGACGCGGCCGGTCTCCCGCCCGACGCGCCGACCGACGAGACCTACGGCCGCCGGGTGCTGCACGAGCCCGTGGAGCTCGCCTTCCCGCTGCACACCCAGGCCGTACGGGACTGGTTCGCGGGCCGCCACCCGCTCAGCGCGTACGACCGCGCACCCGCACCGCATAGCCAAGATCCCGGGTGACGCCGCCGCCGGTGATCCGCTCCACCACCACCCGGTCGCCCGCCGCCCGGGTGGTGAAACGCTCCACCACCGGCTGCGCCCAGCCGTCGCCCGCGTCCCCTACGACGGTGCCGCCGCCGCTCCGGCCCACCGCCGGGGCCCAGACCTCCAGCTCCACCGCACCGCCCTCGCCCCGCACGGGGATCACCGAACCCGCCCGGGCCAGCACCGGGATACGCGACAGCGGCGCGTCGAGGAGGACCTGGCCGGGGCCTTCATGGGCCTCTTCGGTCGCCGTGTCGTACCAGCGGCCACGTGGCAGCCGTACCGCCCGCCGGTCCGTGCCGCGCTCGAACACCGGCGCCACCAGTAGCGCGTCCCCCAGCAGAAACGCGTCCTCGCAGTCCCGCAGCGCCCGGTCGCCCGGCGTGCCCCACCACACCGGGCGGGCGTAGGGCGCCCCGGTCAGCCGGGCCAGCTGCGCCAGCGTCACGAAGTACGGATGCAGCCTCTCCCGTTCGGCGAGCGCCACGCGCGCGTGCTCCAGGACCTGCGGACCGAACTCCCACGGCTCCCGGCGCCCCGCCGAGATCGCCGAGTGCGTACGGAAGAACGGCAGCCGGGCCGCCAGCTGGAACCAGCGCAGATACAGCTCGGGCGACGGGCTCCCGGTGAACCCGCCCACGTCCGGTCCCGAGTACGGCACCCCGCACAGCCCGAGTCCGATCACGAGTGAGAGCGAGGCCCGCAGCCCCGGCCAGCCCGTCGTCACATCGCCGGACCAGGTACCGCCGTAGCGCTGCATCCCGGCCCAGCCGGAGCGGCTGAACAAGAACGGCCGTTCGTCGGGGCGCAGTCCGCGCAGTCCCTCGTAGCCGGCCCGCGCCATGGTGAGGCCGTACACGTTGTGCGCCTCGCGGTGGTCGCCGCCCCGGCCCTCCAGGGCGTGCCGCGCCGAGCGGGGCAGGGTCGGGTCGCCGAAGGGCGCGAACGACGTCGGTTCGTTCATGTCGTGCCACACCCCGGCGAAGCCCTGGTCGAGCCGCTCCTGGTAGAGCCCGCCCCACCACTTGCGCGCACGGGGATCCGTGAAGTCGGGATACGCGCACTCGCCCGGCCACACCACCCCGCGCACCTCCTGACCGCGCGCGTCCTTCACGAAGGCCCCGGCCGCGAGGCCGCTCTCGTACACCGTGTTGCCCCGCTCCGCCTTCACCGCGGGGTCCACGATCGACACCAGCCGCACGCCGTCCTCGGCGAGGTCCTTGGCCAGGCGCGGAAGCTCAGGGAAGTTCTGGCGGTCGACGGTGAACACCTGGTGCGCGTCGTAGTGGTCGATGTCCAGATGGAGCGCGGAGAGCGGCAGGTCGCGCTCGCGGTACCCGGCCACGACCCGCCGGACCTCGGCCTCGCTGCCGAAGCCCCAGCGGGCGTGCTGCGGGCCGAGCGCCCAGGACGGCGGCAGCGCGGGCGCGCCCGTGAGCGCCGTCCAGCCCCGGAGCACGCGCGCGGGGGTGCCGACCACCACCCAGCAGCGCAGCGGCCCGCCCTCCATGCGCACCTCACCGGTGCCGAGCCGGTCGTGCCCGGAACCCGCCCCCTCCTCGCCCTCGCGCAACTGGACCCGGCCGTCCCAGGTGTTGTCGTAAAACGCCAGGTGGGTCCCGGCGTCGGCGACCACCAGCTGCACCGGCATGGTGATGTACAGCGGATCGTCACCGGGCGCGAAGCCGCCGCGCGGATCGGTGTTCCACAGCCGGTACGACCCGTCGCCCAGCCGGGGGCCGTCGGCGCGCCCGCCGAGCCCGAACACGCGCGCGTCCGGGGCGACTTCGAAGCGCTGCGACCAGCGCGCCGGCCCGCCCGCCACCGGCTCCCACCAGCGCGGCGGCAGCTCGCGGCGCAGCACGACCCCGCCCGGCGTACGGATCTCCACGGCCCCGTGCCGGGACACCACCACCATGACCCGCTCGGAGATCACCCGCCAGCCGCCGTCCTTGTCGGGCTCCAGGACCGCGCGGGCATCGGGCTCGGGCGGTGGTCCCGCCAGCGCGTACGAGGGCTCGGGTCCGGCGCCGTCCCAGCCCCAGAACACGGCCCCGCCCGCCGCCACCCGCACCTCCAGCTCGGCGCGCGCGAACCGCACCACCCCGCCGCCCGGCCGCGGCTCCGCGTCGCGGACCTGGCCGGGCACCCTGGCCCGCTCGGGACCGCGCGCGGGCAGCCCCTGGGCGTCCGCCCGGCGGCGCCGCAGCGCCGAGCGGACCGCCCGCCGTCCCTGCGCCGTGCCGACCGCCTTCACCGAGCGCACCAGGTCATTGCCGTCCATGCGGCTCACCTTGCCATTCGGCCGACGACCTGTGTGCTCCGTTCAACTTCCGTTCACCCGTGGTGGCGCCACATGGTCAGCCGCCGGACTATGGGTGGCACACCCTGGTGCGGAAGAGGATCACGTGGCATCGTCCCTGTGAGCCGCCGCATGCGCACACCCCTACGCGTGTGTGCGCGGCGCACGCACACGACGCGTACCAGCCCGGGAGCCGACCCATGACCTCACCAGCGAACGCCGCGCCGCAGCCCGAGCCCCTGTGGCAGCCGGGCCCCGACCGCATCGCCGGCGCGCGGATCACCGCCTTCCAGACCTGGGCGGCCGAGCGCTACGGCGCACCCGCCGAGGGCGGCTACGAGGCGCTGCACCGCTGGTCCGTCGCCGAACTCGACACCTTCTGGAAGGCCGTCGCCGACTGGTTCGACGTGCGCTTCTCGACCCCGTACGAGACGGTCCTCGCCGACCGCTCGATGCCCGGCGCCCAGTGGTTCCCCGGCGCGAGCCTCAACTACGCCGAACACGCCCTGCGCACCGCCGAGGACCCGGCCCGCGCCGATGACGCGGCCCTCCTGTACGTCGACGAGTCGCATGAACCGGTCGCCGTCAGCTGGGCGCGGCTGCGCCGCGAGGTCGGCTCGCTCGCCGCCGAACTGCGCGCCCTGGGCGTACGGCCCGGCGACCGCGTCAGCGGCTATCTGCCCAACATCCCGCAGGCCGTCACCGCGCTGCTCGCCACCGCCGCCGTCGGCGCCGTCTGGACCTCCTGCGCACCCGACTTCGGCGCGCGCAGCGTCCTGGACCGCTTCCAGCAGGTCGAACCGGTCGTCCTGTTCACCGTCGACGGCTATCGCTACGGCGGCAAGGAGCACGACCGCACCGACGTCGTCGCGGAACTGCGCCGCGAACTGCCCACCCTGCGCGCCGTCGTCCACATTCCGTTGCTCGGCACCGCTGCCCCCCAGGGAACTCTCGAATGGTCTTCGCTCACTGAGAGTGACAACGAGCCGGTCTTCGAGCAAGTTCCCTTCGACCACCCGCTCTGGGTTCTCTATTCCTCGGGCACCACGGGCCTGCCCAAGGCGATCGTCCAGTCCCAGGGCGGCATCCTCCTGGAGCACTTCAAGCAGCTCGGCCTCCACTGCGACCTCGGCCCCGAGGACCGGTTCTTCTGGTACACCTCGACCGGCTGGATGATGTGGAACTTCCTCGTCTCCGGCCTGCTCACCGGAACGACGGTCGTCCTGTACGACGGCAGCCCGGGCTACCCGGAGACCGGCGCCCAGTGGGGCATCGCGGAGCGGACCGGCGCCACGCTGTTCGGGACGTCGGCCGCCTATGTGATGGCCTGCCGCAAGGCCGGGGTGCACCCGGCCCGCGACTACGACCTCGCGCGCGTGAAGTGCGTCGCCACCACTGGCTCCCCGCTCCCGCCGGACGGCTTCCGCTGGCTCCACGACGAGGTCCGCGACGACCTGTGGATCGCCTCCGTGAGCGGCGGCACCGATGTGTGCTCCTGCTTCGCGGGCGCGGTGCCCACCCTGCCCGTGCACATCGGCGAGCTCCAGGCCGCCTGTCTGGGCACGGACCTCCAGGCCTGGGACCCCCAGGGCAAGCCGGTCGTCGGCGAGGTCGGCGAACTCGTCGTGGTGAACCCCATGCCCTCCATGCCGATCCGTTTCTGGAACGACCCGGACGGCAGCCGCTACCGCGACAGCTACTTCGAGATGTTCCCCGGCGTCTGGCGCCACGGCGACTGGATCACGATCACCGACCACGGCTCGGTGATCATCCACGGCCGCTCCGACTCCACGCTCAACCGCCAGGGCGTACGCATGGGTTCAGCCGACATCTACGAAGTCGTCGAACGCCTCCCCGAGATCCGTGAATCCCTGGTCATCGGCCTGGAGGAGCCGGAAGGCGGCTACTGGATGCCGCTCTTCGTCCACCTGGCCGAAGGGGCCGTACTGGACGACGCCCTGCGAACGAAGATCAAGCAGGCGATCCGGGAAGAGCTCTCGCCGCGCCATGTCCCGGACGAGATCATCGAGGCCCCGGGTGTCCCGCACACCCTGACCGGCAAGCGCATCGAGGTCCCGGTCAAGCGCCTGCTCCAGGGCACGCCGCTGGAGAAGGCGGTCAACCCCGGGTCGGTCGACAACCTCGACCTCCTCCGCTTCTACGAAGCGGTGGCCCGCAAGCGCGGCTGAGGCCCGCCCGCCGCCCGTACACGCCCCTCAGCCCCCGTAGGTGGCCTCGGACTCGCCCAGCGTGTCCGCGAAGTCCGAGGCCAGCAGCGCCGCTTCCGTCGTCTTCAGCTCGGCCGCCGTGATCCGGACGCCCGGTTGCGCATCGATGCGGAAGCGGGCCCCTGCGGCCACCCACCAGCCGCGTGAGCGCAGCCCGTTGACGACCGCGGACTCGTCCCGCACCGGCACCCACACGTTCATCCCGCTGGCCCCGTGCGCGGCGATCCCGCGCCGCCCGAGCTCGTCCACCAGAGCGCGGCGCCGCTGCGCATAGGTCTCACGCGCGCGTGCCACCAGTTCCTGGGCGATCCGGTCGGTCAGCAGGCCGAGCACCGTGCCCTGGAGCAGATGGCTGACCCACCCCGAGGTCAGCAGCAGCCGCCCGTCGTGCCGGGCCAGCGTCGCCGGATCGCACGCCGCGGCCGCCCATCGAAGGTCCGTCCCCAGGTACTTCGTCACGGTCCGCACATGCGCCCAGCGCGTCAGATGCCCACCGGCCGTCAGCGAGTGCAACGGCGCCCCCGCGATGTCCGCCGCGTGGTCGTTCTCGATCACGAGCACATCGGGCGCCTGTGCCAGGACCTCCACCAGATCGTCCCGGCGCCGCTCCGAGAAGCAGCCGCCGTACGGATTCTGCGCGCGGGGGCTGCACACGACGGCCCGGGCCCCCGCTCGCAGCGCCTCGCGCAGAGCGGCGGGCCGCATCCCCTCGTCGTCGACGGCGACCGGCACCGTACGCAGCCCCATCACCTGCACCAGGTCGAGCAGATGGTGATATCCGGGGTCCTCCATGGCCACCGCGTCCCCGGGGCGCAGCTCGGTGGTGAGCAGCCGCGCCACACAGTCGAGCGAGCCATGGGCGAACGTCACCGACTCGGCGGGCACCTCGTCGGCGCCCAGCCACTCCTGTACGCGCTGCTCAAGCAGCGGCAGCCGGGGCGTCGAGCGGTGCGAGCGGGCCCCCGCCGACATCCGTACCGGCGCGGGCAGTTCGGGCAGGAAGGCCGGGTCGGGGTGGCCGCCCGCCAGATCCCGCAGCCCCTCCGGCACCTTCGGCGGACGCCGCGAGGCGACCGAAGGCGCGGCGGCGACCACGGTCCCGCCCCGCCCCCGCGTGACGATCACCCCGCGCTGCCGCAGCTCCTTGTACGCGGTCGCGACCGTTCCCGGGCTCACCCCGAGGTCGTCGGCGAGCCGGCGAACCGGAGGGAGCGCGTCCCCCGGGGCCAACCCGCCGTCGGCGACGCCTCGTTCGACGGACGCGGCAATTCCCTTGGCTGATGTACCCGAGATCGCATATTGTTCTGCCACGTACTGAATTATGTATCAATACATAAATGACGTCAAGGGGGAGCAGTGACATTGCGCAGCCGACGTGCGGCCCTGTGGGAACGCGTACCGGGAGGCCGCGACGGCCGCCTGATGCTCTGGGTCGCGTTCGTCGACCGGACCGGCAGCGGTCTGTGGGCAGCTGTCTCGGTCCTGTACTTCACCTATGTGGCAGGGCTGTCCGTCGCCCAGGTCGGCACGCTGGTCGCGGCGGCCGGCGCCGTCGGCATCGCGGGCGCCCCCATCGGAGGTCGCCTCGCCGACCGCCTGCCCCTCTCCCGCGTACTGATCGTCTTCCAACTCCTGCGGGCCGTCGCCTCCGCCGCGCTGCTCACCACCGACAACTACGCACTCCTGCTGGTGTACTCGGCCGTCGGCAGCTTCGGCGACCGCTCCGCCAATGTGCTCACCAAGCTGTACGCGGCCCGCGTCGCCGGTCCCGACCGCGTCCGCTACCAGGCCGTCAGCCGCACCCTCGCCAACGCCGGCTGGGCGGTCGGCGGCCTCGCCGCCGCGGCCGCACTCGCCCTGGGCACCACCGCCGTGTACCAGTGGCTGCTCGCCGGAGACGCCCTCTCCTTCGTCGGCGCCGCGCTGATCACCGCGCGCTGCGCCGAACCGCCCGCGCCGTCCCGCACCGTCGCGAAGTCCGGCGATCCGGCGCCCCAGGCGCGACCCGCCGGACCGTGGCGGGACCGCACCTACCTCGCGTACGTGGCCACCGAGGCGATCCTCTTCATGGACGACGCCGTCTTCAAGGTCGGCCTGCCCCTGTGGACCGTGCACGCCACGGACGCGCCGCACGGTCTCGTACCGCTCCTGATGGTGCTCAACAACGTGATGGTGGTCGGCCTCCAGGTGCCCCTGGCCAGGTTCGCCGCGACCACCCGGGCGGCACACCGCCAGCTCTTCCCGCTCTCCGCCGTCTTCGCCGGGGCAGGCGTCGCCATGGCGGCGTCGACAGTCGGCGGAGCCGTGCCAGCGAGCGTCTTCCTCATCGTGGCCACGGCCGCCTTCACCCTGGCCGAGATCATCCACGCCACCATCTCGTGGGAACTCTCGATCGCCCTCGCCCCCGGCGACGCCCAGGGCACCTACCTCGGCGTGCACGGCCTGGCCCAGTCCGCGCAGCGCAGCCTCGGCCCCCTCGCCGTCACCGCCGCGATCGCCACCGGCCCGCTCGGCTGGACCGCCTTCGGCGCCGTCATCGCCGTGACCTGCGGAATTCAGCACCGCCTGGTGCGCGACCGGCTGCCCCGACCGGCGTTGTCAGTGCCCCCGGTTACGGTGAGTGAGTACTGATCGACAGCGCGCAGGGGGAAACATCATGGCGCACAAGCACAACTCCGGTAATTCCGGCGGCCCGACGACCTCGACCCGCTCCAGGACACCCCACGGCTCCCGCCCGCCCCGCACGGCCAGAGCCATGCGGCGGACGCTGCGCCGGGAGGCACCGAGCACCATCGGACTGCTCGCCGACGCATACGACTTCGCGGCGATGACCCGGTACCGGTCCTTCGCCTTCGACGACCACACCGCCTATCTCGACCAGGTCGAGGGCCTGCTCAGAGCCCGAGCCGCCCAGGGCCTGCACACCACGGTCGCCCTCTTCGACCCGGACGAGTTCACCGAGTTCTGCGCCCTGACCGGCCTCGACCTGGACAGCGCCGACAGCCGTACGCGCTTCACCGCCGAGATCGCGACCGGCGGCGCCCGCGTCCGCTACGAAGGCCAGCCGATCGCCCGCCTGGTCCCGGAGCTCATCAACAAAGCGGTCCGCCAGGCGACTTGGGACTACGCGACGCTGCTGCTCAGCGAGCTGGGGGAGTGCGCGCAGTGCGGGCAGGACATCGGCCGCTCCGCCTTCGAGCGGGCCTCGGCGCTCCTGACGAACCTGCTCCAGGCCGCCGGACCCGGCCTCCACCACCTGGTGTGCAGCGTTCAGGCCGAGCAGGAACAGCTCATCGCGGTGCTCCACGCGGAACACCGCGACGGCGGCCCGGCGCTGCTCGACGAGTCGGACGTCGCCGAGTTCGTCACCGTCCTCGCCGCGGGCATCGCACGGCACAGCCCAGGCGGCCTCGTCCTGCGGACGACCGCACCCGAAGCCCGCGACCGCGTCCACGGCTGGCGGCTCCACGAGGGCAGCCTGCTCCCGCTGACCGCCGGGGAGGTGTTCAGCGCCTACTGCACCGACGCCGACACCGGCGACCCGGTGTCACCCGAGCCGGGCGTGGACTACCGCCCGGGCTTCTCCTTCGACCAACCGGACACCCACCACTGACGGGACACCGGGGCGCGGGGGCGTGGTCGGGCAGGGCCCCGCCGTCCCGGTACACGAAAGGGGCTCCCCGCCGCACCAGCGACGGGAAGCCCCTCTCACCCGGACACCGCACTCAGGCGGCGGACCGGGTCACTCCCCGGACAGCACCGCCTGCGCCGCCACCCGGGCCTCCTCGGCCGTGTCGGCGGCACGCGCGGCGGCGGCCGCACGCTCGCACTGCGCCAGCGTGTACTTCGCCAGCGTCGCGCGCACGTAAGGAATGGACGCGGCACCCATCGACAGGCTGGTCACACCGAGACCGGTCAGCACACAGGCGAGCAGCGGATCGGAGGCGGCCTCACCACAGACACCACAGCTCTTGCCCTCGGCCTTGGCGGCCTCGGCGGACAGGGCGACCAGGTCGAGCAGCGCAGGCTGCCACGGGTCCTGGAGCCGCGACACCGCACCGACCTGCCGGTCGGCCGCGAAGGTGTACTGGGCCAGGTCATTGGTGCCCAGCGACAGGAACTCGACCTCCTGGAGAATCGAGCGCGCGCGCAGCGCGGCGGACGGAATCTCCACCATCGCGCCGAACTTCGCCCGCAGCCCGGCCTCCCGGCACGCGTCCGCGAACGCCTTCGCGTCCGTACGGTCGGCGACCATCGGCGCCATGACCTCCAGATACACCGGAAGTCCCTCGGCGGCCTTGGCCAGCGCGGTCAGCTGCGTACGCAGCACCTGCGGGTGGTCGAGCAGCGACCGCAGGCCGCGCACGCCCAGCGCCGGGTTCGGCTCGTCGGCCGGCGTCAGGAAGTCGAGCGGCTTGTCCGCGCCCGCGTCCAGCACCCGCACCACGACACGGCCCTCGGGGAACGCCTCCAGGACCTTGCGGTATGCCTCGATCTGCTTCTCCTCCGACGGCGCCTTCGCGGAGTCGTCGAGGAAGAGGAACTCGGTACGGAACAGACCGACGCCCTCGGCGCCAGCCTCCACCGCCGCCGGCACGTCGGCCGGACCGCCGACGTTGGCGAGCAGCGGCACCTTGTGCCCGTCCGAGGTGGCACCCGGCCCGGAAGAAGCGGCCAGCGCGGCCTTGCGCTCGACGGCGGCCCGTTCCAACTCGGCACGCTTCTCGTCGCTGGGGTCGACGAAGATCTCGCCGGTGCTGCCGTCGACGGCGACCAGCGTGCCCTCGGCGAGCTCACCGGCGCCCGGCAGGGCCACGATCGCGGGAACGCCGAGCGCCCGCGCCAGGATCGCGCTGTGGCTGGTCGGCCCGCCCTCCTCGGTCACGAACCCGAGCACCAGCGCGGGGTCGAGCAGCGCGGTGTCGGCGGGGGCGAGGTCGCGCGCGATCAGTACATACGGCTCGTCGCTGTCCGGAACGCCCGGCATCGGGACGCCCAGCAGGCGCGCCACGATGCGGTTCCGCACGTCGTCGAGGTCCGCCACACGCCCGGCCATGTACTCGCCGGCGCCCGCCAGGAGCTCGCGGTAGTGCGAGAACGCGTCGTAGATGCCCCGCTCGGCGGTGCTGCCGACGGCGATGCGCCGGTCGACGTCGGCGATCAGCTCGGGGTCCTGGGCGATCATCGCCTGGGCCTCAAGGACGGCCTGCGCCTCGCCGCCCGCCAGGTTCCCGCGCGCGTTCAGGTCGGCGGCCACAGCCTCGACGGCCTTGCGGGCACGCCCCTGTTCGCGCTCCGCCTCCTCCGCCGGGATCTGCTTGGCCGGCGGCTCCAGGACCGCCGTGCCCATGTGCCGGACCTGGCCGATGGCCACCCCGTGGCTCACGCCGACGCCTCGCAGCGTTGTCTCCATTTCACCCGTCTCCGATTGGCGCGGCGGTCTCTCCGCCGCGGTGGATGTCCGACGCGCCGCCCTCACGACGGCGCCGTCACTGCCTCCGGCTGAACTACTGCCAGGTGAAGAGGGCGTCGTCGGCCTTCACGTCGCCGTCCTCCACGAGGTCGGAGAGGGATTCGGCCGTGGCCTCCAGAGCCACGATCGGGCACACGGGGGACTTGCCGGCCTCTTCCACGGCGGCCGGGTTCCAGCGCACGACGGCCTGACCGCGCGTCACGGTGTCGCCCTTGTTGACGAGCAGCTCGAAGCCCTCGCCGTTGAGCTGAACGGTGTCGATACCGAGGTGCGTCAGCACACCGTGGCCCTCGCCGTCGACGACCACGAAGGCGTGCGGGTGCAGGGAGACGATGACACCGTCGACGGGGGATACCGCCTCGGAGGGCTCACGCACGGGGTCGATGGCGGTACCGGGGCCCACCATCGCGCCGGAGAAGACCGGATCGGGCACTGCCGCGAGTCCGATGGCACGTCCGGCGAGCGGGGACGTCACGGTGGTCATGGATGGCCTCCCAGGGGTGGGGCTTCTTCGTGTCGCCGCCACTACCTGCAGTGACACGGCGTACTGTTCAGAAGGGTAAGTCATAGGAAGTCCGGTTTCGCCTGGTGTGAACCCAGCCCGGGCTTCCCTCGGACGGAGACTACTGGACTAGACCGGTGCGGTAGTGGACTAGACCATAGACCCTGCGCCGATTTGCCCGGACCACGCCGGGGCCTGTAGTGTCCTAAGTCCCGCTCAGCCGCCTCACGTGAACTTCACGTGAATGCGGATCGGCGGGCAGGCTCCCCATCTTCTTGATCTTCATTGCTGAACCGATCTTGACCTGAGCGTCGTTTGCTGTGCCGGTACTGCCGTGCGTCGCAAATCGAAGTGGTCAGGGAGACGGAAAAGCACTGATAGAGTCGGAGCCGCCGGAAAGGGAAAGCGCGAAAGCGAAAACCCCGGAAAGCAAATCCCGCCGACACGGGAATCGGACACGAAAGAGTCTGATAGAGTCGGAAACGAAGGA
>NZ_JBICVJ010000028.1:21600-63617 GCF_043198895.1 Streptomyces sp. NPDC048696 | reverse complement strand
CGGCCCGGTGGGGGCCGGTCGGCGGTTTTCCCCACCCCGCCCCTTCCCGAAAGCCCTTGGCGGGCGGCCGGGTGCTTCGCCTGCGGGTGGATGGGAACTGCGCGAGCAACCCAGCACGGTCCGCAGACGAACCGCGGTGCAGGGGGCGCAGCCCCCGCAAAGGGGTCCGGGGGCCCCGTCCCCGGGAGACCGCCTCAACCCCCGCCCGCCCCCGGAGGGTTGCGCGGGGTGGGGGTTCTCACCGGGAGGGTGCGCATCGCAACCCGTAGCGCACCCGCGAACTCCTCGAACTCCTCCCCGCGCGCCGTACCCGTACGGACCGCGAGGGCGACGCGACGCGACGGCGCGGGGTCCGCGAAGTACCCCGTCGCCAGGCGGTCGTTGCGACCCGTCTCCACCTCCACGGCAGTACGCGGCAGCAGCGTCACCCCCAACCCCCCGGCCACCAGCTGGACCAGCGTGGAAAGACCCGCCGCCGTGGTGGTGACCGCCGCCCCCTCCTCCCGCCCCGCCTCCCGGCAGATGTCCAGCGCCTGGTCCCGCAGGCAGTGCCCCTCGTCGAGCAGCAGCAGATCCAGCTCGCGCAACGCCTCGCGCGGCACGTCGACGCGCCCGCCCAGCCAGTGCTCGCGCGGCATCACGAGCACGAAGTCCTCGTCGAAGAGGGGGAGTTCGGTGACCCCGGGCACCCCCAGCGGCACCGCGAGCAGCAGCACGTCCAGCCGCCCCGCCGCAAGACCGTCGAGCAGCGACGCCGTCTGCTCCTCGTGGACCTGGAGGTCGAGCGAGGGATACCGGTCGCGCACCAGCCGCAGCACGGTCGGCAGCAGATACGGCGCCACCGTCGGAATCACCCCGAGCCGCAGCACCCCGGTGAACGGGGCCCGTACCGCCTCGGCCTCCTCCAGGAGCTCACCCACCGCGTCCAGGACCACCTGCGCCCGGACCGCAAGCCGCTCCCCGGCCGGCGAGAGCAGCACCCGCCGGGTCGTACGCTCCAGGAGCTGCACCCCGAGCGTCTCCTCCAGGGCGGAGACGGCACCGGACAGCGCGGGCTGGCTCATCCCGATCGCGGCCGCCGCGTCCCGGAAGTGCAGATGCTCGGCCACGGCCGCGAACGCCCGCAGCTGCGCGAGGCTCGGCTGCTTGACGGGCCTGGCCACGGCCCGCACCCGATGGGCCCCGCCCACCGCGCCCCCACCGGCCGCGCCACCGCCGCCCACACCATTACTTACGGCCACTGATAACCACCTCCGATCACGATGACCGAGTCTAGCTATTTCACTGATCAATGCCTCCTGTGACACCATCCGTAATCCGTCCAACCCCCAGGGAAGACCCCAAAAGGGACCCTTCCCGATCGCAAGGAGTGCGCGTGCTCACTGTCGGTGACAAGTTCCCCGAGTTCGACCTGACCGCCTGCGTCTCACTGGAGAGCGGCCAGGAGTTCGAGCAGATCAACCACAAGACCTACGAGGGCAAGTGGAAGATCGTCTTCGCGTGGCCCAAGGACTTCACCTTCGTGTGCCCGACCGAGATCGCCGCGTTCGGCAAGCTGAACGAGGAGTTCGCCGACCGTGACGCCCAGGTCCTCGGCTTCTCCGGCGACTCCGAGTTCGTCCACCACGCCTGGCGCAAGGACCACGCCGACCTGCGTGACCTGCCCTTCCCGATGATGGCCGACTCGAAGCACGAGCTCATGCGCGACCTCGGCATCGAGGGCGAGGACGGCTTCGCCAAGCGCGCCGTCTTCATCGTCGACCAGAACAACGAGATCCAGTTCTCCATGGTGACCGCCGGTTCCGTCGGCCGTAACCCCAAGGAGGTCCTGCGGGTCCTCGACGCCCTGCAGACCGACGAGCTGTGCCCGTGCAACTGGTCCAAGGGCGACGACACCCTGGACCCGGTCAAGCTCCTCTCGGGCGAGTGAGCGGGAGCTGACCTGACATGGCTCTCGACGAACTCAAGTCCGCCCTGCCGGACTACGCCAAGGACCTCAAGCTGAACCTCGGCTCGGTGATCGGGAACAGCGAGCTCCCGGCCCAGCAGCTCTGGGGCACGGTCCTGGCCTGCGCGATCGCCTCGCGCTCGCCGAAGGTCCTGCGCGAGCTGGAGCCCGAGGCCAAGGCCAACCTCTCCGCCGAGGCGTACACCGCCGCCAAGGCCGCCGCGGCGATCATGGCGATGAACAACGTCTTCTACCGCACGCGCCACCTGCTCTCCGACCCGGAGTACGGGACGCTGCGCGCGGGTCTGCGGATGAACGTCATCGGCAACCCGGGTGTGGAGAAGATCGACTTCGAGCTGTGGTCGCTGGCCGTCTCCGCGGTCAACGGCTGCGGGCAGTGCCTCGACTCGCACGAGCAGGTGCTCCGCAAGGCGGACGTCTCCCGCGAGACGATCCAGGAGGCCGTCAAGATCGCCTCGGTCATCCAGGCGGTGGGCGTCACCCTGGACGCGGAAGCGGTGCTGGCCGAGTAGGTACGTGTTTGACTGCGGGCCGTCACTGGCTGGTCGCGCAGTTCCCCGCGCCCCTTAAAAAGCGGCACCACGTAGCACCGTACGTACGCAAAGGGCCCCGCCGACATCACCGTCGGCGGGGCCCTTTGCGTGCAAGCGAGCTACGTGATGCCCGCATTTAGGGGCGCGGGGAACTGCGCGAGCGACCCAGCACGGTCCGCAGCCGACAGAGCACCTACTCCGCCGGTGTCGTAGCCGCATCCGGTACTGGCTCCGGCGACAGCGGCGCCGCACTGCGCAGCGCGTTCTCCTTCGCGTACGCCCGCAGATAGCCCACCACCGTGTTCGTCACCGCGACCAGCGGGACCGCCACCACCGAGCCGCCGATGCCGCCGATCAGGCCGCCCGCGGCCACCGAGAGGACGACCGCCAGCGGGTGGACCCGTACCGCGCGGCCCAGGATGAAGGGCTGGAGCACATGGCCCTCTATCTGCTGCACGAGCAGCACCACGACCAGCACCATCACGGCCGTGAACACGCCCTCGGTGACCAGGGCGACCACCACCGCGAGCGCGCCCGAGATGACCGCGCCGACCAGCGGGATGAAGGCGAACAGGAAGATGAAGACGGAGAGCGGTACGGCCATCGGAACGTGCAGGAAGTAGATGCCGAGGCCGATGAAGATCGCGTCGATCATCGCCACTATCACCGTGCCCCGCACATACGCGGTGAGCGTGCGCCAGGCGCGCGGACCCGCTCCGGCCACACCCTCCCGGGCCTGGGCCGGGACCAGGTGCAGCACCCACTGCCAGATGCGCGGGCCGTCGTAGAGCAGGAACAGCGTCGAGAACATCGCGAGCAGGATGCCGGTGAGGACTTCCACCAGGACGGTCACGCCCTGGAGGCCCGCCGAGGTTATCTCGTTGGTGTTGTGGCCGATCGTGTCGCTGAGGTTCTTGGCGACCTGGTTGATCTGGTCCTCGGTCACATGGAACGGGCTGTTGAGCAGCCAGCGTTTGAGCTCCTCGATACCCGCTCTGACCTTGAGGGAGAGCAGGTCCAGGTTGTCCATGACCTGCCAGACCACGAACCAGCCGAGCAGGCCCATCACGATGAAGCCGGAGATCGCGGTCACGGCGGTCGCCAGACCGCGCGGCAGACCCATCCGCTTCAGACGGGACACCGTCGGCTGGAGCAGCGCGGTGATGAACAGCGCGGCCACGAACGCCAGGACCACCAGCCGTACGGCACTGATCACCCGCATCAGCACCCACAGCGTCCCCGCGAGCACCAGCAGCCGCCAGCCGATCTCGGCGGAGACCCGCATCCCCCACGGCACGGCGGCCACGGGGTCGGGGCGAGGGGCCACGGCGGGGGCGTAGGCGGGCGGCGCCGGGACGTGCTCGGGGACCGGCCGTCCGGGCGCGGCCCCGTTCGAGGAGGCCGCGGGGACGGCGCCGGCCGGTGTGGGTGTCGCGGCCCGGGCGGCCACGTCGTCGACCGCGGCCCGGGAGACGACGGCCGACACCCCGGCGGCGACGACCGGCGCCTCGGCCGGAACAGCCGCCTCCGGGACGGCGGACGCGGGCGTGGCGGACACGGTCACATCGGACACGGGAGCGGCGGACGTGGGGACTCCGGAAGCGGACACACCGGACACGCTCGTATCGGACGCGTCCGCGTCCTCGCGCGCCTCGGTCTCCGCCCGGCGCTCGTCCAGGCGTTGTCCCATCCTCGTGAGACTGGCGCCCAGCGCTCCGAGCAGTCCCGGCACTTTCGACATGATGCCGCCGCTTCCCTTTCCCCCGGCGATTCTCCCCACCACTCCCCCTGGAGTCGTCCCGCCTGACCGTACACGGGCGAAGCCCCTCACCGAAGGACGGTGAGGGGCTTCGAAAGGTTGACGTACACGAGGTAACGATCGTGACCGGAACCTCGCGCGCGGCCGCCTAGTACCAGCTGTTGGCCTGCCAGAACGACCAGGCACCACACGGGCTGTGGTAGCTGGAGTTCATGTAGTTCAGGCCCCACTTGATCTGGGTGGCCGGGTTGGTCCGCCAGTCCGAGCCGACGGACGACATCTTCGAGCCGGGGAGCGCCTGGACCAGGCCGTACGCGCCGGAGCTCGAATTGACCGCCAGGTAGTTCCAGGTCGACTCGTTGTTCACGATGTTGCTGAAGCACTGGAACTGGTCGGCGGGCACGATCTGCCGTGCGATCGCCTTGACCTGGTCCACCGTGTACGAGCTCTGGACGGGGAACGACGACGGGTCGCGGGTCGCGGAGCGGCTGGCGACCTGCTCCTGCTCGCGCGCCTTGGCCTTCTCGTCCGCCGATTCCTTCTTGGACTTGGCGTCCTTGGCGGCCTGGAGGCGTGCGGCCTCCTCGGCGGACTTCTTCGCCGCGGCGCTGGCCTGGGCCGACTGGGCGTCCGCCTGCTGCGTCAGGGACGCGGTCTGCACCTGGGCCTGCTGGCCCGCGGGGATGTCCGCAAGAAGCGTCGTGTCGGCAGCGGTCGCCTCGACGTTGTCGTTCGAAGCGGTCTGAGGCGCGCCCGAGGCAACACCGACGACGGCGCCGACAGTGGTGACCGCAGTGGCTGACGCCACCGCGAATCCCCGGACCGAGATCCGGCTCACACGGTTTCCTTCCAGCAGCGCCCGCACTGGTGACCTGACGGACGCAATCGTGCCCCTGGCTCTCTCCTCCCAACTGCTCAGGTCACGGGAGGAACTGACCCGGTGGGCAACTCCCTTGCGGGAGCGCCGCGTGGTGCTCGGGCGGCATACGGCGACGCTATTGAGTTACGAGGTACAGGTGTGCCGTATGCGGGGCCTGACGGATGCAAGACTCTGCCGGAGAGCGGCGCCGCAAGGCAATTATTCACCGGGTGTGAAACCTCACATCCCCTGCCACCCGGGTGTTTTGCCGAATCCCTCACACGAAGAGGCGCCGCCCGGCTAAGCTCAACAGCTTCGCGGGCGGCGCCAATTGGGACGTACAGGATCAGATCTGGCCGTCCTCCAGCATTTCGGTCACCAGTGCGGCGATCTGGGACCGCTCGGAGCGGGTCAGGGTGACGTGCGCGAAGAGCGGGTGGCCCTTCAGCTTCTCCACGACGGCCACCACGCCGTCGTACCGCCCGACCCGGAGGTTGTCCCGCTGGGCCACGTCATGCGTGAGCACCACGCGTGAGTTCGCCCCGATTCGGGACAACACGGTCAGCAGGACGTTCCGTTCGAGCGACTGGGCCTCGTCCACGATCACGAACGCGTCGTGCAGGGAGCGGCCGCGGATGTGGGTGAGCGGCAGGACCTCCAGCATGCCGCGCGACGTCACCTCCTCGATCACCTCGCGCGTGGTGACCGCCGACAGGGTGTCGAAGACCGCCTGCGCCCATGGGCCCATCTTCTCGGCCTCGGAGCCGGGCAGATAGCCGAGCTCCTGCCCGCCCACCGCGTACAGCGGGCGGAAGACCATCACCTTCTTGTGCTGGCGGCGCTCCAGGACGGCCTCCAGGCCCGCGCAGAGCGCGAGCGCGGACTTGCCGGTGCCGGCCCGGCCGCCCATCGACACGATGCCGACCTCGGGGTCGAGCAGCAGGTCGAGCGCGACGCGCTGCTCGGCGCTGCGGCCGCGCAGACCGAACGCCTCCCGGTCGCCGCGCACCAGACGGACGTTGCCGTCGGCGGTGACCCGGCCGAGCGCCTTGCCGCGCTCGGACTGGAGCACCAGGCCGTTGTGCACCGGGAGGTCGGCGGCCTCCGGCACGTACAGCGTCTCCTCCTCGAAGAGAAGGTCCACCTGCTCGCCCGAGAGCGACAGTTCGGACATTCCGGTGAAGCCCGAGTCGGTGATGGCCAGTTCCGCCCGGTACTCCTCGGCGAGCAGGCCGACCGACGACGCCTTGATCCGCAGCGGCAGGTCCTTGGAGACGACGGTGACGTCGTACCCCTCGGCCTGGAGATTGCGGGCGACGGCGAGGATCCTTGAGTCGTTGTCCCCCAACCTGTAGCCGGCGGGCAGCACGCCGGGATCGGAATGGTTGAGCTCGACGCGGAGCGTGCCGCCGAGGTCGCCCAGCGGGATGGGGGCGTCGAGGCGTCCGTACCGGACCCGGAAGTCGTCGAGCAGGCGCAGGGCCTGACGGGCGAAATAGCCGAGTTCCGGATGGTGCCTCTTGGCCTCCAGTTCCGTGACCACGACGATCGGGAGCACCACTTCGTGCTCGTCGAACCGGGTCATGGCGCTGGGGTCGGCCAGCAGGACGCTGGTGTCGAGGACGTAGGTGCGCCGGTCGGGCATGCGGCGCTTCGTGCTGGTCACCACGGAAGGACGTACCCCCTCAGAAGAGGTCGGGGTGCGACGGCGTCGCGGGGGTGGGGGCCGGGCTGTGGCCGCGGTGCGCGGGCCGAGCTCCGGCCCTCCGCTCCGTCCGTGCTCAGCGCACGTGCGTCGTGGTGCAAAGGGCCTCCCGGGTGAGTGGCCATTTCGAGCCGCTCAACTGGGAGTGGTATTCCCTCGAACAAGCGCAGCCATGCACGGGCATATGCGCTTGGTGGGGACCAAACGGGTTGACCCCAGGTCAGGACCGGTCGGCTCCGGTCAGGTTCCGTAACGCCGGTGGCGCGCCGCGTAGTCGCGCAGCGCACGCAGGAAGTCCACCTTGCGGAACGCGGGCCAGAAGACTTCACAGAAGTAGTACTCGGAGTGAGCGGACTGCCACAGCATGAAGCCGGACAGGCGCTGTTCGCCGCTGGTGCGGATCACCAGGTCCGGGTCGGGCTGGCCGCGCGTGTACAGGTGCTCCGAGATGTGGTCGACGTCGACGATTTCGGCCAGTTCCTCGAAGCTCGTCCCCTTGGACGCGGCGTCGAGGATCAGGGAGCGGACCGCGTCCGCGATCTCCTGGCGGCCGCCGTAGCCGACGGCGACGTTGACGAGTATGCCGCCGACGTCGTGGGTGGCCTGCTCGGCCTCCTTGAGCACCGACTGGGTGCGCCCGGGCAGCAGGTCCATCGTGCCGACGTGGTTGACGCGCCAGCGGCCGTCCGCCGCCAGATCGCGCACCACGCCCTCGATGATGCCGAGGAGCGGGACCAGCTCGTTGTCCGGCCGGTCCAGGTTGTCCGTGGACAGCATCCAGAGCGTCACGACCTCGACGTCCGTCTCGGCACACCAGCCGAGCAGCTCGTGGATCTTGCTGGCACCCGCCTGGTGCCCCTGCTCGGGGCTGCCGCCGGACGCCTTGGCCCAGCGCCGGTTGCCGTCCAGGATGACGCCGATGTGCTTGGGCACCTGGTCGTGGTCGAGGCGTCCTTCCACCCGGCGTGCGTAGAGCCCGTACACCAGGTCGCGCAAGTTCACCGATTCCACCCTCTCGTTGCCTTCCGGGGGCCGCCGCGGCGCCGTATACGGCCCGCCGCCGGCCTGCCCCAGGGAAGGCACAGTACTGCGGACGGGTCACAGCGGCCCAACTCGGTCGGTCACAAGTCCGTGATAAGCAGGGAAACGTGACTGAATCCCTCCCCCTGAACTACCTCGCCGCCACCGACCGGTACGACTCCATGGAGTACCGGCGGACCGGCCGCAGCGGCCTGAAGCTGCCCGCGCTCTCCCTCGGCCTGTGGCACAACTTCGGCGACGACCGGGCGCTGAACACCCAGCGCGCGATCCTGCGCCGCGCCTTCGACCTGGGCGTCACCCACTTCGATCTGGCCAACAACTACGGCCCCCCGCCCGGCTCCGCCGAGCTGAACTTCGGGAAGATTTTCGGCCAGGACTTCCGGGCATACCGGGACGAGCTGATCATCTCCACCAAGGCGGGCTACGAGATGCACCCCGGCCCGTACGGCGAGTGGGGCTCGCGCAAGTACCTGCTGTCGTCGCTGGACGCCTCGCTCGGCCGGATGGGCCTCGACTACGTCGACATCTTCTACTCGCACCGCTTCGACCCGCACACCCCCCTTGAGGAGACGATGGGCGCGCTGGCGTCCGCCGTCCAGCAGGGCAAGGCGCTGTACGTGGGTGTGTCGTCGTACAACAGCGAGCAGACGGACCAGGCGGCGCGGCTGCTGCGCGAGATGGGGGTGCCGGCCCTGATCCACCAGCCGTCGTACTCCATGATCAACCGCTGGACCGAGGACGACGGCCTGCTCGACACGCTGGAGACAGCCGGGATGGGCTGCATCTCCTTCGTGCCGCTGGCGCAGGGCCTGCTCACCGACAAGTACCTCAAGGGCATCCCGGAGGGCTCCCGGGCCACCCAGGGCAAGTCGCTCGACCCGAACCTGCTCAGCGACGAGGTGGTGCGGCGGCTCAACGGGCTGAACGGCATCGCCGCCCGGCGCGGCCAGTCGCTGGCCCAGCTGGCGATCTCCTGGGTGCTGCGCGACCCCCGGATGACCTCCGCGCTGATCGGCGCGTCCAGTGTGCGGCAGCTGGAGGAGAACGTGGCGGCGCTCGCCGGACCGCCGCTCACCGCCGAGGAGTTGAAGGAGATCGACACCTTCGCCGTGGACACCGCGGGCACCAACATCTGGGCCGGGCGCGGCTGATCACTTCGGTGATCGCCAACTCACGGCGCGCGCACAGAAACCGGGGCACAAAAAAACGGGCCGGTCCGTGGGGGGGATACGGACCGGCCCGAGGGGGGGTTTCCACCATAACCCTTCGTAAGTGATGGTGGGGCCCACGGCGTGCCGGAATTACGCTCCGAAACCGCCGGGACACTGCGACGGACCGCCCACCGGATACCCTCCAAGGGGTACCCGGTGGCCGAACGCTTCTTTGACCGTGCAGGTCAGGGGTGCACCGGCGCCGCCTCGGCCGGGCCGCGCTGCTGGATCTTGAGATCCAGAATGCGGTCCATATGTGCTTCACCCCACTCACCCAATGGTGCGAGTGCCGTGTTCAGGGCCTCACCCTGCGCGGTCAACGAGTACTCCACCCGGGGCGGCACCTCCCGGTAGACCTCGCGGTGGACGATCCCGTCCGCCTCCAGCTCGCGCAGCTGCTGGATGAGCACCTTCTCGGTGACCCCGCCCACCTGACGCCTGAGCTCGCCGAAGCGGTGCGTGCCGGCGTGCAGCGCCCACAGGATCAGCGGCTTCCACTTCCCGCCGACGACGTCGACCGCGGCGTCGAGCCCGCAGTTGTAGCTGATCCCGCCCTTGCTGTGCCTGGTCATGACCGAGCTCCCTCTCCCCATGTACGTACTTCAGGTCCGTGCTCTCAACGCCTGAGCAGGGTGATTCCCTCCCGCTGGGCGACGACCCGGTAGCCGTACGCCTGCTCCGCCTTGATCAGCTCGGCCTCCTGGCGCTCCTTGGGATACGGCCAGTAGCCCGGCGGGTAGGGCCAGGACTCCGCGGGCACCCGGTCGTACACGATCCACTGGGCGCTCGGCGGGGGCACGGGCGCGCCGGTGTCGTAGAGCCGCCAGTGGACGGGGTAGGTCGGGAAGAGCACCACGTCCGTACGCGAAGTGAGCTGCGGGACGAGGCGGTTGGAGGCGGCGACGGTCGCGCCGTCGGGGATGCGGCGCAGCAGGTCGCGGGCGGCGGCGACGTGCGCGGTGGAGCGCCAGGTGGAGCGGTGGGCGAGCTGGGCCAGTGGGAAGGACGGCAGCAGGACGGCCGTGACGGCGAGGGTGGTGGCGAGCGAGGCGCGCACATGGCGGCGGGCCAGCGGGTCGCCGGAGCGCCGGTAGGGGGCGAGCGCGTCGGTCAGGGCGGCGAAGACGATCGGCATCAGCACGGCCGTGTAGTGGAACGAGGTGCCCCAGTGGAACGGGTTCTGCGACAGCATCCGCCAGCCGAGCGTGGGCACGGCGAGCCAGGCGAGCGGTGAGCGCAGGGCGATGAGGGCGGCGGGCGCGAAGACCAGCACGAGGGTGGTGGCCTTCACCTCCGGGCGCACCGCGTCGAGCGGGGCGAGGGCGAGGGTGGTGAGCAGCGAGCCGTGGCCGGGCTCCAGGTTGGCGGCGTGGGCGTAGGTGCCGGCCGGGCTGAAGAACGGCATCAGCACCTTGAACTCCAGGGCGCTGCCCAGGAGTCCGGCGGCGGCGGTCGCGAGCCCGAGCCGGCGCCGCCCCTGCCAGGCGATGTACCCGCCGATCGCGGCGAGGGTCAGCCCCAGGTCCTCCTTGACCAGGAGCAGCGGCGCGGCCCACGCCACGGCGAGCCGCCACCTGCGCATCGCCAGCGCCTCCAGGGCGTACGAGATCAGCGGGACCGCGAAACACACCTCATGGAAGTCGAAGGCGACGGCCGAGGCGATGCCCCAGCTCAGCCCGTATCCGAAGGCGATGACGTGGGCGGCGCGGCGGCCCAGCGCCTGGTGCGCCCGGCGGGCGAGCGGCACGACGGCGACGGCGAGCAGCGCGGCCTGTGCGAAGAGCAGGGTGTACGGGGAGGGGGCGAGCCGGTAGGCAGGCGCGAGGACGGCGAGCACGGGGTGGAAGTGATCCCCGAGGAGGTTGAATCCGTCGCCGCGCAACGGGGCGATCGGGGCGCGGAGTTGGGCGTACTGCTTCACCGCCTGCTCGAAGATGCCGAGGTCGTAGCCGGTGGTACGGATCAGGGCCTGGCGGCGGGCGCCGACGGCGGCGTAGAGCAGGAAGAGCGCGGCGGCCCACCCCCACCACAGCAGGGCGGGCCGCCCCGCCCGGACCCGCGGCGCACGCGCGCGCAGGGGCACGACGGGTACGGTCCGCCGCACGGCGGCTTCCACTTCGCTGACAATTGTCCGCATCCGTTCCATATGGCCGGATGCTAAGCGCTCCGCTGGAATACGCGGCTCTTTGACCGCGGACCGTGCGTGGCTGGTCGCGCAGTTCCCCGCGCCCCTTGAGGCACGCGGTACCGCGATGGACTTCCACCCGTCCGCTCAGAGCCGGTCAGAAGGAACGCAGAGGCTTCCTGGCCTCGATGAGGAACCGTGTCGTGTGCGCGACGAAGGGGCCTTCGGTGCGGATCTGCTCGTCCAGCGCCTTGAGCCGGTCCCGGTGCTCCTCGACGGTGAAACCCGGCACCATCCACACGACCTTGCGCAGGAAGTACACGACGGCCCCGATGTCGTGGAACTCCGTACGCAGCTTCTCCAGTCGCAGATCGGCGACCTGAAGCCCGGCCGCCTCGGCCTCGGTGCGGGCCCGGCCCGGGTCGCGCCGGCCGCGTACGTCGGCGGACTGCGGCCCGAGGAAGTACTCGACCAGCTCGAACACGCTGGCGGGTCCGACCTGTTGGGAGAAGAAGGTGCCGCCGGGGGTGAGCACCCGGGCGATCTCCGACCACCACGTCTTCACCGGGTGCCTGCTGGTCACCAGGTCGAACGCGCCGTCCCCGAACGGCAGCGGCGGCTCGTCGGCGTCGGCCACCACCGCGACGCCGCGCGGGTGCAGCAGGGCGGTCGCGCGGGCGACGTTCGGCGGCCACCCCTCGGTCGCGACGGCGAGCGGCGGGAGCTGCGGCGCGGCGGCCAGCACCTCGCCGCCGCCGGTCTGCACGTCCAGGGCGGCGGTCGCCCGGGCCCAGCGCGCGGCCATGGCCTGGGCGTACCCCCAGGACGGCCGCTCCTCGGTGGCCCGGCCGTCCAGCCACGAGAAGTCCCAGCCGTCCACGGGGGCGGCCTCCGCCTCGGCGATCAGCTCTTCGAAGGTGCGGTTGTTGTGGTTCCGGATGGTATGCGCCATATCTCGGACCCTACGCGCCTTGTGCGGCCGGACGGCCGAGGAGGAGGCCGAACGCGATGACTGCTTTCGCGGCTCGCCCGGCGCGCGACACCACGCCTCAGCGCTTACGCGCCCTGCGCGGCGAGAGAGCCGATGAGCAGGCCGAGGAACGCGCCGCCGAGCATGAAGGGGCCGAACGGGATGGCGTCCTTGCGGCCCGCCCGGCGTACGACGACGAGGGCGAGGCCGTAGCCGCCACCGAGCAGGAATCCGGCGAAAGCGCCGGTGAACAGGGTCACCCAGCCGTACCACCCGAGCACCGTGCCCAGGCCCACGGCGAGCTTCACGTCGCCGAAGCCGAGGCCGCCGGGGTTGACGAGGAAGAGGGTGAAGTACGCGCCGCCGAGCGCGAGTCCGCCGAGGAGGGCGTGGCGCCAGGACCCGGCGTGGTCCGGGACGAGCGCGGCGGCCCCGAGGAGGGCGGCGGCGCCCGCCGCGAGGGGGACGGTGAGGACGTCCGGCAGCCGCTTGACACGCGTGTCGACGGCGGCGAGGAGGACGGCGGGCGGGATGAGGAGCAGCCAGACGGCGAGTTCGGGGTGCGGGCCGGTGGTGGCGGCGAGGGCGGCGGAGGTGGTGGCGGTGACGGTCGCGGTCGCGGTGGCCGTGCTGGTGGTGCGGCACGGTGGGCCGCCCAGCCAGCCCGTGAAAGGGTGCCCGGCGGGGCACTCGGCGCGCCAGGGCTCGTCCGGCTCCACGGCGAGCCGGTACGCGGCGCGCGGGAGCAGCCGGCCGAGGGCCAGGCCGTAGCCGGCGGCGAGGAGGACGAGCAGCAGACGCACCCCGGTCAGCTCCCCCACCCCGCCCCTTCCCTAAACCCTCCGGGGGTGGGTGGGGGTGAAGGAGGCTTTCCCGGGGGCTACGCCCCCGGACCCCTGGCGGGGCTCCGCCCCTGCACCCCTCGGGGGCTCCGCCCCCGGAACCCTCTTGCGGGGCTCCGCCCCTGCACCCCTGGGGCTTCGCCCCCGGACCCCGTTTTCTTCTGCGGACCGTGCTGGGTTGCTCGCGCAGTTCCCCGCGCCCCTTAGATGGGCCCTTCGGGCCCTCCTTCAGGGGCGCGGGGAACTGCGCGACCAGCCCCCACCGGGCCGTAGCCGACCGACAACCGCCGGAGGCTTTCGGGGAAGGGGCGGGGTGGGGGCCTATAGCCTGAGCCCATGGCTCGATGGGCGGATGGGGATGGGGAGTTGGGGGTCGAGGGCGGCGGCAGCCACGCCGTGCCGCTCATCGTCGCCGCCTCCTACCGCGCCCGCACCCGCGGCCTCCTGGGCCGGACCGGGATCGACGGCGCCATCCTCCTCACCCCCGCCGCCTCCGTACACACCTTCCGTATGCGGTTCGCCATCGACGTCGCCTACCTCGACCGCACGCTCCGCGTCATCGCGGTCCACACCGTCCCCCCCAACCGCCTCACCGCCCCCCGCCTGCGCGCCCGCCACATCCTGGAGGCGGAGGCGGGAGCCATGGAAGGGTGGGGGATCCGGCCCGGCGTGCAGCTATACGTACGCCCCAGGGCCTGACACACGGCCGGGAACCGTCCTTGCGAGCCCCGCTCGCGGCTGCCTACGATCACGGGACGGCATCGCGCGTTGGTCACCGGCCGGGTGAGCGTGGAGGTGCCCGTGAGATGCCCGTTGGAGGCATTCCACCGTGTCAGTCGAGTTGAATCACACCATCATCCATTCCCGGGACAACCGGGCTTCCGCCGAGTTCCTGGCGGACATCCTGGGGCTGCGGGTCGGCGACGAGTGGGGACCGTTCGTCCCCGTCGAGACGGCCAACGGCGTGACCCTGGACTTCGCCACCGGCGACCCGGACAAGATCGTGCCGCAGCACTACGCGTTCCTCATCTCCGAGGACGAGTTCGACGTCGGCTTCGAGAAGATCAAGCAGGCGGGCGTGCGGTACTTCGCGGACCCGTACATGAAACGCCCGAACGAGATCAACCACAACGACGGCGGCCGGGGCGTCTACTTCCTCGACCCCTCCGGTCACGCCATGGAGCTGATCACCCGCCCGTACGGTGGCGGCGGCCGCGAGGTCAGCGGCTCCTAGCGATCCCCGGGGTCGTACCAGTGCGCGGCGCGTGCGCTTTTTTCCAAGCCACGCGCCGCCCGCCCCCGGCAGTCTGTGTGGTGCGCGGGAGCGTCACAGCTGCGGACGTTGACGGGGGCCCGCGCGCATACGGGGCCCGGCCGACCGCACCTCCACCCGGCCGGCCGGGCCCACCCTCTCCACCGCGCGGCGGCCTACGGGGTCGCCCCGCGCGGGAACGAGACCTCCACGCGGCGGTTCTTGCGGCGGCCGTCCTCCGAGGAGTTGTCGGCGATCGGGTAGTCCTCCGCGTAACCCCGGATGTCGAACGTGACCGATCCCCCGCCGACCGCCTGCGACAGCACGCCCTGCACCGCGTCGGCCCGCTGCTTGGACAGCGTGACGCCGTGTTCGTGCGTACCGAGGTTGTCGGTGAAGCCGAACACCCGGACGTTCGTGGCCTTCTGCTTCTTGATCTCGTCCGCGATCGCCTGGATACGGCCGGTCGCCTCGGGCGAGAGCGCCGCGCTGTCCTTGCCGAAGAGGACTTCGGCCTGGAGCGCGAAGGAGATGTCGGCGTTGGTGTCGGAGCGGCGTTCCTCGCCGCCCATGTCCTCGACGACCGACTTGATGTCGACGACCCTGGGCGCCGCGAGCGTGGCTCCGTCGGAGAGCTTGAGGCCGGGCGCGTTCGCGTCGACCCGTACGGGCGGGGACGCGGACGGTACGGCGGTGGGGTTCGGGTCGTCGGCGAAGGCCGGGCCCGTCCCCGCGAACAGCAGCGCCCCGAGCGCCCCGACGGCGACCGCCGCCGCGAGCTTACGGGTGCGTGGCGTTTGCGCGTACGCCTGACTTCTGAGATCCCGCATCGTGTGCCTCAGCCGGAGATCTTGATGGTGGCGGTGGGCATGGTGGGGAGCTGGAAGTCGACTTCGGTGACGTTGGCGGGGGGTGCGGGGAACTGGGCGTAGAAGGGGATTTTCTGGCCTGCCGTCAGGCCGGTCGGGAAGCGCGTGCACAGGCAGCGGCCGTCGGTGTCGCGCAGGATCAAGTACCGCTTCTTGCCCGTCTTGTCCACCAGTGACGCGCCCGCCATCGACGCCCCGTTGTCCCGCAACTCCTGCTCGCTGCCCTGCCAGCCGGGGGCCGTGAACCCCTGCGACGAGTTGTTCGCCACCACACCCTCGACGGTGACGAAGCCGCCCGTGTCGCGCTTCGCGCTGTTGACCACGATCTGGATGCCGTCGCCGCCCGTGACGGTCGCCAGCACCTCGTTGCTCTGCGTCGTGGGCGCGTTGCTCTGGGACTGGGACTTCCCGCCGGACGCGGCCGCAGGGGTGGACGTCTTGTCGTCCGCCTTCTTGTCGCCGCCGCCGTCCCCGCCGCAGGCGGTCAAGGTGAGAGCCAGGGCGGCAGCGGCCGTCGCGGCGGCCACGCCTCTCCCCCACGCTCTGTTCTTGGCCCTATCCATCAGTCGGTCCCTCGCTTCTTCCTTCGCTTACTTCTTGGCCAGCTGGACGGAGAACAGGTCGGACGCCTTGGGCAGCAGATCGAGGTGTGCCGGGTCGACATCGAAGTCCCGCTTGTCGCAGACGAGTCGGTACGTCTTCGCATCGCCCCCGGGGCCGCCCGGCGCGGGCGACTCCCCGGGGGTCGCTGTCACCGTCGGCGTCGGCTCAGGCGACTGGCCCGGCTGGCCATCCTGGAGGCGGCAGCGCGGTACGACCACGGCGGTCGCCTTCGCGGCGCCCTTGTGGTCGCTCGTGGCGGCGATGACCGAGCTGCCCGCCGTCTTGTTGGTCCGCACGGCGACCTGGTAAGTGGGCTCGGGTGTGAAAGAGAGGTTGCAGCCGTCCGGATCGACCGTGGCGTCGTTGCGCCCCGCGAGGTCGTGTGCCGCCCCGCAGGAGTCGTGCGGGAGCAGCCCGCCCCGGTCGCCGTCGAGCAGCTGCTGCCAGCGGACGAGGTCGAAGGTGGCGAGCATCCCCTTGCGCAACTGGTCCCGGAAGTCCTGCGCGGCCGCGAGCGCCGCCGCGTCCGCCGCCGTCTGGGCCTCGTTGCGCTTCACCGCCGCCTGACCCACCGCGAAGTAGGCGAACGCGAGAAAGAGCAGGCCCGCCACCGCCGTGATGTAGAGGGGGAAGGCCTGCCCGCGGTCGCCTCGGGGGCGACGGGACGTACGGGATGTGGGGGATGTACGGGACGGACGTGTCGTCAGGGGTTGATCTTGTTGATCGCGGCGGTGATCTTCTGCGCGATGGCCGTGCCGAAATTCGTCTGCGTAAGCACCAGAATGATCGCCACCACCACGATGATGATCCCCATGTACTCCACCGCCCCCTGCCCCCGGTCCCCCCGGCGTCGCAGGGCCTCGGCCGTGGTGTTCAGCCAGCCGTGAACCCGGGTCCTGGCGGCGGTCGCGGGCTTGAGGAGTTTGTCGTTCATGGCGGGGGTCCCCTCCGGGTTCGACGGCGGTGCCGCATTCGACAGCGGCACCGTACCGGGGGGTTCCGGTGGGGGCACAGGGTCCCAGGGCCCAATTCCGCGCCCGGCGGGCGAGTTCGGGCAGGGTTCGAGGCCGTGGGGCCGACGCCGTCGTCCGCCGGGCGAGTCGGGAGGGCTTCCGGGGCCGGAGCGCCCGTTGCCGCCATCGCGATCGCCTCATCCCGCCACCCCCTGCCCCGCCCGCGTGCCCAGCCACGTCGCGACCGCCTGGGTGCGGCTGTTGCTGTGCAGCTTCGCGAAGATCCGGTTGATGTGGTTCTTCACCGTCTTCTCGCTGATGAAGCAGGCGTCGGCGATCTGCCGATTGCTCATGCCCACCGCGATCAGCTCCATCACCTCCACCTCCCTCCTGCTCAGCAGGTGCTCGCCAAGTCCCCTGGTGCGGGCCGGAGTTTGCCTCCGGAGTCTCGCGAACGACTGTCCCACATCCGGTTGCATCCGCGAAGCCTCTTCGTTCGGATTTAACGAAACGAACGGGTCCATGACACTTCCCGACGCCATCCCCGGCTCCGCCAGCGCCCTCGCCGCCGTCTCCGTGAACCGTGACCGCCCCGCCGTGATGTCCCGTACCGCTCCCACCAGTTGCTCCACGGTGAACTCGCCGTGCACCAGATAGCCGCCCGCGCCCAGCCGCAGCGCCTCGCGTACGGTCGCGCTCTCCCCGCTGTACGTCAGCATCAGCACCGGCGCCACCCGCACCAGGCGGGGCAGGGCCGTCAGTCCGTCCACACCCGGCATACGCACATCGAGCAGGACCACGTCCGGCCGATGCCGTACCGCCGCCTCGTACGCCGCACCCCCGTCCGCCGCCTCCGCGACCACCTCCATGCCGTCGCGACCGCACAGCAGCGCGGTGAGCCCGGCCCGTACGACCGGGTTGTCGTCCGCCACCACCACCCGCATGCCGGGCCTCCTCCCGTCGCTCATCACCGTGCTCAGCCCGCCGTCAGCGCCGTCAGCGGCAGGTCGAGGCGGACCTCCGTGCCCCGCGCCGCCTCGCCCCGGCCGATGCGGATCCGCGCGCCCAGGCCCGCCGCCCGCTCGACCATGCCGACCACCCCGAAGTGGCCCGCCCGCCTGAGCCCTTCGAGGGTCGTGCCCGGCGGCAGGCCGCGCCCGTCGTCGTACACGCTGATCCGGAACAGATCGCCGACCACCCCCGCCGACACGTCGACCCGGGACGGGCCCGCGTGGCGGTGGGCGTTCTCCAGGGCCTCCGCCGTGATCGTGAGCAGCTGGCGCGCGATCGGGTGCGGTACGGGCGGCAGCGTCGGGGAACCGTCGAGCGGCTGGTACGTGAACCAGATGTCCTCGCTGCGCAGGGCGAACTCCCGGACCCGCGCCGACAGTTCACGCATCACGTCGATTCCGCCGCCCTCGTCCTTCTCTCGCCGCAGGTCCGCCAGGAGTTCGCGCGACTGAGCCGCCGCCCGGCGGGCCGAGCGGGCGACAAGGAGGGCGCGGCGGCGGACCGCCGACGGGTCCTCGGCCGAGGCGGCCGTGGCCAGGCCCTCGGCGGCGAGTGCGACGCCGTGCAGCGTCTTCGCCACCGAGTCGTGCAATTCCCGGGCCAGATACGCCCGTTCCTCCTCCACCGCCAGCCGCTCGCGGGTCCGGGCGAGGGCCCGGGACGCCTCGCCGAACCGCAGCAGCAGGCCGCCCAGACCCACCCCGGCCGCCCCGGACAGGACGCAGAAGCCGGGCAGCAGGAGCGAGGAGGGGACGGCCTCGTGGTAGCGGCGCTCGGCCATGTACGCCAGCGCCAGGATCACGCACTGGAGCCCGGCGAAGACTCCCGCGCCCCGCCACCCGTACACCAGACCGGCGAGCAGCGGGGTGCAGACCACCACGTACGCCAGGGTCGAGTCGGGGGTCGCCGTGAACAGGAGCAGCGCGCCGAAGACCGTGTCCACGGCGAGCAGGGACGGGTGGCGCAGGAGCAGGGGGCCGAAGCGCTCCCAGTCGCGGTAGAGCGCGTACGAGCCCATGAAGGTGATCAGGACCGCCCCCGACACCAGCCAAGTCGGGCCGCCCGCCGCCGTGTTGGTCAGGGCGAAGGGGGTCGCCAGCCCTATCATCGCCAGCCTGAACAGGAACACCTGTCTGCACAGCGCCTGCAAGGCGTTCAGCTGGAGGGAGACCTCGGTCGTGTCGGGCATGGCCGCCGCCTCACTTCCCGGTCAGTGAGCCGAGGTCGGCGTCCGACCCGAGGAGCATCGCCGACGCCATCAGGATCATGGTGGCGGGCACCATGAACGTGGTGACCATCAGCGTCGCCTTCGGCACCGCCTTGGCGGCCTTGCGGCGGGCGTTCTGGGCGTCGGTGCGGCGCATGTCGGTGGCGATCGCTATCAGGGTGTCCACGATGGGCGCGCCCAGCTCCTCGCCCTGCTGGAGCGCGGTGACGAACATCGCGACCTGCTCGGAGTCGTTGCGCCGGCGCAGATCGTCGAAGGCCTGGCGGCGGCTCACGCCCATGTCCATCTGGCGCAGGGCGATGCGCACTTCGTCGGCCCAGGGGCCCTCGTACTTCTCGGCGACCCGCTCCAGCGCCTGGCGAAAGCCCAGTCCGGCCGAGACGACCACGGCCAGGACGTCGAGGAAGTCCGGCAGGGTGCGCTCGATGTCGTCGCGGCGCTGGCGCACGGCGACCCAGATGCCGACCTCGACCCAGTAGTAGGCGAAGGCGAGCATGAGCACGGCCAGCAGGTAGTTGCCACCGGTCAGCATCACCACCGCGCCGACCGCGCCCAGCGCCCCGTACACCGCGCGCCGGGCCGCGTACCGGTCGATGGTCAGGCCCCCGGGGTTGCCCGCCATGTCGATCCTGCGGCGCTTCTCGTTGACCCGCCTGGGGCCCATCAGGCGCAGGACGAACGGCGCGTAGCGGATGCCGAGGCGGTCGATGGCGCCGCCGGTGCGGGTGGTGCGGGTGGCGCCGACCTCCAGAGCGAGCCGCAGGTCGGTGGGGAGCTTGGTCTCGGCGCGGTACATCCGTACGCCCTGGAAGGCGCCCAGGACGCTGAGCGCCAGGACCAGTCCGAGGATCAGTTCCATGCCCGGCTCCTGATGTCCATGTCCCACTCCATCGCCGACTCCATGTCCGGCTCCGTCCCCGACTCCATGTCCGGCTCCTCCGTGGTCCTCAGACGTCGATCTTCGAGATACGGCGGATCGCCACGAAGCCGAGGGCGTAGAGGCCGAGGGCGACGACGACGGCGGCCTGACCGAGGAACGTGCCGGTCATCTTGGCGAGCGAGCCCGGCGCGATCTGGTTGACCAGCAGCATCGCGCCGACCCCGATCGCCGGGACCGCGTACGCCGTGGTGTTCACCTGGGACAGCTGGGTGCGCACCTCGCGGCGGGTCTCCTTGCGCTCCTCCAGGGTGGTGGTGAGGTTGCGCAGCGAGTTGACGACCGCGCCGCCCGCCCGGTTGGAGAGGATCAGCGTCGAGACCAGGACGACCAGTTCGCGGGACGGGAGCCTGCGGGCCAGCTCGTCCAGCGCGTCGTCCAGGGTGCGGCCCACCGCCAACTGGTCGGCCACCGCCTTCAGTTCGTCGCCCGCCGGGGCCTCCAGCTCGTCCGCCGCCATCGCGATCGCGGTGCGCAGGGCGAGTCCGGCCTGGGTGGCGTTGGCGATCACGCGGGAGATCTCGGGGAGCTGGTTGATGAACGCCTCGGTGCGCCGGGTGCGCTGCCAGGTGAGGAAGGTGTTGGCCGCCCACAGGCCCGCGAGCGCCGCGAGCGGGCCGAAGAAGGAGGCGAGGACGGAGGCCGCCACGATCCACAGGCCCACCACCGCCGCGAGTACGTAGACGGCGTACTCGCCGGGTGTCACGTTCAGGCCGGTCACCGCGAGCTTGCGCTCGATGCGCTTGCCCAGGTTCGTACGGCGCAGCCTGCGGTCCACGGCGGCGAACCGGCGGCGGCGCCCGGCGGGGGGCGGCTCGCCCGCGGCGGAGAGGCGTTCGACCAGGGCGCGGCGCTGGGCGCGGCCCGTGGCGTACGCGTGCGCGCCGGCGGCGGCCGCCGCGCAGGCGAGCAGCGTGCCCCCGATCGTCAGCTGGGCGAGTCCGTCCATGGCGCTGCTTACCTTGCCTCTCGGGTGGCGAGCTGTTCGTCGAAGGACGCGATGCCGAACGCCTGCGGGACGGGCTGCCCGGCGAGGTAGAGGCGGTCGGCGACGCGGCGCGGGATCGGGAAGTACTGGAACTCGCCGTGCACCCGCCCGTCGGCGCCCATCGGGCGGGCGGCGAACCGGGCGACGGTGGCGAGCCGGTAGGGGTCGCGGCCGTGCGAGTCGAGCAGGGCGATCTCGGTGACCCGGCGGGAGCCGTCGGCGTGCCGGGTGAGCTGGACCAGGACGTCGACCGCCGAGTTGATCTGGTCGTGCAGCGCCTCGAACGGGATCTTGATCTCGGACATGGAGGCGAGGGTCTGGAGCCGCATCAGCGCGTCCTCGGCGCTGTTGGCGTGGACGGTGGCGAGCGAGCCGTCGTGGCCGGTGGACATCGCCTGGAGCATGTCGAGCGACTCGCCGCCGCGCACCTCGCCGACCACGATCCGGTCGGGGCGCATGCGCAGCGAGTTGCGCACCAGGTCGCGGATCGAGATGTGCCCCTTGCCCTCGACGTTCGCCGGGCGGGCCTCCAGGCGGATCACATGGGACTGCTGGAGCTGGAGTTCGGCGGAGTCCTCGATGGTGATGATCCGCTCGTGTTCGGGGATCAGCCCGGACAGGGCGTTGAGCAGGGTCGTCTTGCCGGTGCCGGTGGCGCCCGAGACGATCACGTTGAACTTGGCCTGGATCAGCCCGGCGAGCAGCAGCAGCATGGGCTGGTCGAGCGAGCCGAAGCCGATCAGCTCGGGCAGCGTGAAGGAGCGCGGGAAGCGGCGGATGGTGAGGGTGGCGCCGGTGAGCGAGAGCGGCGGGATGATCACGTTGACGCGCTCGCCGGACGGCAGCCGGGCGTCCACCATCGGGTTGGACTCGTCGACCCGGCGGTTGACGGTCGACACGATCCGCTCGATGGTCTGCATCAGCTGCTCGTGCGAGGCGAACCGCATGGGCAGCCGCTCGACCCGGCCGCCGCGCTCGACGTAGATGTGGTCCGGGCCGTTGACCATGATCTCGGTGACGGAGGCGTCTTCGAGCAGCGGTTCCAGTACGCCCAGGCCCAGCGCCTCGTCGACGACCCGGCGGATCAGCTGGGCCCGCTCGCCGGTCGACAGGACCGGGCCCTCGCGGCTGAGGATGTGGCCGAGGACGCGTTCGAGCCGCGCCCGGCGCTCGGCGGCCGCCAGCGACGACATCTCCGCGAGGTCGATCTCCTCCAGGAGCTTGCCCCGGTAGGTGGCGACGAGATGGGCGTCGCCCTCGCTCCCCCGGGTCTCCTCGGGGGCGGTGATACGGGCCCGCAGGCTCATCTGGCGTGCCTCCTCGGTCAGTTCCGGTCGTCGCAGGGCATGGTGGCGGTCTTGGTGACGGGGCCGAAGTGGCCGACGAGGAAGACGGACGGGATGGGGACGGTGACCTTGGCCGTGACCGTGTCGCCGGGGCAGCCCGCCGCGCTGATGTCGCTGTCCTTGCCGACCCAGCCGCTCATGGCCGCCTTCGCCGCCTGTACGTATCCGGCGGCGCGCTCGTGCTGCGCGGCGGTGCGCGCGGCCGCCCGGGCCGCCGTGCCCGCCTGCTGGGCCGCGTACGCCGCGATGCCCAGCTGGACACCGGCGAGCGCGACCAGCAGGAGCAGCGGCAGGAAGCCCAGATACTCGACGGCGGCCGCGCCCCGGTCGCCCCGGGGGCGGCGGGTGCCGCGACCCCTGCGGGTGCGGCGGCTGTCCCGGTCACCACGGGCACGGGTGCGGCGGCTGTCCCGGTCACCACCGCCGCCGGGCACGACCGGCCCGCCGCCGTCGTGGTCGCCGCGCCTCACGGTGTCCCCTCCCGGGCCGCCCCGGCGTGCCCGTGCACCGTGAACCCGAAGTTCAGCGCGCCCGGGAACAGCACCGGCACCTTCAGCCCGACGTTGGCCGTGAAGACATCGGGGTCGCCTCCCCCGGAGCAGTCCGTATCGGCGCTCCACCCGTCGGGCACGGCCTTCGTCACCGCCGTCGCGCACGCGCCCGCCCCGCCGTCCTTCGCCGCCCCGGCCCGCGCCCCCTGGTCCGCGACGTTGCCCGCGACCGTGAACGTGTAGCCGGTGAGCACCAGTTGCCAGATCGCGGCGAGCGTCACCAGGATGATCGGCACCATCCCGGTGAACTCGACCACGACCTGGCCCCGGTCCCGCTCGGCCCGCGCTCGCATGCGCCGCGTCCGTATGCCCCGGCTCCGTGCGCGCGGGCTCATCCCCGCCCCCGGCTCATCCGTGCGCCCGCCGCCGCAGCACGAGCGCGCCCCGGCCGCTCTTCTCCGGGGAGGCGCCCGCCGCTGCCTTGACCAGGCCGAGCTCGCCCGCGAGCGTCCACAGCGCCTGCTTGACCGTGGACTTGGCGTCGAGGTCGTGCAGCCGCCCGGAGTCGACGACGGCTTGCAGCTCCTTGAAGTTCGCCGGTACGGACGTCCGGGTGATCCGGGTGCCGGTGACCTTCCGGATCAGATCGGGCTGTATCTCGGTGGTGCGCGTGTGCCGGTTGACGACCGTCGTGGTCTCCTCGGCCTTGCGGATCTGGAGCCGGTCCCACATCCGTACGATCCGCTTCGCCGCCCGTACGGACACCACGTCCGGGGTGGTGACGAGCAGCGCGATGTCCGCCATCTCCACGGCGGCCGCGTTGGCGCCGTTCATCTGGGTGCCGCAGTCGGCGATCACCACGTCGTGGCGGTTGCGCAGGGCGGAGAGGATCTGGCGGGCCGCGCGGTCGGTGACCTCCTCGGCGCGCTCGCCGTCGGCCGGGGCGAGCAGCAGGGCGACGCCGCTGGGGTGGGTGAACAGGGCGTCCTGGAGGACCCTCGGCGAGATGTCGGTGATGGCCGCGAGGTCGGCGACCGAGCGGCGGAACTGCACGTCGAGGTAGGAGGCCACGTCCCCGGCCTGGAGGTCCATGTCGACCAGCGCGGTGCTGTGCCCCGACGCCCGTGCCGCGAGCGCCAGTTGGACGGCGGTGACGGTGGTGCCGACGCCGCCCTTGGCGCCGGTGACCGTCACGACGGTACCGCCGGGCCCGCTGAGGACTTCGCCCGCGCCGCCCAGATGGCGGCGCACGCCGACCGACCACTGGGCCGCCACCTGCACCCGGCTGACCAGCTCCTCGTAGTGCAGCGGCAGGGTGACCAGGCCGCGCGCGCCGGAGTCCATGGCGGCGGCGAACAGGCCCGGCCCCGCGTCGGCGGTGATCAGGACGACGCCGACGGCCGGGAAGCGCAGCGCGACCTCGCGGACGAGGTCGAGCGCCGGGACCGGGCCGATCCGCTCGTGCACGAGGACCACCTCGGGCAGCTCGTCCAGCGACTCCCCGGCGAGCCGGGCGAGGGTGTCCAGGAGCTGGGTGGAGTCGCCGACGGGTGTCGCGGGCTCGGCGTCCGGGAGCTGGCTGAGCAGGGTGGTGACGGACCGGGCGGCGTCGGCGTCGCCGACGGCCGGGAGGATCCTGGTGGTCATCCGCTACCTCACTGGTCCTTTTCGAGGCGGTACGTACGGTCGCCCGGCCGGACCGTGGAGTCGCCGCCGGGCGCCACCAGCGCGAGCCGTACGTGCTGGGCGAAGGACTCCGCGTACGCGACGCGCTGGGCGTCGAGGGTGTTCAGGGCGAAGGTGATCGGGACCACCTCGGTGCTCTTGTTCCGGTCGTCGCGATTGGGGTCGAGCGAGGTCAGCTTGCCGACGTCGAGGACTTTGGCGCCGGAGACGATGATCTTCGACTGGGGGGTGTCGCCCTGCTTGCCCGCCGCGAAGGTGGCGAAGATGTTCACCGAGGAGCCCGCCTCGATCTTGCCGGCCACCCCGGTGGCCGCGTCGATCATGATCGCGATCTCCTGTTCGCCCGGCTGGAGCTGCGGGCGTTGGACGATCATGTCGGACTGGAGCAGCGAACCGGCCTTGAGCTGGGTGACGGCGATCCTCCCGTGGATCGCGGAGAGATCGGTGACCGCGTTGCCGGAGAGCCACTTCTTCGGCATCTTCGTCTGCTCGAACTGGCTGTCCTTCAGCTCCGTGTAGGGCGCCACGTCGGACTTCACCCGGTACGCCGTCACCTCGGGGCCGACCTTCGCGTTCGCGTCGTCGATCACCGAGATGACCCCGCCGAGCGCGCCGATGGCGCACAGGACCGAGACCAGGAGAAGGATGACGCCACGGCGCTGACGGGAGTTCATTGACCGTACGACCTCGTTCGATGACGTGGGACTTGGCGGACAAGGGCCATCCGGCTAGCGCGCGCCGCCCCCGGCGGGCAGCCGGAGTTCGGGGGCCGGGACCGGGGAGGAGCAGAACCCGCAGCGGTCGCCGATGAGTTCCATGCCGCACCACCGGCACGACTCCCGGCGTACGGAGGCCACGAGCTGGTAGAGCACGGAGAGGTCGGGCAGATAGGCGGCGAACTCGGTGAGCTTCGACGTCCCCCACCAGGTGGGCGAGTACGCGGGCAGCGCGCACTCCTCCACCGCCCCGACCTGCCAGCGGGCGGCAAGCGTCGCGGTGACCCAGTCGGCGGGCGCGGGGCTGCCCGCCGCCAGCAGACGGCAGGCGTAGTCGGGGCCCTCCAGCTCGCCCGCGCCCACTCTGACCAGCTGCGGGACCGGATGCGCGAGCACCGCGAACTGGCTGCCGGGCAGCCAGGACTTGGCGTGCGCCTTCAGGCCGACCGGGACCCGGTCGAGCTTGGTGACCGAGCCGAGCACAGCGCCCGCGTGCACATAGTGCGCGAGCAGCCGGGCGGCCGAGGCGAGCACGCCGGGGCTGAAGTCGCAGACCGAGAGCTGACGCAGCTGGCGCACCAGGACGGCGAGGCCGAGCGGCGGCAGCGCGGAGCCGATCAGGGTGATCCGGTCGCTCTCCAGGATCGAGCGGACGGTGTGCAGGCGCTGTTCATGGGCGGGCAGAAGGGACCGCGGATACAGGACGATCACGTAACCGTGCTGGTCAAGCAGGCGGTTCATGTCGGCGAGCGCCGCGTCCAGCGGCTGCGCCTCCGGGCTCTGGAGCAGCGCCGCCAGGGGGGTCTGCGGATCGGTCGGCGGCAGCACCAGGTCCGGGCTGGTGACGGCTATCGCAGTTGGCACATCAAGTCCCCCCGCTCATTCCGGTCTTGGCGGGGCCGGTCCCCACGGGCGCGTTCGATCACTGCTGTTCCCTGCTGCAACAGCACTGTATCCACGACATAGCTGCGGGTGAACAGTCTTCTCGTTTCTGTGATGCCCCAAGTGCCGCCAGAGGTCTTGACAACCAGATTGGTCTGGACCAACTTGTACCAGCAGCGGCGCGCGCCCACTCCCCACCGACCTCCCCACTCCCCCACCGGAGGCAGCACGTGAAACGAGCAAGCGGCAGAGTCGGCCTGGCCGTGGCCGCGGCCGCCGCCCTGTCCATAGCAGGGCTCACCGGCACCGCACACGCCGCCGATGTCAACAACGTCCACAACGCGGGCTTCGAGTCGGGCCTCGCGGGCTGGAGTTGTACGGCCGGGAGCGGCGCCACCGTCTCCTCGCCGGTGCACGGCGGGGCCGCCGCCCTCAAGGCGACCCCGACCGACTCCGACACCGGCCAGTGCACCCAGAGCGTCACCGTGAAGCCCGACTCGACGTACACGCTGAGCGCCTGGGTGCAGGGCAGTTACGTCTATCTGGGCGCCACCGGGACCGGCACCGGTGACGTCTCCACCTGGACGCCCGGCACCGGAAGCGGCTGGAGCCAGCTGTCGACCACCTTCACCACCGGCGCCTCCACCACCTCCGTGCAGATCTACACGCACGGGTGGTACGGCCAGAGCGCGTACTACGCCGACGACATCTCCGTCTTCGGCCCCGACGGCGGGGGCGGCGACCCCTCGCCCACCATCCCGGCGGCCCCCACCGGCCTCGCGGCGGGCGCGGCGACCTCCTCCTCCGTGGACCTGTCCTGGGGCGCGGTCTCCGGCGCGACCGGCTACAACGTCTACCGCGACGGTACGAAGGTGCAGTCCACCAGCGGCGGTTCGGCGACCGTGACCGGGCTGAGCGCGTCCACCTCGTACCAGTTCCAGGTGACCGCGACCAACGCGGCGGGCGAGTCGCCGAAGTCGGCGGCCGTCACCGCCACCACGTCCGCGACCGGCACCCCGGGCGGCGGCACGAGTGTGCCGAAGCACGCGGTGACCGGGTACTGGCAGAACTTCAACAACGGCGCGACGGTGCAGAAGATCAGCGACGTGCCGTCGAACTACGACATCATCGCGGTCGCCTTCGCCGACGCGACCGGCACACCGGGCCAGGTGACCTTCAACCTCGACACCAACGGCCTCGGCGGTTACACCGTCGACCAGTTCAAGGCGGACATCGCCGCCAAGCACGCCGCCGGGAAGGCGGTCGTGATCTCCATCGGCGGCCAGAACGGCACGGTCTCGATCAACGACTCGACGTCCGCGGCGAACTTCGCGAACTCGGTCTACTCGCTGATGCAGACGTACGGCTTCGACGGCGTCGACATCGACCTGGAGAACGGCCTCAACTCCACGTACATGACCCAGGCGTTGAAGTCCCTGTCCTCGAAGGCGGGCTCCAAGCTGGTCATCACGATGGCTCCGCAGACGATCGACATGCAGTCGACGTCGGGCGAGTACTTCAAAACGGCGCTCAACATCAAGGACATCCTGACCGTCGTCAACATGCAGTACTACAACAGCGGTTCGATGAACGGCTGTGACGGCAAGGTGTACTCGCAGGGCACGGTCGACTTCCTGACCGCGCTCGCCTGCATCCAGCTGGAGGGCGGCCTCGACCCGTCCCAGGTGGGCCTCGGCCTGCCGGCCTCCACCAGCGGCGCGGGCAGCGGCTATGTCTCCCCGTCGGTGGTGAACGCGGCGCTCGACTGCCTCACCCAGGGCACGAACTGCGGCTCGTTCAAGCCCTCGCGCACCTACCCGGGCCTGCGCGGCGCGATGACCTGGTCGACCAACTGGGATGCCAAGTCCGGCAACGCCTGGTCGAACGCGGTCGGGCCGCACGTCCACGCACTGCCGTAACTTCCCCGGCGGACGCTGTTCCCCGCGCCCCGGAGGAGGGGCGCGGGGAACAGCGCGTTTTACGGCTCGGGCTACGGCTTGGGCAGCGTGCAGCCCGGCCGGTTCAGGTCGAACTTGTTGCCCGCGCCTATGCACGGCACGATGATGTACGTCTCCTGGGCGTAATTGATCTTGTAGTGGACGCTGACGTTGCCGTTCTCGTCCACCTCGCACGGGTTGTTCTCGGTGCAGCTCTCGCCGTCCTCGTTACCGGTGTTGTTCACCGCGACGACCTTGCCGGTGGTCGTGTCGATGACCGGGGAGCCAGAGGTGCCGCCGATGGTCTGGCAGGCGGAGGTGTAGCGGACCGAGTCCTTCCAGGTCCAGTCGCCCTCCTTGAGGCGGTAGACGAACCCGTCGACGTTGCAGCTGTAGGTCCGCTTCCAGTAACCCGAGACCACCTTGATGGCGCTGCCCGCCGCCGGGTGGGCGTCGTTCAGCGTGAGCGCGCTGATCCCGTACCGACTCTGGATCTGGGCGTACGTGGTGTTCAGCTGGTAGACCGAGATGTCGGTGTCGGTCATCGTCGCGTACGCCACCTTGCTGGCCCGCAGGGTGGCGACCCTGCCCGCCGAGCCGTTGAGCAGCGAGAACGTACGGGACGACGCCTGGTCGGTGATGACCTCGCCCGGGCCCGGGAAGCCGGTCTCCAGGCAGTGGCCGTTGGAGAGGATCAGGGCGGGGTCGTTCGGCTGCGAGCTGGGCGTGCGGATCAGCGAGCCGGAGCAGTTGCTGAGCGCGACGGTGCCGGCGAAGTCGACCGCCTTGAGGGCCGGGGCAGGCTTGGCCGGAGCGGTTTTGGCCGTCGCGGTGGGCGTGCTGTCCGCGGGCTGCAGCGCGAGGGCCGGGGCGGCACCGGCTCCCACCAGGGTGAGGGAGAGCAGCGCGCCGACGAGAGGCTTGTTCATGTGGGGGTTCCCCTCTGAGGGATCCAGGAGTGGGTTCCTGGATTTGTCATGCGCATTGTTGATTGCGCCAACCCCCTTGGGCAACGGGTGAGTTCAGGCCGCGTCGATCAATCAGGCGGGGCGCGCGGGCGGCGCGGCGGGGCCGGGGCGGAGGGGTCGCGGACTCGGGGACCACGAAGCACCTGGTAGGCGCCTCACCGAACACCGCCCACCACGGGGGCATCCGATACGCCCGTACGGCCCACCGTGCCCACCCATGCGCTCTTTTCGGCCACCGCACAGATCACCATCGACGCATGACGCCCAGCGCTCAGCGCTCCGCGGGGAGCGCGGGCATTCGGCTGCGGACCGTGCGTGGCCGGTCGCTCCCCCAAGTTCTCGGCTCCGCTCGAACAGGGGGGGACCCCCATCGCGGCGGAGCCGCACATGTCACAGCCCCGCGCCCCTCAGTGGGCCCTTTGGGCCCTCCTGGAGGCGCGGAACCGCAGCGGTTCACCTCCCCCGACCAGGAGCATTCATGCGACTTCCCCGGCAACAAGGGCGACGCGGCACACGCGCGGGCGTCACCCGGCGGACCACGCGGACCGCGGGCCTGGCGGCCCTGCTGGCCCTGGCGCTGGCCGCGCCCGTGACCGCGCGGGCCACGGCACCCCCTTCGCCCGCACCCCGCGAACGCACGCGGGCGACGGCCGACGAGGCGACAGCCGACGAGGCGGCGGTCCAGTACGAGGTCCACGGCCCCTCCACCCCCGCCGCGCGCACGGTCATCGCCGCGACCGGGGTCTCCATCGACGAGGTGCGCGAGCATCTGGTCGTGGTGAGCGCGGACGCGGGCCAGGCGAACCGGCTGCGCACGCTGGGCTACACGCTCAAGGCGCTGCCCGGCCCCCCGTCCCGTACGAACGGCCTCGCCGCCAAGCCCTTCGACTTCCCGCCGGCGGACTCGGGGTACCACAACTACGCCGAGATGACGGCGGAGATCGACCAGCGGCTCGCCCAGTACCCCTCGATCATGAGCAAGCGGGTGATCGGCAAGTCGTACCAGGGCCGGGACATCGTCGCGATCAAGATCAGCGACAACGTCGGGGCGGACGAGGACGAGCCGGAGGTGCTGCTCACCTTCCACCAGCACGCGCGTGAGCATCTGACGGTGGAGATGGCGCTGTATCTGCTGCGCGAGTTCGGCGCGGGATACGGCAAGGACGCGCGGATCACCGCCATGGTGAACAGCCGCGAGATCTGGATCGTGCCGGATCTGAACCCGGACGGCGGCGAGTACGACATCGCGACCGGCCAGTACCGCAGCTGGCGCAAGAACCGCCGTCCCAACGGCGCCTCCTCGTCCGTCGGGACGGACCTGAACCGCAACTGGAACTACAAGTGGGGCTGCTGCGGCGGCTCTTCGGGCAGCAAGGGCTCCGAGACATACCGGGGTTCGGCGCCCGAGTCGGCCCCCGAGGTGAAGGTCGTCGCCGACTTCGCCCGCAGCCGGGTGGTGAACGGCAAGCAGCGGATCAAGGCGGGGATCGACTTCCACACGTACGGCGAACTGGTGCTGTGGCCGTTCGGCTGGACCTACGACGACACGGCACCCGGCCTCACCCAGGACGACCACGACGCGTTCGCTGCGGTCGGCCGCAAGCTGGCCGCGAGCAACGGCTACACGCCGGAGCACTCCAGCGACCTGTACCTCACGGACGGCACGATCGACGACTACCTCTGGGGCACCCAGAAGATCTTCGACTTCACCTTCGAGATGTACCCGGGCGCGTCGGGAGCGGGCGGCGGCTTCTACCCGCCCGACAAGATCATCGAACGGGAGACCTCCCGGAACAGGGACGCGGTGCTCCAACTCCTGGAGAACGCGGACTGCATGTACCGGTCGATCGGGAAGGCGTCGCGGTACTGCCCGGGGAGTTGACTCACTGGGTGCCGTGCCGGGGGCATCCTTGCCGGGGTGCCCCCTGGACATCGCCCGACTCGCCTAGATCACCAGGCTCAGCACCCCCGCCACCCCGAACCCCGCCACCGACAGCACCGTCTCCAGTACCGTCCACGACTTCAGTGTGTCGCGTTCCGTGATGCCGAAGTACTTCGACACCATCCAGAAGCCGCCGTCGTTCACATGGGACGCGAAGATCGAGCCCGCCGAGATGGCCATGATGATCAGGGCCAGGTGGGCCTGGGAGTACCCCCCGCCCTCGACCAGGGGGACCACGATGCCCGCCGTCGTCACGATGGCCACCGTCGCCGAGCCCTGCGCGACCCGCAGCGCCACCGCGATCAGCCAGGCCAGCACGATCACCGGGAGGCCGACGTCGTTGAAGGTCCTGGCCAGGGCGTCCGCGATGCCGGACGCCTTCAGGACCGCGCCGAAGACGCCGCCCGCGCCCACCACCAGAAGGATGTTGCCCACCGGTTTGAGCGATGCCGTGGACACCGTCTCCAGGGACTTGCGGGACCAACCCCGCCTGATCCCCAGCAAGTAGTACGCCAGCACCAGCGCGATCGTCAGCGCCACGAACGGGTTGCCGAAGAACTCGACCACCGAGCGGAACGTGGAGGGATCGAGCGCGATCGAGCCGAACGTCGCCGCCAGGATCAGGACCAGCGGGGTGCCGATGATCGTGAGGACCGTGGCAAGCGCCACCGGCCGCTCCTGCGGAGCCACCCCGGCCGCCCGCTGCTCGGCGGCCACCGCCGCCTTCGCCTCCTCGGCCGCCTCCACCATGTCCTGCGGTACGGCCACGAAGACACGCTTGCCGATCCAGGCCGCGTACGCCCACGCGGCGAGCACCGACGGGACGCCGACCAGCGCGCCCATCAGGATGAGCCAGCCCAGCGAGACATGGAAGAGACCGGCGGCCGCCACCGGGCCCGGGTGCGGCGGCAGGAACGCGTGCGTCATCGAGAGGCCCGCCAGGAGTGGCATGGCGTACAGCAGAATCGACTTGCCGGATCGCTTCGCGGCCGCGTACACGATCGGCGCCAGGACGAAGATGCCGACGTCGAAGAAGACCGGGATGCCGAAGATCAGGCCGGTCAGGCCCATCGCCAGCGGGGCACGGCGCTCGCCGAACAGCGTCAGCAGGCGGGTGCTCAACACCTCGGCGCCGCCGCTCACTTCGAGGATCGCGCCCAGCATCGTCCCGAGCCCGATGATGATCGCGACATGGCCGAGGATGCCGCCCATGCCCGTCTCGATCGTCGAGACGGCGGCGGACTTCTGGACCGTGCCGAAGAGCTCCGTCACCGACAGGCCCGCACCGAGGCCGACGGCTGTCGACACCGCGAGCAGCGCCACGAACGGCTGGAGTCTTGCCTTGATGATCAGGTAGAGCAGCAGACCTATGCCCAGGGCCGCCACCGTCAGCAGGCCCGTCGTGCCGCCGACCAGCGGGAGGATGCCGCCCGTGTGCGGCGGGGGTGGTGGCGTGGTGGAGGTGAGCGCGTACGACATCGACATACGGGAACTCCGTTGGCTCGCAGGGCTGTTCCGGGGCATGGGGGACCGCGGGGCGGCGCCCCGGCGGTCCGGGACGCCGCCCCGTGCGGCCTGTCGAGCGGTTGGGCTAAGGGCACGGGCAACGTCTTACGCGTCCAGTACGGCCAGTGCGTCGATCTCGATCAGCAGGCCCTTGGGCAGGCCCACGTACACCGTCGTACGGGCCGACGCCGGGGCCTTGAGGGCCTGCTCCTCGAAGTAGGCGTTGTAGATCTCGTTCATCTCGGCGAAGTGGGCCACATCGGTGAGGTAGACGCGCATCATCATCACGTCGTCCCAGCTCGCGCCGCCCTCTTCCAGGATCGCCTTGACGTTGGCGAAGGTCTGGAGGGTCTGCTCGCGCAGGGTCGGGCCGGCGACCGTCGGGGGCTCGCCCTCGACCGCCGGCCGGAAGCCGACCTGCCCGGCGACCTGGAGGATGTTCCCCTTGCGCACCCCGTGCGAGAACTTGGCCGGAGGTGCGGTGTGCGTCGCGGGGGTGAGCGCGACCTTCTCGTTCATCGTCATGGGCCTGCTTCCTTCTTCTGGGTCCTGCCGGAGTACTCCCGGCTGATGGCGTCCGCGGTGCGGCGCACCTGCGGGAGGAGGCCGAGGAGTTCCTCGGCGGTGACGACGACGTTCGGGGCGGAGACGGACATCGCGGCGACGACGCGGCCGTCCGTGCCGGTCACGGGCGCGGCGACGCAGTTGATGGACTCCTCGTGGCCGCCGAGGTCGTCGGCCCAGCCCTGTTCGCGTACGGCCGCGAGCTCCTTCAGGAACGCGGCGGCGTGCGGCGTCGAACGGGACGTGTACATGGGGTAGTCGAGCTTGTCGGCGACCGCGCGGCGCTCGGGCTCGGGCAGGTCCGCGAGGAGCAGTTTGGCGACGGCGGCGACCGTGATCGCGACCGGCTTGCCGACCCTTGAGTACATCCGCACCGGGTACCGGCTCTCGACCTTGTCGATGTAGAGGACCTCGCCGTCCTCGTACACCGCGAGGTGCACGGTGTGCCCGACCTGTTCGTTGAGCGCGACGAGGTGGGGGTGGGCGATCTCCCGTACGTCCAGGTTCTCCACGGCCTCCTGGGCGAGGGCGAACAGGCGCGCGCCGAGCCGGTAGCGCTGGTCCTCCTGCCGGTACACGAGCCCGTGCTCGTGCAGGGTGCGCAGCAGGCGCAGGGCGGTGGACTTGTGCACGCCGAGGTGGTCGGCGACCCGGCCGAGGTCGGCGGGGCCCTGTGCGAGGAGCGGCAGAATGCTCAGCGCCCGGTCGACGGTCTGGCTCATGGCGTACGTACCTCCTGTTCGTCCCCCGTCCACCCGGGGCCGAGACGAAGTCTCCCCCAGGCGTCGTCGTCGAGAGCGGCAAGTCGGTCGGCGTGCGCGCGGGACGGTGGGGACGTGTGGTCGCCGGGGACGGTGAGCACGGCGGCGGCCATGAGGTGGCCGTGGCGGGCCCGCTCCCGCGCGGTCAGTCCGCGCAGGGTGCCGTGCAGGAACCCGGCGGCGAAGGCGTCACCGGCGCCGACCGGGGCGACGACGCGTACGCGGGGTGCGGGGACGATGGTTGTCGTTCGGCCGTCCGCCGGTGGGGGCTGGTCGCGCAGTTCCCCGCGCCGCTTAGATGGGCCCTTCGGGCCCTCCTTCAGGGGCGCGGGGAACTGCGCGAGCAACCCAGCACGGTCCGCAGCCGACGAGACCCCTCGGAGCCACGCGGCGGAGCCGCTCATGTCACAGCCGGGAAGGGGTGGGGCGGGGGCCTCAAAGACAACGGCCCCCCGCTCGCCCCGCTTGACCACCACCACCCCCACCTCCGGCAGAGCCGCCCGCACAGCCGCAGGCCCCGCCAACCCCCACGCCGCCTCCGCCTCGTCCTCCCCCACGAACACCACATCCGCCCCCCGGGCCAGCTCCAGCAGCACCTCGGGGCCGGACGGAGAACCCGAACGCCACAGCCCCGCCCGGTAGTTGACGTCGAACGACACCAGCGGTCGCCCGGGCCGGCGCGCCAGCAGCGACCGCATCAGCTCCAGGCAGTCGGCCGACAGCGCCGCCGTGATCCCCGACAGATGCAGCACCCGCCCCGCCCACACCTCGCCCCACGGCACGTTCGCCACCGACATCGCCGACGCGGCCGACCCCGCCCGGTAGTACGCCACCTCATGCGACCCGGCGGACCGGTCGTCGGCGGTACGGAAGTACACGCCGGTCGGCCGTGCGGGGTCCCGCCGCACCCCGGCCACGTCCACCCCGTACCCGGACACCGTCGAGACCACGTGGTCCCCGAACGCGTCCGCCCCCACCCGGCTGACCCACTTCACCGCGTGCCCGGCGGCCGCCAGCGCGCACGCCGCGTTGGACTCGGCCCCGCCGATCCCGCGCTCGAAGGACGGCACATCGGCGAGGCGCCCGGGCCGCGACGGCACGAACGCGACCATGGACTCCCCGAGACAGACGACATCCACGTCCACCGGCCGACGCACCTCCCACCCCTGAGTCCCACCACCGGGTCCCACCATTGACCCGACGTTGGCCCGGATGTTAGACAGCGCCAAGCGAGATACGCAATGGCCGTTGCATATGCTGCAACGGTGTTCCAAGGAGGCTTCCATGGGGTTCCTGGCAGGACTGGCCGACGAGCGTGTGGACCACCGCTTCAAGGGGCTGCCCCCGGACGCCGACGGGCTGACCGTCGGCGAGCTCGCCGCCCAGCGCCGCAACCTCTTCACGGACGGCTTCACCACCCCCGTCCTCGCCCTCTCCGCCGAGCGCCTGGAGCACAACCTCGCACTGATGGAGCGGTACGCGACCCGCCACGGCCTCGCCTTCGCCCCGCACGGCAAGACGACCATGGCCCCCGAGCTCTTCGCCCGCCAGCTCGACCACGGCGCCTGGGGCATCACCCTCGCCGTGCCCCACCAGGTGCGCGTGGCACGGCAGTTCGACGTCAAGCGGATCTTCCTCGCCAACCAGCTCGTCGACGCCCCCGCCCTGAAGTGGGTCGCCGGGGAGTTGGCCCGCGACGCCGACTTCCGGTTCATCTGCTACGTCGACTCCGTACGCGGGGTCGAGCTGATGGACGCCGCGCTCACCGGCGCCACCCGCCCCCTCGACGTCGTCGTCGAGCTCGGCGCGGGCGACGGCGCCCGTACCGGCGTGCGCACCGAGGCCGACGCCGCGGCCGTCGCCGACGCGGTGGCGGCGACCCGGACCCTGCGGCTCGTCGGCGTCGCCGGGTACGAGGGTGAGGTCCCGAAGGCCACCCCGGAGAAGGTGGACGCCTGGCTGCGCCGGCTCACCGCGCTCGCCGGGGAGTTCGACAAGGCGGGCCGGTTCTTTGGCACGGACCTGGACGAGATCGTGGTCAGCGCGGGCGGCAGCGCCTGGTTCGACACGGTCGCGGACGTCTTCGCGGAGCTGCCCGAACTCTCGCTCCCCGTACTGAAGTTGCTCCGCTCCGGTGCGTACGTCTCGCACGACGACGGCCACTACAAGCGGCTCACCCCCTTCAACCGCGTCCCCGACGAAGGCGCCCTGCACCCCGCGTTCCGGCTGTGGGCGCAGGTCGTGTCGAAGCCCACCGCCGACCAGGCGTTCGTGAACGCGGGCAAGCGGGACGCGGCGTACGACCTGGATCTGCCCGAGGCGCAGGTGGTGCGGGACGCGGCAACGGGTGAGGTACGGCCCGCCGACGGCATCGAGGTCACCAAGCTGTCCGACCAGCACGCCTGGCTGGAGACGGGCCCGGACGCGGCCCTGGAGGTCGGCGACTGGGTGGGCCTGGGCCTCTCCCACCCCTGCACCAGCTTCGACAAGTGGCAGTTGATCCCCCTCGTCGAGGCGGACGGCACGGTCGTCGACTACATCCGTACGTACTTCTAGACCATGACCGGCATGGATCTCGTCATCCGCGACGCGCGCGTGATCGACGGCAGCGGCGGGGCCTCCTACCGCGCCGACGTCGGTATCCGCGACGGCCGCATCGCGGCCCTGCGCCGCCCGGGCGAGCCGAGGCCGTCCGGCGCCCGCACCCTGGACGCCGACGGCCTCGCCCTCGCCCCCGGCTTCATCGACATGCACGCCCACTCGGACCTGGCCCTGCTCCGCGACCCCGACCACAGCGCGAAGGCCGCGCAGGGGGTGACCCTTGAGGTCCTGGGCCAGGACGGCCTCTCGTACGCGCCCGTCGACGACCGCACCCTCGCCGAGGTCCGCCGGGCCGTCACCGGCTGGAACGGCGACGGTGGCGACATCGACTTCGACTGGCGGTCGGTGGGCGGCTATCTGGACCGGCTCGACCGGGGCATCGCGGTCAACGCCGCGTATCTGGTCCCGCAGGGCACGGTGCGGATGTACGCGCTGGGCTGGGAGGACCGCCCGGCCACGCGCCAGGAGCTGGACCGGATGCGGGAGTTGGTAGCCGAGGGGCTTGCGCAGGGCGCGGTGGGCATGTCGTCGGGGCTCACCTACACACCCGGCATGTACGCCCCCGACGCCGAGCTGGCCGAGCTCTGCGAGGTGGTGGCGCGGTACGGCGGGTACTACTGCCCCCATCACCGCTCGTACGGGGCCGGGGCGCTCGAAGCGTACGAGGAGATGGTCACCCTCGCCCGCGAGGCGGGCTGCGCGCTGCATCTGGCCCACGCCACCATGAACTTCGGCGTGAACAAGGGCCGCGCGCCCGAGCTGCTGACCCTGCTCGACGAGGCGCTGGAGGCCGGGGCGGACATCACCCTCGACACCTATCCGTACACCCCCGGCTGCACCACCCTCGTGGCGATGCTGCCCAGTTGGGCGGGCACGGGCGGCCCGGCGGCCGTCCTGGAGCGGCTGCGGCACGACGCCACGGCCGAGCGCATCCGCCACGACCTCGAAGTCACCGGCTCGGACGGCTGCCACGGCGTGCCGATCGAGTGGGACACCATCGAGATCTCCGGCGTGAGCGATCCGGGCCTCGCGTCGTACGTGGGCCGTACGGTGGCCGAGTCCGCGCAGCAGCGCGGTGAGGAGCCGTGGACCACCGCCCGCCGTCTGCTCGTCGACGACGGGCTCGGCTCGACGATCCTCCAGCACGTGGGCCACGAGGAGAACGTCCGGCGGATCATGCGCCACCGCGTCCACACGGGCGGCAGCGACGGCATCCTCCAGGGCGACAAACCGCACCCGCGCGCCTACGGCACGTTCCCCCACTACCTCGGCCACTACGCCCGTGACCTGGGCGTTCTCCCGCTGGAGGAGATGGTCGCGCATCTGACGTCCCGCCCGGCGGCCCGGCTGCGACTGCCGGACCGGGGCCTGGTCAAGGAGGGGTACCGCGCGGACATGGTCCTCTTCGATCCGGCCACGGTCGCGGCGGGCTCCTCCTTCGAGCACCCGCGCGCGCTCCCGGTCGGCATCCCGTACGTGCTGATCGACGGGAGGTTCGTCATCGAGGACGGGCGGCGCACGGACGTCCTGGCGGGCCGCTCGGTGCGGCGCACGCCCGTGCGCTGAGCCCGGGCTCAGTCCACCGCCGGGATCGCCGGGGACAGATAGCCGAAGACCGTGTCGGCGGCCGTGCGGTCGTCGTCGACGCGGGCACGTCCGGCCCGTACCGCCTCGTCGAAGTTGGCGAGGAAGTCCGGGCCGTCCACCAGGAGCCGGTCGAGCGCGGCACGGGTCAGCGCGATCGTCGCCTGGGGCTTGTCGACGCCGGGCGGCAGGGTGTCGCCTCGGGTGTCCGTGTAGACCAGGACGCCGTCGCGCAGCACGGTGACGCCCGACTGGGCGGTGTCCGTCAGGTTCCACAACAGCACGATGGGGACGCTCTGTTCGGCCGCCCGGGGGCCGTCCAGACGGGCCGCGACGGTGGCGAAGTACTGGGCGGGGTTGGCGTAGCGCACCAGGTCGCCGACGACCGGCCGTACGGCCGTCGGCTGCGGGCCTTCGGCGTGCAGGCTGCGCGCGGCCGTCAGATACACGTTGCGCAGCGGGCCGTACTCGGCGAGGTAGCCGAGCTGGGTCAGGGCGAGCGCCTGGAGCGTCTTCGCCGCGCCCAGGACACCGGCGGAGACCGTCGCCGGGTCACAGGCGGCGGCCACGACGTGGTCGAGGAGTTCGACGACCCGCTCGTACGACGGCGCCTCGGCCTCGTACTCGCGGCGCGCGACGCTCAGCACCTCGTGCGCGCCGCCGAGCGCGCGCACATACCGCTTGGCGGTGGCGCCCGTGGCGGGGGTCGCGGCGACCGCGTCGGTGGCCGCGACGAACTCGTGGCCGAGCAGCCGCAGCCAGGTCTGGCGGGCGGCCTGGGTCGCGGTGCCGACGTAACCCGACGCGTGGAACGGCCTGTTGGAGGGCTGGGTCTGGCGGCGGACCCAGGCGTCGCGGCGCGCGGCGAGGCGTGCGGTGACGTTCCCCCTGCCCCAGCCGGGCCACTCGTACGCCCCGGCCACGATCTGGGCGACCGGGCCGAAGGCGCGCAGCGTCTCGTCGAGATGGCGGGCCCGCACGTCCCCGAGCCCGCCGAGCAGACCGGGGGCCGTCAGGTACAGGAGCTCGCGGCCGGGCAGGTAGAGGTTCATCTCGGCCGGGGACTGCAACCCCGCGGCGGGCTGGAAGACGATCTGGACGCCGTCGACCTCGGCCCGACCGGCGACATGGTCGGTCGGCGGGATCAGCGTGGCCTCGCCCGCCGAGACGGTCAGGCCGGGGCCGCTGTCGATCAGCCCGTACGGGCCGGCCTCCAGGCGGGTGCCGTAGGTGTGGTCCACCAGGCACGCCGTGGCCATGCCCTCCACCACATGGCGGCGCACCGCGTCGTCGAGGAAGCCGTCGGGCGCGTACACCGACAGGTCCTCGGGGATCTCGTCGCCGCGCTCGGCGAACAGGCCGCGCGAGCCGCCGAAGTGGTCGACGCAGCTCGCGGTGTAGATCACGGCCTTGACCGGGCGGCGGTCGTCGGTCGTCCTGCGGTACAGGCGCAGCGCGTACTGCGCGGTCTCGTACGAGCCGAGCGGGTCGATCACGATCAGGCCGGTGGCGCCCTCGACGATCGTCATGTTGGCCAGGTCGTAGCCGCGCACCTGGTGGACGCCGCCGCCCCCGTCGCCGCCGGTCACCAGGTACAGGCCCGCCATCGCGTTCATCCGGCCCTGACGCCACACGCGCGCGTTGACCGAGACCGGGATCTCGTCCGCCTCGCGCAGGAAGTCGAAGCGGCCGTGGTGCCAGGCGTAGCCCGTGCCGTCGCCGGTCCCGTCGCGCGCGGGGATCGCCTCGACGTCCGGCCCGGCGATCAGCCCCTGGGAGGCGTTACGGAAGTCGGAGCCGTCGGCGGGGGCGCTCTGCTCGGCGGGGCGGTTGCTCCGGATCACGAACGGGGTCGGTGCGATGGGCTCGTGCTGCTTGCCGCTGATCATGGGGCTGCCTCCTGAAGGCTTCTCGGCGCGGCGTCGCGGCATGCTGCTCGGCATGGGGAAGCCGCACCTGAGAGGTGCGTACGGTGCACGAAGGGGTGCGTACGGCCGGGTGCAGGCGGGGAACGTAACTCCGGGCGGGCGGGAACGGTAGGGCGCGTTCCTCTTCGGCGGGCCCCGCTGGCCGACAACCGCCCGTACCGGACAGGAGTGGTACATCTCACCCGGTACGGCCCCCGGCGAAGCAATCCAAGCCGGGGTACGGCCCGGACCGGCGTTCCCACGGTTCACCGGCCGCCGCCGCATTCCGATGGAAGCCCGGCGTCCGCCGGTAGGGCCCCGGGCGGGGGTACCGGCGCGCAAACACCGCGCGTGGCCCGAAACGCGCCCGTAAGGTGACCGTCATGCAGGTGATCCAGTCGACCAAGCTCGCCAATGTCTGTTACGAGATCCGGGGCCCGGTTCTCGAAGAAGCCATGCGGCTGGAGGCGGCAGGACACCGCATCCTCAAGCTCAACACCGGCAACCCCGCGGCGTTCGGCTTCGAGTGCCCGCCGGAGATCCTGGAGGACATGCTCCGCAACCTCTCCGGGGCGCACGGCTACGGCGACGCCAAGGGCCTGCTCTCGGCCCGGCGCGCGGTGATGCAGCACTACCAGACCAAGGGCGTCGACCTCGACGTCGAGGACATCTACCTCGGCAACGGCGTCTCCGAGCTGATCCAGATGTCGATGCAGGCGCTGCTCGACGACGGCGACGAGGTGCTGGTCCCGGCGCCGGACTACCCGCTGTGGACCGCCGCCGTCTCGCTCGCCGGCGGCACGGCCGTGCACTACCGCTGCGACGAGCAGGCCGACTGGATGCCGGACCTCGCCGACATCGAGCGCAAGGTCACCGACCGCACCAAGGCGATCGTCATCATCAACCCGAACAATCCGACGGGTGCGGTGTACGACGAGGAGATGCTGCGCGGTCTCACCGAGATCGCCCGCCGCCACAACCTGATCGTCTGCTCGGACGAGATCTACGACCGGATCCTGTACGACGGCACCACGCACACGCCGACGGCGGTCGTCGCCCCGGACCTGATGGTGCTCACCTTCAACGGGCTCTCCAAGAACTACCGGGTGGCCGGTTTCCGCTCGGGATGGATGGCGGTCTGCGGCCCCAAGCAGCACGCGTCCTCGTACATCGAGGGCCTGACGATCCTCGCCAACATGCGGCTGTGCGCCAACATGCCGTCGCAGCACGCGGTGGCGACGGCGCTGGGCGGGCGGCAGTCGATCGAGGACCTGGTGCTGCCGGGCGGACGGCTGCTTGAGCAGCGCGACACGGCGTACGAGCTGCTGACCCGGATCCCGGGCGTGACCTGCGTGAAGCCCAAGGGCGCGCTGTATCTGTTCCCGCGTCTGGACCCGTCGGTCTACAAGGTCAAGGACGACCGGCAGATGGTCCTGGACCTGCTGCGGGCCGAGAAGATCATGGTGGTGCACGGGACGGGCTTCAACTGGCCCGAGCCGGACCACTTCCGGATCGTGACGCTGCCGTCGGCGAAGGACCTGGCCCAGGCGGTCACGCGGATCGGGGCGTTCCTGGACGGCTACAGCCAGATGTAGCGGGTGTTCCGGCCCGGGTGTTCTGGCCTTCGCTCAACTTTAGACAGAATCTAAGCTAGGATGGTCTCCTGTAACAGAAGGAGGCCATCTCATGTACGAGCCGATCCGGACCAAGTCGGTGCACAGCACGATGGCCGCCGCTGTTGCGGGCGTCCCGTACCGCTCCCGCGAGGAGGAGCTGGACATCCAGCTCGCCGGGCATCTCGCGGCGCTGCTCGCGGTGACCGACGAGCTCGGGCTCGCCGAGGCGGGAGACGCGATAGCCGCGCAGATCGCCCGGCTGCGGGGCGGGATGCCGCCGGTCCGGCACGCGGGCCTGAGCCGGGCCGGCTCGGCCGCGCTGCACGCCCGCGCGCATGCCCTGGCGGGCCGGGCCCTGGTCGTCGCGGCCTCCCGCGCCGACACGGCGGTGGCGATCCTCGCGGCGTCCCGGATGGACGCCCACTCCGCGGCGGGCGCCGCGGCCTCCTGAACGGCCCCGGTCCGCGAACCGCGGAGGCCCGCGGACCGGGTGCCACCCTTCTGGTGCCTCCGGCACCAGCCTGGGTGCGTCAAGAACGCGGCCTGCGCCGGTCCGTCGGGTGCGGGTTGTGTGTGGCTGGTCGCGGGGGGGGGGGGGGGGCGCCGCGGGCGGACACCACCACCAACACTAACACCCCCCCCACACCCCCAACAA
>NZ_JBICVJ010000028.1:0-21591 GCF_043198895.1 Streptomyces sp. NPDC048696 | reverse complement strand
CCCCGCGCCCCTAAAGGAGGGCCCGAAGGGCCCATCAAGGGGCGCGGGGAACTGCGCGACCAGCCCCCACCGGCCCGCAGCTACAAGATCGCGCTCAGGATCACCAGCAGCACCACGAGCACCGCGGCAGCGATCAGCACCGTGTCCCGCCACGGAGTGGGGGGTGGGGGGACCGTGACCGGGCCCAGGTTGAAGACGTCGTGGCCCGTCGAGAGCGCTCGCGCGCACCACGGGCAGGACGACAGGTGCGAGCCGTACGAATGGCGCGGCCGAGCCGAACACACCCGTACGTTCGCCCGCTCGCGGTCCAGCGCCCGCAGCCAGTCCTCCGCCGAGGGGCGGGCGGACGGATCGTGGACCCCGGCCCCGAACGCCGCCCGGGCCAGCGCGAGCAGCTCCGGCGGCAGCACCGACGGGTCCACCGTGCCGCGCGGCACCACGACGACCTCCGGCGACACCACGTACGAAATGCTCGCCGCGATGTTGTCCTGCACCGTCGACTCCGACACGGACTCGTGCGGCACACCTCCGAAGGGGTGGTTGCCCGCCGTCAGGAGCTGGTAGACGAGGACCGCGAGCGCGAAGTCGTCGCTCTCCCGCGTCGCCGGTCCCCCCGCCTGCCGCTCCGGCGCCGAGTAGTCCGTGGTGTGCATCAGGCACGGGAACAGCTCCCCCGTCACCGGGTCCGTGAACGCGATCGAGTCGCAGTCCAGGAAGGTCACGAAGCCGTTCGCGTCGACCACCACGTTGCTGCTGGAGAAGTCCCCGATCACCAGGTTCTCGTGATGCATCCGGGCCGTCATGAACGCCAGGTTCCAGCTCACCCCGAGCAGGAACCGCCAGTCCGCCCGGTCGTGGAACAGCCGTACCCGCTGCGCCCGCGTGAACAGGCCCACCAGCTGGACGTGTTCGGGCTCCCCGAACCGCTGCATCGCGTAACCCAGGAACTCCCCGGCGGGCGACCGCGCGGGCGCGGTCGGCCAGGCCAGTTCCGGCCGCTGGGAGCGGTCCGTGGGGCGGCCGCCCAGCGGCGCCATCGTCAGCATCCGGTTCAGCCGCCGCTCCTGCTCCGGCCCCGGCCGGTCCCGGTACAGCTTCACCACGATGCCGTCATGGCCCTCGACCGTGTACACCGCCGCCTGGCCACCGCCCTTCAGAGGCGTGTCGGCGAGCACCACCGCCACATCGCCGAGCAGCACCGTCCGCCCGCCCGGGGCCGTCACGCCGCGCCCCCGACCCGTACCGCCCGCAGCAGTGTCTTGTCGTCGCCGTTGAGCGCGGTCAGCCGGTCGGAGCGGAGCAGCGCGGCCAGTTTCTCGTCCTCGGCCCCGGCCGCGACCGCCCCCGAGTCGAGGGAGCGCAGCACGGCCGCCGCGAAGGACTCGTTGGCCGCCTGCGGGACCCCGCCCGACCAGGACAGGGCCGCCTGCGCCAGGCCGTCCGTGGAGAGCAGGACGGCGTCCACGCCGTCGTCCCGTACGCAGTCCGTACGCATCCGGCGGGCCGCGTCCGGCGAGGTGAGGAAGACCGTCTCGTTGCTGTACTCGCTCACCGCCTCGGGCTGCGGCAGCAGATGGAACTGCCGCTCTCCGTCCTCGGTCCCGGCCCGCAGCACCACGAACCCGTCCCCCACGCTGCAGTGCCCCAGCCAGCCGGGCGCGAGCACCACCACGGTGAGCGTCGTCGCGAAGTCGGCCGAACCGCCCGTACCGTCCATGAAGTCGTCCGCCACCCGCTGGAACGCCTGGCGCAGCACCCGGTGCGCGAACGGGCCGTCGCCCTCGGAGGCGGGCAGCCGGCCGAAGTGCTCCACCGCGAGGTCGACCGCGAGCCGCGAGCCCTCGTCCGAGCGCGGCCTGCTGCCCGCGCCGTCGGCGACCGCGAGCACCGTCACGGAGCCGTGGGTGGCGCAGCTCCAGGCGTCCTGGCACGGCACGTCGTCCCGCCGGTGCCGGTAGCCCTCCACGCTCAGGCCGTGCACCCGCCAGCTCCCGTTCGTCCGGGCGGCCATGGCCGCTCAGGCTTCCCAGGCCGGGCGCTGCGTCTTGAACTGGCTGAAGATCTTCTCGAAGACCTCGTCGCCCGCGCCCTTCTGCTCGGCGCCCGCGCTCGCCGACATCATCTGGAGCAGCTGCCGGAACGGGAAGCCCTGCAGCCGCGCGTTGAACTTGGGCGCGAACGCCTGGAGCACCTGTTCCGCCATGTCGGTCAGGCCGCCGACCCCGATCGCGTACAGCCGGAAGCGCCGCGCCGCCTGCTCCTCGGCGAGCACCGGCACCAACCGCTGCCAGGAGTGGGTGAGATGGCCCGTGCCGTCGGTCGGCAGCCCGTCCGTGACCAGGCAGATCTGCGGCCGGTAGTACTGGAGCCCCTGCGAGCGCAGCTCGGTCTTGCGGGCGGCCACCACATGCATCGCCAGCTCCAGGGCCTCGGTCATCAAGGTCACCCCGGAGGCCGTCAGACGCGGCGCCTCGAACTGGTGGGCCGCCACGAACGGGCCGACGGGCGCACCCGGTTCGAGCGGCCGCGCCCCGCGCCACGCGGTCACGCCGCGCCCGCCGAAGGTGATCACGGCGACCTCGACGCTGTAGCTGAGGCTGACGTCGTCGTGGAGCTCGCGGGTCCATTCGCCGAGCGCCTGGTTGAGGGCGTCTATGGGCGGGCCGGTCATCGAGCTGGAGGTGTCGAGGCAGAGCACCAGCGGCAGCCGTTGGGCGTTGTTCTCGAACTCGATGTCGGCGTACTCCGCCGGAAGCGTCCTGGGTGGCTGCTGCCTGCGCATCGCGGTCTCTCCCGGTCCGGTTCGGTCTCTCAACTGCCGTGCGGCGCACGGTCTCTGGTGATGCGTACGGTCTTGTCGCCGCCGTCGTACGCGTACAGGACTCCGGCGTCCCGGCCCCGGCCCTCCGTCACCTCGACCCGCGCGCCGGGCCCGGGCGCGGGCTCCTCGGGCTCCGCCCACAGGGCCCGGTAGAGGCAGTCGTCGAGCTCCACGTATCCCTGCGGGTGCAGTTCGGTGCGTACGACGGCGGTACGGCTGGGGCCCGAGGGACCGCCGACGTCCCGGCCGTGGGTGCGGCGGCGGGCGGCGGGGGCCGCCGTGGCCACCGCCGTCGCCGTGGTCGCCGCGGTCGCCCGGCGCGTGGCCGTCTGCCTCGCGTGCGACCCGGCGCGCGAGAGCGTGTGCGACGCCGACGGGGCGACGGTCGCGTACGCCGGGCGCGGGCCCCGCGAGCGGCGTACGACGAACACGAACGCGGCCAGCAGGACGAGCAGCAGCGCGGCGATGGCGAGCGCGGGCAGCGGCAGCGAGGAGCCGCCGCCGCCCGCCTCGCCGACGTCGTCGGTGTTCTGGTCGAGCGGGGCGGCCAGACCCGCCTTGAGGAGGTCCTCGCCGCGCAGCGCCTTCTCCGCCCTGCCCTTGTGGGCGGTGGCGTCGATGAGGTCGCACGCCTTGCCCTGGCAGGCCCCGATGCTCCTGAGCTGGGTCACGGTGGCGCCGTCGAGCCGGGTGATCTCGGCGTCCCGGTCGACCAGCCGGTCACCGGCGAGGAACAGCAGCAGCGTGCCGCCCGCGCCGGTGGGATGCCCGGCGGGGACGAGGACGACGAGCGGGCCCCGGTCGAACGTGGACTTGTGCTGGGAGAGGTTCCAGGCGTCCCGGTTGCCGTCGAGCGCGAGCGGCGTGTGCAGGGTGACCACCACCGACGCGCCCTCGGTGCCGACCCGGTCGGCCCAGCAGTTGAGCCGCGTGGGCAGGTCCCCCGAGCAGCCGCCCCTGGCGAGGGCCGGGGCGGCCGGGACAAGGAGCAGCGGCAGCAGTGCCACGGCGAACAGCCCGGCAAGACCGGCCACTCCGGCCACTCCGACCGGTCCGGCCGCGCGAAGTCTCAGCCGGAGAAACCGGCCCCACCTGGTCCACCGGAGACGCCCCATGAGCGAAACCCTCCCCCGACCCCCGAAACGCACATCGCAAATAGTGGCGCCTGAACGGTGTGTCCGAAAGGCTTTTGGCCATTCACGCGAATCACACCTACAACTTGAACACCTGGTGGCACCGCGTGAACATCTGCCGCGCCTGTTCCACCCAATCGCTGGCCAAAGCATCGAATTCCTGCTGGTTCATCCGGCAGGAGAGCGGCAGGGTGCAGACCCCCGCGATACAGGGTCTGGGGCCGCGTACGTCCCACACCGACAGCATGGGGACCAGCTGTTCGGTGTTCCACGCGTTCGCCGCGGCGGCGGCCGTCGCCAATTGGTCGCCGCGCAGAAAGCGGCCGTCCGTCATAAAGGCGACCAGCAGCCTTTTGGTGGTCATGAACCGGACGGTGACGGATTTCCCCGACTCCGTGAGATCGAATCGCAGGGACAGCGAGACGGTGTCCTCCTCGCAGCGGAAACTGCGCCCGGCCGCCCACCGGTGGACCAGCGTCCGCCAGCGGAAGCCCAGTTCGGTTCCCTCGCTCATCACCGGCGCCCCCTCAGCGTGCGGCACGGCCCACCGCCTCGATCACCATGGCATCGTCGAGCCCCGCGTCGAGCAGCGTCTGCGCGTGCAGCAGCAGACAGGACGGTACGGAGACGCCGGTGGCCGCCACCTGCCGGGCCCGCATCTCCCCGGTGCGGACCCGGATCCGCCGGGCGACCGTGGGCGGCGGCCAGGTCAGCGCCTGCGCGTTGGCCGCGTCCGGGCCGAGCAGCCGCGCCAGCAGCTCCTCCAGACCGGGCCGGTCCTCGGGCCGCTTGGCCAGACACCGCCCGACCAGTTCTCTCAACTCGCCCGGTACGTCGTCGAGTTCGGGCTCACCGTGCACCACCCGGTAGTTGACCCCGGCGCCATGGCCGTGCGGGGGATGCCCGGCGACCGCGTACACCAGGGTCCCGCCCAGCGAGAAGACGTCGCTCGGCGGCCCGACCCGCTTCCCGGTCATCTGCTCGGGCGACATGTAGGGCGGCGTCCCGAGGACGGTCCCGGCCCGGGTGAGCCCGGGCGCGTCGGCCACCAGCGAGATGCCGAAGTCGATGACGCGCGGCCCGTCCGCGGCGAGCAGGACGTTCGACGGCTTGAGGTCGCGGTGCACCACCCCGGCCGCGTGGATGGCCTGCAGCGCCTCGACGAGGCCCGCCCCGAGCCGGCGCGTCTGCCCCTCGGTCAGCGTCCCGTCGGTCCTGATCGCCTCCGACAGCGCGGGGCCGGGTACGTACGCCGTTGCCAGCCACGGCAGTTCGGCCTCCGGGTCGGCGTCCACGACCGCCGCCGTGAACGCCCCGCCGACCAGCCGCGCGGCCGCGACCTCGCGCGCGAAGCGGCTGCGGAAGTCGGGGTCGGCGGCGTGTTCGGGGCGTACGACCTTGACCGCCACGGCCCGGCCCGCGGGCGAGCGGGCCAGATACACCCACCCCATCCCGCCCGACCCCAGCCGCCCGACTATGCGGTACGGCCCCACCCGCATCGGATCGCTGACCGGTGTGCGCACCCCGCCACCTCGCTCGGCACTCGGTTCGACCGCGTTCAGGGTCCGAGTGTCCCGCTAACGCCCCCGCGTGGCTGCCGGGATGACGAAAAAACGCCCTCCGAAAGCATGCCGGCCCCCGGGGCCGTGAGGGGGCTCCGGGGGCTCGGCGTTCACGCGGCGGGGCAATTCGTGACCCCACAGGTCAGGGCGGATGTCGGGTTGCACCGCCGCGAGAATCAGGGGGCGCGGGCCGGGGCCCGCGCCGGGTGCGGGCTCAGCCCAGTCGCGTCACCAGCGCGCGGTACTCGTCCCACAGCTCCTTGGGCGTGTGGTCGCCGAAGGTGTTCAGGTGCTCGGGGACCAGCGCTGCCTCCTCGCGCCAGACCTCGGCGTCGACCTTGAGCAGGAAGTCGAGGTCGGCGGCGGGCAGGTCGAGCCCGTCGGTGTCCAGCGAGTCGGCGGTCGGCAGGATGCCGATCGGGGTCTCGACGCCCTCGGCCTTGCCCTCAAGGCGCTCCACGATCCACTTCAGGACGCGGCTGTTCTCGCCGAAGCCGGGCCACACGAACTTGCCCGCCTCGTTCTTGCGGAACCAGTTCACGTAGTAGATCTTGGGCAGCTTCGCCTGGTCCTTGCCCTTGGCGACGTCGATCCAGTGGCCCATGTAGTCGCCCATGTTGTAGCCGCAGAACGGCAGCATGGCGAACGGGTCGCGGCGCAGCTCGCCGACCTTGCCCTCGGCGGCGGCGGTCTTCTCGGAGGCGACGTTGGCGCCGAGGAAGACGCCGTGGTTCCAGTCGAAGGACTCGGTCACCAGCGGCACGGCCGAGGCGCGGCGGCCGCCGAACAGGATCGCCGAGATCGGCACGCCCTTGGGGTCCTCCCACTCCGGCGCGATGATCGGGCACTGCCCGGCCGGCACGGTGAAGCGGGCGTTGGGGTGGGCGGCCGGGGTGTCGGAGGCGGGCGTCCAGTCGTTGCCCTTCCAGTCCGTCAGGTGGGCCGGAGCGGTCTCCGTCATGCCCTCCCACCACACGTCGTTGTCGTCGGTGAGCGCCACGTTGGTGAAGACGGAGTTGCCCCACATCGTCTTCATCGCGTTGGCGTTGGTGTGCTCACCGGTGCCGGGCGCGACGCCGAAGAAGCCCGCCTCGGGGTTGATCGCGTACAGCCGGCCGTCCTCGCCGAACCGCATCCACGCGATGTCGTCGCCGATGGTCTCGACGGTCCAGCCGGAGATCGTGGGCTCCAGCATGGCGAGGTTGGTCTTGCCGCAGGCTGACGGGAAGGCGGCGGCCACGTACTTCGACTCGCCCTGCGGGGGCGTCAGCTTGAGGATGAGCATGTGCTCGGCGAGCCAGCCCTCGTCGCGCGCCATGACGGACGCGATGCGCAGCGCGTAGCACTTCTTGCCGAGCAGCGCGTTGCCGCCGTAGCCCGAGCCGTACGACCAGATCTCGCGGGTCTCCGGGAAGTGCGAGATGTACTTGGTGGAGTTGCAGGGCCACGGCACGTCGGCCTCGCCCTCGGCCAGCGGCGCGCCGAGCGTGTGGACGGCCTTGACGAAGAAGCCGTCGGTGCCGAGCTCGTCCAGGACCGGCTGTCCCATGCGAGTCATGGTGCGCATGGAGACAGCGACGTACGCGGAGTCGGTGATCTCGACGCCGATGGCGGAGAGGTCCGAGCCGAGCGGGCCCATGCAGAAGGGCACGACGTACATGGTGCGGCCACGCATCGAGCCCCGGAAGATCCCCTTCTCGCCCGCGAAGATGGCCCTCATCTCGGCGGGAGCCTTCCAGTGGTTGGTCGGCCCCGCGTCCTCCTCCTTCTCGGAGCAGATGAAGGTGCGGTCCTCGACCCGTGCGACATCGGTCGGGTCGGAGGCGGCGTAGTACGAGTTCGGGCGCTTGATCGGGTCGAGCTTCTTGAACGTCCCCTTGGCGACCAGCTCCTCGCAGAGCCGCTCGTACTCGGCCTCGGAACCGTCGCACCAGACCACCCGGTCCGGCTGCGTGATGGCTGCGATCTCGTCTACCCAGGAGATCAGTTCCTGGTGGTTGGTCGGGACAGAAGTGGGAGCCGCGATGTCGCGCGCCACGATCGCTCCTTGTAGAGGGTTCGGTGAGCCCCTGGTGAGGGTCTCTTCGTTCGTTGCCCCGTGGGGGCTGCGACCCGGACGCTTCGGTGTTACCTGGCGCTCATCCGGTGCCGACCGCACTCATCTGATCATCGGTGCCACTCGCCCATATGTCCAGAGGCACTCTCACGTGAGCATCGCCACTCATTGTTCACCTCGGAGGCATGTGGAGGGCGTAAGGCGGAGGCGTACGGTTACGGGCCGCACCTATCCGTAACCTACGGAGCCGTAGGTAGCATGCGGGACATGACTGATCAGGTGACGGCGCTCGCGCCGACAAGGCCTCAGAAGCCCAAGCTGCGGGGCTGGCTGCACGCCGGGATGTTCCCAGCGGTGATCATCTCGGGTCTGGTGCTGACCGCGCTGGCCCACTCGACCCGGGGGCGCATCGCCTGCGGGATCTACACCCTGACCGCCTGTCTGCTCTTCGGCGTCAGCGCGCTCTACCACCGGGGCGACTGGGGGCCGCGCGGCGAGGCCGTCCTGCGCCGGCTCGACCACGCCAACATCTTCCTCATCATCGCGGGCACCTACACCCCGCTCACCCTGCTGCTGCTCCCGGACTCCACCGGCCGGGTGCTGCTGTGGGCGGTGTGGGCGGCGGCGGCCGCGGGGATAGCGTTCCGGGTCTTCTGGGTCGGCGCCCCGCGCTGGCTCTACACGCCCTGCTACATAGCGATGGGCTGGGCGGCCGTCTTCTTCCTGCCCGACTTCCTGCGCACCGGCGGCATCGCGGTGCTCGTCCTGGTCGTCGTCGGCGGACTGCTCTACAGCGCGGGCGGTGTCATCTACGGCATCAAGCGCCCCAACCCCTCCCCGCGCTGGTTCGGCTTCCACGAGGTGTTCCACTCCCTCACCCTGGCCGCCTTCGTCGTGCACTACGTGGGGATCTCCCTGGTGGCGTACCAGCACGGGTAATTTCTTGACGCCAGCTCCTTTTTGAGAGTTACTGTCACTTGACGGTAACTCTTACGGAGGTGTGCCATGACCCAGGCGTCAGGTCCCGATCCACGGCGCTGGTGGGCGCTGGGAGCGATGGTCGCGAGCATGCTGGTGCTCGGCTTCGACATGACGATCCTCAATGTCGCGCTGCCGACCATGGCGCAGCAGCTCGGCGCCACCACCGGCCAGCAGCAGTGGATGGCCGACGCCTATGTCGTCGTCTTCGCCGCCCTGATGCTCCCGGCCGGGCTCCTCGGTGACCGGTTCGGCCGCCGCCGGATGCTCATCACCGGTCTGGGGATCTTCCTCGTGGGCTCGCTCATCGGCTCGCTCACCACCAGCGTCGGCGCGGTCATCGCGGCCCGCGCGGTCATGGGCATCGGCGGCGCGCTCGTCATGCCGCTCGCCATGGCCGTCCTGCCGACGCTCTTCCCGGCCGAGGAGCGCACCAAGGCGATGGGCATCGTCACCGCCGCCTCCGCGCTCGGCCTGCCGCTCGGCCCGCTCGTCGGCGGCTTCCTGCTCGACCACTTCTGGTGGGGCTCGGTCTTCCTGGTCAACGTGCCCATGGTCGCCATCGGCATAACGGCCTGCGCGCTGCTGCTCCCGGAGACCCGCGACCCGGCCGCGCCGCGCGTCGACGCCGTCTCGACCGCGCTCACCGCCGCCGGACTCGGCTCGCTGATCTACGGCATCATCGAGGCCCCGACGCGCGGCTGGGGCGACTCGGTGGTGCTCGCGACCCTCGCCGCCGGCCTGGTCCTGATCGCGGGCCTGGTCGTACGGGAGCGGCGCGCGGCCCGTCCGATGCTGGACATGAAGCTGCTCGGACACCGCCCGTTCCTGCTGAACACGCTGGCCGCGACGCTGGTGATGTTCATCCTCTCCGGCCTGATGTTCGTGCTGCCGCAGTACCTCCAGGCGGTGCTCGGCAACGACGCGTTCGGCACCGGGGTGCGGATGATGCCGCTGATGGCCGGGCTGATGGTGGCCGCCAAGGGCAGCGAGCCGGTGGTGCGGCGGTTCGGGGCGCGCGGCGCCATCAGCGCCGGGCTGATCGTCCTCGCCTTCGCCGCGTTCCTCGGCGCCCGTACCACCGTGGACAGCGGTTACGGCTTCACGGCGCTGTGGCTGACGATCACCGGCGTCGGCTTCGGCTTCGCCATGGTGCCCGCGATGACGGCGGCGCTCGCGACCCTGCCGCCGGACCGCGCGGGCAGCGGCTCCGGGCTGCTGATGACCGTACGTCAGGTGGGCAGCGCGATCGGCATCGCCCTGCTCGGCTCGCTGCTCGCGGGGATCTTCACGGACCGGCTCGACGTGGCCGGGCTGCCGGGGGCCGCGGCCGGCAGGGCCGGGGACTCGGTGGTGGCCGCGCATCTGGTCGCGGCCAAGCTCGGCGACCGGCCGCTGGCCGCCTCGGCCGACTCGGCGTACGTCCACGGCATGGACATGGTGCTGCTGGTCTGCGGGGTGGCGGCGGTGATCACCGCGCTCCTCGCGGCGGCGCTGCTCAGGAATCCGGCGGCGCCTTCCGGCCAGCCGGCGGGCGACGTGGTGCCCAGCGCCGTGGATGCCTGAGAACGTCGACGGATGCCGGAGAATGTCGACATGCCCGCCACCGCACGTACGCCGAAGTCCCTCGACGCGCTCGCCGAGGACATGCAGCCGCAGCTCGGCCTGCGCGAACGCAAGAAGCTCAAGACCCGTATCGCGATCCGGCGCGCCACGTACGAGCTGATCGCCGCGCAGGGGTACGAGGCGACGACGGTCGAGCAGATCGCGGAGGCGGCCGAGGTCTCCCCCTCGACGGTGTTCCGCTACTTCCCGACCAAGGAGGACATCGTCCTCACGGACGAGTTCGACCCGGTCATGATCGCCGAGCTGCGGGCGCGCCCGGCGCACGAGCCGGTCCTCGAATCACTGCGGCACGTCGTCCTCCTGGGCCTGCGGCTCGCCCTGGAGCACGACCCCGAGGAGATATTCCAGCGCACCCGGCTGCTGGTCGAGGTCCCGGTGCTGCGGGCCCGGATGATGCAGTCGATCTCCGTCACCTCCGGGATGCTCTGCGAGGTGCTGGCCGAGCGGTCCGGGCGGGCCGCCGCCGACCTGGAGGTGCGGGCGTACTCGATGGCGGTCCTCGGCGCGCTCCACGAGACGACCGTGTACTGGGCCGAACACGAGCACCGGGACGACCTCGTGGATCTGGTGAACCGGGCGCTCGACACCGTGCGCGACGGCATATGACGCGGCCGGGCCCCCACCCTCCGCCGAGGGTCGGGGCCCGGCCGTCGCCGTACCGGCGTCAGCGCTGGCGGGCCGCCAGGGCCTTGGCCGCCTTCATCCGGGCCGGGGCGGTGGCCTCGATGGTGCCCGCGCCCTCGCCCGGCTGGAGCTCCCAGCCCCGCAGCTTCGCCGCGACCCGGCGCAGCGCCGCGTCACCCGGCTTCACGTCGATCTGGAAGTGCGACTCCTTGGCCGGCGTCAGGTCGCCGCCCCACTTCACGACGCCCTCCAGGTCGGCGAGGATGTCGCGGACCACGACGAGCTCGTGCGGGAAGAATCCGCCCTGCGCCCGCGCCGGGTAGAGCAGCGGCCGGATCGCGATCGCGGTGCCCGAGAGGTAGTTGCTCTCGTACGCGGCCGCCACCGTGCGCGAGGTGGTGTGCCCGGAGACCTCGCCCGCGCCGAGCGAGTCGATCTCGTAGTGGAAGCGCCGCACCACGTGCGTCAGCACGGTGGCCACATCGCCGTCGGCCGCGTCGAAGTGGACGCCGCCCGTACCCTCGACGCGGTGCGCCGGGGCGTGGTCGAGCACCGGCCACCCGTTGGCGCTGTTCTTCTTGCGCCACTGGCTGGTGGCTGCCGCAACGGGCGTCGCGGCGGCGGCAGTCGTCGCCATCCCGCCCGAGGCGAGCACGGCCCCACCGGCGACACCGAGCCCGGCGAGCAGAAAACGCCGCCGGTCGAGGCGTATGGCGGGGGTGATGACATCACGCATGAACAAGGGTTCCTTTCAAGACGGATGGAGGCAGGTGCGGCCCTGAAGGGGCGCGGGGAACTGCGCGACCAGCCCCCACCGACCCGCAGCCGAAGAACCGCACCTGCACAAAGGCACCTACACGCGGGCGCTACGCGCCCTTCGCGTTCGCTTCCTGCATGACCCGGTCGTGGAGCTCGTCGGCGAACGCCTGGCAGAACTCCATCAGCTGCGCCTCCGGCAGATCGCCGGGCATCGTGGCGTTGGGTGCGAGCTGCGTGATGAGGTACCTGCGACCGGCCGTGATCACCGGGTCGATGACCGTCGTGAGCATGCCCTTGGCCATGGCCGCGACATTGTCCACGCTGCCGCCGAACCGCATCTCGAAGAAGTCCCGGAAGCGGGTCAGGGCGCCCATGTCGCGCTCGCCCTTGCCGTAGTGCTCGCGCGCCACGTCGAGGAACTGCCCGCCCTGCTCCAGCCGCCGGGCGATCAGATAGCCGTCCGCGTCCTCGATGAGGTCGTCCAGCGGGAACGTGGACTGCACGCCGACCTTCGCGAACTTCGCGTGCACGTAGCCCCCGCCGGACGGGTAGCTCTTGATGTCGCGCTGCCACTCGCCGTAGAGCGTCATGAGGTCGCCGCCCCAGCCCGAGACGTCACCCGCGCCGACCGTGCGGATGTTGCTGGTCTGCGGCTTGACGTAGTGGCCGTTGGCCGTGGCCAGCAGGTGCTCGGTGCCGACCCTGATCCCCGTGACCGGGTCCTTGAACTCGTCGAGGATCTTGGCGCCGTGGCTGTCGGCGAACTTGATGAAGTCCGCGTCGGGGTAGCCGATCAGCGACCCCCACTGGAAACCGCCGTACCCGATGTGGCGGGCGTACTCCAGGGTGAGCCGGTTCGGGTCGGCGGTGCTGGTGGGGGTGTTCGTGTACTGGATCGCCAGCGGGAAGATGACTTCCAGGTACTTGATGAAGTCGTCGGCCGGGGACACGGTCTTGCGGACCGAGTTCTGCCCCTCGTCGCTGTTCTTGCGGTGCGCGTCGTTGTCGAGGTCGAACGTGTCACCGCCGGAGCTGAACTTGAACTCCTTGATCTGGTTGAACGCCCAGTTCGGCGGCAGCGGGAAGCCGAGGTTGCCGGAGAAGCCCCAGGACATGCCGGAGACGAACGAGTACGCGGCGTCCGCGTGCTGGCTGACCTGCGTACAGACGTTGCGCGAGCCGTAGACGCCGTGGGAGTAACGCGCGCCCTTGTTGGCGAGGCCCGCCTTGATCCCCTGGAAGTAGGGGACGATGTTGGAGGTGATCTCCTCCGTGGTCGCGTCGTAGTCGACCGCGAAGTAGATGGTCGTACCCCGGTTGAAGCCGTAGCCCTCCGCGTGCTCATGGGCGTTCAGCGCGTGGCTGAAGCCCTGCTCGTACGTGAAGTCGACCAGGCGCCGGGCGTTGTCCTGGTAGATCGGGAAGACGCTCAGACCGGCGGCGAAGATGTCGTCGAGTTCGCCGTCCTTGATGTTCTTGTCGAGCGTGCTGCCCGGCGGGTCGAACAGGTAGCGGCCGACATAGCGGTAGCCCGCCTTGTACAGGGCGTCCGCGCGCGGCCGGGTGATCCGGAACCGGGTGTCGCACGCCAGGGTCGAGCGCTCCGGGTCGCCGGTGGAGACCAGCAGCTGCGCCCACGTGACGTAGTCGCCCCGGCCGTCGCGGCTGTCCAGCTCCGAGAACTCCTGGAAGATCTTGACGAACTCGGTGAGCTTGGAGTCGAAGGTGCTTCGGAACGTGGTGGCGACGTTGGAGGTGCCCTTGACGATCGGGGAGTTGAAGACACAGGCGGCGGAGAAGAGCTGGACGAAGATGCCCGAGTCGCCCTCCTTCATCACGTGCTGCTTCAGACCCGCCTGGGTGCCCGGGCCGAACGAGCCGGTCGCCTGGTCGTCGGGTATGCCGATCTCGTACTGGATCGCCTTCATCAGGGACTTCTGCACATCGCGGGAGTACACGCCGTCGGCGGGCCCGATGAAGAACGACGACTTGCCGAAGTAGCGGCCGTTCAGCCAGCGCTGGACCTCGCGGACCTTGTCGGTGCCGCCCGGGACCGAGACATAGGCGTCCATGGTCAGCAGCGCCTTGAAGATCTTGGGCTGGACCAGCAGGTCCGAGTTCTCGATGCCCGCGTCGACCTTGAGCTTGCCGACCGACTTGGCGGTGGCCAGGTCGTAGTTGCCGTTGCCGTCGCCGCCCCAGTAGCCCTTGCAGAACAGGGCGTGCTGGACGATCCGCTTGATGTTGGCGTTCGGCTCGTTGGCGCCGATGTCGCCGCGCGCGGCCAGCTTGGCGAGCGTGCCCGGACCGAAGCTCGCCACGAGCGGGGTGATGCCCAGCTCGACCTGGAGCGCCATGGTCAGCGAGAACATCGTCGACCAGCCGGTGCGCCCGTCCTCGGGACACTTCACATAGCCGGGGACCGCCGCGTACGTGGCGTTGACCCACTTCTGGGCAGCAAGAACTCTGTCGTCCGCCATGTTTCTCTTTCTGATGAGCGGGGCTCGGGACTCGGGGGTGCGTGAATCCTGATGGCGGAACCCGTGCCGAACCGCGGCGCGGCTCACCTGCCCGTACGGGCAGGGTGGTCAGAGCGGCGCGCGTGGGCAGATTTCCCCGCATCACCTCGGCGTCGGTTTCCCCCGTCGACCGCCGATGGTGCGGTGATCATAGCCGACGGATCCGACATCCTCGTCATGTACAAGCCATGGCCAGACCTGTCGTACTATCTCCCACTGCAAGTGATCATTTACGATCTAGGGGGACAACTCATGGGTATGGGCAAGAAGTTCGCCATGGCCGCGGCGACCGGTGCGCTGACCGTCACCGGCCTCGCCGCCACGGGCGGAACCGCCTTCGCCGGGACCAACGGACAGCAGATCGTCATCGACGACTCCACGCGCCGGGTCGAGTCGATCAAGATCCAGGGCCTCGACCAGCACGGCGCGCCCGCCACCGCGTGCCTGATCACGTCGGGTTACGAGACCAAGATGCCCGGCTGGTGGTGGCGCGACTACATGCACTTCAGCAAGTGGACCGACAAGACCTGCGGCCAGAGCGGCGGCAGCTGGCTGGGCTCGCAGGACGAGTGGGTCCCGGCGTGGCAGTCCCCGGACCGGGGCGACTGGTACTACATCGGCATCTTCAAGAACGACAACTGACGTTTTACGAGGACGGTTCCCCGCGCCCGAAGGGGCGCGGGGAACTGCGCGCCCAGCCCCCACCGGCCCGCAGACAAACACCCGCGCTCAGGACAGCGCCTCCCGCAACGCCTCCACCCCCGTAACAGGCGCATCGCAAGTGAACTGCCGGCACACATACGCCGCGGCCTCCCCCGCGACCAGCGGCCGGTCCGCCAGCAGCGGGAACTCGGACGCGTCCTTGGGCAGCCCCACCGCCACCACCGCCCCCGGCGCCGTACCGAGCAGCGCGGCCCGGTGCAGCTCGCCGCCGGGCGGGCCCACCACGGCCACCTCGCGGGGCCCGTCGAGCAGCGCCTCGGCCGCCGCCAGGCCCCAGCCGATGAAGCGCGGGGCACGCGGCCCCAGCGCCTTGACCACGCCCAACGCGCCCTCGGCGGCCGCGCGATGGGCCGACGAGCCGGTGTGCGCCGCGTACGAGAGCAGCGCGGACGCCGCCGCCGTCCAGCCGGACGGGGTCGCGCTGTCCGTCGGGTCCTGCGGCCGCCGGATCAGCCGCTCCGCGTCGTGCGCCGTGTCGTACAGCGCCCCGCCGTCGCCCCGGAACTGGTCCAGGACGATGTCGAGCAGGAACCCCGCGAACTCCAGCCAGGCACCCTCACCGGTCACCCCGGCCAGCGCCAGGAAGCCCTCGGCGACGTCCGCGTAGTCCTCCAGGACCCCGGCGTTCGCGCCGACCTTGCCGTCCTTGGACGTACGGGCCAGGCGCGCGCGGCCGCCCGACACGTCGAAGTGGACCCGTACCAGCAGGTCCGCCGCCTCGGTGGCCCGCTCCACCAGGTCCGGCCGGTCGAAGTAGGCGCCCGTCTCGGCCAGCGCGGCGATGGCCAGACCGTTCCAGGCCGCGACCACCTTGTCGTCCCGGCCGGGCCGGGGCCGCGCCTCGCGGGCCGCGAAGAGCCGGTCCCGTACGCCCGCGTCCAGCAGGCCGCCGTCCTGCGGGAGCTGGAGGACCGAGGCGCCCTCCTCGAAGGTGCCCTCCTCGCTCACGCCGAAGTGACGCGCGGCCGCCGCGCCGTCCCGCTCCCCCAGCACCTCGGCCAGCTGCGCGGGCGTCCACACGTAGAACGCGCCCTCCACATGCCGCCCGCCGCCGTCGTCGCTGTCCGCGTCCAGCGCCGAGGCGTAGCCGCCCTCGGCCGTGCGCAGCTCGCGGACCATGAAGTCGGCGGTCTCCAGGGCCACCCGGCGGGCCAGGTCGGAGCCGGTGGCGCGCCACAGGTGCGCGTACACCCGGCACAGCAGCGCGTTGTCGTACAGCATCTTCTCGAAGTGCGGGACCACCCACCCGCGATCCACGGAGTAGCGCGCGAAACCGCCGCCGAGCTGGTCGTAGATGCCGCCGCGGGCCATCCGCTCGCAGGTGTCGGCGGCCATCTGGAGCGCGCCCTCGGCGCCCGTACGGGCGTGGTGGCGCAGCAGGAACTCCAGGGTCATCGACGGCGGGAACTTGGGCGCGCCGCCGAAGCCGCCGTGCTGCTCGTCGTAGTCGCGGGTGAGCCCGAGCAGCGCGCCCGCAAGCTCCTCCTCGCCGGGCACCCCGGCGTCCCCGCCGTGGCTCAGCTCGCGCTCGGACAGATCCCGTACGACCCTCGCCGCGACCTCGCCGACCTCCTCGCGCCGGTCCGTCCAGGCCGCCGTCACACCCTCCAGGACCTGCCCGAACGACGGCATGCCGTGGCGGGGGGCGGGCGGGAAGTAGGTGCCGAAGTAGAACGGTTCGGCGTCCGCCGTCAAGAAGACGGTCATCGGCCAGCCGCCCTGCCCGGTCGCGGCCTGCACCGCCTCCATGTAGACGGCGTCGACGTCCGGGCGCTCCTCCCGGTCGACCTTCACATTCACGAAGTGCTCGTTGAGATACGCGGCCGTCGCCTCGTCCTCGAACGACTCATGGGCCATCACATGGCACCAGTGGCACGCTGAGTAACCGACCGACAGCAGAACGGGCACATCACGCCGCCGTGCCTCCTCGAAAGCCTTCGGCGTCCACGGCCACCAGTCGACCGGATTGTCAGCGTGCTGAAGCAGATAAGGCGAGGTCACACCAGCCAACCGGTTCATACGCCCCAGCCTCTCACAGCACCTGCCGCGACCGGTGAAACCCCGACGAGCCCGCCTCACTTGGCCGAACTGCGCTTGTGCGCCATCACGTGGTGGGCGACTCCTTCCCCTGCCGAGTCGGACGACTCGGCACCTCGGAACAGTAGGCTGGGCGCAGCAGAACTGGACCCGCGAGGCTCCTCGAAGGAGGTACACCATGACCGCCGAGATGGTGGCGCCCGCCTGGATGCATGCGCAGATCAGCGCGGAGCAGTACGACTCCTGGTCCGAGGAGCAGTGCGCCGGCATCGAGATCGTGGACGGGATGGTCATCGTGAGCCCGAGCGCCTCGAAGCGGCATAACCGGCTGGCCCGCATCCTGGCCAATGCCCTGGACGCCGCTGCGGGCCCGGACTGGAACGCAGACACGGACTTCGACGTCCGCTTGCAGGACGTTCCGCTCACCAACCGCCGCCCGGACGTCACCGTCTACCGGGCGGAAACCATCGACCTCACGCCCACCCGCCCCGAGCACGTACTCCTGGTCGTCGAAGTCGTGTCGCCCGGCTCGGAAACAACTGACCGGATCGTGAAGGTGGACCAGTACGCCAAGGCCGGCATCCCCTTCTACTGGCGGGTCGAGCAGGCCGCCACCGGTATCCCGATCATCTACACCTACGTCCTCGACCCCGCCACCAAGGCATACAGGGACGGCGAGATGTTCACCGGCACGGTGAAGGCCACCGCACCTTTCTCCATCACGGTCGATCTTGGGGTCATGTAAGCGCAGAGAAGTCGCCCTTGCAAGCCGCCACTGACGGGGAAGTCGCAGCCGCCGACTACGCGCTCGGGGTCGAGCTCCCCGAAGGGCGAGCACGAGTTCGACGCCTACAACGATGGCTGCCTTCCCAGGTACCTGGCCTCCTCCGGGCGCAGCGCCTTGCGTCTGTCGCAACCGACCGTGGCGGAGGTGCCATCGGATTCGACGACGGCAATGCGTGTGGGACAGGCCCAGACGAAGTAACGCTGAGCCGGATGGTTGGTCGTGTGCGGGGATCTCGCGGGGCGCTGCTTGGACGGGATCGTGTACTTGCGCAGCTCGGCCTGGGCTCCGTGGTCGGGGCAGACGGGCGGGTGGAGCAAAAGTTCGGCGTTCTCGTGGTCAAGGATGTGGCGGGCGAATCGGCGGCCCCGGAACGGGACCATGATCTCCCGCCGACCCTGACCACCCGGCGCATGCGACAAGGTGTTGAGGCTGCCGAGGAAACAGAGCTGCTCGTCGATCACCAAGATCTTCTGGTGCATGTCCTTGATCTCCACCAGAGTGTCGGCCACCGCCTTGAGGTCCGGCAGCCGACGGGCGGCGTCGGCCGCAGTGGCCGGCTTCGCCAGCTGGCCCTGGAGCAGGCTGTCGCTCTCATTGGTGACGAAAAGGTGGATCCGCACGCCGCGGTGGCGCGCGTCATGAAGGCGCGGGAGCACCTCCCACATGCGCTTGGTGTACCAGGGAGACCAGAGCCAAATACTGTGGCGGGCCTGGTCAATGGCGTCGAGGGCGTCGGGGTAGTAGGTGTCCTCGTCGTGGATGGCGGTGTACCGGACGTGGCCTTCGAAGGCCTCCCAGATCTCCTGCTGCAACGGGTTCAGTCCCGTCGACTCGGCAGGCGGCAGGCCGAGGAGGTGATCAGAGCGGACGCCGCGCACCAGCGCCTCGGGCTCCGCTCTCGCCATGTCCCGCAAATGGGCCAGCACCGTCCCGTTCGCCGCTCTGGCGAGGGCGTCCCAGGCGGCAATCACGTAGACACGCTGGCGGGCCCGGGTCGCACCCACGTTGAAGAGTCTGGCCCCGTCCTTGGGGAAAGAACGCGCGCCCTTGAAGTCACCGGCGGCCGTCCATCCCGACAACACACCGTCCTCCACCAGGTCCAGAACGACCACGTCGAACTCCCGGCCCTGGAAGCGGTGCGCCGTACCCACCTCCACCACAGGGGCGCGGAAGAGACGCCCCTGGTCGTGGAGCCAGTCGTGGGTCACCTGGGCCTGCGCCTTGTACGGCGTGACGATGCCGACGCTCTCGCCCTCGTCATGGTGGCGTTCGGCCAGCGCGGTCGCCAGCAGACTGCCGGCCACCCACCAGCGGCCGGTTCCACCCGGCGCCCGTCGTACGCTCGCGATTCCATCGCCTCCCTCGCCGAGCCCGTCGGTCGTGACCAGGATGATCTCCGGGTCGAGGACACGGTCTCGCACCGGGCGGGCCGACGTGAGCATGCCGCCGTAGGCGATCCGGTTCACCAGGTCGGTGGTGTCGGGTCCGAACCGGTGCGTGGTGAGCAGCGCCGCGCAGCCGGGGTGCGCCAGCGCGTCGGCGGGTGTGCGGACGCCCACCAGCTCGAAGCAGTCCGTGCGAATCCACCGCTCCAGCTCTGGCTGCTTCGGCACGCGCTTGGGCATGACCGGGCCGAGCTGGCAGAAATCGCCGAACAGGACAACGGTCTCGTTGGCCTTGGCGACCGCGACGATCAGTTCGGGTAGCAGCGCGGCTCCGGCCTCGTCGACGAGGACGACGTCATAAGGCCCTTCGGCCACAGTCCGGTTGAGTCTCAGCCGGGCGAGCGTAGTGGCCACCACGCTCGCCCCGCGGATCAGCTCGGGCTCGGCCTGGGAGCGCCGGCGCGCCAGCTCCCGCACGAGCCGCTCGTGTTCGCGCTCCAACTCGCGTTGTCCGGCGAGCAGTCCAGCACAGGAGGTCCGCAGTTCCCGGAGTCGGACGGCCAGCCGGGGAAGGCCGGCACTCTCGGAGGCGGCCACCAGATCGGTGTCCCCGGGCTGAGGATGGTGATCCTGCTGGGCCGCCCGCAGCCGGTGTGCGGCGGCCTGCGCCGTCTGCTGGACGAGGGCAAGGTCCTGGTTCACCTTGGCCTGGTTGGCAGCAGTTGAATCGATCAGCGCCAGTTGCAGGCGCAGCGCGGCGTCATCGACGGGATGGGCCGCCGCCCGTGCCTGGGCGATCTGTCGGCGCAGCACCTCGTGGTGGGCAGCGTAGGTCTCGGCGGCTTGGGCGACCTGCTGGTGGAGGGCATCGCGGCGTCGGCTCCGCTCAGCTCGTTCACGCTGGATCTCGCCACGCCGTCGTCTGGTCCGCAGGCGGCTCCGCCCGTCGAGTTCACGTTCCTCCGTGTCCAGAGCAACCAGGGCGGCCTCGGTGTCGAACAGCGCGGCCCGCAGCTGCTGCTGGCTGTGCTCCCCCTTCTCGATCTCGGCCAGCCACCGGGCCATCTGCTCCAGCAGAGCCCGCTGGGGTGCCCAGCTCTCCCACCGGCCCAGTGCCTCCTGATGTTCGTCTGCAGCCTGCTCGCTCTGAGCCCGAGCGTCCGCCTCACCCGCTTCAGCTGCCTCCAGTTCGACCGCGAGGCGCTCCACCAAGAGGCCATGGGCAAGTCGCCCCTTGGCCTGCTCGTACGTGTCGGGATCAAAGCCGGTGAGCCGGGCCTCCGTCTCGCACAGTTCAATCAGCTTCGGTTCGCCTGCCAGGGTGGCGAGTTGCTCGGCGACGCCTTGCACCGCCTGCTCGGCCTCCGCCGCCTTCGCCCGCACCAGCAAGGGCAGCGAGACACGCGGGTCCTCGGCCACACGGCGGAGCGCGGGAGAGCCGACCCGGACCATCAAGCCGGGTGGCAGCGAAGAGCGCTCCTTGAGTACCCCTTCCAATGCGTTGTCCACCGCCACGTTGGTGCCGGAGACCAGCAGGACCCGCTTGCCTCGCAGGGCCAAGTCGCTCAACGCCCGGGTCAGCACGGTCGTCTTCCCAGTACCGGGCGGCCCCCAGACCAACCGCAGGCCCGGCGAGGTGCAGGCCAGGTACGCCTGTGCCTGGCCGCCCTTCAGGACACCGCCGCAGGCCGAGGTCTCCGAGGGGGCAACCGCGTCGATCCTGCCGCCGACCAGCCGCTCTGTGAGTCCGTTGTCCGGCAGGGCCGCCAATGCCTCGCGCAGCGAGCGAAACAGGAAATCAGGCGGCCGCCGCACCGCCCACAGCGACATTCCGCTCCGGGGCGCGTGGGGCGCCACCTGGAGACGGACCCGCTCCGACTCGACCTGCCAACCGAGCACGGTGAAGGACCGGCTCTGCTGATCGTCGGGTCCGGCCCCCGTGGCCAGCCGCATGTCCTGGAGGTCGTCGGGATCGATCCGGCTCGCAAAGGTGGACAGCCCGTACCAGCCGTCCTCCAGGTAGTGGACGTCCCCGACCTTCGTGTGCCGCGTTGACTCCGCACGGCCACCAGCGCGGCCTTCACCGGCCAGCACCTCGTCCACTGCCCGAACCAGCTGCTCCATCCACTGCGCCAACGTTCCCCCACCTGGCCCACCTGGCCCGCCTGGACACGACAACAGCGATTTCGGCAACTATCCCACGCTGGTCAGACCCTGTGTGTCCTTGTCATACGCATCACTGAGCATCACCACATCGCCCCACCGGAAGGCCCTCGCACCCCGGACGCACCCACGAACGAGCCATCCGGAATCCACCGCAGCGTGGGGTGCGCCTCTGCGATGATCGGGCCGTTGTGAGGCGGGATCGAGCCGGAGGAAGGCACCTATGGCCGATTCCAAGCTGGGCGACGGCGAGTTCACCGGCACCAGTGGCAGCTGCTGTACCCGACGAGCAGCTGGAGCAGATACGGGGACGCCTCATGGGCCAGTGAGCTCTTTCAGAGTGGCCACTGATCGGGTGACGGGCTGATGTCCCGCAACACACGAGACTCCTGTGCCGTTGAGAGAGGTGTTCGACGTC
>NZ_JBICVJ010000027.1:0-64517 GCF_043198895.1 Streptomyces sp. NPDC048696 | reverse complement strand
GCTACGAAATCCGCACCGCCGCCGTCGCCCGCAGCGTCCCGTGCCTGACCACCGTCCAAGCCCTCGCCGCAGCCGTCCAAGGCATCGACGCACTCAACCACGGTGACGTGGGCGTCCGTTCGCTCCAGGAACACGCGGAACACCTGACCGCGGCCCGCGACTAGCAACCGCCCGAGGGGGACACCGGAAACGGTGTCCCCCTCCGCATGAGGACACCGACATGTACAAGCTGTTCTTCAATCTCGTCTTCAAGCGGATGGACCCGGAGCGGGCCCACCACATGGCCTTCCGCTGGATCCGCCTGGCGGCCCGCGTCCCCGTGCTGCGCACGTTCGTCGCGGCCGTGCTCGCGCCCCGCTACAAGGAGCTGCGCACCGAGGCGTTCGGGCTGCGCATGCACGGCCCGTTCGGGCTCGCCGCGGGCTTCGACAAGAACGCCGTGGCGATCGACGGCATGGCGATGCTCGGCTTCGACCACATCGAGATCGGCACGGTCACCGGCGAGGCCCAGCCGGGCAACCCCAAGAAGCGGCTCTTCCGCCTTGTGCCGGACCGCGCGCTGATCAACCGCATGGGCTTCAACAACGAGGGTTCGGCGGCCGTGGCCGAGCGCCTGGCGGCCCGCAAGGCCGTCTTCCGTACGACGGTCGGCGTCAACATCGGCAAGACCAAGGTCGTACCGGAGGCGGAGGCCGCCGCCGACTACGTGAAGTCGACCGAGCGCCTTGCCGCGTACGCCGACTACCTGGTCGTGAACGTCTCCTCGCCGAACACGCCGGGGCTGCGCAACCTCCAGGCCACCGAGTCGCTGCGGCCGCTGCTGACCGCCGTGCGCGAGGCCGCCGACCGCACGGTCACCTCGCGCCGGGTGCCGCTGCTCGTCAAGATCGCCCCCGACCTCGCGGACGAGGACGTGGACGCGGTCGCGGACCTGGCGGTCGAGCTCGGTCTGGACGGCATCATCGCCACCAACACCACCATCGCGCGCGAGGGGCTCGGCCTGACCTCGGACCCGGCGCTGGTGAAGGAGACGGGCGGGCTGTCCGGCGCGCCGCTCAAGGAGCGCTCCCTGGCGGTCCTGCGCCGCCTCTACGCGCGCGTGGGCGACCGGATCACCCTGGTGGGCGTCGGCGGCGTGGAGAGCGCCGAGGACGCCTGGCAGCGGATCCTGGCCGGGGCCACCCTGGTCCAGGGCTACAGCGCGTTCATCTACGAGGGCCCCTTCTGGGGCCGGGCGATCCACAAGGGCCTCGCGGCCCGGCTCGCCGCCTCCCCGTACGCCACCCTCGCCGAGGCCGTCGGCGCCGACACCCGAAAGGCGGACGCATGAGCACCAGCAGCACCTTGGAGCCGTTCGGCGCGCGCCTGCGCCGCGCGATGGACGAGCGCGGCCCGCTCTGCGTCGGCATCGACCCGCATGCCTCGCTGCTCGCCGACTGGGGTCTGAACGACGACGTCGCGGGCCTGGAGCGGTTCTCGCGCACGGTCGTCGAGGCGCTGGCCGACCACGTCGCCGTCTTCAAGCCGCAGGCCGCCTTCTTCGAGCGCTTCGGCTCGCGGGGCATCGCGGTCCTGGAGAAGACCGTCGCGGACGCCCGGGCGGCCGGCACGCTGGTCCTGATGGACGCCAAGCGCGGCGACATCGGCTCCACGATGGCCGCGTACGCCGAGACGTTCCTGCGGCCGGGCTCGCCGCTGTTCTCGGACGCGCTCACGGTCTCGCCCTACCTCGGTTACGGCTCGCTCAAGCCGGCCGTGGAGCTGGCCCGCGAGAGCGGTGCCGGGCTCTTCGTGCTCGCCCTCACCTCCAACCCGGAGGGCGCGGAGGTCCAGCGCGCGGTACGCGAGGACGGCCGCACGATCGGCGCGACGATGCTGGCGCACCTGGCGGACGAGAACGCGGGCGCGGACCCGATGGGCTCGTTCGGCGCGGTGGTCGGGGCGACGCTCGGCGACTTGTCGACATTCGACCTGGACATCAACGGCCCGCTGCTCGCGCCGGGCATCGGGGCGCAGGGCGCCACGGCCGCCGACCTTCCGGCGGTGTTCGGCGCGGCCGTCCGCAATGTCGTCCCGAACGTCAGCCGGGGTGTTCTGCGTCACGGTCCGGACGCCGGTGCGCTGCGGGAGTCCGCGGCCCTTTTCGCGGACCAGATCCGCACCGCTGTGGCCTCGGCCTGACGTCCTTCGGGTCCGGCATTCGGACTCGGGCGTCGAATGTTGACGCATTCCTTACCCAAAACCGGGGTGTTATGTCGCGAATGTCCTGGTCGGCAGAGGCTGACCAGGACTTTTCGCTTGTTCTCGCTGACTGGAGCGGTCCAGGCCGCTAGTCTCCGACGAGAGCAGCGACGAGCGAACGGGCGTTGTGCGTCGCTCGTTGCTCGCCTGGTGTGGGGCGACTAGGTTCCTCACCGGTCCGTATCCGACAGTTCGACATCCGAGGTGACGTAGGCGTGGCTCTTCCGCCCCTTACCCCTGAACAGCGCGCAGCCGCGCTCGAAAAGGCCGCCGCGGCTCGCCGGGAGCGGGCCGAGGTCAAGAATCGACTCAAGCACTCCGGTGCCTCCCTCCACGAGGTCATCCAGCAGGGACAGAAGAACGACGTCATCGGCAAGATGAAGGTCTCCGCGCTCCTTGAGTCCCTGCCGGGCGTGGGCAAGGTCCGCGCCAAGCAGATCATGGAGCGGCTGGGGATCTCCGAGAGCCGCCGTGTGCGGGGTCTCGGCTCCAACCAGATCGCATCCCTTGAGCGTGAGTTCGGCGGCGCCGGGGCCTGACGTTCCGGGCACCCCCGGGAAGCTGGAATAATCGCCGCATGGCAGTAGCACCCCGGGGGTCATCCCCCGTACCCCCGGACGCACGTCCGCGGCTGACCGTGCTCTCCGGCCCGTCAGGGGTCGGCAAGAGCACGGTCGTCGCTCATATGCGCAAGGTCCACCCCGAGGTCTGGCTCTCGGTGTCGGCGACGACCCGAAAGCCGCGCCCCGGCGAGCGCCACGGCGTCCACTATTTCTTCGTGGACGACGAGGAATTCGACAAGATGGTCGCCAACGGCGAGCTCCTTGAGTGGGCCGAATTCGCGGGCAACCGCTACGGCACGCCGCGCCGCGCCGTCCTTGAGCGTCTGGAGGCCGGGGAGCCGGTTCTCCTGGAGATCGACCTCCAGGGCGCCCGGCTGGTGCGCGAGTCGATGCCGGAGGCGCTGCTCGTCTTCCTGGCCCCGCCGAGCTGGGAGGAGCTGGTCCGCCGCCTCACCGGCCGGGGGACCGAGGCGCCCGACGTGATCGAGCGCCGGCTGGCCGCCGCGAAGGTCGAACTGGCCGCCGAGGCCGAGTTCGATACGACCCTGGTCAATACCTCCGTCGAGGATGTAGCTCGTGAGCTGCTAGCCTTGATGAAAGTTCTTTGATCTTTAATCCCCTTCGGAAGGCAGAGAGTGTCCTCTTCCATCACCACGCCCGAGGGCATCATCAACCCGCCGATTGATGAGCTGCTTGAAGCAACCGACTCTAAGTACAGCCTCGTGATCTACGCCGCCAAGCGCGCGCGCCAGATCAACGCGTACTACTCGCAGCTCGGCGAGGGCCTGCTGGAGTACGTCGGCCCGCTGGTGGACACGCACGTCCACGAGAAGCCGCTCTCGATCGCGCTTCGCGAGATCAACGCGGGTCTGCTGACCTCCGAGGCCATCGAGGGCCCGGCCCAGTAAGGCCTCCGTACGTGTGACCACAGGCCCGGCAGCGCGACTGCCGGGCCTGTGGTGTGTCATTGGGGAGTACGTATCCGAATGCGGGGAGACGCGGTGGACAAGCCGAAGGTCGTTCTGGGGGTCAGCGGCGGGATCGCCGCCTACAAGGCGTGCGAGCTGCTGCGTCGGCTGACCGAGTCCGGGCACGACACCCGGGTGGTGCCGACCGCGTCGGCGCTGCACTTCGTGGGAGCCGCCACCTGGTCGGCGCTCTCCGGGCACCCCGTGTCCACCGAGGTCTGGGACGACGTCCACCAGGTCCCGCACGTCCGGATCGGCCAGGAGGCCGATCTGGTGGTGGTGGCGCCCGCCACCGCCGACATGCTCGCCAAGGCCGCCCACGGCCTCGCCGACGACCTCCTCACCAACACGCTGCTCACCGCCCGCTGTCCGGTGATCTTCGCGCCCGCGATGCACACCGAGATGTGGGAGCACCCCGCGACCCAGGAGAACGTGGCGACGCTGCGCCGCCGGGGCGCGGTCGTCATCGAGCCCGCCGTCGGCCGCCTGACGGGCGTCGACACCGGCAAGGGACGGCTGCCCGAGCCCGCCGAGATCTTCGAGGTCTGCCGCCACGTCTTGCAGAGGCACAGCCTGGCCCGGGGCGCCGGCGAGCGGGATCTGGAGGGCCGCCATGTGGTGGTCAGCGCGGGCGGCACGCGCGAGCCGCTGGACCCGGTCCGCTATCTGGGAAACCGTTCCTCCGGAAAGCAGGGGTACGCCCTGGCGCGCACCGCCGTCGCCCGGGGAGCCCGGGTCACGCTGATCGAGGCCAACACCGGGCTGCCCGATCCGGCGGGCGCGGACGTGGTCCATGTGGGGACCGCTGTGCAACTGCGGGAGGCCGTTCTCAAGGCCGCGTCCGACGCGGACGCGGTGGTCATGGCCGCCGCCGTGGCCGACTTCCGGCCCGAGTCGTACGCCGCCGGAAAGATCAAGAAAAAGGACGGCCAGGAGCCCGCGCCGCTCGCCCTGGTCCGCAATCCCGACGTTCTCGCGGAGCTGTCGGGCGACCGGCCGCGCCCCGGCCAGGTGGTCGTCGGCTTCGCCGCCGAGACCGACGACGTGCTCGCCAACGGCCGCCAGAAGTTGCAGCGAAAAGGCTGTGACCTGCTGGTTGTCAATGAGGTGGGGGAGCGCAAGACGTTCGGCTCGGAGGAGAACGAGGCGGTCGTGCTGGCCGCCGACGGCTCCGAGACCCCCGTTCCGTACGGCCCGAAGGAAATGCTGGCGGACGTCGTGTGGGATCTCGTCGTCCCGCGTTTCGCGTAAATTCACGTTCGCGTCTTCGGGCGCCCGAAACCCGCCAAAATCAGGTACCAGGGACTCTGGTGAGGGCAGATCTTCGTACTGCAGAATGCGGTGTCGCAGGTCACAGAGTTTTCATTGTGCGAGACAAGTGGTCCGTCGACCGGTGCCGACCGATAAACTGGTGGTGGAACGACGCCGGGCGCAGCTCCCGGCCCGTCCCACCCATGATCAGCCAGCAGCCGCTGCAACCCCAGGGAGCGTTGTGTCCCGTCGTCTGTTCACCTCGGAGTCTGTGACCGAGGGTCACCCTGACAAGATCGCTGACCAGATCAGCGACACGATCCTCGATGCGCTTCTGCGCGAGGACCCGACCTCCCGGGTCGCGGTCGAGACCCTGATCACCACGGGTCTGGTGCATGTGGCCGGTGAGGTCACGACCAAGGCGTACGCGCCGATCGCGCAGCTGGTCCGGGACAAGATCCTGGAGATCGGGTACGACTCGTCGAAGAAGGGCTTCGACGGCGCTTCCTGCGGCGTCTCGGTCTCGATCGGCGCGCAGTCGCCGGACATCGCGCAGGGTGTCGACACCGCGTACGAGAAGCGGGTCGAGGGCGACGAGGACGAGCTGGACAAGCAGGGCGCGGGCGACCAGGGCCTGATGTTCGGCTACGCGTGCGACGAGACGCCCGAGCTGATGCCGCTCCCGATCCACCTGGCGCACCGGCTGTCGCGCCGTCTGTCCGAGGTGCGCAAGAACGGGACGATCCCGTACCTGCGCCCCGACGGCAAGACGCAGGTCACCATCGAGTACGACGGCGACAAGGCGGTCCGCCTCGACACGGTCGTGGTCTCCTCGCAGCACGCCAGCGACATCGACCTGGACTCGCTGCTCGCGCCCGACATCCGCGAGTTCGTCGTCGAGCACGTGCTGAAGCAGCTGGTCGAGGACGGCATCAAGCTGGACACCGACGGCTACCGTCTGCTGGTCAACCCGACCGGGCGGTTCGAGATCGGCGGTCCGATGGGTGACGCGGGTCTGACCGGCCGCAAGATCATCATCGACACGTACGGCGGCATGGCCCGCCACGGCGGCGGCGCGTTCTCGGGCAAGGACCCGTCGAAGGTGGACCGCTCGGCCGCGTACGCGATGCGCTGGGTCGCGAAGAACGTCGTGGCGGCTGGCCTGGCCGCCCGCTGCGAGGTCCAGGTCGCGTACGCGATCGGCAAGGCCGAGCCGGTGGGCCTGTTCGTCGAGACCTTCGGCACCGCCACGGTCGACACGGACAAGATCGAGCAGGCCATCGCCGAGGTCTTCGACCTGCGCCCGGCCGCGATCATCCGCGACCTCGACCTGCTCCGCCCGATCTACGCCCAGACCGCCGCCTACGGCCACTTCGGCCGCGAGCTCCCCGACTTCACCTGGGAGCGCACGGACCGCGTCGACGCCCTGCGCGCGGCGGCGGGCCTGTAGTTCCGTAGGTCATACGCCTGTACGACAGCCCCGGACCTGGGTGGTCCGGGGCTGTCGTGCGTTCGCCCGGCCTGCTCGGCGACCGCGGGTGTCAGTGGTGTCTGGTAGGAATTTGGACGTGAGCAGCGAGAACGAGAAGCCGGGTGGGGGCGCCGCGGGGGGCGGTGGGGCGGAGCAGCTTGCGCTCATTCGGGAGACCGTGCGCAAGGCCAAGGCGCCCAAGGCCAAGCCGCGCACCTGGCGTGGAGCCGCTCTCGCCGAGGCGCTGCCCGTCGCCCGGGTCGTGGTGGACAAGGGCGGGGTGCACCTCGACCGGTTCTTCGACTACGCCGTGCCCAAGGAGCTCGACGCCGACGCGCAGCCGGGGGTGCGGGTGCGGGTGCGGTTCGGGGCCGGGGCGCGCAATGTGCGGGACGGGCGCCGCGAGGGGGGCGGGCTGATCGACGGGTTCCTGGTCGAGCGGCTGGCCGAGTCGGACTACTCGGGGCCGCTCGCGGCCCTGGCCGGTGTGGTCTCCCCGGAGCCGGTGCTCAGCCCCGCGATGCTGGCGCTCGCCCGCGCCGTGGCCGACCGGTACGCGGGCAGCCTGGCCGATGTGCTCCAGCTCGCCGTGCCGCCGCGCAACGGCCGGGCCGAGGGCAAGCCGTCGCCCGCGCCGCCGCAGCCGCCCCCGGTGCCGGACGCGGGGACGTGGGTGCGGTACGGGAACGGGGCGGCGTTCGTGCGGGCGCTGGCCGCCGGCGGGGCGCCCCGGGCCGTGTGGACCGCGTTGCCCGGGCCCGGCTGGGCCGAGGAGATCGCGCGGGCCGTCGCCGCGACGCTGTCGGGCGGGCGCGGCGCACTGGTCGTGGTGCCCGATGGGCGCACCGCCGGGCGCCTGGACGCCGCGCTCACCGCGCTGCTCGGCGAGGGGCGGCACGCGCTGCTGACCGCCGAGTCCGGACCCGAGAAGCGCTACCGGCAGTGGCTGGCCGTGCGCCGGGGCTCGGTGCGGGCCGTGGTCGGGACGCGGGCCGCGATGTTCGCGCCGGTCGAGAACCTCGGCCTGGTGGTCGTCTGGGAGGACGGCGACTCCAGCCACAGCGACGACCACGCGCCCTTCCCGCACGTACGGGAAGTCCTTGAGCTGCGCTCCGCGCACGACAAGTGCGCGTTCCTGCTGGGCAGTACGAGCTGCACGGTCGAGGCCGCCCAGCTCGTCGAGAGCGGCTGGGCGGCGCCGCTGGTCGCCGACCGCGCCGCCGTACGGGCCGCGGCCCCCCTGGTGCGGACCGTCGGCGACGGCGAGCTGGCCCGGGACGAGGCGGCGCGGGCCGCGCGGCTGCCCAGCCTCGCCTGGCAGGCCGTCCGGGAAGGGCTGAAGCACGGGCCGGTCCTGGTGCAGGTGCCCCGGCGGGGCTATGTGCCCCGGCTCGCCTGTGAGCGCTGCCGTGCGCCCGCGCGGTGCCGGCACTGTTCGGGGCCGCTGGAGGCGCCGGACGAGCGGGAGTTGACGTGCGGGTGGTGCGGGCGGGGCGAGCCCGACTGGCACTGCGCGGAGTGCGGGGGCGTACGGCTGCGCGCGAGCGTGGTGGGCGCCCGGCGCACGGCCGAGGAGCTGGGCCGGGCGTTCCCGGCGGTGCCGGTGCGTACGTCGGGGCGTGACCACGTGCTGGACAGCGTGCCCGGGCGGCCCGCGCTCGTCGTCTCCACGCCCGGCGCCGAGCCGGTCGCCGACGGCGGGTACGCGGCGGCCCTGCTGCTCGACGGCTGGGCGATGCTCGGGCGGCCCGATCTGCGGGCCGGGGAGGAGGCGCTGCGGCGCTGGATCGGGGCGGCCTCGCTGGTGCGCGGGCAGGAGGAGGGCGGCACGGTGGTCGTCGTCGCCGAGCCGACCCTGCGGCCCGTGCAGGCCCTGGTCCGCTGGGACCCGGTCGGCCACGCGCTGCGCGAACTCGCCGAACGGGCCGAGCTCGGCTTCCCGCCGGTCTCCCGGATGGCCGAGGTGACGGGCCGCCCGGAGGCCGTGGAGGCGTATCTGTCGAGTGCTCAACTGCCGCCGGATGCCGAGGTGTTGGGACCGGTCCCGATGCGTACGACCGAGCCGGGCCGGGTCCGGCGGCCCGGCGCCCCGCCGGTCGGCGAGGTGTGGGAGCGGGCCCTGCTGAGAGTCCCCCCGGGCAGCGGCTCGGCCCTGGCCGCGGCCCTCAAGACCGCCCAGGCGGTCCGCCTGGCGCGCGGGGGCGGCGATCCGGTGCGGATCAGGGTGGATCCGCCGGATATCGGCTGATCCGATGACCATCGGGCGGTCGGCCGGTCCGAAGGCGCCTTCGGGTGCCCCGGGACTGCTCGCCACCGGTTGCGTACGGCCACCGTCGGACGGCCGGGCGCCCGGGGGCTCGACGGTCGCGTGCGGCCACCGTCGGTCGGCCGGGCGCCCGGGGCGGGTCGCCCCCGTTGCGTATGACCGCCGCCGGACAGAGGGGTGCCCCCGGCGTACTCGCGTACGACGAGGGCACGGGAAACGGAAAAGGGCGGGTCAGCCGTTGCGCGGGCCCGGGAACGCGGTGGCGCGGGCCTCCTCGCGCAGCGACTGGGACGTCGCCGTCGGCTGGGGCGGCATCGAGCGGGCGGCGGGCACCGCGGGGACCCCGGCCGGGACGGGCAGGGCGCGCGGCACGGTCGCCTCGGCGGGACGTTCGGCCTCGGCGGCCTGGGCCGCGGCGCGCCGTGCCCCGTACCGCCGGTGCACCGCCTGCTTGGTGACCCCGAGCGCCGACCCCACCGCGTCCCACGAGAAGCCCAGGGAGCGGTCGAAGTCCACCGCGGCGGTCACCAGGGTCTCGACGCTGTCCCGCAGCTCCTGGGCGAGCCGGACGGTCGGGGCGGGCGCGCGCCCGTACACGACGAAGCCCGTGGAGGGGCCGGAGCGGCGCGGGCGGTAGACGTTGCCGAGCTGCGCGGTGAGGGTGCGCAGTGCGTCCACCTGCCGGCGGACCCGCTCGATGTCCCGCACCAACAGGTGCAGACTGGCCCGTGCCTGGGCGTCGTGGGTTGCGTGGTCGGCCATGAACAAGCCTCTCGAACCGGCGTTGTTGAAAAGGGATGGGCCGCAGCGTGGCCCGTTTCGGTCAATCTCTCTTGACCAACGCGCCACCTGGGGTTGTGGTCACGCTGCGGGGGCGTATGGGCATATGCACGGGGCGCGCGCCCGTACGTACGCCCCCACCGTCCGACCCGCTGTCACCCCCCGCCTCCCGGACCGCCGTCGGCCCCCTGGGCACGAGTGCCGGACCCGCGCCGGCCCGAGCGCCGGACCGCGTCGGACCCATCACCGGATCAGGCCCGCGTCGGACCCGCCACCGGATCGGGCCCGCGCGTCTGACACCCCATAGACTGGCGCCGCTCTCTACAAAGCGAGGTATCCCGCAGTGAAGCTCGTCTTCGCAGGCACCCCCGAGGTCGCCGTCCCCGCCCTGGACGCCCTGATCGCCTCCGGCCGGCACGAGGTCGCCGCCGTGGTGACCCGGCCCGACGCCCCCGCCGGGCGCGGTCGGCGGCTGGTGGCCAGCCCCGTCGCCCAGCGCGCGGAGGAGGCCGGCATCGAGGTGCTGAAGCCGGTGAAGCCGCGCGACGAGGAGTTCCTGGCGCGGCTGCGCGAGATCGCCCCGGACTGCTGCCCGGTCGTCGCCTACGGGGCGCTGCTCCCGAAGGTCGCGCTCGACATCCCGGCCCACGGCTGGGTCAATCTGCACTTCTCGCTGCTCCCCGCGTGGCGCGGCGCCGCCCCGGTCCAGCACGCGCTGATGGCGGGCGACGAGATCACCGGCGCCTCGACGTTCCTGATCGAGCAGGGGCTCGACTCGGGTCCGCTGTACGGGACGGTCACCGAGGTCGTCCGGCCCACCGACACCAGCGGCGATCTGCTGACCCGGCTCGCCTTCGCGGGCTCCGGACTGCTCGCCGCGACCATGGACGGCATCGAGGACGGCACGCTCACGGCCGTTCCGCAGCCCGCCGAGGGCGTCACGCTCGCCCCGAAGATCACCGTCGAGGACGCGCAGATCGACTGGTCCGCGCCCGCGCTGCGGGTCGACCGGGTCGTGCGCGGCTGCACCCCGGCCCCGGGCGCCTGGACCGTGTTCCGGGGCGAGCGGCTGAAGCTGGTCCAGGCGGTGCCGGTCGCGGACCGCACGGACCTCGCGCCGGGCGAGCTGTCCGTGGGCAAGAACAATGTGTACGTCGGCACGGGCTCGCACGCCGTCGAGCTGCTCTGGGTCCAGCCGCAGGGCAAGAAGCCGATGAAGGGCGCCGACTGGGCGCGCGGCGTGCGCATCGCCCCGGGCGAGCACGTCGGCTGACCCGGGCGCAGGTCCCGGCGCGGGCCCAGGGGCGCCGACCCCGGGGCGCCGGTCCGGACAGGGAGCGACCCGGGTGGGGGCGCGCGGGCAACAGTCGTACGCTGGTCGGGTTCGCACCATCTGACCAGCGGAGCACCTTTCACGTGAACGATCAGCCGCGCAGCCGTCCCCAGAACAACGGCAAGGGCGGCGGCAAGCCGTACCGCCGCCCCAAGAAGGACCCCGTCCGCATCCTCGCCTTCGAGGCGCTGCGCGCGGTCGACGAGCGGGACGCGTACGCCAACCTCGTACTGCCCCCGCTGCTGCGCAAGGCCCGCGAGGGCGGGAACTTCGACGGGCGCGACGCGGCGCTCGCCACCGAGCTCGTCTACGGGACGCTGCGCCGCCAGGGCACCTACGACGCGATCATCGCGGAGTGCATCGACCGGCCGCTGCGCGAGGTCGACCCGCCGGTGCTCGATGTGCTCGCGCTCGGCGCGCACCAGCTGCTCGGCACGCGCATCCCCTCGCACGCGGCGGTCTCCGCCAGCGTCGAGCTCGCGCGCGTGGTGCTCGGCGACGGGCGGGCCCGGTTCGTCAACGCCGTACTGCGCAAGATCGCGGCGAACGACCTGGACGCTTGGCTGGAGAAGGTCGCGCCGCCGTACGACGAGGACGCCGAGGAGCATCTCGCGATCGTCCATTCGCATCCGCGATGGGTCGTCTCGGCGCTGTGGGACGCGCTGGGCGGCGGTCGCGCCGGTATCGAGGACCTGCTTGAGGCGGACAACGAACGGCCCGAGGTGACCCTGGTCGCGCGCCCCGGCCGGTCCACCACCGATGAGCTCATGGACGCGCTGGGCGAGGACGGCGGGCTGCCCGGCCGCTGGTCCCGGTACGCCGTACGGATGGCAGAGGGCGGCGAGCCGGGCGCCCTCGACGCCGTCAAGGACGGCCGGGCCGGTGTGCAGGACGAGGGCAGCCAGCTGGTCGCCGTCGCACTCGCGAACGCCCCCATCGAGGGGCGGGACGAGCGCTGGCTGGACGGCTGCGCGGGTCCCGGCGGCAAGGCGGCCCTCCTCGCCGCGCTGGCCGCCGAGCGCGGCGCCGCGCTGCTCGCCTCCGAGAAGCAGCCCCACCGGGCCCGGCTCGTGGAGCGCGCGCTGGCCGGGAACCCCGGCCCGTACCAGGTGATCGCGGCCGACGGCACCCGGCCGCCGTGGCTGCCGGGCTCGTTCGACCGCGTCCTGATGGATGTGCCGTGCTCCGGACTCGGCGCGCTGCGCCGCCGCCCCGAGGCCCGCTGGCGCCGCCGCCCGGAGGACCTGGACGGCTTCGCGCCGCTCCAGCGCGGGCTGCTGCGCGAGGCGCTTTCGGCGGTGCGGGTGGGCGGTGTGGTCGGCTACGCGACCTGCTCGCCGCACCTCGCCGAGACGCGGATCGTGGTGGAGGACGTGCTCAAGGGCCGGGGCGGTGCGCCCGTGGAGGCCGAGTGGATCGACGTACGGCCCCTGATGCCGGGCGTCGCGGGCCTCGGCGACGGTCCGGACGTCCAGCTGTGGCCGCACATGCACGGGACGGACGCGATGTATCTGGCGTTGCTGCGCCGTACGGCCTGAAGGCATACGGCCTGAAGCCGTACGGCGTGAACAGGGCGCGGTCCGCACTCGGGCCGCGCCCGCCGCGCTCAGGAGTTCGTCCGCTCCGGGGCCACCGCCACCTCCTCGCGCTCCCTCGACAACCGGTGCGGCCACCACACCCGCCTGCCCACGTCCAGGAACAGCGACGTCACCAGGATCGAGCGGACCACGAACGTGTCGAGCAGGACGCCCAGGGCCACCGCGAAGCCGATCTCGGCGAAGCCCGTCATCGGCAGGGTGCCCAGGACCGCGAAGGTGCCCGCCAGGACCAGACCGGCCGAGGTGATCACGGCGCCGGTGGCGGCCAGGCCGGTGACGACGCCCGGACGGGTGCCCTGGCGGGCGGCTTCCTCGCGGATGCGCGTGGACAGGAAGATGTTGTAGTCGATGCCGAGCGCGACCAGGAAGACGAAGACGAACAGCGGGAAGTCGGTGGACTCGCCCGCGTAGTCGAAGACATGGCGGAAGGCGAGCGCGCTGACGCCCAGCGCGGCCGCGAACGACAGCACCACCGTCACGATGAGCAGCAGCGGCGCGACCAGCGCCCGCAGCAGGATCCCGAGGACGCACAGCACGACCAGCAGCACCAGCGGGATGACCAGCTTGTTGTCGTGGGTGGTGGCTTTCTCCATGTCGATGACCGCGGCCGTGCCGCCGCCCACCTTGGCGTCGGCGCCCGGCACCGCGTGGACCGCCTCCCGTACGCGTACGACCGTCTGGTGCGCGGCCGTGCTGTCCGGGCGGGCCGTCATGGTGGCTTCGAGCAGGACCTTGCCGTCGTGCTCGGCGGCGGTGCCCGGTGGCGTACCGATCGACGAGGGCACCACGCCCGGAGTCGCGGCGACCGCGCGGCCGACGTCCGCCGCCTTGCCGGCCGAGGTGACGATCACCAGCGGGTCGCCGCTGCCCGCCGGGAAGTGGGCGGCCTGCACCTCCTGGCCGACGATCGAGTCGGGTCTGCCGGTGAAGGAGTCGGCGTTGCTCAGACCGTTGGCCTTGAGCTGGAGCAGGCCGAAGGAGAGGGCCGCGAGGATCACGGCGGTGGTGACCCAGACCGTGCGCGGGCGGGTCGCGATGCGGCCGCCCACCCGGGCCCAGACGCCGTGGGCCGTCGGGTCGGGGGAGCCGAAGACGGGCCGGACCGGCCAGAAGATCCAGCGGCCGAAGATCACCAGCAGGGCCGGGAAGAGAGTGAGCATGGCGAGCAGCGCCACGCCGACGCCGATGGCGGCGACCGGTCCGAGCCCCTTGGTGGAGTTCATCTCGGCCACCATCAGCACCAGCATGCCCAGGATCACGGTGGCGCCGCTGGCCAGGACCGCGGGCCCGGCCCGGTGCAGGGCCAGCGCCATCGCCTCGTGCCGGTCCTCGTGGCGGCGCAGCTCCTCGCGGTAGCGGGAGACGAGCAGCAGCGCGTAGTCGGTGCCCGCGCCGAAGACGAGCACGGTCAGGATGCCCGCGCTCTGCCCGTTGACCGTCAGGCCCGCGTGCCGGGCCAGCAGATAGATCAGCGCCTGCGCGGCCGAGAGCGCCCAGACCACGGAGATCACCGGCACCAGGAGGAGCGTCGGACTGCGATACGTGATCAGGAGCATCACCACGACCACGGTCAGCGCCGAGAAGAGCAGCGTCGAGTCGATGCCGGAGAAGGCCTTGGCGAAGTCGGCCGAGACGCCGCCCGGGCCGGTGATGTGCACCTGGAGCCCGCCCTGTGTGGTGCCCGACTGCTTGCGCACCTTGTCGACGGCGTCCGCGATGTGGTTCCAGCCGTTCTTGCCCAGCTTGATCGGCACGAGGATCTGCGCGGCGCTCGCCCTGGCGTCGAACTGCGGGCCCTGGACGCGGGCGCCCTGGATCCCGTCCGTGCTCAGGGCGCGCAGCGCCGTCGCGTCCGCGCCGATCTTCTGCTTGTCTGCGAAGGTGAGCCCGCCGTCGCGCGCGTACACGACGATCGCCGGGACCTCCTCGGGCCTGAACGCCTTCGCGGAGTTGAAGACTTGGGTCGACTCGGCGCTGCCCGGCAGCCATGAGGTGGCGTCGTTGTCCTGGGCGTCGCTGAGCTTCTGCGCCAGCGGGAAGGCGACCGCGACGGCGATCAGCCACAGCACGAGGACGAGCCATTTGGTACGGCGTCCGCAGACCAGCCACGCCACCCCGCGCGGGCCCGGGCCCGGCCCGGCCGCTCGGGGGCTTTCCTGACCGCGGTTGTGGCGAGTGCGCGCGTCGGACATCACGTCCCCCATGGCCCCGCGTTCGGCGCGGGGTGCCGCTCCCGAGATGGCCTGAATCACCAGGATTGCACGGAGCGTCCCGGTCCGGCGAGTCGTAGGACAGGTGTACGTCGGACAGGTCGGCGACCTCGAATCCGTACCGTGGCAGGCAAGTGGTGCGAGGCATGGCAGGCTTGGGGCATGGCTCAGATCAACCCCAGCATTCTCTCCGCCGATTTCGCGCGCCTCGCCGAGGAGGCCAAGGCCGTCGAAGGCGCCGACTGGCTGCACGTGGACGTCATGGACAACCACTTCGTGCCGAACCTCACGCTCGGCGTGCCGGTCGTGGAATCCCTCAGCCGGGCGACGGAGACCCCGCTGGACTGCCATCTGATGATCCAGGACCCGGATCGATGGGCCCCGCAGTACGTAGAGGCGGGTGCCGGATCGGTCACTTTCCACGCCGAGGCCGCGGCCGCGCCGGTACGGCTGGCGCGGGAGATCCGGGCCAAGGGGGCACGGGCGTCCATGGCGCTCAAGCCCGCCACGCCCATCGAGCCGTACGAGGACCTGCTGCCCGAGCTGGACATGCTGCTGATCATGACGGTGGAGCCCGGATTCGGTGGTCAGCCGTTCCTGGACATCATGCTGCCGAAGATCCGCCGCACCCGCGAGCTGATCTCCAAGCACGGCCTCGAACTGTGGCTCCAGGTCGACGGCGGGGTCTCGGCCACCACCATCGAGCGGTGCGCGGAGGCGGGCGCGGACGTGTTCGTGGCGGGCTCGGCCGTATACGGAGCGAAGGACCCCGCCGAGGCGGTGCGTACGCTGCGCTCGATGGCGGAACAGAGCACGGCAAGCGCCCCCTGGGCATGCGGCCACTGAGCCACGGCTCGGTGAACGCGGCCCTACGGGGCTGATCAAGGACCGTTGGATCTGACAGGATGAACAGCGAGTCCAGAGTGTGAACAGCAGTGAGGAGATCGCGGTGTCTGCAATGTCGGCGGGTCGGTCAGCCCTGCGGATGGGACCCGCGGAGCTGGTGCAGGCGGCGGCCATGGCCCGCCGCTTCTACCTGGAGGGCAAGTCCAAGATCCAGATCGCCGAGGAGTTCGGCGTCAGCCGCTTCAAGGTGGCCCGGGTCCTGGAGACCGCCCTGGAGCGCGACCTGGTCCGGATCGAGATCCGCGTCCCGGCCGAGCTGGACGCGGAGCGCTCGGACGCGCTGCGCGCCCGGTACGGGCTGCGGCACGCGGTCGTCGTCGAGTCCCCGGAGGCCGGCGAGGACGAGTCGTCGCCGGACCCGGAGAACCTGGGCGAGGTCGCCGCCGATCTGCTCGGCGAGCTGGTCAGCGAGGGCGATGTGCTGGGCCTGGCCTGGGGCCGGTCCACCATCCACATGGCCGCCGCCCTGGACCGGCTGCCCCCGTGCACGGTCGTGCAGCTCACCGGCGTGTACGACGCGGGCACCGCCGAGCGCGGCTCGGTCGAGGCCGTACGGCGCGCCGCCCAGGTCTCGGGCGGCGACGCCCACCCGATCTACGCCCCGATGCTGCTGCCGGACGCGGCCACCGCGGCCGCGCTGCGCAACCAGACCGGGATCGCGCGCGCCTTCGAGTACTTCGACAAGGTGACGGTCGCCGCGGTCTCGATCGGCTCGTGGGAGCCGGGCATCTCGACGGTGCACGACATGCTGACCGACGAGGAGCGGGCGCACTACGCCTCGCTCGGTGTCGCGGCCGAGATGTCCGCGCACCTCTTCGACGCCGAGGGCCGCCGGGTCGGGCGCGACCTGGGGGAGCGCTGCATCACCGTCGAGGCGGACCGGCTGCGCCGGATCCCGGAGGTCGTCGCGATCGCCGGGGGCCAGCGCAAGGCGTCGGCGATCGACGCGGTGCTCCGGTCGGGCCTGGTGACCAGCCTGGTCACGGACACGGCCGCGGCGGACTTCCTGCTGCACGAGACGGGGCCGCAGCCCCGCCCCGCGCTCGACCGGGCGGACCCGGACGGCGACTGAGCCCAGGAGGGCGCCCGGGGCCCGTCGCCCCGGACGCCCGTCGTACGGGATGCGGCGCATCCCGTACGTGCTACGCATCGCGCGGCCTAAATCCCGTACACCCGGCGGGAGTTGTCCGCGGCGATCAGCCGCGCCACCCGCTCCGCGTCGCTGTGCGACCACGCCCCCGACGCCGTCCACGCGGCCAGCAGCTCCTCCAGGCCCTCCCGGAAGAGGCGGGCGCCGACCACGTACAGCTCGGGCAGTCCGTACGCGTCGGTGGAGAACAGGAGCTTGCCGAACGGGGTGAGCTCCAGCATCTCGGCCAGTACGGCCCCGGCCCGGGCACCCGTGTGGCTGAGGCTGAGGCCCATGTCCGCGTACACATGCGGATAGACATGGGCGAGATAGGCCGCGTTGCGGTGGTACGGGTAGCCGTGCAGCAGGATCAGCGGGGTGCCGGACGCGCGCGAGGCGCGGATGAAGTCGGTCAGGAGCAGCGGGTCGCAGCGCTGCAGCCGTAGGTCCGGATCGCCGAAACCGGTGTGCAGCTGGAGCGGAAGGCGGGTGTGCACCGCCGACCACAGCAGATGGCGCAGCAGCACCGGGTCGGTCAGACGGCCGCCCGCCGGACGTTTTTTCAGCCATTTCGCGGCCGCCTCGCGCACATCGGGCAGCGCGGGCGGCTCGGGCGCGAGATCCAGGCCGTAGCGGTAGGCGGCGACCGACTTGAAGCCCACGGCCTGCGTCGCCGCCGAGCGGATCGCCGCCGCCAGCTCCGCGAGGAAGCGGTCCGCGTCCTTGGCCGTGTTGGCCACCCGCTCGGCCAGCAGCTCAAGGCGGACGATCTCGTGCACCGGGGCGCCGCCGAGCTCGGCGAGCTCGCCCGGGGTCGTCAGGTCGCCCGGCAGCCCGGTGTCCATCAGGTACCCGCCGATGCCGCTGCCGCCGAGCAGCAGTCGCGTCGCCTCCACGGCGCCGAGCTCGCGCCGCCGGGCCAGATAGCGCTCCGGCGTGCAGTGCGGCTCCAGGCCGAGCAGCGGCGGGCACCAACGGCGCACCGCGAAGCCCAACTGGGTGTCGAAGAAGGTGGTGCCGGGCGCGGCGGGCGCGTCCGCCTCGGTCAGGAACGCCTCGAAGGCGCCCATGTCCGGGTCGGTGCGCAGCACCCCGTGGCAGTGGTGGTCCAGGAGCGTGCCCGCCGGGATCCGCCCGGCTGCGTCCTGGGGCATTCAGTACCGTCCCCGTGTCGCGTCCGCGATCTCCTGCGGGGACCTGCCCTCGAACAGGGCGGCCTCGGCGTGGCGCACGGCCGCGAACGCCTCGAAGAGTCTGGTGCCCATGGCCTCGCGCAGCGTCTGCGAGGCGCTGAAGTGGGCGAGCGCTTCGGGCAGCGAGGCGGGCAGGCGCTGCTGGCCGCTGTCGTGCGCCGGGTCGCCCGAGACCGGCTCGGGCAGCGACGCCTTGGCGTCCAGGCCCGCGAGGCCCGCCGCGATCACCGCGCCGACCACCAGATACGGGTTGGCGGCCGGGTCGAAGCACTTGACCTCGGCGTTGGCGGCGTCGGGGTCGTCGGGGGCGCCCGCGATGAAGCGGAGGGCGGCCTCCCGGTTCTCCAGCCCCCAGCACTGGAACGCGCCGGCCCAGCGGGAGGGTTCCAGGCGGAGATAGCTCGCGGGGGAGGGGGCGCCGACGGCGAGGAGGGCGGGCAGGGCGCTCAGGACGCCCGCCAGGAACGCCTCGCTGGTGGCGGTCATGGCGAACGGGCCGTCGCCGCCCCGGCACAGGTTGCGGCCGTCCTGCCACAGGCTGAGGTGGAGGTGGCCGCCGTTGCCGACGCCGCCCGCCGTGACGATCGGGCCGAAGTACGGGGTGAGCTCGTGCCGTAGCGAGACCGCGCGGATCGTCTCGCGCACCAGCACCGCCAGATCCGCCGCGCCCACCGGATCGCTGGGCGCCACCGACACCTCGAACTGGCCCTCGTTGTACTCGGGATGGATCTGGAGCACATTGACGCCCTGCTCCACCAGCGCGGTCACCACATCGTTCATATACGCGGACCGCTCCACGAGCCGTGCCATGCCGTACGCCGGGCCTTCGAGGGCGGGCGAGACCGTCCACTCCGTCTCGAAGCCCATCCGCAGCGAGATGCCCCGCTCGGCGGCCCGCGCGGCCATGCGGCGGGCGAACAGCCGCTGGCAGCCCGGGTGTTCGGCGCCCGCCTGGTCGTAGCGTTCCACCGGCGCCCACGCCCAGCCGGGCTGCGCGGCGAGCACCGTCAGCCGGTCCAGGTCCGGGAAGAGCCGCAGATCGCCGTCCGGGCCGCCGCTGTCCCGGCTGGCGGTGGCCGAGTCGTCCACCAGGAAGACGTCGAAGCACGGCGACGCGCCGACCCCGCGCGCGACGGCCGCGGCGAGCCGGGCCGTGGGCACGGCCTTCACCCGGGTGATGCCCGCGTTGTCCACGAACGTCAGCGCGACCGCCCGGACCCCCTCGGCCCCCAGCCGTGCCGCCTCCTGCCGTGCCCGCTGTTCCCGTTCCCGTGTCTGTTGCGACCGCACCTGATTCAATCCCTCCCGGCGCGCAGCGCGACCACTGCCGCGACCGTGTCGGCGTCCGAGGCCTTCTTGTCCTCGCGATAGCGCACTACCCGCGCGAACCTCAGTGTCACCCCCTCCGGGTAGCGGGACGATCTCTGCACCCCGTCGAAGGCGATCTCTACGACGAGTTCCGGCCGAACGCGCACCCCCCACGGCTCCTCGGCCACCGCCAGCTCCCGCAGCCGTGTCGTCTGCCAGGCCAGCAGGGCGTCGGTCAAGCCCTTGAACGTCTTGCCCAGCATGGCGAACGAGCCGTCCGGGCGGCGCGCCCCCAGATGCAGATTGGAGAGCGTTCCGGTGCGCCGCCCGTACCCCCACTCGGCGGCGAGCACCACCAGGTCGAGGGTGTGCACCGGCTTCACCTTCAGCCAGGAAGCGCCCCGACGGCCCGCGCTGTACGCCGCGTCCAGCCCCTTCACGACCACGCCCTCGTGACCGCGCTCAAGGGTCAGGGCCGCGAACTGACGGGCCGCTTCACGCTGTTGGGGATCGTCCGGATCCTCGACCGTCACCCGGCGTACGCGCCGGGGCTCGGGCGTCACCCGCGCGAGCTCGGCGGCGCGCTCGCGCACCGGCAGATCGAGCAGGTCGCGGCCGTCCACGTACAGCAGGTCGAAGAAGACCGGAAACAGCGGCAGCCGGTCCCGGGCGCCCGCCACGTCCAGCCGGGAGCCCACCCGGCCCGCGATGTCCTGGAACTGGCGCGGCCGCCCCTCGGGGTCGAGCGCGATCACCTCGCCGTCCAGGATCGCCCGCCCGGCCGTCAACTCCCGTGCGGCGGCCACCACTTCGGGCAGCCGGTCGGTGATCTCGTCCAGCGTACGGGTGAACACGCGCACAGCGTCGCCGTCGCGGTGCACCTGCACCCGGATCCCGTCCAGCTTCTCCTCCACCGCGCACGGGCCGAGCCGGTCGAGCGCGTCGTCCACGTCCTTGGCGCTCTGCGCCAGCATCGGCAGTACGGGACGGCCCACATCGAGGCGGAACGCGGCGAGCGCCGCCGCGCCGCCGCCGAGCAGTGCCTCGGCGACCGCACCCAGCGAGCCGCCCAGCATCACCGCGCGCCGCACGTCCGCCGCCGGGGTGCCGGTCGCCTCGGCGAGAGCGTCGACGGCGGCCGCGTCCAGCGCGCCCTGCCGGACCTCGCCGGTGATCAGGCCGAACAGGAAGCGCTGCTCGTCCTCGGTGGCGGCGGCCATCAGCTCCCGGGCCAGGCGCCCGCGTTCGCCCTGCGCGCCCTTTCCGGCGAGGGCCGAGACACGGTCCAGGGCCGCGTCGACCTCGCGGACCGTCAGGGAGGGTGTTCCGGCGGGCGGTGGCCGGTCCTTCAGGGTGCTCCAGCCGAGCCCGGTGCGGCGCTGCGGCAGCCGCCCGGCGAGATAGGTGACCACCAGCGGCGCCTCGTCGGGCGCGGTGTCCCGGAACACCGCGGCGAGCAGGGCGGACTTCTCCGTACGCGAGGACGTCGCGGCGATCTCGCGGGAGGTTCTGGCCACGTCGGCGAGGAGCATGTCCCCATCGTCACCCGGCGGGTTCGCGTCCGCAGTCCCGCGATGGGACCATCGTGCGCATGCTCACCAGGTACGTCCGAACGACCGTCCCCGTCCTGCTGGCGTGTCTGGCGCTGCTGCTGACCGGCTGCGGCGGCAAGTCGAAACACGACACGAAACCCCAGACGACTCCGACCGGAGTCACCGCCTCCGGTGCCGCCGCCACACCCGGCTGGGTCAAGGGCATGGCCACGGTCCGCGCCGCGCAGCTGCCGCCCGAGGCGCAGCAGACCCTGAAGCTGATCGACAAGGGCGGCCCCTTCCCGTACGCCAAGGACGGCACGGTCTTCGGCAACTTCGAGAAGGCCCTGCCGCAGCAGAAGCGCGGCTACTACCACGAGTACACGGTCATCACCCCCCAGTCGCGTGACCGGGGCACCCGGCGCCTGATCAGCGGCCAGAGCGGCGAGATCTACTACACCGGCGACCACTACAAGACGTTCAAGGCGGTGCTGCGATGACGGCCGATCCGTTCGACGGCGTACGGGCCAGTGGCTGGCAGGTCGACGTCCTCGACCTGACCGGGGTCAACGACAAGGCGGGCTTCATGGACCGCTGCGCCCGCGCGCTGCGGCTGCCCGAGTGGTTCGGCCGCAACTGGGACGCCCTCGCCGACTGCCTGGGCGACCCCGACTGGGGCCCCGCCCGGCCCGGCCGGCTGCTGGTCGTGACGGGCTGGCAGGACTACGAGAAGGCGCGCCCGGACGAGTGGCTGACCGCACGCGAGGTACTGGCGGACGCGGCCGTCACGGGCGGCGACGGGGCCCTCGCCGTGGTGCTCGCGCTCGGCGCCCTCGCATGACCACGCCCGGCGTCTTCGGATGATCGCACCAGGGCCCCCGCCCCAGTCCTGGACGATCGGCCCGGGCAGCGCAATCGCATGAACATGGGACAATGAAGTACGTGCGTTTGGCCCCGGCTGAAATGCCTGGGGTAACTCCGATCGACTGGGATGTTCTGCACGTGCGTTTCCTCAACGACATCAAGCCGCCGTACGACCTGACGTACGACGATGTGTTCATGGTGCCGAGCCGCTCCGCGGTGGGCTCCCGCCAGGGCGTCGACCTCTCCTCGCCCGACGGTACGGGCACCACGATCCCGCTCGTCGTCGCCAACATGACGGCGATCGCGGGCCGCCGCATGGCCGAGACCGTGGCCCGCCGCGGCGGGCTCGTCGTCATCCCGCAGGACATTCCGATCGAGGTCGTCACCGACGTCATCACCTGGGTCAAGACGCGCCACCACGTGCTCGACACCCCGATCGTCCTCGCCCCGACCCAGACCGTCGCCGACGCGCTGGCGCTGCTGCCCAAGCGCGCCCACAACGCGGGCGTCGTCGTCGACGGCGACCGGCGGCCCGTCGGTGTCGTCACCGACGAGGACCTGACCGGCGTCGACCGCTTCACGCAGCTCTCCGAGGTCATGTCCAAGGACCTGCTGCTGCTCGACGCGGACATCGACCCGCGCGAGGCGTTCAACAAGCTCGACACCGCCAACCGCCGTTACGCCCCGGCCGTGGACAAGGACGGCCGCCTGGCCGGCATCCTCACCCGCAAGGGCGCCCTGCGCGCGACCCTGTACAGCCCGGCGACCGACGCCGACGGCAAGCTGCGCATCGCCGCCGCCGTCGGCATCAACGGCGACGTCGCGGGCAAGGCCAAGCAGCTCCTGGACGCCGGCGCCGACACCATCGTGGTGGACACCGCGCACGGCCACCAGGAGTCGATGATCGCCGCGATCAAGGCCGTCCGCGGCCTGGACCCGCAGGTGCCGATCGTGGCGGGCAACATCGTCGCCGCCGAGGGCGTCAAGGACCTCATCGAGGCGGGCGCCGACATCATCAAGGTCGGCGTGGGCCCCGGCGCCATGTGCACCACCCGGATGATGACGGGCGTCGGCCGCCCGCAGTTCTCCGCCGTCCTGGAGTGCGCCGCCGAGGCGAAGAAGTACGGCAAGCACGTCTGGGCCGACGGTGGCGTGCGCCACCCGCGCGACGTCGCCATGGCGCTCGCCGCCGGTGCCTCCAACGTCATGATCGGCTCCTGGTTCGCCGGTACGTACGAGTCCCCGGGCGACCTTCAGCACGATGCCCAGGGCCGCGCGTACAAGGAGTCCTTCGGCATGGCCTCGGCCCGTGCCGTCCGCAACCGCACCAGCGACGAGTCGGCGTACGACCGCGCCCGCAAGGCGCTCTTCGAGGAGGGCATCTCCACCTCGCGGATGTTCCTCGACCCGACCCGGCCGGGCGTCGAGGACCTGATCGACTCGATCATCGCGGGCGTGCGGTCGTCCTGCACGTACGCGGGCGCGAGCTCGCTCGCCGAGTTCGAGGAGAAGGCGGTCGTGGGCATCCAGTCCGCCGCGGGGTACGCGGAGGGCAAGCCGCTCCACGCGAGCTGGAGCTAGCGCGTAGTCGGGGCGCGGTTATTCGTCTGCGGGCCGGCTGTGGCTGGTCGCGCCCACGCGGCGGAGCCGCATATGTTAAGGCCCCGCGCCCCTGAAGGGTGGCCCCCCGCGCATAGCGCGGGGGGCCACCCTTTATATGCGGGGCCGCAGGACCTCTGCCACCGCCGCTGCGATCTTCTCGTGGCCCCTGTCGTTCGGGTGCAGGCCGTCGGCCAGGTCGGCCGGGGTCACCAGGTCCCGTCCGGGAAGCACCTGAAGGCGGCTGTCGTTTGCGTCCCCGGCCGCCTCCTCCATGGCCGTGCGCAGCTCCGTCAGCGTGGACCCGACGGCGTTCGGGGTGCGCTCGGCCGCCGGGCGGAGCAAGGGGGAGAGCAGCAGCAGGGGCGTGTGCGGGTGGCCCCGGCGAGCGCGGTCAGGAAGTTCCGGGTCCGTGCGTACAGCAGCCGGGCCGAACAGGGCGCGCCCGACCAGCAGTTGGTGCCGAACGCGAGGGTCAGGACGTCGGCGGGCAGGGCGGCCAGCTGCTCGGCGGTGGCCAGTTCGCCGCGCGCGCCGCCCGCGTAACCGAGGTTGACGGTGTCCAGGCCGAGCGCGCGCCCCGCGACCGAGGGCCAGGCGTGGGCGGGGCGGGTGGACCACCAGCCCTCGGTGATGGAGTCGCCGTGCACCAGCCAGCGGGGCGCGGCGGGCACGGGCGCGAGGGCGCCGCCGACGCCGCGCAGGGCGAGCACCACGGGCGCCATGGGCTCGGGCGGATGGACCGTGAACCGGCCACCTGTACAGGGGAGTTGAAGGCGTACGACCGCCTCCCTCGCCGGTGTCACCGTCGTCTCGCGCACACATCGGCCGGCCGCCCAGAGCGCGAAGGTGTGGGCGAGCGCGGACAGGGCCTCGGTGGGCGCGGGCACCGAGGCGCGGTAGCGGATCTCGATGGCCGACGCGCCCTCGGCGGTGAATTCCAGCCGCACCCCGATCGGCAGCCCGGCTCGTTCGGCGGTGGCCCAGGGCAGCCGGGTCAGGTCGGCCGGATCGGCGCGGACCGCCCGGCCCGTCGCGTCCCGCCAGGCCACTCCGCGCAGAAACGGATCCGGGTCCAGCCAGGTCATCGAACACCTCCGATCGCCGTCTGTGGGCGACCCCACTCCTACCCCGCCGCCCGTGCACGATGAGGACCCTTCACGCATGGATCGAACGCTGATGCGCAACAAACACCCATGCGTCGCCCTTGTGCGCAATGATCATTCACCGATGCGCAAGGTTGCTGCATTACGACTGAGAAGCGGAACCTCGTAAGGTTCTCGCCATACGTGGAGTGGCGGCGACCGCCTGCTCGGCGGTACCGGCCACGGTGTGCTTCTGTCATGCCCGATTTGCCCTTTCGTGCGCGAAGGGCCGGAACGCCGCGGTCGTCGCTGTCCCCAGGCAGCGACAAGGAGCCCTCTGAAGTGTTGGACCACGGCACAGCGCCCCCCTCCGCAGCAGCACCGGCCACCGGGGCCCCGCGGCCCGGCAATCCGCTGTTGCGGCGCAAGCCGGTAGAACTGCTGGTCGCCGAGGGTGGCAAGGGCGAGGGCGGCACTCTGCGCCGTACCCTCGGCATGTGGCAGCTGACGATGATCAGCATCGGCGCCACGCTCGGCACCGGCATCTTCGTCGTCCTCGGCGAGGCCGTCCCCAAGGCCGGACCCGCGGTCACCCTGTCGTTCGTCCTCGCCGGGCTCACCGCGCTGTTCTCCGCGCTCTCCTACGCCGAGCTGGCGGGCTCCATCCCGGTCGCGGGCTCTTCGTATTCGTACGCTTACGCAACGCTCGGTGAATTCATCGCCTGGATCTGCGGCTGGTGCCTGATCCTGGAGTACGGCGTCTCGGTGGCGGCGGTCGCCGTCGGCTGGGGGCAGTACCTCAACGAGTTCCTGAACGGGACCATCGGCGTCACCATCCCCGACGCGCTGTCCGCGCCGCCCGGCGACGGCGGGATATTCAACCTGCCCGCGCTGATCGTCGTGGTCCTCGCGATGGCGCTGCTGCTCGGCGGCGCCCGCGAGTCGGCCCGTATCAACACCATCATGGTCGGCGTGAAGATCGCCGCCCTGGTGCTGTTCTGCGTGATCGGCTTCATGGGGTTCAAGTCCGGCAACTACGCGAACTTCATGCCGATGGGCACGGCCGGTGTGAGCGGGGCCGCGTCCAGTCTGTTCTTCTCCTACATCGGCTTCGACGCGGCGTCCACGGCCGGTGAAGAGGCCAAGAACCCCAAGCGCGACCTGCCCCGCGCGATCATGCTCTCGCTGGTCATCGTCACCGCGCTGTACGTCCTGGTGGCCTTCGTCGCCGTCGGTGCCCGCCCCTGGAAGCAGTTCGAGGGCTCGGAGGCGGCGCTCGCCGGGATCATGAAGGACGTCACCGGTCACTCCTTCTGGGCCACCCTCCTGGCCGCCTGCGCCGTGATCGCGATCGCGAGCGTCGTCCTGACCGTGCTCTACGGCCAGACCCGCATCCTCTTCGCGATGTCCCGCGACGGGCTCGTCCCCAAGGTGTTCGCCAAGGTCAGCCCGCGCAGCGGAACGCCGGTCGCCAACACCGTGGTCGTGTCGCTGTTCTGCGGCGTGCTCGCCGCGGCCGTGCCGCTGGGCAACCTCGCCGACGCCACCAGCATCGGCACGCTCTTCGCCTTCGCCCTGGTCAACGTGGCCGTCGTCGTCCTGCGCAAGACGCGCCCGGACATGCCGCGCACCTTCCGCGTGCCCCTGGGCTGGGTCATCCCGATCCTCGGCTTCCTCACCTGCGGCTATCTGATGTGGAACCTGTCCGGGGCCACCTGGGAGTACTTCGGATACTGGATGGCCGCCGGTCTCGTGATCTACTTCGGGTACGGCATCCGCCGCTCCCGACTGGCCACGGCCTCGGACACCGTATCCGCAGAGAAGTGATCCACCCGCAGTGCGACTCAATGACCTCGACGAGCGCATCGTGCACGCGCTCGCTGAAGACGCCCGCCGCTCCTACGCCGACATCGGTTCGCTGATCGGCCTGTCCGCGCCCGCGGTGAAGCGGCGCGTGGACCGGCTGCGCGCCGAAGGGGCCATCACCGGATTCACCGTCCGGGTGGACCCGGCGGCGCTCGGCTGGGAGACCGAGGGCTTCATCGAGATCTACTGCCGTCGCAACACCTCGCCCGAGTCCATCAAGCGTGGCCTTGAGCGGTACCCCGAGGTCGCGTCCGCCTCCACCGTCACCGGTGAGGCGGACGCGATCGTGCAGGTCTTCGCCTCCGACATGCGCCACTTCGAGCGCGTCCTGGAGCGGATCGCGGGCGAGCCGTATGTGGAGCGCACCAAGTCGGTCCTGGTGCTCTCGCCGCTGCTGCGGCGCTTCTCGTCGGGCTCGCCGGCCTGATCCCTCTCCCCACGGCGTAGGGCGTCAGGGCCGCGTCAGGGCCGCGCAACGAATCGCCGCCCAGCACCCCGTACGCGCAACGAATCATCCTCCGGCGCGCAACAGTCGTGCCTTGTCGGGGTCGAACGGTGGAACGTACCGTCTAGGTGACCCCTTCAACCACTTTCGCCTCCGAGGACTGCCATGCCCCCGCTGCGCACCGCCCTGCTCCAGAGCTCCGGCCGTCCCGGTGACGTCGCCGCGAATCTGAAGGTGCTGGACGAGGCCGCGGGCAGGGCCGCGGCCGCCGGGGCCGGGCTGCTCGTCTGCGCGGAGATGTTCCTGACCGGCTACGCCATCGGGGACGACGTGCCGAAGCTCGCGGAGGCCGCCGACGGGCCCGGCGCGCGGGCCGTCGCCGAGATCGCCGTGCGCCACGGGCTCGGGGTCGTCTACGGCTACCCGGAGCGCGACGGCGACACCGTCTACAACTCCGCGCAGCTCATCGGCCCCGACGGCACGCGCCTGGCGAACTACCGCAAGACCCATCTCTTCGGCTGCTTCGAGCAGGAGTGGTTCACGCCGGGCGACCAGCAGGTCGTCCAGGCCGAGCTCGGCGGGCTGCGGCTCGGGATGATGATCTGCTACGACGTGGAGTTCCCCGAGAACGTCCGCGCGCACGCGCTGGCCGGCACCGACCTCCTCCTGGTGCCCACCGCGCAGATGCACCCCTTCCAGTTCGTCGCCGAATCCCTGGTTCCGGTGCGCGCCTTCGAGAACCAGATGTACATCGCGTACGTCAACCGGACCGGCCCCGAGGGCGAGTTCGAGTTCGTCGGGCTGAGCTGTCTGGCCGGACCCGACGGAACCGCCCGGGCCCGCGCGGGCCGCGAGGCCGAGCTCGTCGTCGGCGACGCCGACCCCGAGTTCCTGGCCGCCTCGCGCGCGAACAACCCGTATCTGCGCGACCGCCGCCCCGGCCTCTACACCTCCCTCGTCTGACCCGGACCCCTCCGGCCGCCCCCAACCCCCTTCGTACTGTGCAAGGAGTCCGTACCCCATGACGTCCACGGTGCCCACCGCCGTCCCGCACACCGACGGCCAGCCGCCGATCACCATGTTCGGTCCGGACTTCCCCTACGCGTACGACGACTTCCTGGCCCACCCGGCCGGGCTCGGCCAGATACCCGCGACGGAGCACGGCACCGAGGTCGCCGTCATCGGCGGCGGGCTCTCCGGCATCATCTCGGCGTACGAGCTGATGAAGATGGGCCTCAAGCCCGTCGTGTACGAGGCCGACCAGATCGGCGGACGGCTGCGCACCGTCGGCTTCGAGGGCACCGGCACGGACGAGCTGACCGCCGAGATGGGCGCGATGCGCTTCCCGCCGTCCTCGACGGCGCTCCAGCACTACATCGACCTCGTCGGCCTGGTCACCGAGCCGTTCCCGAACCCGCTCGCCGAGGCGACCCCCTCGACGGTCGTCGACCTCAAGGGCGAGTCGCACTACGCCGAGACGATCGCCGACCTGCCGCAGGTCTACCGCGACGTCGCCGCCGCCTGGAACGCGTGCCTCGACGAGGGCGCCGACTTCTCGGACATGAACACCGCGATGCGCGAGCGCGATGTGCCGCGCATCCGCGAGATCTGGGCGAAGCTCGTCGAGAAGCTGGACAACCAGACGTTCTACGGCTTCCTCTGCGAGTCCGAGGCGTTCAAGTCCTTCCGGGCCCGCGAGATCTTCGGCCAGGTCGGCTTCGGCACCGGCGGCTGGGACACCGACTTCCCCAACTCCATCCTGGAGATCCTGCGCGTCGTCTACACCGAGGCCGACGACCACCACCGCGGCATCGTCGGTGGCTCCCAGCAGCTGCCGCTGCGGCTGTGGGAGCGCGAGCCGGAGAAGATCGTGCACTGGGCGCAGGGGACCTCGCTCTCCTCGCTGCACGAGGGCGCGCCGAAGCCCGCCGTGACCCGGCTGCACCGCACCGCGGGCAACCGGATCACCGTCACGGACGCGTCCGGCGACATCCGTACGTACCGGGCCGCGATCTTCACCGCCCAGTCCTGGATGCTGCTCTCGAAGATCGAGTGCGATGACTCGCTCTTCCCGATCGACCACTGGACGGCGATCGAGCGCACCCACTACATGGAGTCCTCCAAGCTGTTCGTGCCGGTGGACAGGCCTTTCTGGCTGGACAAGGCCGTCGACGACAGGGGAAATCCGACGGGACGTGACGTCATGTCGATGACGCTCACCGACCGGATGACCCGGGGCACGTACCTGCTCGACAACGGGCCGGACAAGCCCGCCGTCATCTGCCTCTCGTACACCTGGTGCGACGACAGCCTGAAGTGGCTGCCGCTGTCGGCGAACGAGCGCATGGAGGTCATGCTCAAGTCGCTCGGCGAGATCTACCCGAAGGTCGACATCCGCAGGCACATCATCGGCAACCCGGTGACCGTGTCGTGGGAGAACGAGCCCTACTTCATGGGTGCGTTCAAGGCGAACCTGCCGGGCCACTACCGCTACCAGCGACGTCTGTTCACCCACTTCATGCAGGACACCCTGCCCGAGGACAAGCGGGGCATCTTCCTCGCGGGCGACGACATCTCCTGGACGGCCGGCTGGGCCGAGGGCGCGGTGCAGACGGCACTGAACGCGGTGTGGGGCGTCATGCACCACCTCGGCGGCGGCACGGACGCCACCAACCCCGGTCCGGGCGACGTGTACGACGAGATCGCGCCGGTCGAGCTGCCGGAGGACTGAGTCCGGCTCGCGACACGGGACGTGAGGGCCCGGGGGCTGTGTGCCCCGGGCCCTTCGCCGTCCCGCGCCGCCCCGGACTACAGCCCGGCCGCGCGCACCTGTCCGTACACCTCGGCCGCCACGTCGTTCAGCTCCTGGGCGTCGCGGGGCGTGGCCTGGAGGTCGATCAGGAACTCGCCTATGCCGTCGTGCGCGTGCGCCACCAGGTCCTCGACTATCTGGGCCGTGCTGCCGGTGAAGGGCGGGCGCTCCTTGCCCTCGTACGGCTTCGGCAGATGGTGTGCGTTGACGCGGACGCACACCTCGACCGGACGCTCGCGGCCGCGCTCGGCGGCCAGGTCCTGGATCCCGGTCCACTGCTCGGCCAGTTGCGCGGCTCCCAGGGCTCCCGGCATCCAGCCGTCCGCCCGGTCGATCAGCCGGCGGGCCGCCTTCGGGCTGCTCGCCGGCAGGTACACCGGAATCGGCCGGGCCGGCTTGGGGCCGACCTCGGAGGGGGCGATGGTGGTCAACTCGCCCTCGTACGCGACCGGGTCCGCGCCCCACACGGCCGCGAACACGTCCAGTGTCTCGTCGAGCACCTTGCCGCGCTTCTCGAACGGCGCCACGGACGCCGCCGCGTACTCGTCGTGGGACCAGCCCGTGCCGATGCCCGCGACCACCCGGCCGCCGCTGGCCGCGTCGAGCGTGGCCAGCGAGCGGGCCAGCTGGAAGGGGATGTGCAGCGGCGCCACGAGCACGCTCGTGCCGAGCCGGGCCCGCTCGGTGGCCGCGGCGGCGAGCGCGAGCGAGATCAGCGGGTCGGCCACCGACCGGTAGGCGTCCGGCCAGGCCAGGCCCCGTATCCCGTACAGCCCCTGGGTCGCGGGGGTCGGGAAGATCACCCGCTCGAACACCCACAGGCTCTCGTACCCCGTCTCCTCGGCGGCGCGCGCCACGGCCGGGATGTCACGGCCGATGTCGTACTGCTTCATCTGCGGTAGGCCGAGCCCGAGCCGGATTGCCATGGGAGAACTCCTCGTACGGAAGAAGGGCCGACATGAGGCGTCAGCAGGCACCGCCCCACCAGGCCGACACCCGCGTCCATCCGCTCCCTGAACTCCCGGGACAGGTCCGGAAGTTCCCGCAGCCGCCACAGCAATCGCGCCGACGACCAGGCGGCGTCCCGGGCCCGCTCCAGGCTCCAGGACGCCAGCAGATGGGTGAGCGGGTCCGCGACCTCCAGCAGGTCGGGCCCCGGCATCAGCTCCTCGCGCACCCGCTCCTCAAGCGCCACGAGCATGTCGCCCACCCGGTCGAAGTCGTCCTCCAGAGCGGCCGGTTCGCACCCGAGCCGGTGGCAGCTGTCGACCACGGCGAGCGCCAGGTCGTGCCCGATGTGGGCGTTGATGCCGCAGAGCGCGAACTGGAGCGGGCGTACGCCCGGGTGGCGGCGGTACTGGAACAGCGGCCGCCAGGAGGCGGGCGGGCGCAGCCCGGTCGCCACCGCGTCGACCGCCCGCAGATACCGCCCGGCGAACAGCACGTCCAGCGTCGCGGTGGCCCGGGGGTCGGCGAACGCGCCCCGGGTGACGCATCGGCCGATCTCCTCGGTGACCGCGAGATAGACCCGGTTGAAGACGGCGAGCCCGTCCTGGGGCGGCAGGCTCGCGCGCAGCGTCCGCATCCGCTCCACTACGGTGTCCACCGACACGGTTCCCACCGGCGGCCCGGCGAGGCCCGTGCCACCGGCCAGGAGCCCCGTTCCACCTGCCAACTGTTCGATCTGCGCCATGAGGGCAGCGTCCCAGCCCTACGCTGTGCCGGACGCCGCCGGGCCCGGGGCGTCCCCGGAACGGGTGAACGTGAGGCCATCGCACCTGTGGGGGAAGGGGAGTTCACGGTGAAGTTCACGGTGACCGGGACCCCGGACACACGCGCGCGCAGACGTCGCGCCGCCCGGCGCCGGGCAGCGCGGCGCAACGCCATGGTGGGGCTCGCCGTCGCGGTCGCGGCGATCGGCGCCGTGTCGGGCGCGGTCTCGGCCCTCGGAGGCGGTGGCGGCGTATCGGCGCGGCCGCAGGTGACGCGGTCGCCCACGCTCGCGCCGCTGCCCGCCGTGCCCTCGCCGACCCCCACGCGCGCGTCCCGTACGCCGCGTCCCGCGCCCACCACGGCGCCGTCCCTCGCCCCGCAGCCCTCGGCCTCCCCGTCGAAGCCCGCGCAGGCCGTCTCCGCCGCGCTCTACACCTCGCCCGACTCGCAGGTGCTCGACTGGATCCGGAACCATCCCGACGACCCGAGGCGGCCGCTGATCGAGCGGCGGATCGCGGACCGGCCCGCCGCCGTCTGGTTCACCGAGTACGACCCGGACAAGATCACCGGGGAGGTGCGGCAGGTGACCTCGGCGGCCGCCGACGAGGGCCGGACGCCGGTGCTCGTGCCGTACACCATCCCCGGCCGGGACTGCGGCGGCGCCTCGCGGGGCGGGGCGCCGGATCTGGCCGCGTACGACGGGTGGATCCGGAACTTCTCGGCGGGGCTCGGTCGTTCACCGGTCATCGTCATCCTGGAGCCCGACGCGATCGCCCAGTCCGACTGCCTCTCGGACAGCGACCGCACCGCGCGCTTCACCTCGCTGGCCGGTGCGGGGCGGAGCATCCACGCGGCCGACCCCAGCGCCAGGGTGTACTTCGACGCGGGCCACTCCGCATGGCGCGACGCAGAAGAGATGGCCACCCTGCTGCGCGCGGCCGGTGCGGCCACCAGCGGCGACGGCATCTTCACCAATGTGTCCAACTTCAACACCACGGCCGACGAAGTGGCCTACGCCCGGCGGGTGCTGGCCGCCCTCGGCGGTCCCGCCCGGTTGGGCGCGGTGATCGACACCAGCCGCAACGGCCGGGGCGCGCCGCCCGACGGCCAGTGGTGCGACCCGGCCGGCCGGTCGCTGGGGCGCGCCCCGACGACGGACACCGGCCAGGAGCGGATCGACGCGTATCTGTGGGTGAAGACGCCCGGCGAGTGGGACGGCTGCCGGGGCGCGGCGGGCACCTTCAGCCCCGAGTACGCCTACGACCTGGCGCGCTGAGCCCCGTCGGCCCCGGCTCCGGCCGCGCTGCCGGACTCGGCGTCCGCAGCGGCGCCGGTGGCCTCGTCGTACGACGACGTGCCCTCGTCGAGCAGCGGCTCCTGCTCCTTCATATGGGCCGGGGCCAGGGCGCGCAGCACGTGGTAGCCGGTGATGACCACGATGGTGCCGAGCGCGATCCCGCTGAGCTGGAAGTTGTCGGTGAACTTCAGCGTGACGCCGCCGATGCCGATGATGATGCCCGCGGCGGCCGGGACCAGGTTGAGCGGATTGCTCAGGTCGACCTTGGCGTTGATCCAGATCTGGGCGCCCAGGAGGCCGATCATGCCGTAGAGGATGACGGTGATGCCGCCGAGCACGCCGCCCGGGATGGCGGCGACGATGGCGCCGAACTTGGGGCAGACGCCGAAGAGCAGCGCGAAACCGGCGGCGGCCCAGTAGGCGGCCGTCGAGTACACGCGGGTGGCGGCCATGACGCCGATGTTCTCGGAGTACGTGGTGTTCGGCGGGCCGCCGACGGCGGTGGAGAGCATCGAGGCGGCGCCGTCGGCGGCGATCGCGGTGCCCAGTTTGTCGTCGAGGTTGTCGCCGGTCATCTCGCCCACGGCCTTGACGTGCCCGGCGTTCTCGGCGACCAGCGCGATCACCACGGGCAGCGCGACCAGGATCGCGGACCACTGGAAGCTCGGCGCGTGGAAGGACGGCAGCCCGATCCACTCGGCCCTGCCGACGCCCGAGAGGTCAAGACGCCAGTGGTCGGTGGCGGGTCCCGCGCCCGGCACCGAGTGGATCTTGCCGAAGACCCGGTCGAAGAGCCAGGAGATGCCGTAGCCGAAGAGCAGCCCGAGGAAGATCGCGACCCGGGACCAGAAGCCGCGCAGACAGACCACGGCGAGCCCGGTGAAGAGCATCACCAGGAGCGCCGTCCACTGGTCCTGCGGCCAGTAGGTGGCCGCGGTGACCGGCGCCAGGTTGAAGCCGATCAGCATGACCACCGCGCCGGTCACGATCGGCGGCATCGCGGCGTGGATGATCCGCGCGCCGAACCGCCGTACCGCGAGCCCCGCCGCGAACAGCACCGCGCCGACCACGAGGACCGCGCCGGTGACGGTGGCGCTGGTGCCGCCGGTGGCCCGGATCGCGGCCGCGACGCCGACGAAGGAGAGGGAGCAGCCCAGATAGCTGGGCACCCGTCCCTGGGTGGCGAGCAGGAAGATGACCGTGGCGACGCCGGACATCATGATCGCCAGGTTGGGGTCCAGGCCCATGAGGACCGGCGCCACGAACGAGGCGCCGAACATGGCCACCACGTGCTGGGCGCCCAGCCCGATCGTCCGGGGCCAGGAGAGCCGTTCGTCCGGGCGTACGACGGCCCCCGGGGCGGGGGTCCGCCCGTCACCGTGCAGGGTCCAGCGCACGCCGAGGCCCATGTATTCGCTCCAGTTCGTTCCGTGCTGAGAAGAATCAGGGCAAATTTTAGTGCGACCGCGGGCCCGGTCCCGCACGGTCCGCGCTCCCCCGGCGGCCGCTACGGCGAAACCCCGCCGCGCAGTACCTTCGCCCCCACCACCAGCCCGGCCGAAAGCAGCGTCACCAGCGCGAACGACACGACCAGCGACGTCAGATCGGCGATCGTCCCCATGGCCGAGGGGGCGATGAGACCCGAGGTGTACGTGATGGTGGCGACGCCCGCGATCGCCTGGCTCGGGTTGGACCCGCCGCGCCCCGCCGCCGCGAACGCCAGCGGCACCACGACCGCGACCCCCAGCCCGATCAGCGCGAACCCGGCCATGGCGAGAGCCGGGCGGGGTGCGAGGACCACGAGCACCCCGCCCGCCGTGGCCAGCAAACCCCCGCAGCGCACGGTCCGTACCGCTCCGAAGCGGTCCACGACCTTGTCGCCCGCGATCCGAGCCACCGCCATGGTCAGGGTGAACGCGGTGGTGCAGGCGGCCGCGAGACCCGCCGAGGCACCGAGGGAGTCGCGCAGATGCACCGCCGACCAGTCGAGGCTCGCCCCCTCCGCGAACACCGCGCAGAAGGCGACCAGGCCGATGACCACCGCCGACCGGGGCGGCAGCGCGAAGCGCGGCGGCGGCGCCTCGTCGGGTGCGCTGCGCAGATCCAGTACGCGGCCGCAGGCGAGCGCGCCGAGCACGGTCAGGACGGCTGCCGCGAGTACGTGGTGCACGCGCGCGTCGGTTCCGGCGTGCGCGGCCAGGGTGCCGGCCGCCGAGCCGAGCAGGGCGCCCGCGCTCCACATGCCGTGCAGCCCGGACATGATGGAGCGGCCGAGCCGGTTCTCCGTCTCGACGCCCAGCGCGTTCATCGCCACGTCCGACATGCCCGCGCTCGCCCCGTACAGGAACAGCGCCACGCACAGGGTGTAGACGTTCGGGGCGAGCGAGGGGAGCGTGAGCCCCAGGGTCCACAGCGCGAGCAGTGCGCGCAGCGCCCGGCGCGAGCCGAAGCGATGGGTGATCGCGCCGGAGAGCGGCATCAGCAGCGACGAGCCGATCGCGGGGAACGCGAGCGCCAGGCCCAGCTGCCCGGTGGAGACCCCGGCGTGCTCCTGGATCCAGGGGATCCGGGTGGCGAAGTTGCCGGTGACCGCGCCGTGGACGCAGAACACCGCGGCTATCGCGATCCGTGCCCGCCTCAACTGCCGTATGTCGTCATCCACTTGGATCGCCATCCGCCCGAGCCCTCCCCTTGGTGTCAGCGCGGCGGTAAACTATCAGGAACCCTGCCTGATAAATAGCCCCCATCGCGCCCCGCCGCCCAGTGGTCTGGAAGGATTCCGGCATGCCCGCATCACCCAGCACCGCACGGGCCCTCAACGACCGGCTCGCCCTGCGCCTGATGCAGGACGAGGGGCCGTTGACGGCAGGTCAGCTGAAGAAGCTCACCGGACTCTCCCGCCCGACCGTCGCCGACCTGGTCGAACGCCTCCAGGGCGCGGGGCTCGTCGAGGTCGTGGGGGAGTCCGGCGCCGAGCGGCGCGGCCCCAACGCGCGCCTTTACGGGATCGTGGCGGACCGGGCCCATCTCGCGGCCCTCGACGTGCGCACCGACAGCGTCACCGTGCTCGTCGCCGATCTGCTCGGCACGACACTCGCGGAGGCGACGCTGCCCATCGGCGCGCAGGACGGGACCGGGTCCGCCGTGGCCGGGGCGGCGGCCCTGCTCGAACGCACCGCGAAGGAGGCGGGCGCCGAGCGGCTGCACAGCGTCGGTATCGGCGCGCCCGGGCTCATCGACCCGGCCACCGGTGAACTGCGCGACACCATGGGCCTGCCCGCCTGGCACCGCGAACTGGTCGCCGCGCTGCACGCCCGGCTGCCCGCGGCGGTCCTGGTGGAGAACGAGGTCAATCTGGCGGCGGTGGCCGAGCACCGGCTCGGCGCGGCCCGCGGGCAGGACGACTTCGTACTGTTCTGGCTCGGTCAGGGCGTGGGCGGGGCCGTCGTCCTGGGCGGCGGGCTGCGCCGGGGCGTGGCCGGTGGCGCGGGCGAGATCGGCCTGCTGCCGGTCCCGGGCACCGGCGGGCTGCCGTCGGCGACCGGCTGCGACGGCGGATTCCACGCGCTGGTGGGCGCGGAGGGGGTCGTACGGCTCGGCGCGTCGCACGGCCTGGCGGGTGGACCGGTGGCGCTGGTGCGCGGCGCGGAGGGGCCGTTCCTCGACGCGCTGGCCGAGCGGATCGCCATCGGGGCGGCGGCGGTGGTCTCGGTCCTGGACCCCGGGCTCGTCGTGCTCGGCGGTGAACTCGGCCACGCGGGCGGGGAGTCGCTGGCCGCGCGGGTGCGCCGCCGGCTCGCCGGGCTCACCCCGCTGGACGCCGAGGTCCGCCCGAGCGTGCTCGGCGACCGCGCGGTGCTGCGGGGCGCGCTGCTGGTGGCGCGGGACGCGGCGCAGGACGAGGTGTTCGGGGTGCCGTCCGCGTAGCCCGCGCGCGACGGGTTGTCAGGAAAGGATGGGGCCCGGCGGCGGCAAGGGCCGGGTTTGCGCCGCCGGGCGGTTGTGGGGTGCGGGTGTCAGCAGGCTCCCAGGTCCTGCCAGACGCCCCAGTCGCCGGTGGTGCCGGGCTCGTCGCCCTTCGTCCACCACTTCGACTTCCAGCTGTGGGACTTGTACGAGACGGTCGTCGAGCCACCGTACTCGGCCGTCGCCGACCACGCGGGCGCGGTGCAGGTGCCGCCCGAAGGCGTCGGCGACGGGGAGGGCGACGGCGACGCCGTGCCCGGGTCCACCACGCTCGCGCCCCGCGTGAGGTCACCGGCCAGTGCGTACGTCTGACCGCCGAAGCCCACCGTCCAGTTGGAGGGCGTGGAGACCGGCAGGTAGTAGACGAAGTCCAGCGTCACCGAGGCACCCGGCGCCAGCGTCTGCCAGCTCGGCAGCTTCAGCGAGACACGGTTGTAGTCGCCCTTCAGGCCACCCACATTGCTGCCGCTGTGGTCGCTGCGCACGATGGTGGTGCCGAAGCCCGACTGGTCCTTGGCGTTCGCCGGGGCCGAGGTCCCGTAGTCGAACTGGAACTCCGTGCCGCCCGGCAGCGTCGCCGTGGTGTTGTTGGTGATCGTCACCTTGGGGCTGATCGGGTAGTTGGAGTCGCCGAGCGGGAACTGCCCGAAGTCCACGCCGATGTCGAGCGCGCGGGTCGGCAGATCGACGGTGGAGCGCTTGGCGCCGTACGGGGTCGCCGACTTGAACTTGTCGTACATCGCGCCGGTCAGCGTCGAGCCCGGCTCGTACTGGCCCTTGGCCGCGTTGTACGTGTAGTCGCCCGCGAGCTCCCACACCATCGTGCCGCCGATGCCCCTGTCCACCACGTAGTCGGCCTTGGCGTTCACCGACTGCTCGTCCTCGGTGGACAGGAACACCTTCTTCTGGTCGTTCCACAGCCAGGGCGCGACCAGCGTCGAGTCGTAGTTGCGCACGTAGGTGCCGGTCAGCTTGGTGTCGGCGGCGAAGCCGTACTTGGTGACGTAGTCGCCGACCACGCCCTTCTCCAGGTTCTTGGCGTGCCACATCGGGTTGGAGCCCGCCGGGGCCTCCTTGCCGTTCGCGTCGAGGTCGTGCCAGAGGTTGTCGATCCCGGTCGCGCCGTCACCGCACTTGGTGAGCCCCGACCCGGCCGGACAGGCGGTCGTGGCCGCCTTGCCCCACAGTCCACTGGTCCCGCCGCTCACGTTCTGGAATCCGCGCGTGTAGTACGGCAGGCCCATGTTGATACGTCCGGCGGGCATCGAGCCGCGGAAATAGTGGTACGCCCAGTCCGCGTTCAGATAACCGGTTCCGCCGTACTGGGAGGTGGAATAGACCCCCGCCGCCGCGAGTTCCGCGTCCTTGCCGTCGTCGAAGAGCGAGGCGTTCGGCCCCACGTACTCGTTCCAGGCGCCGTGCAGGTCGTACGACATGATGTTGACGTAATCCAGGTACTTCTGGACCTGGAAGGTCTCCATGCCGCGCAGCAGATAGCCGGAGGAGGGCGCGGCCACGGAGAGCAGATACTGCCTCCCGTCGGCCGCTCCCGCGCGGTCCAGCCTCTCGCGCAGCGACTTCATCAGCGCCGCGTAGCCCTTGACCAGGCCAGCCCGGCGGGCGTTGGAGAGCGACCAGTCCAGCGGGTTGCCCGCGTCCTTCATGGTCGTCGGGTATTCGTAGTCGATGTCGACGCCGTTGAACCCGTACTTCTTGATGAAGGCGACGGCCGAGTCCGCGAAGGTGTCGATGCCCGGCTGGTTCACCGAGCCGTCGGCGTTGGTGGCCATCGAGTAGAAGCCGCCGGAACCGACGCGTTTGCCGTCGTCACCGAAATAGCCGCCGGTCTCGGCCCAACCGCCCACGGAGATCAGGGTCTTCACGTTCGGGTGCTGCTTCTTGAATTTGTTCAGCAGATTGAAATGGCCCTGGTAGGGGAGTGCGGGGTCCATCTCGGCGCCGGCGACGCCGGGCCAGGTCATTCCGGTCGCCGCGTTCTTCGCGCTGTCGGAGCCGACCGAGATCTTGTTGTCGGAACCGATGTGCGCGAACGCGTAGTTGATGTGGGTGACCTTGTCCCACGGAATGTCCGAGGCGAGATAGGCGGGGGTCCCGTCCTGGCCGGTGCGCCATCCGGTGAAGTACCCGATGACCCGGCGCTGATGGTCGGCGCCCATTTTCTCGCGGCCGTCGGTGTCGTACACCGAGCAGTACGGGACGTCGACGCCGGGCGTCTTGTAGAGCCCGTCGGGGCGACAGCTCTCGTTGTCGGCGGCGTGCGAGACGCCCGTGGCGAGCGAGGAGAGCAGCAGCCCGGCGACGGCGGCAGCGGCCGTGAGCAGCGTGGCTCTCGCGCGAGTGGGGGACGGCACGATCTGTTCCTCCTGGGGGAGGTCGGCGAAGCACAGCGAACAGAGGGCGGTCGTGCGGCGGCCCCGGCGTGCGCACACCGGCGGGCCTCACCTCGGAGGTGACGCAGAGGTTAAGAGGACTAGACCAGTGAGGTCAATAGGTATGGACCAATGGCCGAGATGGGGGTGTAGGGGAGCCGAAATCGGAATGTCGCATTCCGCTACGTGTTGTGACTCAGGCCACATGGGTTCGCTCGTATGGCCGACGATCAGTCGTGGCACACTGACCCTGTACCAGCAGCAGCGCACTCCGGGGTCGGTGTAATTCCGAACCGGCGGTAATAGTCCGCGACCCGGCCGCATCCAGTGGCCGGTTGACCAGGTGGAATTCCTGGACCGACGGTGAAAGTCCGGATGGGAGGCAGTGCGCGGCGGGCGGACCTGTAAAGGGTCACGTCGGCCGTTGTTCCGTTTCGCCCTCCGTGGCGATCGGTGTCCTTCGGCCATGGCGTGAGCTGTATCCACGGTCCATTTCCCGCTCTCTGTCGTCATCGACAGGCCCCGGAGTCCGTGCCCGAAGAGGCAGGAGGACCCGGTGGCCACCGCAGCCGACGCAGACGCCATGCGCCGAGCCATTGAGCTCGCCGCGCGCGGACTCGGCTCCACCAGCCCCAACCCGGTCGTCGGATGCGTCATCACCGACGCCTCGGGCGCCGTGGTCGGCGAGGGCTTCCACCGCCGGGCGGGCGGCCCGCACGCCGAGGTCCACGCACTCGCCGACGCGGGCGAGCGGGCCCGGGGCGGCACCGCGTACGTCACTCTCGAACCCTGCAACCACACCGGTCGCACCGGCCCCTGCGCCCAGGCGCTGATCGAGGCCGGTGTCAGCCGTGTCGTGTACGCGGTCGGCGACCCGAATCCGCAGGCCACCGGCGGTGCGGACACACTGCGGGCGGCCGGGGTCCAGGTCGGGGGCGGCCTGCTCGCCGAGGAGGCCGAGGCGGGGAACGCCGCCTGGCTCACCTCCGTACGGCTGGGCCGTCCCTATGTCCTGTGGAAGTACGCGGCCGGCCTCGACGGGCGGATCGCGGCCCAGGACGGCACCAGCCGCTGGATCACCTCGGCCGAGTCCCGCGCGGACGTCCACCGGCTGCGCGCCGAGGCCGACGCGGTCGTCGTCGGCTCCGGCACCGCCCGTACCGACGACCCCCACCTCGCGGTGCGCGGCATCGAGGGCGCCGTCCAGCCGCTGCGGGTCGTCGTCGACACCGAGGCCAGGGCCGTACGGCCGGGCGCCCGGGTCCTCGACGACGCGGCGCCGACCCTGATCGCGGTCGCCGAGGACGCCGACACCGGCCACCTCGCGGGCGTCGACGTCGTACGGCTGCCCCGCGCCGCCACCGGTCTGGGCATCCCCGCGCTGCTCGCCGCCCTGCACGGGCGCGGCGTGCGGTCCGTCCTGCTGGAGGGCGGGCCGACGCTCGCCGGGGCCTTCGTCGCCGCGGGCGCGGTCGACAAGGTCGTCGGCTATCTCGCCCCCGTCCTGCTCGGCGCGGGCCCGGCGGCCCTGGCCGGGACCCACATCACCACCCTCACCGACGCGCTGCGGCTCGACCTGACCGAGGCCGTCCGCGTCGGAGCGGATCTCCGTATCACCGCCACCCCCGTTACTTCCCCTGCCAAGGAGCGATGAGCGTGTTCACCGGAATCGTCGAAGAACTGGGTGAGGTCACCGCCGTCGAGAAGCTCGGCGACTCCTCCCGCTTCCGTCTGCGCGGCCCCGTGGTCACCGAGGGCGCGGGCCACGGCGACTCGATCGCCGTCAACGGTGTCTGTCTGACCGTCGTGGAGTTCGGCGACGGCGAGTTCACCGCCGACGTCATGGAGGAGACGCTGAAGCGCTCCAGCCTCGGCGCGCTCGACGTCGGCTCCCGGGTCAACCTGGAGCGGCCGATGGCCGTCGGCGGCCGCCTCGGCGGACACATCGTCCAGGGCCACGTCGACGGCACCGGCACCATCGTGTCGCGCACGCCCTCGGAGAACTGGGAGATCGTCAAGGTCTCGCTGCCGCCGGAGCTCACCCGCTATGTCGTCGAGAAGGGCTCGATCACCGTCGACGGCGTCAGCCTCACGGTCGTCGACGCGGGCCCCGACTACTTCACCATCAGCCTCATCCCGACCACCCTCGCGCTGACCACGCTCGGCATCAAGCAGCCCGGCGACCCGGTCAACCTGGAGGTCGACGTGATCGCCAAGTACGTCGAGCGCCTGCTCGGCGCGCGCGGCCAGGGGGACCCCAAGTGAACTGGCTCAACTCCGAGGCCTTCACCGCCTTCGACCAGCACATCATGTGGTCCGACATGATCGGCAACACGATCGGTCTGGCCGCCCTCGCGCTCGGCTGGCGGCGCTCCATATGGACCTGGCCCGCCCAGTTCCTCTCCGGCGTCATCCTGCTGGCGGCGTTCAGCACGGCCCACCTCTCCGGCAGCGCCGGCAAGCAGCTGGTGGTCATCGTGGTGGCGCTGTGGGGCTGGTACCAGTGGCAGGGCGGCAAGCGGCAGGGGCAGGACGGCTCCATCGCGGTGCGGTTCGCCACCTGGCGCGAGCGCGGTCTGCTCCTCGCGGGCGCGGCGCTCGGCACCCTCGCGGTCGGCGCGCTGTTCACCGCGTTCCCGACGCTGTCGTGGGACCCGTGGCCGGACGCGTACATCTTCGTCGGAACCGTCGTCGCCATGTACGCCCAGGCGCGCGGCATGGTCGAGTTCTGGCTCGCCTGGCTGCTGGTGGACGCGGTGGGCGTACCGCTCAACTTCGCCAACGGCTTCGCCTTCTCCGGCTTCGTCTACGTCATCTACGGCGCGATCGTCCTGTGGGGACTGCGCGACTGGTGGCTGCGCTCCCGTACGAGTGCGCGGCCCGTCCTGGAAGGAGCGGCGGCATGAGCGCCACGACACCCACCTGGTACTCCACCGACAACCGTGAGGACCTGTCCCTCGACCCGGTCGAGCAGGCCATCCGCGACATCGCCGCCGGGCGGCCCGTGGTGGTCGTCGACGACGAGGACCGCGAGAACGAGGGCGACCTCGTCATCGCGGCCGAGAAGGCGACCCCCGAGATCGTCGCCTTCATGATGAGCGAGTGCCGGGGTCTGATCTGCGCGCCCATGGAGGGCGAAGCGCTCGACCGGCTGCGGCTGCCGCAGATGGTCGACCACAACACCGAGTCGATGAAGACGGCGTTCACGGTCTCCGTCGACGCGAGCGCCGCCCACGGTGTCTCCACCGGCATCTCCGCCGCCGACCGCGCCACCACGCTGCGGCTGCTCGCCGACGGGGGCTCGGACGCCGGGGACTTCGTGCGCCCGGGGCACATCTTCCCGCTGCGCGCCAAGCCCGGCGGTGTGCTGGTGCGCAACGGCCACACCGAGGCCGCCGTCGACCTCGCCCGGCTCGCGGGGCTCGCCCCGGCCGGCGCCATCGTGGAGATCGCGGGCGAGGACGGGGTGATGCTGCGGCTGCCCGAGCTCATCCCGTTCGCCCGCAAGCACGGTCTGACGATCATCTCCATCGAGGACCTGATCGCCTACCGGCGCTCCGCCGAGCCGACCGTGCGCCGCGAGGCCGAGGTGCATCTGCCCACCTCCTTCGGCGAGTTCACCGCCTTCGGCTACCGCTCCACCGTCGACGGCGTCGAGCACGTGGCCCTGGTCCACGGCGAGATCGGCGACGGCGAGGACGTGCTGGTACGGGTCCACTCCGAGTGCCTGACCGGCGACATCTTCCACTCGCAGCGCTGCGACTGCGGCCCCCAGCTGCAGGCCTCGATGGAGCGCATCACCGAGGCGGGCCGCGGCGTCGTCGTCTATCTGCGCGGCCACGAGGGGCGCGGCATCGGTCTGCTCTCCAAGCTGCGCGCGTACGAGCTCCAGGAGCAGGGCCGCGACACGCTGGACGCCAACCTGGAGCTCGGACTGCCCGCCGACGCCCGCGACTACGCGGCCGGCGCGCAGATCCTGGAGAACCTGGGCGTGCGCAGCCTGCGCCTGATGACCAACAACCCCGACAAGACCACCGCGCTGGTGCGCCACGGCCTCAAGGTCAGCGGCCGCGAGCCGATGCCGGTCCAGGCGGGCGAGCACAATCTGCGCTACCTGCGCACCAAGCGGGACCGGATGGGACACGACCTGCCCTGGCTGGACGCGACCGCGTCGGCCTGCGGCAACCAGTAGGACAACCCCGTACAGCCGTACACCAGCAGATCCGTACAACGAGAACGAGCAACGAGTACCGAGGAGAAAAGCACGTGAGTGGCAAGGGCGCACCCGAACTGTCCGTACGCAACTGCTCAGACCTCCGGGTCGCCGTCATCGCGGCGCAGTGGCACGAGAAGGTGATGGACGGACTCGTCGACGGCGCCCTGCGCGCGCTGCACGAGCTCGGCATCGACGAGCCGACGCTGCTGCGCGTCCCCGGCAGCTTCGAGTTGCCGGTGGTCGCCAAGGTGCTGGCGGGGCGCGGGTACGATGCGGTCGTCGCGCTCGGCGTCGTCATCAGGGGCGGTACACCGCACTTCGACTACGTGTGCCAGGGTGTCACCAACGGTCTCACCCAGGTCAGCGTCGACACCGGCGTACCCGTCGGGTTCGGCGTGCTGACCTGCGACACCGAGGAGCAGGCCCTGGACCGGGCCGGCCTCGAAGGGTCGAACGAGGACAAGGGGCACGAAGCGGTCACCGCCGCCGTCGCCACGGCCGCCACGCTGCGCACCGTCAGCGAACCCTGGCGCTGAGTGGCCGGGATCCACCCCTTACCCTAAGAAGCATCATGGCGAACAAACCCTCCAAGAGCTTCGAAGAGCTCTTCACGGAGCTCCAGCTCAAGGCCGCCAACGGCGACCCGTCCACCTCCCGCACCGCCGAGCTGGTGGACAAGGGCGTGCATGCCATCGGCAAGAAGGTCGTCGAGGAGGCCGCCGAGGTCTGGATGGCCGCCGAGTACGAGAGCAAGGACGCCGCCGCCGAGGAGATCTCCCAGCTGCTGTACCACGTCCAGGTGATGATGGTCGCGCGCGGGATCTCCCTCGACGACGTCTACGCCCACCTCTGAGCACACCCGAACATCCCACCCCTTACCTGAAGGAAGCTGACCTCATGCTGCGCATCGCCGTCCCCAACAAGGGTTCACTGTCCGGACCTGCGTCGGCGATGCTCCATGAGGCCGGCTACCAGATGCGCAAGGAGTCCAAGGAACTCGTCCTGGTCGACCCCGAGAACGAGGTCGAGTTCTTCTATCTGCGCCCCCGCGACATCGCGATCTACGTGAGCTCCGGCCGCCTCGACATCGGCATCACCGGCCGCGACCTGCTGCTCGACTCCGGTGCCGACGCGGAGGAGATCCTGCCGCTCGGCTTCGCCCGCTCGACCTTCCGCTACGCCACCAAGCCGGGCACGGCCAAGGGCGTGGGCGACTTCGACGGGATGACGATCGCCACCTCGTACGAGGGAATCGTCGCCCAGCACCTCAAGGACAGCGGCGTCGACGCCTCCGTCGTGCACCTGGACGGGGCCGTCGAGACCGCCATCGAGCTGGGCGTCGCCCACGTCATCGCGGACGTCGTGGAGACCGGCACCTCGCTGCGCAACGCGGGCCTCGAAGTGATCGGCGAGCCGATCATGAAGTCCGAGGCCGTCGTCATCCGGCGCACCGGCGCGGACATCGAAGAGCCCAAGGTGCAGCAGTTCCTGCGCCGCCTCCAGGGCGTCCTGGTGGCCCGCAGCTACGTGATGATGGACTACGACTGCCGCGCCGAGCACCTGGAGCGGGCCGTCGCCCTCACCCCGGGCCTGGAGTCGCCGACCATCTCGCCGCTGCACAACGAGGGCTGGGTCGCCGTGCGCGCCATGGTCCCGGCAAAGGAGGCCCAGCGGATCATGGACGACCTGTACGAGCTGGGCGCCCGGGCCATCCTCACCACGGCCATCCACGCCTGCCGCCTCTGACCGACCCTTTTCACCCCCGTACGGAAGTGACGTACCCCGTGTCCGCCCCCGCGCCCCAACTTCCCGTTCTCCCGGTCACGTTCCGGCCGACCCGCACCCGGGCCGTCCTGCTGACCGTCGCCACCGTGATGTTCGCGGTGCTCACCGGAGTCGCCCTGCTCCTGGAGAACATGAGCGGGGGCGAGCGGGCCAGCTTCGTGTTCACCGCGGCGATGTTCTTCGCGGTCCTCGCGCTGCTGAGCCGCCCCAAGGTCGTCGCCGACGACACGGGCGTCACGGTCGTCAACCTAACCCGGACGCGGCGGCTCGCCTGGGCGGAGATCCTGCGCGTCAACCTCCGCCCCGGCGACCCCTGGGTCTTCCTGGATCTCAGCGACGGCACCAGCCTGCCCGCACTCGGCATCCAGCCGGGCATCGCCAAGGAGCACGCCATCCGCGACGCCCGCGCGCTGCGCGCCCTCGCCGAGTCGCACGGCACCCGCCAGGACGGCTGACCCGCCGCTTTCCGCACCGGGGCAAGCATTGCGGCGACGATCTCAATGGCTACCCTGGTGACGGTGGCGCCCATCGCGCCCCGCCCCGCGCACTGGCAGCACCATCGGCCTGCGGGGCACCAGCGACCCGAGGAGTGACTCCCTCCAGCAATGGACGGATCGTCCGGTAGTACCTGCGCCGCCCCTTCGTACGAGGCGGCGGCATGACCATCCCGCTTCTGCTGCTCGCCGCGGCATTCCTTCTGATCCTCGCCAACGGATTCTTCGTGGCCGCCGAGTTCGGCCTGGTCACGGTCGAGCGGCCGGACGCCGAGCAGGCCGCCGCCGACGGCGACCGCCGCGCCGGCACCGTGGTCGACGCTCTGCGCGAGCTGTCCTTCCAGCTCTCGGGCACCCAGCTCGGCATCACCATCACCTCGCTCGTCGTCGGCATGCTCGCCGAGCCCGCGCTCGCCGGACTGCTCGACGGGCCGCTCGCCGCGACCGGACTGCCCGGCGGGGTGGTGCCCGGGGTGAGCGTCGTCGTCGGCATGCTGCTCGCCTCCGCCGTCCAGATGGTGATCGGCGAACTCGTGCCGAAGAACTGGGCGGTGTCGCGGCCGCTCCAGGTCGCGCGCTTCGTCGCCGGCCCGCAGAGCCGCTTCTCCCGGCTGTTCCGGCCGGTCATCTCGCTGCTCAACACCGTCGCCAACCGTCTCGTACGAGCGCTCGGCGTGGAGCCCGCCGACGAGCTCGCCTCCGCCCGCACCCCCGGCGAACTGGTCTCCCTGGCCCGCCACTCGGCGCGCGCCGGGGCGATCGAGCAGGACACCGCCGACCTGTTCGTGCGCACCCTGGCGCTGCGCCGGCTCACCGCCGAGAACGTGATGACGCCGCGTGTGAAGGTGAGCGCGCTGCAGACGTCCGCGACCGCCGCCGACGTCCTCAACCTCACCCGGGCCACCGGCCTGTCCCGCTTCCCCGTCTACCGGGAGCGGATCGACGAGGTGGTCGGCATGGTCCACCTCAAGGACGCGCTCGCGGTCCCGCCGCAGGAGCGGCTGCGCACCCCGGCCGCGCGGATCGCCGTGCCGCCGCTGCTGGTGCCGGAGACCCTGCCGGTGCAGCAGCTGCTGGAGCGGCTGCGCAGCGAACAGCCGATAGCCGTCGTCGTCGACGAGTACGGCGGCACGGCCGGGGTCGTCACCCTGGAGGACATCGTCGAGGAGCTCGTCGGCGAGGTGCGCGACGAGCACGACGCCGAGGGCGAGACCCCGCCCGAGCTCGCGGTGGTGGCGGGCGAGGACGGCCGCCAGGCGTGGGAGGCCGACGGCAGCTGCCGGGTGCTGACCCTGCGCCGCATAGGCCTGGACGCGCCGGATGGCCCGTACGAGACGGTGGCCGGACTCGTCGCCGATCTGCTCGGCCGCATCCCCGTCCCCGGCGACCGCGCCGAACTGCCCGGCTGGCGCATCCAGGTCCGCCAGGTCGAGCGGTACCGGGCGGAGCGGGTGCGGTTCGTGCGTACGGCCGATGTGAAGAGTGTGGCGGAGGCCGTGCGATGAGCTTGCTGCAACTCGTGTTCGCCCTGCTCCTGGTTCTGGCGAACGGCTTCTTCGTGGGGGCCGAGTTCGCCCTCGTCTCGGTGCGCCGCAGCCAGATCGAACCGCTCGCCGCGACCTCCGCGCGGGCCCGGCAGGTGCTGCACGGTCTGGAGAACCTGCCGCGCATGATGGCGGCCGCCCAATTCGGCATCACCGTCTGCTCGTTGACGCTCGGCGCGGTGGCGGAGCCGACGGTGGCCGAGCTCCTGGAGCCGGTGTTCCACGCGGCCCGGGTCCCCGACGGCCTGGTCCATCCGCTCGGCTACGCGATCGCGCTGGCACTCGTCGTCTTCCTGCATCTCGTCATCGGCGAGATGGTCCCCAAGAACCTGGCCATGGCGGCCCCCGAGAAGACCGCGCTCTGGTTCAGCCCGGGCCTGGTCGCCTTCGCCCGGGTCTGCCGTCCGGTGACCGTGGCGCTCGGCGCGTGCGCGCGGCTGGTGCTGCGGGCGTTCCGGGTGGAGCCGAAGGACGAGGTGGAGGCCGTCTTCACCAGCGAGCAGCTGAACCGTCTGGTGGAGGACTCCGGCCAGGCGGGTCTGCTCGGCCCGCAGGAGCAGGAGCGCCTGGAGGACGCGCTGGAGCTGGGCAGCCGCCCGGTGACGGATGTGCTCCTCGACCGGGCGTCGCTGGTGACCGTCGGGTGCTCGGTGACCCCGAGGCAGGTGGAGGAGCTGACGGTCCGTACGGGCTACTCGCGCTTCCCGGTGTGCGCGGAGAGCGGTGCCTTCATGGGGTTCCTGCACGTCAAGGACGTACTGGACCTGGAGGACCGGGAGCGTGCGGTGCCGCAGCACGTGTGGCGTCCGCTGGCCACGCTGCGGGCCGAGCTGCCGCTCGACGACGCGCTCACGGTGATGCGGCGTGCGGCGGCGCACCTCGCCCAGGTGGCGGACTCCTCGGGCCGGGTGCTCGGCCTGGTGGCGCTGGAGGACGTCCTGGAGATGCTGGTCGGCGAGGTCCGCGACCCGTCCCACCGCATGTTCCCGATCCAGCCCCGCAAGGACCAGCAGGAGCAGGCGCTGGCGGGTTGAGCCGAGGGTTGACCCCCACCCCGACCCGGAAGGTTTCGGGAAGGGGTGGGGGACGCTACAGCGGGTCCACCGGCCCGGCCCGGCCCGAGAGGACCTCGCCGTACGCCTGCATCAGGTCCGGGAGCCGCAAGGTCGACAGGTCGTCGCGGTCGGGCGTGCTCGGGTACATCGAGAGCCGCAGGTCCCGGTACGCGCAGCTCTTCTCGTACAGCGTGCGCAGGAAGCGGCCGTTGCCCAGCTCGTCGATCCAGCCCTGGTCGACCACGTGCCCGCTGATCGACCGCAGCTCGTCCAGCGCCTCCTCGTCCCACACGTCCCCGTTCTCCGCCGCGAGCACCTCGCCGATCGAGGTCAGCTCCAGGGGGCGGTAGGAGGGGAAGTCCACCCGGGTGGTGAAGCGGGACGACAGGCCCGGGTTGGCGGCGAGCAGGCGGTCCATGCCCTCGGGGTAGCCGGCGAGGATCACCACGAGGTGGTCGCGGTTGTCCTCGGCCCGCTTGAGCAGCACCTGAAGCGCCTCGTCGCCGTACGCGTCGCCCTTGCTGTAGCCCGAGTTGGACAGGCTGTACGCCTCGTCCACGAAGAGCACCCCGCCGAGCGCCGAGTCGATCAGTTCATTGGCCTTCACGGCCGTCTGGCCCAGGAACTCGCCCACCAGATCGGACCGTTGGGCCTCCACCAGATGGTCGCCGCCGAGCAGGCCCAGCGCGTAGAAGACCCGGCCCAGAATGCGCGCGACGGTCGTCTTGCCGGTGCCAGAGGGGCCGGAGAAAACAAAGTGACGTTTCGGCGGCTGTACGGGCAGACCCTGCCCGACCCGCAGCCGCGCCATGTTGAGCTGCGCCGACAGCGCCTTCACCTGACGCTTGACCGGCTCAAGGCCCACCATCCGCTCCAGCTCGGCCAGGGCCTGCGCGAGCAGCGCCGAGTCCGTCGGGCCGGTCGGCACCGGCGACGGCGCGGGCTGGGCCGGGATGCCCGGCTTCTCCCGTACGCCGTCGGGCCTCGGCGGCACCCCGGCCGGGCCCCCGAGCGGCACGCGGACCTCGCGGCCCTCCGGCGGCTCGAGACCCGGCGCCGCCTCGCTCTCGGCCGGGCCGCCGTCGGCGATGCTGTCCTGGCCGAGCCCTGCCAGCGAGACGGCCGCGAGATCGGCCGGGTCGTCGGGGCCGTACGCGCCGTCGAGCCCGTCCGACTCGGTGATCGCGGCCAGCCGCGCCGAGGTGTCCATGAACGCCGGGTCGACCCGGTGCACGGCCCGGTACAGCGGCAGCGCGGCCGCCGAGCGGCCGGTGCCCTCATGGGCCCGGGCCAGCCAGTACCGCAGCTCCTTGCGCTGCGGCTGTTCGCTGCGGCAGCGCATCAGGGCCGCCGAGAGCAGCGGCTCGGCCTGACCGAACATCTCCAGGCGCACCCGGGCCATCCCGCCGAACAGCCCGGCCTCGATCCCGAGCAGCGGATCGCCGAGCAACGGCTCGGTGTGGCGCACCAGTTGGTCCCAGTCCTTGACGAGGTAGGCGCGGCACGCGTGCAGAAAGCGGACCTGCGGGTCGGCGTCGACCGGCGGCAGTCCGGCCAGGGCCCGGTCCAGCTCCGGCACATGGCGCCCGTCCAGCCAGTGCGAGGCGTGCGCGAGCAGCAGATCGCGCGGGCTCTCAAGCACCGGCTGGACCCACCAGCCCAGCCAGTACCAGGAGTTGAGGGTCCGTCGGTAGCGGGCGCGCTGTTCGCCGAAACGTTCTCTGTGGCGGTACATGCGCAGCAGCGCCGTGGTGGTGTCCACCCGCAGCGCGTGCAGTCCCAGCCAGCCGTCCACCATGCCCGGGTCCATCCGCACCGCGGTCCGGAACTCCTCCTCGGCCTGCGGATACGCGCCCATGGTGTACGCGTCGATGCCCCGCAGCCAGGCGAGATCGGCCGGGGCGTGCGAGCCCTGCGTGCCGAAGTCCATCACGTCCCCCACCACCGTGCCCCCGTGCTGAACCGCCAATTCACAGAAGGGAATTGACGGGAATTGACCGCACCAGGTGCATCGTACCCGCGAGGGGGCCCCGGACCGAAGGGTGCGGAGAGGCGAGCGGCAGCACGACATGGCCGGTGACCGAGGGTGAGCGAAATGCGCGGCTGCGGCGCGATCAAGAGCCCGTAACGGGCAGAACGAAGCCCCCGATCACGGGGGAACAACCGGGGGCTTCGCGTCTGCGGCGGCTCCGGAAAGCCGCACATTCAGAACGTAAGACCTGTACGGCCCCCGGGTCAAGCGGAGTTGAGCCTCTGGGAGGGGCGGTTTTCCGACGGTTCAGCGGGGTGGGGGGAGGTCATCACCGTCCGTGACGGAACGGTGTGCGGTGGGTGCGGAATCACGCCTCTGGCGCCACTCGTATCCCTCCTGACACTGACGCACCACAACATCCGCATACGGACGGGACGGATCCGCAGCGAAATGGCGCATCTCCGCCGCCGTCCACTGGTCCCAGAAGCCGGAAAGAGCCGTTCCGTCCCTCTGGCGGCCGCGTTCCCAGGACGCCTCGGCGTCCATTTCCATCCACAGCAGCAGCGCCAGCCACGGCCGCACCGCCCGTCGGCCCGCGCCCACGCCCTCGATCACGACCACCGGCGCGGGCTCCAAAGGAGTGGGCTCCCCGAAGCGGCGCGCATGCCAGTCGTATACGGAGATCCGCCCGGCCCGCCCCCGCGCGAAGGGGTCGAGCACCTGATCGCGCAGTCGCCGCGTCCAGGCGAAGAACTCCTCGTGCGTGGCGAGGTCGTCCAGATGCACCACCGGCGCCCCGCCGAGGGCCGAGGCGAGCCGCGCGGCGAAGGTGGACTTGCCGGAGCCCGCGTGGCCGTCGACGCCGATCAGCCGGACCGGGCCGCACGAGGGCGCCGAGGCGCGCACCAGGGCCGCGATCGCGTCGAGTTCTGCCATGCCCCCACCCTAGATCCACAGATCCACGTCGGCGCCGCAGGTCACGCCAGTGGTCCAGACCCATATTCGGTGGTGCGGCGCGGTGCGCGTCACTGGCAGAAGTCGGCCGGGACCCGCGATAGTTGGCCCACTGTCGTGCGCCCACCGCCCCATCCTTTTGACCGGGGGTCCCGATCATGACCAGTTCCACCTCGCGCAGAACCGTTCTGGCCGCCGCGCTGGCGGCGGCCGCGGGCACCGCCGTCCCGGCCTCGGCGGCGGCCGCCGCCCCACCGGCCGCGCGGCCCGCCGCGAGCCGCCCCTCGAAAGGCGTCCCCTCGCTGGTGGACAACCGCGCCTGGACCTCGTACCCCGACTGGCGCTCCGGCCGGGGGGAGGGCACCCGGGCCGTGCCGGGCCACCGGCCCGGCCTGGTCATCGCCCGCCCGGCGGGCCGCACCGACTACACCGACCCGCACACCAAGAAGACGTCCACCTGGGAGTACGCCACCTGGACCTCGCCGGTGCACCGCTCGGCCGTCCCGGCCACCGAGGTCATCGCGCACTGGAACGCCCACACCCCGGCCGGCACCTGGCTCCAGGTCGAGCTCCTGGGCACGTACTCCGACGCCACCGCGACCCCCGCGTACGTCATGGGCCGCTGGACGGCGGGCGACGGCGACGCCGACATCCGGCGGACCTCGGTGGACGGCCAGAGCGACGGCAGGAGCACGATCTACACGGACACCTTCTCCATCGACAACGCGGCGAGCGGCCTGCGCCTGGCCTCCTACCGGCTGCGCCTCACGCTCTACCGCACCCCCGGCACCCGCCTCACCCCGACGGTGTGGCGGCTCGGCGCGATGGCCTCGGACGTCCCGGACCGCTTCACCGTGCCCGCCTCGACCCCGTCGTACGCGGGCGAGCTGATCGTGCCGCGCTACTCGCAGGAGATCCACAAGGGGCAGTACCCGCAGTACGACAACGGCGGCGAGGCCTGGTGCAGCCCCACCTCCTCGCAGATGATCATCGAGTACTGGGGGCGCGGGCCCACCCCGGCCGACCTCGCCTGGGTCGACCCCTCCTTCGCGGATCCCCAGGTCTGCCAGGCGGCCCGGTTCACCTACGACTACCAGTACCAGGGCTGCGGCAACTGGCCCTTCAACGCCGCGTACGCCACGACCTACCGCGACATGAGCGCCGTCGTGACCCGGCTGGGCTCGCTGAACGACCTGGAGACGCTGATCCGGGCGGGTGTCGCGGCCATCACGTCCCAGTCGTTCCTCAAGACCGAACTCACCGGCGCCGGTTACGGCACCTCCGGCCACCTGATGACGGTCATCGGCTTCACACCGCACGGCGACGTCATCGCCAACGACCCCGCCTCGCCCAGCGACCCGGCCGTGCGCCGCGTCTATCGGCGGCGCGAGTGGGAGAACATCTGGCTGCGGACCAAGCGGTACAACGCGAGCGGCAAGGTCGTCTCGGGGACGGGCGGCGTCTGCTATCTGTACTGGCCCGCGCATCCGGGCACGCACGTCCGCAGGGCGCTCGCTTCGGTGGGCGTACGGGCCTGAGCGGGGATCCGCGAAGCCGCGCGACCCCAGGGCAGTGACCAACGTCTCTACCCCGGGGACCCCAATCGCTGGCACCCTGAACAGATCACCGGGGGGACCATCCGCTGTCAGACGACCGAGTGAGTTCCCATGACCCTGCCTGCGACCACCGCCGACGACCCGCGTGCCCTGGCCGAGCTCCGGGCCCGCACCGGCGGCCCCCAGGACGACGGCCCCCGCCTCCTGGAGCATGCGCTCGGCTGGACCCTCGTCGTGGTCCTGGCGATGCTGGTCACCCAGGTCGGGCTGCTGTGACCGGGAGGCCGGCCTTCCAGTGCCGGCCCGGGACGCCCACCAGGCCGTAGAGCCACCGCACCGGCGAGCGCCGGGCGAGCAGCGCCACACCCGCCAGCACCGCGAAGACCGGCAGGCCCACGGCCCACCCCGCCAGGTGGACGAGAACGGCGGCGCCCAGAGCGCCCGCGAACGGCAGTCCGTAGACCCCGGCGGCCGCGATGCCCACCGCCACCGCCCGCGGCACCTTGCGGTCCTCGTCGGCGCCCGGCAGCTGCCAGCCCTCGGCGAGCCAGCCGATCTCGGTCAGGAACAGGGTGCCGAGCACGGCCGAGCCGAGGACGAGCAGGGCGAGGAACGTCCCCGAGGTCGCGAAGCGCAGCACGTTGTCGACCACGCTGTCCTTCGGCCAGTCGCGGTAGGCGCGGACGCTGGTGGTGAGCGTTCTGCGGTAGCCGTTGCCGTCCCAGCCGTGGATCAGCGTTCCGAACAGCAGGAAGTGTCCGCCGACGCTCTGGAGGTACGCCCAGTAGCCCGCGCCGACCAGGACCAGGAGCTGGGCCGCGAGGAACCCGAGCAGGGTGGCGACGACGACGCCCGCCGAGTAGAAGAGCGCGAATCCGGCCCAGACGCCGCCGTGGTCGGCGGCCACCTGCATGGTCGCCCAGGACGGGTCGCGCCACAGCATGAACAGGCCGCTCGGGACGAGCAGCACCGCCGCGTAGAGCAGCGTGAGCGCGAGATACGGGTTGGCGGCGCGGCTGCGGGTGCGGACCCCCTCCCCGTACACCGAGCGCTCCCACCACTGGAGCTGGCGGCCCGCCGAGACGGCGAAGGCCGCGCCCGTGCCGTACGCCCAGAAGAGGGCCGCCTGGATCTGGATCATCGTCCCTCCCGTCTCTCAAGAAGCCGTCAGCTTGAGTCCGCCCGCGACGATCGAGTCGGACGTGACCAGCGCCTGCTCGGCCCGTACGTCGGTCATGAAGACGAAGGGTGGCACGACCGGTGGCACCGGCAGCCTGTCCGGGGTGAAGGTGAGGCAGAGGACGCCTTCGAGGCAGCCGCTGAACCTGGTGAGGTAGAGCGTCACGTTGCCGCTGAGGTCCAACGAGTCGGCGCCCAGGGCGAGTTCGTCGTGGCCGTCGTGGGTTTTGAGGCGGTAGTCGGTGAGCGAGGCGGAGTTCATCTTCAGGACCATCACCTTGACCGGGCCGCCCGCGCTCGCCACCGTGCGCACCCCGGCGAGCAGGAAGCCGTTCGGCGCGAACAGGGTCGTGGTCACCGTCGGCGCGACGCGCGGCACCTCGGCGGTGCCGGGCGCGGCGGAGCGGGGTGCGGTGGCCGGGGCGCCGAGGGTCAGCAGCAGCGCCACCGGCAGCGCGGCCGCGAGGGTGCGCGTGCCGCGCCCGTCCACCGCCCGGGGGACCTCCGGCTCGCGCACCGGCGTCCAGCCGAACCCCATGGCGCTGCCGATGATGCCGAGCCCCATCCCGACCAGGAAGCCGCCCAGATTGGTCGCGACGAACGAGAGCACCGACAGGAGCAGCGCGTTGATCGAGACGTAGTGCCGGGTGTGCGGCAGGAACCAGAGGAAGAGTCCGGCGACGATCAGCGCGAGCCCGATGCCGATGGCCGCGATCCCGCCGAGACCGAGGCTGACCAGGATCGTCAGCGGCGACAGCGGAACGAGCAGCAGCTCCGCGCCGCCCAGGATCAGCAGCAGCCCGGCCCAGAAGGGGCGGGTGCGCCGCCAGCGTCTGGCGAGGCGGCGGGCGTCCGGCAGCGGCAGCCTCCGGTCCAGCCACCCCTCGCTCAGAAGCACTGCTTGCCGCCGATGCTCACACCGACCCGCATGCCCTTCAGCCGGAAGTTCCCGCCGGTCGCGGACCAGGCGTGCGAGCGCACCCCGGCGACCTCGATGTCCCCGGCCTGGAGGCCGAACTTCCCCTTCTCGCCGTGGACGCCGGGCACCCGGTCGAGCGCCGAGGCGTCCCGGCCGATCTCGGCGGTGCCGAAGCGGGCGTCCCCGACCAGGTCCTCGCCGTCGATGACCAGGTCGCTGGCGGTCACCTCGCCCGCGTCGCCGCCCGCCGTCAGTTTGAAGACGACCGTGCCGAGCGGGGTCTTGACCTGGGCGGACTGGCAGATGTCACTGAGTCTGGCGTCGCCGATGCCGAGCAGCGCCACCGGGTGGCCCTTGCCGTCGACGGATCTGTCGGTCTGTACGTACGAGGCGAGGCCCTGGCTGGTGAGCTTGCCCGACGACACCTGGAAGCTGGTGCCGGAGACCGCGAACGAGGCGGCCAGCGCGCCCTCGGCCATCACATTGGCCATGATCCCGACCGCGAGAACCGCCGGCATCGCCACCAGCGCGGTCTTCTTCCAGGCGGTTCTTCCCTCGGCCAACGGCCGCCTGTCTGCCCTCACTTGATCCTCCCGTATCCGTCGTCCAGCGGTGCAGGGGGAGTGCGTACGCAGGTCTGCCATACTGCGGAGATCCTGTGGCAGTTGGAGACTAGGGCCGAATTTGAATAATAGTCAACAGCGAGGCGCGACCGAGAGATCCCAGGTCCGTCGCTCCGAACTCATCGCAACGGGCCGGAAGTTGTTCGCCGACACCTCGTACGACGCCTTGTCGATGGACGACATCGCCAAGCACGCGGGGGTCGCCAAGGGCCTGATCTACTACTACTTCAAAAGCAAACGCGGCTATTACCTGGCCATCGTCGAGGACTCGGTGGCCGACCTGGTCGCCCGGGCCGCGAGCGACACCGAGCTGCCGCGCGCCGACCGCGTCCGGCGCACGATGGAGGGGTATCTGCTCTACGCCGAGCACCATCAGGCCGCGTACCGCACCATCGTCACCGGCGGCGTCGGCTTCGACACCCAGGTGCAGGCGATACGCGACGCCGTGCGCGCGGAGCTGATCGCGACCATCGCGGAGGGCGCGTACGGCAGACGGGACATCCCCGTGCTCGCCCGGCTCGCACTGCTCGGCTGGATGGGGTGCGTGGAGAGCGTGACCCTGGAGTGGCTGGGCTCGCTGGAGCCCGGTCGCGAGACCGTGCGCGAGCTGCTCGTGCGGATGCTGCGGCAGACCCTGGACACGATCGGCGAGTTCGAACCGAGCTGCCCGTCGCCCGAGCCGGGCTGACGAGAGCAGGGACGGGGCGGCCGGGCCACCGGGTCGGCCGCCCCTCCGTGGGACCCGTCCGCCGCCCGGCTCGCACCCCGTACGGCCCATGCCTAAACGTGATCTTGGACCCCGTGACGGGACGCGTCCGATCGGGCATACTCACAGCGCCACGGCCACCAACCTGCGGCTTCCGTGATCCGGGAGGGTAGGTATCGGCTGTTCGGCAGAGTCACCCGGCGGCGCCGCCACACCCTGCGCGCGCGACCGTCGAAGCGCCCGACAGGGAGGAGAGCGCCGCCATGCCCGACCGCGCCCCGCAGCCGGTGGACCGACAGCTGCCCACCGAGGAGGCCCGCGACCTCGTCGCGCTCGTCCGCGACATAGTCCAGCGGGAGATCGCTCCGCACGCCGCCGAGCAGGAGGACGCCGGTGCCTTTCCGCGCGAGGTCTTCTCGCTGCTCTCCGAGTCCGGGCTGCTCGGCCTCCCGTACGACTCCGCGTTCGGCGGCGGGGACCAGCCGTACGAGGTGTACCTCCAGGTCCTCGAAGAGCTCGCCGCCGCGCGCCTGACCGTGGGCCTCGGCGTCAGCGTCCACTCGCTGGCGTGCCACGCGCTGGCGGGCTACGGCACCAAGCAGCAGCAGGCGGATCACCTGCCCGCGATGCTCGGCGGCGGCCTGCTCGGCGCCTACTGCCTCTCCGAGCCGTCCTCCGGCTCCGACGCGGCCTCGCTGCGCACCAAGGCCGTCAGAGATGGCGACGACTGGGTGATCACCGGCACCAAGGCCTGGATCACGCACGGCGGCATCGCCGACTTCTACACCGTCCTCGCCCGCACCGGCAGCGAGGGCTCCAAGGGCATCACCGCCTTCCTTGTCCCCGGCGACGCCGAGGGCCTGACGGCCGCCGCGCCCGAGAAGAAGATGGGCATGAAGGGCTCGCCCACCGCCCAGCTGCACTTCGACGGCGTACGGGTGCCGGACAGCCGCCGCATCGGCGAGGAGGGCCAGGGCTTCGCGATCGCGCTCTCCGCGCTCGACTCGGGCCGCCTCGGGATCGCCGCCTGCGCCATCGGCGTCGCCCAGGCCGCTCTCGACGAGGCGCTGGCGTACGCGACCGGACGCCAGCAGTTCGGCCGGCCGATCGCCGACTTCCAGGGCCTGCGGTTCATGCTCGCGGACATGGCCACCCAGATCGAGGCGGGCCGGGCGCTGTATCTGGCGGCGGCGCGGCTGCGGGACGCCGGACGGCCGTTCTCGCGGCAGGCCGCGATGGCCAAGCTGTTCTGCACGGACGCGGCGATGAAGGTCACCACCGACGCCGTCCAGGTGCTCGGCGGCTACGGCTACACCGCCGACTTCCCGGTCGAGCGCCTGATGCGCGAGGCCAAGGTCCTCCAGATCGTCGAGGGCACCAACCAGATCCAGCGCATGGTCATCGCCCGCCACCTCGCGGGCCCCGAGTCCCGCTAGGGCCTGTCCGGTGGATCTGGCCGCCTTCGGTGCGGGTCGCCGTTTCGGTGCTGGTGAACGGGGGGCAGATGCGCGTGCCAGGCGCGCGCGTCCCAGGCAAGATCCACCGGACAGGCCCTGACCCCCGCCGGGACCGGGAAGCGCGCTTCCCGGTCCACGGGGGCTGGTTTTTCACGGCGTCTGACGTACCGTCAGCTTCCTGTCGTCCAGGAGGTCAACCGTGTCCCAGGACCGTCCGATCGCGCTCGACGAATACCCGATCCACCAGGTCCCGCTCTCGCTGAAACACGTCGCCACCGGCGACCGCAACGCCTACGACCGCTGCATCTTCCACGTCTTCGACCACCACGGCCGCGCGCTGCTGATCGCCGGGCTCGGCGTCTACCCCAACACCGGGGTCATCGACGCCTACGCGACCCTGCGCCTGGGCGGGCGGCTGCACGCCGTACGGGCCTCGGACGCGCTCACCGACGACCGGATGAACCTCTCGGTCGGCCCGCTGCGCATCACCGTCGACGAGCCGCTGAGCCGCCTCACCCTGCACTGCGCCGCCGACCCGGCCGACCCCGACTCGCTGTCGTACGAGATCAGTTGGCAGGCCGACTTCCCGGCCGTGTGGGAGCCGCACCACGTCCAGCGCCGGGGCGACCGGCTCACCCTGGAAGGGCGCCGGTTCGTCCAGGCGGGCCGCTGCGCCGGGGTCGTCCGGGTCGCGGGCGAGGAGATATCCGTCACCGCGGGGGAGTGGACCGGCACCCGGGACCGCAGCTGGGGGGTGCGGCCGATCCCGGGCGAGGACGCCGGGCGCGGCGAGGAGTACCGGCCCGAGGGGTTCCACTGGCTCTGGGTCCCGGTCCGCTTCGAGGACCGCTTCCTGATGGTGATCGCCCAGGAGGACGCCGACGGCTACCGCACCCTCAACGAGGCCGTCCTCGTGCGCGACGGCCATCCCGACGCCCAACTCGGCTGGCCCCGGGCCGACATCGTCTACCGCCCCGGCACCCGCCACCCCGAACGCGCGGCCGTCCATCTCACCGACGCCGCCGGCAAGCCGCTGGAACTCGGCGTCGAGGTCCTCACCTCGTCCCCGCTCGCGATCGGCGCCGGATATCCGCCCGCCGACGACTGGCAGCACGGCACCTGGCGGGGCCGGGCCTGGACCGACCGGCGGGTGTACGACCTCTCCGACCCGGCCGCCCACCCCATGGCGGCCTACGGGGTCACCGACCACGCCGCCCGCTTCACCCTGGAGGGGCGGACCGGTTACGGCATCTTCGAACACGGCAGCTTCGGCCGCCACGACCCCAGCGGCTTCACGGACTTCACGTCCGTCGCGCCCTGAACGCGCAGGTCCCGCCCCGAAGAGCCCCGCTTGAGAAGGGACACGCCATGGCCACGGCGCCACGCCCCCGCACCACCACGCGCGACCCCGACGCACTCGGCCGCAGGCTCACCGGCTGGCTCGACGCCAGGCTGCCCGGCGCCAAGGTCACGGACATCCAGGTGCCGTCCTCCAACGGCATGTCGAGCGAGACCCTGCTCTTCGGCCTCGACCACCCGCAGGCGCCGGTGCGGGCGTGCGCGTTGCGCCTCGCCGCCGACCCGGCCGCGTACTCCGTCTTCCCCGTCTACGACATGGCCCGCCAGCACCGGGTGATGCGGCTGGTCGCCGAGCACAGCGAGGTCCCGGTGCCGAGGGTGCTGTGGCTGGAAGAGGACCCCACGGCGCTGGGTGCGCCGTTCTTCGTGATGGAGCGCGCCGAGGGGCGCGTGCCGCCCGACGTCATGCCGTACACGTACGAGGGGAACTGGCTGCACCGCGCGAGCGACGCCGAGCGGGCGCGCCTGCAGGACGCCACGGTCCGCGTCCTCGCCCGGCTGCACGACCAGGTCCCGGCCGGGGCGGCCGCCTTCCTGCTGCCGCCCGGCGAGGGATCACCGCTGCGCCGCCATGTCGCGGACCAACAGGCGTACTACGCATGGGTGGTTGAGGGGCTGCCGCGCTCGCCCCTCATCGAGTCGGCCTTCTCCTGGCTCGACGCGCACTGGCCCGCCGACGAGGGCGCCGCGGTGCTCTGCTGGGGCGACGCGCGGATCGGCAACATCGTCTACGACGGCTTCGAGCCCGCCGCCGTACTCGACTGGGAGATGGCGGCGTTCGGCCCGCGCGAGCTCGACCTCGGCTGGACCGTCTACCTGCACCGCTTCTTCCAGGATCTGACGGTGAGTTTCGGCCAACCGGGGCTGCCGGACTTCCTGCGGCGCACCGACATCGAGGCGCGGTACGCCGAGCTGACCGGGCACACCCCGCGCGCGATGGAGTTCCACACGCTCTACGCCGCGCTGCGGCACGCGATCGTGATGCTCAGGATCGCCTACCGCCAGCTGCACTTCGGTGAGGTCCGGGTCCCCGACGACCCGGACGCACTGATCCTGCACCGGGCGAGCCTGGAGGCGATGGTGCGCGGCACGTACTGGAAGTGAGGTGCTCAGGCGGCGCGGCGCATCCCCGGGACGCGCATCGGGCGCGAGCCCGGGCCGCCGACGTGGGAGAACGGCTGGGTGCGCCAGTCCAGGGACTGGGGGAGCGTCAGGAGCAGCGCGGTGTCCTGCTCCTGGACGTCCAGGGAGGTGTCCGCGGGCCTGCTCTGCGCGGCCGGGCGGCCGGTCCCGGCGCACACGGTGAGGCCGAACGGGTTCCACGGGCTCGGGCACAGCGCGTGCTCCGGCAGGACGGTCTCGTCCGCGAGCAGCGCGATCGGCTGCGCGCAGTCCGGGCAGATCACCCGGAACATCTCCAGGGTGTCGTAGGCGTCCGCCGGCACCTCGTCGTCGAGTTCGTCCTCGACGGTGGGATCGACGGGCTCCGGACCGGTGCGTTCATCCGACACACGTCCGCCGCGCTTCATGTTCTGCATTGGGTTTCTCCCCCTCGGGTGGGCCGGCATGGGTGCCGTCGCCGCGACCACAGCAAGCAATTCCCGCCATGTCCCCGCCGTAACCGCGCGACCCCGCCACAGCCCCGTACAGCCCTGTGGTATTCGTCACATGCCGCCCGCAGGTGCCCCTTCCGGTTGTCGCCGACTGTGCCGGAGGGGACCTGGGGGAATAGGTTGATCCGTATGGAGGAGCTGGACCGTCAGATCGTGGATCTGCTCGTCAAGGACGGGCGGATGAGCTACACCGACCTGGGCAAGGCCACCGGCCTGTCCACCTCGGCGGTGCACCAGCGGGTACGCCGCCTGGAGCAGCGCGGAGTCATCCGCGGCTACGCGGCCGTCGTCGACCCGGAGGCGGTGGGGCTGCCGCTGACCGCGTTCATCTCGGTCAAGCCGTTCGACCCGAGCGCGCCCGACGACATCGCGGACCGCCTGGCGGGAGTGCCGGAACTGGAGGCGTGCCACAGCGTCGCGGGCGACGAGAACTACATCCTCAAGGTGCGCGTCGCCACGCCGCTGGAGCTGGAGCACCTGCTGACGCGCATCCGCACCCTGGCCGGAGTCTCCACCCGCACGACCGTCGTTCTCTCGACCCCGTACGAGGCACGGCCGCCGCGTATCTAGGCTGTTCCCATGAGTTCCGAGAGTGCCGCCGCCCTGCCGGCCCGAACCGTCGCCCCGCTGTCCGACCGCGAGGGCGAACACCGCACCGTGCTGCTGCGCGGCGGGGACGTCCACAGCCCGGCCGATCCGTTCGCCACCGCCATGGTCGTCGAGCGCGGGCATGTCGCCTGGGTCGGCTCGGAGGGCGCGGCCGACGCCTTCGCGTCCGGCGTCGACGAGGTGATCGACCTCGAAGGGGCCCTGGTCACCCCGGCGTTCACCGACGCGCATGTGCACACCACGGCCACCGGCTTGGCGCTCACCGGCCTGGACCTGTCGTCCGCCCGCACCCGCGCCGAAGCCCTTGCGGCGGTACGGGCGCACGCCGCGTCCCGGCCCGACGACGACGTCCTGCTCGGCCACGGCTGGGACGCCGCGCGCTGGCCCGAGCGGACGCCGCCCACCCGCGCCGAGCTCGACGAGGCCACCGGCGGGCGCCCGCTCTACCTGCCGCGCATCGACGTCCACTCGGCCGTCGCCACCACCGCGCTCCTGGACCGCGTCCCGAATGCCACCGCCCTCGACGGCTACCACCCCGACGCCCCGCTGACCGGCGCCGCCCACCACGCGGTACGGGCCGTCGCCCACGCCGCGCTCACCCCGCGCCAGCGCGAGGAGGCCCAGCGCGCCGCGCTGGCCCGGGCGGCCTCGCTCGGCATCGGCACGGTCCACGAGTGCGGCGGCCCCGAGATCTCCGACGAGGACGACTTCACCGCGCTCCTGAAGCTGGCCCGCGACGAGGCGGGCCCGCGCGTTTTCGGCTACTGGGCCGACCGCGTCACCGGCCCCAAGGACGCCGACCGCATCCGGGAGCTCGGCGCGATCGGCGCGGCCGGCGACCTGTTCGTCGACGGCGCCCTCGGCTCGCACACCGCCTGCCTGCACACCCCGTACGCCGACGCCGCCCACACCGGCACCGCCCACCTGGACGCGGCCGATGTGGCCGCGCATGTGGCGGCCTGCACCGAGGCGGGGCTCCAGGCCGGGTTCCACGCCATCGGGGACGCCGCCGTCACCGCCGTCGTCGAGGGCGTGCGCGCGGCCGCCGGCAAGGTGGGCCTGGCGCGTGTGCGGGCCGCCCGGCACCGCGTCGAGCACGCCGAGATGCTCACCCCCGAGACCGTCGCCGCCTTCGCCGAGCTCGGCCTGACCGCCTCCGTGCAGCCCGCCTTCGACGCGCTGTGGGGCGGTGAGGACGGCATGTACGCCCAGCGCCTGGGCGTAGAGCGGGCCCGCACCCTCAACCCGTACGCGGCCCTGCTGCGCGCCGGGGTGCCGCTCGCCTTCGGCTCCGACTCGCCGGTCACCCCGCTCGACCCCTGGGGCACCGTCCGCGCGGCCGCCTTCCACCGCACCCTGGAGCACCGCGTCTCGGTCCGGGCCGCCTTCACGGCCCACACCCGGGGCGGCTGGCGCGCGGTGGGCCGGGACGACGCGGGCACCCTGGTCCCGGGCGCGCCCGCCGACTACGCGGTGTGGCGCACGGACGAGCTCGTGGTGCAGGCCCCCGACGACCGGGTGGCGCGCTGGTCGACCGACCCGCGCTCGGGCACCCCGGGCCTGCCGGACCTCACGCCGGGCGCCGAGCTGCCCGTCTGTCTGCGCACGGTGGTGTTCGGACAAACGGTCTTCGTCCGGCCGAACGAGTGACGTAAGGACGGTTCGTACCGCCGACAGGCTGCCGTCCCGGCGCCGTCGCCACCTGCGGATCCTCCCTACTGACCTGGGGCTTCGTCTCGACACCGCAGGTCGCACGACTGTTGACAGGAAGCGGCCACCGGCCGGTAGGTTCGGCCGGGTCCACCGCAGGACGTCCGGTCGGCAGAAAGGTTTTCTGCCGCTCGGGGGGATCCCCCCTGCTCCGCTGGAGCACGGGGGAGGGTGCGACCCGGATGGGGCCCGGACGTTCAGTAGACAACGGCTCCAGTTCGGCCCGCAGCCAGCGGGTCCCAGGCCGGCCCGAAGGGCGCCGGGCCCCCATTCCGACACCCCGGGACCTCGCGGTGCACCGCCACCCGGACCGCTCGCTATGGTGGAGCCCTGCGTACGGACAATAAGGGGCAGCAGTGAACGACGGCGGTCAGAGGCGATACGGCCCGCTCGGCAGAGCCTTGGTGATCATCCCGACCTACAACGAGGCGGAGAACATCAAGCCGATCGTCTCCCGCGTCAGGGCGGCGGTCCCCGAGGCCCACGTCCTGATCGCCGACGACAACAGCCCCGACGGCACCGGCAAGATCGCCGACGAGCTGGCCGGCACGGACGAGAACGTCCACGTCCTGCACCGCAAGGGCAAGGAGGGGCTGGGCGCCGCCTACCTCGCGGGCTTCCGCTGGGGCGTGGACGAGGGCTACGGCGTCCTGGTGGAGATGGACGCCGACGGCTCGCACCAGCCCGAGGAGCTGCCCCGGCTGCTCACCGCGCTCAAGGGCGCCGACCTGGTCCTCGGCTCGCGCTGGGTGCCGGGCGGCCGGGTGGTGAACTGGCCCAAGTCCCGCGAGTTCCTCTCGCGCGGCGGCTCCACGTACTCCCGGCTGCTCCTGGGGGTCCCGATCCGTGACGTCACCGGCGGTTTCCGGGCGTTCAGGCGCGAGACCCTGGAGGGCCTCGGGCTCGACGAGGTGGCCTCGCAGGGCTACTGCTTCCAGGTCGACCTGGCCCGCCGGGCCATCGCCGCCGGGTACCACGTCGTCGAGGTGCCCATCACGTTCATGGAGCGCGAGTACGGCGACTCCAAGATGAGCAAGGACATCGTGGTCGAGGCGCTGTGGCGGGTCACGGCGTGGGGCGTCGGCGCCCGCGCCAACAAGATCCTGGGCCGCAAGCCCTCCTGATCGCCGCAGGCCTTCCTGACCCCGGACGGCGGCTCTCCCCGCGCGAACCTCGGTCCCGGAGCCCTGATCCCCCCTTTACGCCGTCCTGTCATGCTCCCAGGCACACTGGGAGCATGATGACCGGCACACCGCCCCCGACCGCGCCCAAGCGGTCCCGCGCCCGCACCCTGGTCCCGCTCGGGATCGCCGCCTGGCTCCTGGTGGAGATCTGGCTGCTGATGATGGTGGCGAGTGCCGCCGGCGGGCTGACGGTGCTGGCCCTGCTGGTCGGCGGCGCCGTGCTCGGCGGATACGTGATCAAGCGGGCCGGGCGCCGCGCCTTCAGCAGCCTCACCGAGCAGCTTCAGCAGCAGCAGTCCGGGGCGCCGGGCCCCGCGCCGAAGGCCGGGAGCGAGGGCAACGCGCTCACCATGCTGGGCGGCCTGCTGCTGATCGTCCCGGGGCTGATGTCCGACGTGCTCGGGCTGCTCTGCCTGATTCCGCCGGTGCGCAAGGCGGTCGGCCGCTTCGCCGAGCGCTCGCTGGAGAAGCGGATGCGCATGGCCGCGCCCGGCAGCCTCGGCGACGCTTTCACACAGGCCCGTATTCACCAGCCGGACGGCAAGGTGGTGCAGGGTGAGGTGATCCGCGACGACGCCGGGCCCACGTCGTCCCCCGGCGACCGTCGCGACCAGGGCGCGCGTCCGCCGCTTACGCCCTAGGGCCTGTCCGGTGGATCTGGCCTGGGACGCGGGGGGGGGGGGGGGGGGGGGGGGGGGGGCCCCCCCCCCCCGGGGGGGGGGGGGGGGCGGCCCCCCCCCGCGCCCCCCCCCCCCCCCACCCCCCCCCCCCCCCCACCCCCCCCCCCCCCCCCCCA
>NZ_JBICVJ010000026.1:0-66934 GCF_043198895.1 Streptomyces sp. NPDC048696 | reverse complement strand
TTTGGCACGCTGTTGAGTTCTCAAGGTACGGACGCTTCCTTTGTTCCCGTTTCCGGGCCCTCCGGGCGCTTCCTTCGTTTCCGACTCTATCAGACTCTTTCGTGTCCGATTCCCGTGTCGGCGGGATTTGCTTTCCGGGGTTTTCGCTTTCGCGCTTTCCCTTTCGGCGTGGTCACTACTTTAGCTGATTTCCCCTGCCGCTCATAATCGAGCCGCTGAATCCGAATTTCGGCATGCCGAAACAGGGACCCGTTCGGGTCAGTCGTAGGTAGTGGGTGGCCGCTTCGGGTTGCTGAACAGCAGGGCCCGTCTCAAGCGGCTCGGGCTACGTTAGGCGTCCGGCGGGGCCGAGTCAAGTTGCGCGGCGGCGTGGCTGGTGCGGGCGGTAGGGGCTGACTGTCGGGTCGTCAGAGATCCAGAAACGCCAGGGATGTGGGGCCCCCTCGCCGCCCACTCCGGTGCGCGGACCACTGCGCACCAGGTCGGGGCCGGGGGGCGTCCCCATGAGTACGGACAGCGGGGCTTCGGGGCCGGAGCAGACGTCCGTACCGTCCAGGGCCCGGTCGATGTCCAGGGCCGTGGCCAGGCGGGCCGGGCCTTTGGCCAGTTCCTTGTCATTTCGGGCCGAGATTCGACGTTTGCGGGCCAGCTCCGCGCCCACCTGGATCTCGCCCGCCCGCAGCAGCACCCCGCTCGCTCGGCCCTCGGGTCCGCACACCAGGTTGAGGCAGTGCCACATCCCGTAGGTGAAGTAGACGTACGCGTGTCCGGGCGGCCCGAACATCACGCCGTTACGAGCGGTCCGGCCCCGGAAGGCGTGGGAGCCGGGGTCATTGGCTCCGTCGTACGCCTCCACCTCCGTCAGGCGCAGCTCGACCGGGCCGTCGGGGGTGCTTCGCACCAGGGTGCGGCCGAGCAGGTCGGGGGCGACCTCCAGGACAGGGCGGTCGAAGAAGGCGCGTGTCAGTGGCGTACGTTCCGGGCCCGCGATCATGGCGTACGAGCGTAGCGGTTGGCGGCGCGGAACCGGAGCCCGTGGTCGTGCGTTCACCAGGGGCAGGATCTATGGAGGGAAGAGTATGGGGTTCAAGCGTCTGCTTGCGAGCCTGGGGGCCGGGGGCGCTTCGGTGGAGACCGAGCTGACCGAGGCCAATGTGGTGCCGGGCGGTGTCGTCCAGGGCGAGGTGCGCATCCAGGGCGGGTCCGTGGACCAGCAGATCGAGGGGCTGTCCGTCGGACTGCAGGCGCGGGTCGAGGTCGAGGGCGGTGACCACGAGACCAAGCAGGACATCGAGTTCACCAAGGTGCGGCTCGGCGGGGCCTTCGAGGTGAAGGCGGGCGCGGTGCACGTGGTGCCGTTCGGTCTGGAGATCCCCTGGGAGACGCCGGTCACGACCGTCGACGGGCAGCCGCTTCGCGGAATGCACATCGGTGTGACGACAGAGCTGGAGATCGCCCGGGCGATCGACGCGGGTGACCTGGACCCGGTCAACGTGCATCCGCTGCCGGCGCAGCAGGCGATCCTCGACGCCTTCATCAAGCTGGGCTTCCGCTTCAAGAGCGCGGACATGGAGCGCGGGCACATCCGTGGGACGCGGCAGCGGCTGCCGTTCTACCAGGAGATCGAGTTCTACGCGCCGTCCGAGTACCGCGGGCTCAACCAGGTGGAGCTGACGTTCGTCGCGGACGACCGCGCCATGGACGTGGTCCTGGAGATGGACAAGAAGCCGGGCCTGTTCAGCGAGGGCAGCGACTCGTACCGCTCGTTCCAGGTCGGTCTGTACGACTTCCAGGGGACGGATTGGGCCGCGTATCTGCACCAGTGGCTGGCGGAGGTCGGCGGCAGGCGCAACTGGTTCTAGGCTCGGCCCCATCACTGGACACCGATCAGGAGGTTCCCGCGTGAGCGAGCTCAAGAGGCCGCCGCTTCCCCATGACTTCCACCCCGAGGTGCCGTCGTTCACCGTGGTGAGCGACGACGTCCAAGAGGGCGCGGCACTGAAGGACGCCCAGGTCTACGCGGCGGGGAACACCTCGCCCCACCTTCGGTGGGAGGGGTTCCCGGCCGGGACGAAGAGCTTCGCGGTGACGTGCTTCGACCCGGACGCGCCGACGGGCAGCGGGTTCTGGCACTGGGTGCTGTTCGACATCCCGGCGTCGGTGACCGAGCTGCCGGCGGGCGCGGGCAGCGGGAAGTTCGAGGGGCTGCCCGCCGGGGCGGTCCAGGTCCGTAACGACTACGGGTCGAAGGACTTCGGCGGGGCGGCTCCACCCGCCGGGGAGTCGCACCGCTATGTCTTCACCGTTTACGCGGTGGATTCGGAGAAACTGGGGCCGGACACGGACGCCTCCCCCGCCGTCGTCGGATTCCATCTGCGTTTCCACGCAGTGGGACGCGCCCAGCTGATCGGCACGTACACCGGTCCCTCGAACAGCTGACTCCAGGTAGCTGATCGTTCCTTCATTGTTTGCCCTGCTCTGGTCTTGGAGAGATCAGAGCAGGGCATTTTTAATGCGTTGTCCGTTGTGGCGAGCCCGGCCAGAGTTGATCCAAGCCCGCCAGGGGGTGGGCCGGCACTACGCGGAGGTGGGCATTATGCGGGACACACTGGTACTGAACGCGAGCTTCGAGCCGCTGTCGACGGTGACGCTGAACCGTGCCGTGGTGCTGATCCTCCAGGACAAGGCCGTCGTCGAGCAGGAGCATCCCGAGCTGAGGATGCGTGCGGCCGCCGTCGAGATACCGGTGCCGCGGGTGATCAGGCTCTGCCGCTATGTACGGGTGCCGTTCCGAAGACAGGCTCCGTGGTCGAGAAGGGGGGTGCTGGTCCGGGACCAGCACCGGTGCGCGTACTGCGGGCGGCGCGCGACGACCGTGGACCATGTGGTGCCGCGGGCGCAGGGTGGGCGGGACAGCTGGTTGAACACGGTGGCGTCGTGTGCGGAGGACAATCACCGCAAGGCCGACCGGACGCCGGAGGAGGCGGGGATGCCGCTGTTGCGGGCGCCGTTCGTGCCGTCGCCCGCTGATGCGATGCTGCTCGGCATGGCGGCCGGGGATCGGTCCGCTCTGCCGGAGTGGTTGGCTCGCGGGGCGGCGTGATTCTTGTGCGGTTCTTCGACTGCGGGCCGTGCGTGGCTGGGCGCGCCCACGCGGCGGAGCCGCACAATGACACAGCCCCGCGCCCCTTAAGGACAAGGACAAGGGGCTGCGCCCCGCAACCACAGGGCTGCGCCCCGCAAACGGATGGGGCCCGCCGCTTTTCGCGGCGGGCCCCATCCTTTTCAGCGCAGCACCAGCTGCACGATCGCCACCACCCCCACCGCGATGATCACGCCGCGCAGCACCGTGGGCTTCAGGCGGCGGCCCAGCTTTGCGCCTAGTTGGCCGCCGATGGTGGAGCCGACGGCGATGAGCAGGACGGATGTCCAGTCGAAGTCGGCGACGAAGAGGAAGAAGAGGGCCGCGACGCCGTTGACCACGGCGGCGAGGATGTTCTTGACGGCGTTGACGCGCTGCAGGCTCTCGTGGAGCAGCAGGCCCATCAGGGAGAGATAGAGGACGCCCTGGGCGGCGCCGAAGTAACCGCCGTAGATGCTGGCGAGGAAGAGCCCGACGAGGAGCAGGACCCCGCCGTCGGGGTTGGTCTCGGTGCCGGTGACCTCGCGGCGGCGCCTCAGCGCTGCGGCGATGCGGGGCTGGAACAGGACGAGCAGCAGCGCCAGGCCGACCAGTGCGGGGACGACCGCGTCGAACGCCTTCGACGGCAGGGCGAGCAGCAGAATCGCGCCGGTCAGTCCACCGATGAGGGCGGCGGCGCCCAGGCGCAGGACCCGGTGGCGCTGGCCGCTCAGTTCCTTGCGGTAGCCGATGGCCCCGCTGATGGAGCCGGGGACCAGGCCGAGGGTGTTGGACACGTTCGCCGTGAGCGGCGAGAGACCGGTGGCCAGCAGCACGGGAAAGGTGATCAGGGTGCCGGAGCCGACGATCGTGTTGATGGTGCCGGCGCCGACGCCGGCCGCGAAGACCGCGAGTGCTTCCCAGATGGACAAGGCCATCTCCTTACACAATCAGTGAGACGCCTCCCCGCCATGGAGGTCGAGGGGCCGTACTGATCATGCACGCTTGTGTGAAGGAGACAGTCGTCCGGGTCGCACCGTGGACTTCGCGTCCGCCGTCGCGCCAACTCGCGTCAGTCGACGGGGGGTTCCTCGCGGCGCTCGGCTCCGGTGTTGAAGCCGGGCATCCCGCTGCCGAGGTTGCCGAACGCGCCGGACAGGCCCTTGAGCGCGTCGCCGATCTCGCTGGGCACGATCCAGAGCTTGTTGGCGTCGCCCTCGGCGATCTTCGGGAGCATCTGGAGGTACTGGTAGGAGAGGAGCTTCTGGTCGGGGTCGCCCGCGTGGATGGACTCGAAGACCGTACGGATCGCCTGGGCCTCGCCCTCGGCGCGCAGCGCGGCCGCCTTGGCCTCACCTTCGGCGCGCAGGATCGCGGACTGCTTCTCGCCCTCGGCGCGCAGGATCTCGGACTGCCGGACACCCTCGGCCTGGAGGATGGCCGCGCGCTTGTCACGGTCGGCGCGCATCTGCTTCTCCATCGAGTCCTGGATGGAGGTCGGCGGCTCGATCGCCTTGAGCTCGACGCGGTTGACGCGGATGCCCCACTTGCCGGTGGCCTCGTCGAGGACGCCGCGCAGGGCCGCGTTGATCTCCTCGCGGGAGGTCAGGGTCCGCTCCAGGTCCATGCCGCCGATGATGTTGCGCAGCGTGGTGACGGTGAGCTGCTCGATGGCCTGGATGTAGCTGGCGACTTCGTAGGTGGCGGCCCGGGCGTCGGTCACCTGGTAGTAGATGACGGTGTCGATGTTGACGACCAGGTTGTCCTGGGTGATCACCGGCTGGGGCGGGAACGGCACGACCTGCTCGCGCAGGTCGATGCGGTTGCGGATCGAGTCGATGAACGGGACGACGATGTTCAGTCCGGCGTTCAGCGTCCTCGTATAGCGGCCGAAGCGCTCCACGATGGCCGCGCTGGCCTGCGGGATCACCTGGATGGTCTTGATCAGGGCGATGAAGACCAGCACCACCAGAATGATCAGGACGATGATGATCGGTTGCATCGCGTTCCCCGTGCCTCTCTTGCCTCTAGGAAGTGCCCGGAAGCGCTGACGCTCCCGGCCCGGATGATCCTGGCATGGTTCACATCACGATGGCAGTCGCTCCGTCGATCTCGACCACATCGACCTGCTGGCCGGGTTCGAAGGACTGGCCGTCGTCGAGCGTACGGGCGGACCAGACCTCGCCCGCGAGCTTGATCCGGCCGCCGCTGCCGTCGACTCTTTCCAGGACGACCGCCTGACGGCCTTTCAGCGCGTCTATTCCGGTGGCGAGTTGGGGCCGCTCGCTGCTGTGCCGGGCCGCGATGGGCCGTACGACGGCGATGAGCGCGACCGACACCACCAGGAAGACGAGCACTTGGGCCACGGTGCCCAGGCCCAGGCCCGCGCCGACGGCACCCGCGACCGCGCCGACGGCCATCATGCCGAACTCCGGCATCGCGGTCAGTACGAGGGGGATGCCCAGACCCGCTGCTGCGATCAGCCACCAAACCCATGCGTTCACGAGGTCATGGTAGGTCCGGGCACCCCGTCACGGACAGTGCACCTTTGAACGGCCGGGCGTCAGGCCAGCGGGAGCCCGGTCGCGGAGTAGCGGTCGCCGCGGTGCTCGACGACGAGCGGGAGCCCGAAGCAGAGCGAGAGGTTACGGGAGGTCAGCTCGGTCTCCATGGGGCCGGCGGCGAGCACTTTGCCCTGGCGGATCATCAGGACGTGGGTGAAGCCGGGGGCGATCTCCTCGACGTGGTGCGTGACCATGACCATCGAGGGCGCGAACGGGTCGCGGGCGAGCCTGCCGAGGCGGCGGACCAGGTCCTCGCGGCCGCCGAGGTCGAGACCGGCGGCGGGCTCGTCGAGGAGCAGGAGCTCGGGGTCGGTCATCATCGCGCGGGCGATCAGGGTGCGCTTGCGCTCGCCCTCGGAGAGGGTGCCGAACTTCCGGTCCAGGTAGTCGGTCATGCCGAGCCGGTCGAGGAAGGCGCGGGCACGCTCCTCGTCGACGGCGTCGTACTGCTCCTGCCAGGTGGCGGTCATGCCGTACGCGGCGGTGAGCACCGTCTGGAGCACGGTCTGGCGCTTGGGCAGCTTGTCGGCCATGGCGACACCGGCCATGCCGATGCGCGGGCGCAGCTCGAACACGTCCACCTTGCCGAGCCGGTCGCCGAGGATCGTCGCCGTGCCGGTGGTCGGGAAGAGGTAGCTGGAGGCGATGTTGAGGAGGGTGGTCTTGCCGGCGCCGTTGGGGCCGAGGATCACCCAGCGCTCGCCCTCCTTGACCGACCAGGAGACGTCGTCCACCAGAGCGCGTCCGTCGCGGACCACGGATACGTCCACCAGCTCCAGTACATCGCTCATGAGCGCGTTGTCTCCCCATGCAATCGTCTTGAGGTCCGGGCTGTGCCTGTGGGCAGGGCCCCGGGAAATCTCCCAGACAAAACCTACGCCACTGACGGAGTGGACCTGCGGTGAGGGCCAGTCCCTAGGCTGGACCCATGTTCTCGGAACCACGTTCAGGTCGGCTGGCCGCATGGGGAAACGCCCTGTTGGCCGGGAAAGTATCGCCGGACGACGCCGCGCTGGCGATCGTCGGGGACGACACGGTGCACCGGGTGGCGGGGCTGCCCGGGGAGGCGGCGCCGGTGGGGCTCACGCTGGCGCTCGGGCGGCTGCGCGCGCTCGGCGTCTGCGGCTTCCGGGTCGCGCTGCCCGCGCCGGGGCATCCGCTGGGGCTCAGCGGGCCGCCGGAGTTCAACGCGCGGGCGCTGGAGGCCGGGGAGGCGGTGGTCGGCTTCGGGGCGCCGCACGGTCTGGTGCCGGAGGTCCGCGAGGCGGGTCCGGCCGGTGATGTGCACACCGAGGTGGTGTGGCACTGCCTGGCGGTACGTGAGGCGCCGCCCGCCGATGTGCCCTCGCTCGGGGAGGCGGAGCGGGAGCTCGCGGAGGCGCTGCGGGACGCGACGGCGGCGCTGACCCGGCTCGACATCGCCGGGGCGGGTCCGGCGGCGGAGGCGGCGATCGACGCGTACCGGGCGCGCGCGGAGGGCGCGGACGACGAGGTCCTGGCGCCCGGCTACCCGCCGCGTGCGGTACGGGTGTTGGAGCTGGCCCGGCGGGTGGGGCTGCTCGTCTCCGTGGCGCAGGCGGCGGAGGGGCGCTCGGTGGCGGGCGCGGTGAGCGCGTCGGAGCTGGCGGCGCGCAGTGCGGTGCTACGACCGGTGGAGCGGGTCGCCCGGCGGGCGCGGGTCGCGGCGTACAACGCGGTGGTGGAGGAGAGGGAGCGGGGGTAGCGGGCCGGGGCTTCCGGGGGCACCGCCCCCGGGCCCCCGAGCGGGAGCTTCGCCCCCTGACCCGCTACCCCCTGAACCGCTGCGCGCAGTCAGCTGTTCTCGCACTCGTTCCCGAACGCCGGGTTCAGCAGGCCGACCACGTTGATCGTGTTGCCGCAGACGTTGACCGGGACGTCGACCGGGGCCTGGATCAGGTTGCCGGAGACGATGCCAGGGGAGTTCTTGGCCTCGCCGTTCGCGTTCGCTCCGTCGTGGGCGGACGCGGCACCGGCGCCGGCGGCGACGATTCCTCCGGCGATCATGGCGACGGCGGCGGCCTTCTTCAGGTTCTTCACTTCAGGTTCCTCCTGGTCTCGCTGCGGCGAGCGCCGCAGCACGCCATGAAGAACGCCTGTCGTACGAAGGGGATGCGCCGGACGGGTGACATCCACCCGACAGTATGAATCTCTCACCGGAGCATGACGATCCGTATTTACGGATCGTCGGCCCCGCACCTACCCCGCGACCCCGTGCCGCACCGCCCACAGCGCCGCCTGGGTGCGGTCCGCGAGGTCGAGCTTCATCAGGATGTTGGAGACGTGCGTCTTGACGGTCTTCTCGGAGAGGACCAGCGCCCGGGCGATCTCGCGGTTGGAGCGGCCGTCCGCGATCAATCCGAGCACTTCGCGCTCGCGCTCGGTGAGCGAGGTGCCCCGGCCCTGGCCGGCGCCCGCGTCGTCCTGGGAGAGCAGCGCCCCCGCGACCTCGGGCTGCAGCAGCACATGGCCCGCGTGCACCGAGCGGATCGCCCCGGCCAGCGCCTCCGGGTCCACGTCCTTGTACACATAGCCCGCCGCGCCCGCCCGCAGCGCGGGCACCACCGTGCGCTGCTCGGTGAAGCTGGTGACGATCAGGACCTTCGCCGGGTTGGCGAGCGTGCGCAGCTTGCGCAGCGCCTCGATGCCGTCCATGCCGGGCATCTTCACGTCCATCAGGACGACGTCGGGCTTCAGCTCCTCGGCGCGGGCGACCCCCTCGGCGCCGTCGGCGGCCTCGCCGACGACCTCGATGTCGTCCTGGACCTCAAGGAACGTGCGCAGTCCGCGGCGGACCACCTGGTGGTCGTCGACCAGGAGCACTTTGATGCTGTCAGCCACCTGGCACCTCCATCTCGATCGTGGCGCCCTCACCGGGTGCCGATTTCACGATGAGCCGGCCCCCCACGCCGCTCGCCCGGTGCCGCATCGACACCAGGCCGAGGTGGCGGCCGGCCCGGCGGACCGCGCGGGGCTCGAATCCCTTGCCGTCGTCGACGACCCGTAGGGCCGCGCCCTGGCCGCGTCGTACGAGTACTACGGAGACGTGCTGTGCCTGCGAGTGGCGCAGGGCGTTGTGCAGGGCCTCCTGGGCGACGCGCAGCAGCGCCTCCTCCTGGGCGGGCGGCAGTGCCCGCACCCCGCAGTTCTCGAAGGTGACCTGTGCGCTGTGGGCGCGGTCGAGCACCTGGATCTGGGTGCGCAGGGTGTTGACCAGGCCGTCCTCCTCCAGGGCGGCCGGGCGCAGCTCGACGACGGCGGCGCGCAGCTCGTCGGCGGCCTCGGCGGCGAGCACGGCCACCTGCTGGAGCTCGCCCTTGGCCCGGGCCGGGTCGCGATCGACGAGGGCGGCGGCCGCCTGGGCGGTGAGCCGCAGCGAGAACAGCTTCTGGCTGACCGCGTCGTGCAGCTCGTGCGCCAGGCGGGTGCGCTCCTCGGTGATGGTGAGCTCGCGGCTGCGTTCGTAGAGGCGGGCGTTGGTGAGGGCGATCGCCGCGTGCTGGGCGAGGATGCCGAGCAGTTCGGCGTCGTCCTCGGTGAAGCCGCAGCCGCCGTCGGGCTTGGGGCAGCGCTTGTTGGCGAGGAAGAGGGTGCCCAGCGTCTCCTCGCCGTCGCGGATCGGCACGCCCAGGAAGTCGGACATGTCGGGGTGCGCGGCCGGCCAGCCGCCGAAGCGGGGGTCCTTGCGCACATCGGCGAGCCGCTCGGGCTTCTCCTCGTGCAGCATCGCCGCGAGGATGCCGTGCTGGCGCGGCAGTGGCCCGATCGCCTTCCACTGCTCGTCGCTGACGCCGTCGACCACGAACTGGGCGAAGCCGCCGTGGTCGTCGGGGACGCCGAGCGCCGCGTACTCCGCGTCGAGCAGCTCGCGGGCCGACGCGACGATCGTCTTGAGGACGTCGCGGACCTCAAGATGCCTGCTCATCGCGAGGAGCGCGGTGCTCACGGCGGCGAGGCCGGAGCTCGGTCGGTGACTCATGGGATCACCGTACCCGTGGGGTGTGACGGCGCGTATCCGCCTGTGGACGGCGCTGGACCGGGACCCGGGGACTAGGTCGAAGTGCCTTGATCGGCTGGGGCGGTCGGCTGAGGTGGACGGGACGGGCGGGGAGTGACGCTGGGGCTGTCGGCCGGAGGAGCCCGGTCCGCCGACGGGAACGGTCGACGCAGACGGACGACGAGAACAGCCGGCGGGCATGGACAACGGCACGGACAACGGCACGGAACGACGGGCACTCGCCGAGGGGACGGACATCATGCCGGTAGCGATCATCACCGGGGCTTCGAAGGGGCTCGGCCTGGCGCTGGCGCGGGCGCTGGCCGCGCGGGGCTGGGATCTCGTACTGGACGCGAGGACCGCGTCCGTATTGAAGGAGAGCGCCGACGGGCTCGACGGGCACGGGGGCAAGGTCGTACCGCTCGCCGGGGACGTGACCGACGCCGCCCACCGCCGCGCCCTGGTGGCGGCGGCCGAGGAGCTCGGCGGGCTCGACCTGCTGGTGCACAACGCGAGCGCGCTGGGCGCCGAGCCGCTCGTACCGCTGGACAGGCAGCCGCTGGACGGGTTCCGGGCGGCTCTTGAGACCAATGTGGTGGCGGCGCTCGGGCTGGTGCAGGAGTCCCTGGGGCTGCTGCGGGTCTCGCCCGCGGGGACGGTGATCGCGGTCAGTTCGGACGCGGCCGCCGAGGCGTACGAGATGTGGGGTGGTTACGGGGCGTCGAAGGCGGCCCTCGACCAGCTGGCGGCGGTGCTGGCGGTGGAGGAGCCGGGGCTGCGGGTGTGGGCGGTGGATCCGGGCGACATGGCGACCGATCTGTACCGGGCCGCCGTGCCCGGGGACGAGGAGGGGCGGCCCGAGCCCGCGTCGGCGGTGCCCGGCTTCCTGCGGCTCCTGGACGAGCGGCCGGCCAGCGGGCGGTACGCGGCCCCCGCTCTGGTGGCGGGGGAATGATGACGGCCGACATCGCCATCCGGGTGCCCGAGGAGCTGCTGGCCTCGGTGCCGGCCGAGGTGCGCGGCGCGGGGCGGGACGACGTACGGCTGCTGGTCTCGCGGGGCACCGAGGTGAGCCATCACGCGTTCCGGGAGCTGGCCGGGCAGCTGCGGGCCGGGGACGTGCTGGTGGTCAACACGTCGGCGACCATGCCGTCGGCGGTGGACGGCACGGCGGACGGCGAGCCGGTGGTGGTGCACTTCTCGACGCTGGGCCCGGACGGGCGCTGGGCGGTCGAGCTGCGCACCCCGGAGCCCTCGGGCAGCACCCGCCGGCGCACGGGTACGCGCGCGTGGACGTCCGTGGCGCTGCCGGGCGGGCACCGGCTCGTCCTGGAGGAGGCGCTGAGCGCGGCCGGGGACCGGCTGTGGTGGGTGCGTACGGACGCCTCGGACGTGCCGGGGCTGCTGCGGCGGTACGGGCGGCCCATCCGCTACTCCTACACCGCGCGCGACCAGCCGCTCTCCGCCTACCAGACGGTCTTCGCGCTGGCGACGCCGGACGGGGCGGGCTCGGCGGAGATGCCGAGCGCCGCGCGGCCCTTCACGGTGGAGATCGTCGCGGAGCTGGTGCGCCGGGGTGTGCAGTTCGCGCCGATCACCCTGCATACGGGGGTGGCCTCGGCGGAGGCGCACGAGCCGCCCTACCCCGAGCGCTTCGAGGTGCCGGCGGCCACGGCCTGGCTGGTGAACGCGGCTCGGGCGGCGAGAAGGAGGGGCGCGCGAAGCGCTTCCTTGCAAGGGCGGTGGCGGGTGACGGGTGGGCGGATCGTCGCGGTGGGCACCACCGCCGTGCGGGCGCTTGAGTCGGCGGCCGGGGCGGACGGGGTGGTGCGGGCCGCCTCGGGGTGGACGGATCTGGTTGTCACCCCCGGACGCGGGGTACGCGTGGTGGACGGGCTGCTGACCGGGCTGCACGAGCCGGAGGCCTCGCATCTGCTGATGCTGGAGGCGATCGCCGGGCGGGCCGCGATAGGCGCCGCGTACACCGAGGCGCTGGCCGGGCTCTACCTCTGGCACGAGTTCGGCGACGTCCACCTCATACTTCCGGACGACAACCGTCACTCACCGAATTGCTCTTGCAACTGATGGTGAAACTGATACGGGACCGATGTGAGCCCGGGCATAGGACGCACATCACTTACGAAGCAGCGTAGTGGACGCATAAAGACGCTGTGAGCCGGGCCAGCGGGGGCGGGGAGCAGGTTTTCCCCGCCCCTGATCCACTATCCGGCTTCGTACGTCACACCTTTGCCACGGGATTTTGCGGCCGCTAAGAATGGCTCCCGTCGCACAGCGCTGCGGCTCCACGCCGCGGCGCTTTCGTGTGCCGTCCCCGTCATTCGGAAGAGGTTCAACAGCCATGCCCGAGTCCAGCAACCCTGGTCACAGTCGTCTGAACAAGACGCACAAGATCTCGCTTGCCGGCGTCGCCGCCCTCGGTGCCGCCGCCCTCGCCTTCTCGGTCCTGCCGGGCAGCGGCGAGTCGGGCACCGCAGTGGCCGCCGAGCCGGCCTCCTTCTCCGTGACCGCCGCCGGTGCCAACGCGAAGAACGTCGCGCAGAGCATCACCAAGCAGCAGGTCACCGCCGTCAAGCTGGCCAAGGCGCAGGCCGAGGCCGACGCGAAGGCCAAGGCCGAGGCCGAGGCGAAGAAGCGCGAGGCGGACGCCGCCGCGAGCCGCGCCGCCGCCCGCAAGCCGGTCTACACGAACAACCTGGACGGCTGGATCCGTCAGTCCCTCGACATCATGAAGGACAAGGGCATCCCGGGTTCGTACAACGGTCTGTACCGCAACATCATGCGGGAGTCGACCGGCAACCCGAACGCCGTCAACGGCTGGGACGTCAACGCCGTCAACGGCACCCCGTCGATCGGCCTGCTCCAGGTCATCCAGCCGACGTTCAACGCCTTCCACGTGCCCGGCACGTCCAGCAACATCTACGACCCGGTCGCCAACATCACCGCCGCGGCGAACTACGCGGCGAAGACGTACGGCTCGATCGACAACGTCAACGGCGCCTACTGATCGCGCGCCTCTTCGGACGCTGACGGCAGACGGCGAGAGGGCGGCACCCCGTGCGGGGTGCCGCCCTCTCGCCGTCTTTGTGCGGTGACTACTTCCGCATGACCTCCGGCTCATGGCGGCGCAGCAGGCGCGCGACCGCGAAGCCGCAGACGACACCGAGGAAGATCAGCACGGTGATGTTGATCCCCCACTGGCTCGCCGAGTGCTTCCACAGCGGGTCCAGGTCGGTGGGGTGGTTCTGGTCCCACGGCGGCATCAGATGCGCGAGGTCCAGGGTCGAGCCCGCGCCCGCGATGGCCCAGCGCGACGGCATCAGCCAGGCGAACTGCTCCAGGCCGATCGAGCCGAAGACCTTGAAGAGGATGCCGGTGAAGACGACCTGCACGATCGCGAACATGACGAGCAGCGGCATGGTCTTCTCGGCGGTCTTCACCAGCGAGGAGATGACCAGGCCGAACATCATCGAGGTGAAGCCGAGCGCGATGACCACCAGGCAGATCTCGACGGCCGGCGGCATGATCAGGCCCTCCTTGGGGAGGTCCCGGGTGGAGAAGCCGATGCCGCAGATGATGACGCCCTGGACGGCGGTGATCACGCCGAGCACGATGACCTTGGACATCAGGTACGCCGAGCGGGACAGGCCGGTGGCCCGCTCCCGTTCGTAGATGACCCGTTCCTTGATCAGTTCTCGTACGGAGTTGGCCGCGCCGGAGAAGCACATGCCGACCGCGAGGATCAGCATGATCGTGCCGGCGTCGCTGTTGAACCGGCTGGGCGGGGTCGGCGCGCCGAGGCCGAACTTCGCCGGGATGACCACGCTGACCGCGCCGAGGACGGCGGGCAGGATGACCATCAGGCCCAGGAAGCCCTTGTCGGAGGCGATGACCGACGTGTACCGCCGCATCAGGGTCCACAGCTGGGAGCCCCAGCCCTGCGGCTTGGGCGGGCGGATCTGGTTCGGCGCCGGCATCTGCACCGACTGGGCGGCGACGGCGTCGATGTCCGCGGCGTACATCTGGTAGTGCTGCGAGCCCTTCCAGCGGCCCGCCCAGTCGTAGTCGCGGTAGTTCTCGAAGGCGGAGAAGACATCGGCCCAGGTGCCGTAGCCGAAGAAGTTGAGCGCCTCCTCCGGCGGACCGAAGTACGCCACCGAGCCGCCCGGCGCCATCACCAGGAGCTTGTCGCAGATCGCGAGCTCCGCCACCGAGTGGGTGACGACGAGGACCGTGCGGCCGTCGTCGGCGAGCCCGCGCAGCAGCTGCATGACATCGCGGTCCATGCCCGGGTCGAGGCCCGAGGTCGGCTCGTCCAGGAAGATCAGCGACGGCTTGGTCAGCAGCTCCAGGGCGACCGAGACGCGCTTGCGCTGGCCACCGGAGAGGGAGGTGACCTTCTTCTCCTTGTGGATGTCCAGCTTGAGCTCGCCGAGGACCTCGTCGATCCGCTGCTGGCGCTCGGCCTCGCTGGTGTCGGCGGGGAAGCGCAGCTTGGCCGCGTACTTCAGCGCCTTCTTGACGGTCAGCTCCTTGTGCAGGATGTCGTCCTGCGGGACCAGACCGATGCGCTGGCGCAGCTCGGCGAACTGCTTGTACAGGTTCCGGTTGTCGTAGAGGACGTCGCCCTGGTTGGCGGGCCGGTAGCCGGTGAGCGCCTTGAGCAGGGTGGACTTGCCGGAGCCCGAGGGGCCGATGACCGCGATCAGCGACTTCTCCGGGACGCCGAAGGAGACGTCCTTGAGGATGTCCTTGCCGCCGTCGACCGTCACCGTGAGGTGGCGGGCGGAGAAGGAGACGTCACCGGTGTCGACGAACTCCTCAAGACGGTCGCCGACGATACGGAACGTCGAGTGGCCGACGCCGACGATGTCGTTGGGGCCGAGCACCGCGGTGCCGCCCTTGGCGACCGGCATACCGTTGACGTACGTGCCGTTGTGGGACCCGAGGTCGCGGATCTCCATCCGGCCGTCGGGGGTGGCGTGGAACTCGGCGTGGTGGCGCGAGACCTGGAGGTCGGAGACGACCAGCTCGTTCTCCAGCGCACGGCCGATGCGCATCACCCGGCCGAGCGCCATCTGGTGGAACGTGGTGGGGCTGCGGTCGCCGTAGACCGGCGGCGCGCCCGCGCCCTGGCCGGGGCCCTGCTGCTGCGGGAAGTGCGGCTGCTGCTGCGCGGGCGGGGCCTGCTGCTGCCACGCCTGCTGCTGCGGGGCCGCCTGCTGAGGCTGCTGAGGCGCCCAGCCGGGACCGCCGTGCTGGGGCTGCTGCTGCGGCGGGGCCTGCTGCGGCGCCTGCTGGGCGGCGGCCGCGGGCTGCGCGTACGCGCCGGCACCGGCGGGCGCGGCTGCGGCGGCAGCGGCGGCACCGGTGAGATTCAGCCGCGGGCCGTCCGTCGCGTTGCCCAGGTGCACCGAGGAGCCGGGCCCGATCTCCATCTGATGGATCCGCTGGCCCTGCACATAGGTGCCGTTGGTGCTGCCGTGGTCCTCGATGACCCAACTCCGGCCGCCCCAGCTGATCGTGGCATGCCGCCACGAGACCCTGGCGTCGTCGACGACCAGGTCGCCCTGCGGATCACGTCCGAGGGTGTACGACCGGGACGCGTCGAGCGTCCAGGTCCTGCCATTCAATTCCAGTACGAGTTCCGGCACTCCATGCCCCACTTGTTGTCCCCCGAGCAATCCCCCGATACAGGGAGTCTAGGGATGGCGAACATCGGGGGGAACTATTTCAGGCCCAGGCTCGTATCCGAAACCCGGCCCTTGTGAATTACGTGCACAGACCTGTATCAGTCCCGCAACAGCCGTGCACGAACGCGCCGTTGACTTGGGTGAAACGCCCCCGGACAGTAGTAACCACCCATGACTGCGTACGGATCATGCGCGAATGGGGCAAGTCGGAGCAAATCCCGGGGGTCCTGATGAGCATGGGCGACAGGGGCGCGAAGAAGGTTTCCGGAGCGCCCGCCACCCCCGGTGCGAAGGAGGCGCGAGAGGCGTCCGGGCGGCTGCCCTGGGGCGATGTGCTGCTCGCGTCGGTCGCCTCGGTCAGCTGGGCGCTGGTCGCGATGGCGGGCGTCGCGGCCCTCGGGCTGCATCTGCTGGGCGCGGACGCGGCGGGGGCGCTGGGGCCGATGACCGCCGCCGTGGTGGTGCTCGGCGCGGGCGGTTCGGTCACCCCGTCCGGGGACGTCTCGGCGTTCGGGCTGACCGGCGCCGAGGCGAGGACGGCCATCGACATCACGCCACTGGGTGTCTCGCTCGCGGGCGCGCTGCTGCTCGCGTTCTTCTTCCTGCGCTCGCTGCGGGCGGCGGGCACCACGCTGCCCGGGGCGGAACTCGCCGCGCGGGTCGGCGGGGTGACGGTGCTGTTCGTCGGCGTGGTCGCCGGGCTCGGCTGGGCCGGGCACGACCTCGTCACCATCGACGGCGGAGCGCTGGGGCTCGACAAGGCGAAGGTGCCGGGGACCGGCGGGGTGTCCATCCCCGGGCTCGGCGACCTCGGGGACCTCGGCGGGCTGCTGCCGGACCGGCTCGGCAAACTCGCCGACGCCAAGGCGCGGGTCGGGTTCACCGTGAACACGGCGCACTCGCTGGCGGGAGCGGTGCTCTGGGTGCTCGGCGTGGTGCTGATCGCGCTGCTCGCCTCCCGGCGCACCCCGCTGCCGCCCGGCTGGGAGTGGGCGCACCGCACCGTGCGACCGGCCGCCTCCGCGCTGGTCGCGGTGGTCCTGGTGGCGGTGCTCGCGGGCCTCGCGGCGGCCGCGTACGCCCTCGTCGGCGACGACCACCCGAAGCGGATCGCGGGCGCCGCGCTGCTCGGCGCGCCGAACGGCGTGTGGCTGGCGATCCCGCTCGGCCTGCTCGTCCCGTGGAGCGGGCACGCGAGCGGCGCCTTGGTGAAGGTGCTGCCCGACCCGCTGAACAAGCTGCTCGGGGTCCGAACCGACCAGCGGGTGAGCCTGGGGCGACTGGCCGAACTGGACAGCCGCGTCTATCTGTTGGCCGTCGCGCTGGGCGTGATGATGCTGTACGCGGGGGTGCTCGCGGCATCGCGCACGCCGGTGCGCGGAGTCTCGGCGGGGGCGTTCGCCGGGCGGTGCGCGCTGGCGCTGGGTGCGGTGACCGCGCTCGCCCTGCCGCTGATGGTGTGGCTGACGGGTGTCTCCGCCGACGCCTCGCTCTCGGTGCTCGGCTTCGACGCGTTCGGCGCGGGGATCGCGCTCCACGGGAACGCGGGGCTCGCCCTGGTGCTGGGCGCGGCGTGGGGCGCGGCCGCGGGCGGAGCCGGGGCGCTGCTCGCGTACGCGGTGGGGGCGGCGGGGCGACGCGTGGCCGGGCTCGCCGAACGGGACCCGGCCCCGGCCGCTCCGGGACCGGGCGCCGACGAGGTGTACCGGCGGCCCGGGCCCTACACCCCGTCGCCGGTGTACCGGCCCTCGCACGACGAGACCAACCCGTATCTGCGCGCGCCCGAGCAGGGGGTGCACGGGGCGCCGACGGTGGCGGGGCCGCTGACTCCCCCGCCGCAGCGCGCCCGGCCCCGGCAGCGCCCGCCGGAGCCGCCGCAGGACAGGCCGCCACCACCTTCGGCGGGCAGGCCATGGGGTTCGGGGTGAGGCCCGGCCGAGATCGGACCGGGGGTCGGCCGGGACCGGGGTGAGGCTCCTCGGCGCCGCCGGAAATACGGCGAGCACCCCGCTCGGCGACCGTGGGATCACCTGGAAGTGACGATGAGGTGGCGCTCCGCTGTCGATTCGTCGACGGGCGGTGACACGCTGTCCGGTGGGCGGGACAGGCCGTCGGGGGCGCGGGCCGGGCCTATACGGTGGGATCACCATGAGCGCATCACAGCCCCCTCGCCCCGCTGGTCACACCCCTGACGAGCCGCTCGGTGCGACCGCCGGAGCCGACGTCCCCACCCTCCTCGTCAAGATCTTCGGCAAGGACCGGCCCGGGATCACCGCCGGGCTCTTCGACACCCTCGCCGCCTACGCCGTGGACGTCGTCGACATCGAGCAGGTCGTCACCCGTGGCCGTATCACCCTGTGCGCGCTCGTCACCGAGCCGACCGTGAGCACGGCGGGCGAGCTGCGGGCCACCGTGCACAGCTGGGCGGAGTCGCTGAAGCTCCAGGCCGAGATCATCTCCGGCATCGGCGACAACCGGCCGCGCGGCAGCGGGCGTTCGCATGTCACCGTGCTCGGGCACCCGCTCACCGCCGAGTCCACGGCGGCCATAGCGGCCCGGATCACCGCCACCGGCGGCAACATCGACCGTATCTTCCGGCTCGCCAAGTACCCCGTGACGGCGGTCGAGTTCGCCGTCTCCGGCACCGAGACCGCACCGCTGCGCACCGCGCTCGCCGTCGAGGCCGCGGCGCTCGGCGTCGATGTCGCCGTCGTCTCGGCCGGGCTGCACCGCCGCGCCCAGCGGCTCGTCGTGATGGACGTGGACTCCACGCTCATCCAGGACGAGGTCATCGAGCTCTTCGCCGCGCACGCCGGCTGCGAGGACGAGGTCGCCGAGGTCACCGCCCAGGCGATGCGCGGCGAGCTCGACTTCGAGCAGTCGCTGCACGCGCGCGTGGCGCTGCTCGCCGGGCTCGACGCCTCCGTAGTGGACAAGGTCCGCGCCGAGGTGCGGCTCACTCCGGGGGCGCGCACCCTGATCCGTACGCTCAAGCGGCTCGGCTATCAAGTGGGCGTCGTCTCGGGCGGGTTCACCCAGGTCACCGATGATCTGCGGGAACGGCTCGGCCTCGACTTCGCCTCCGCCAACACCCTGGAGATCGTCGACGGCAAGCTCACCGGACGCGTCACCGGCGCGGTCGTCGACCGGGCCGGGAAGGCCCGGCTGCTGCGCGAGTTCGCGGCCGAGGCGGGCGTACCGCTCGACCAGACCGTGGCGATCGGCGACGGCGCCAACGATCTCGACATGCTCAACGCGGCCGGTCTCGGGGTCGCCTTCAACGCCAAGCCGGTGGTCCGCCGGGCCGCCCACACGGCCGTGAACGTACCGTTCCTGGACGCCGTCCTCTACCTTCTCGGGATCACCCGCGAGGAGGTCGAGACCGCCGACGGGCTCGTTGACGAGCCCCACTGACGCGCGGACGCACAAGGCCCCGGCAGCGTGCGCGCCGGGGCCTTCTGTCGTACCGCACCGCGATATATACGACGGGCGCGTCCTCAGTCGTGCGGCGCCCAGAAGTCCGTCAGGGTGCCGACGCCGTGCTCGACCGACTTCCACGAGCCGGTGTACTCGACGACCGCGAAGGCGGCGGTCGGGAAGCCACTGCGGTTCATCCGCGTCAGCACATCGCCCTCGGCGCGGCCGGCCAGCGCGTCCGCGAGCGCGTGCATCCCGGGGTTGTGGCCCACCAGAAGCAGGTCGTTCACCTCGTCCGGCGTCTCGTTGAGGAGGGCGATCAGCTCGCCCAGCGACGCCTCGTACAGCCGCTCCTCGTACACGGTCCTGGGGCGGTGCGGCAGTTCGTGCACGGCCAGCTTCCAGGTCTCGCGGGTCCTGACCGCGGTCGAACAGAGAGTCAGATCGAAGGTGATCTTGGTGTCCGCGAGCCGGCGCCCGGCCACCGTGGCGTCCGTACGGCCGCGATCGGCGAGCGGCCGGTCGTGGTCGGACACCTGGGGCCAGTCGGCTTTGGCGTGCCGGAGGAGGACGATCCTGCGGGGTGTGTCGACGCTCATGTCCCCCAGCTTCGCATGAATCACGCCATCGGGCGCAGGCTGTCGATGAGCTCTCCCGCCCGGGTTGACAAGGGCGTTCAGCGGGACAGGGCGTGCTGGATGCGGTCCACGAGGTGGCTGAGAGCGGGGTCACCGGAAGCGGCGTCGGCTTCGTGCGAGCCCGTGATGAGCACCAGCAGGACGACGAACGCGACCGTCGGGAGCGCCACCGCCCACCAGGGGAGCCGGAAGTCGGCGTCGCCGGTGGCCGGGTGGGTGGACCGGGTGTTCATGGCCGGCATGGCCGCCTCCGTAAATCCGAAAAGGTGACGTACGTCGAGTCGCTGACGTACCTCGAACCTACGGATCACGGCGTCCCGCGCCCATCCGGTGACCCACCCACTTACCCCGGGGCTTTCCCCCCTAGGGGTCAGGGGGGCCAGCACCACCATCGGCCGCGTCACCCCAGGTCAGGAGGGGTGGCGAAGGTCGTGCGGAGGCTGCTCGGGAGGGGTGGGGCAACCGGGGGTCGGGCGGGGGTCAGGGTGAGGCGAGGGTGGCGATGACGGCGATGACCGCCGTGATCGCCAGCATCGCGCCGAGCACGACGAGGAGCTTCTTCTGACCGTTCTGGGGGTTCGGTTCGAGCACAGGCATGCGCTCAGTCTCGCATCCCCGCTTCGTCCTCCACCGTCCGGTCCCGGCCCGCCAGCGTTCCGACCAAGATCTGCGGCACCATCAGGCCCGCCATCAGCGCGATCGGCAGGCCCCAGCCGCCGGTCCGGTCGTAGAGGGCGCCGACCAGGGTGGGGCCGGGGATCGAGATGAGGTAGCCGGTGGACTGCGCGAAGGCGGAGAGGCGGACCACGCCCGTGCTGGTCCGCGAGCGCATGCCGATCATCGTGAGGGCCAGCGGGAAGGCGCAGTTGGAGATGCCGAGCAGCAGCGCCCAGGCCCAGGCGCCGGCGGCCGGGGCGAAATAGAGGCCCGCGTAGCCCGCGAGTCCGCAGGCGCCGAGGACGGCGACGATCGGGCCCTGGTTCCGCATCCGGGTGGCGACGCGCGGGATGACGAACGCCAGCGGCACGCCCATCACCATCGTCACGGCCAGCAGCACGCCCGCGGTCCCGGCGGACACCCCGGCGTCCCGGAAGATCTGCGGCATCCAGCCCATCGTGATGTACGCGGCGGTGGCCTGGAGGCCGAAGAAGCAGGCCAGCGCCCAGGCGGTACGGCTGCGGGTGATCCGGAAGGCGGGCTCCTCCTCGGCCTGCGACGCCCGCCGCGCGGCGGACACCCGTCCGTCCCGCTCCCCCGACCAGTCGCGTACGAGCAGCAGCCACGGCAGTACGGCGACGACGGCGAGCAGCGCCCACACGCTCAGGCCGGTGCGCCAACTGCCGCCCAGGGCATCGGTCATGGGCACGGTCGCGGCGGCGGCCAGGGCGGTGCCGAGCGCGAGGGCCATCGAGTACAGGCCGGTCATCGGGCCGACCCGGTCCGGGAAGTACCGCTTGACGATCACCGGCATCAGGACGTTGCTGACGGCGATGCCCATCAGGGCGAGCGCGCTGGCGGCGAGGAAGCCCGGAGTGCCGCCCGCGAACGGGCGAAGGAGCAGACCTCCGGCTATCGCGACCATGCCCGCGCAGACGACCACGGCGGGGCCGAAGCGGCGGGCCAGGCGCGGCGCCATGACGCCGAAGACGGCGAAGCAGAGCGGCGGCACGGAGGTGAGGACACCGGCGACGCTGCCGTTCATGTGCAGCCCGTCGCGCACCTCCTCGAAGAGCGCGCCGAGGCTGGTGATGGCCGGGCGGAGGTTGATCGCGGCGAGCACGAGGCCGACGAGCACGAGCCGTGTGGTCCACGCCGACCGGCCGTCCGCGCGGGCGCCCGTGCCGTCCGCGGGCACGCCGATGCCGTCCGTGTTCGCGCCCGCGGGGGCTTCAATGGAGGCGGTGGGCGTACTGCCCGGCGTGGGGCTCAGGGTGCGGGTCTCGTCGTCGGCCATGGGTCCATCATAGAATCATGGGATGATTGGTTGTCCAATCGCTTTGGACGGCCACCGAACACAAGGAGCGGCATGACGCTGAGCTCTCCGCGGCGCTCTCCCCTCGCCGACCAGGTGATCGCGCAGCTGCGCAACCAGATCACCTCGGGCGAGTGGCCGGTGGGATCGCGCATCCCCACCGAGCCCGAGCTGGTCGAACAGCTGGGAGTCGCGCGCAACACGGTCCGCGAGGCGGTCCGCGCGCTCGCGCACAACGGCCTGCTCGACATCCGGCAGGGCTCCGGCACGTACGTCGTCGCGACCAGCGAGCTGGCGGGCGTGATGCACCGGCGGTTCGCCACCGCCGACCCCCGCCATGTGGCCGAACTGCGCTCCACCCTGGAGTCCTCGGCGGCCCGGCTGGCCGCCGAGCGGCGCACTCCGCGCGATCTGGCCCAGCTGGACGCGGCGCTCGCGCGGCGCGAGCAGGCGTGGGAGTCCGGTGACGCGGAGGCGTTCGTCGCCGCCGACGCGACCCTTCACCTGGCGATCGTGGCGGCCTCGCACAACGACGTGCTGACCGAGCTGTACGCGGACCTCGGCGATCTCCTGCGCGACTGGCTCCGCGACGACGTGGGCCGCGAGCTCCGGCCGGAGAACCACATGGACCACGCGCGTCTGGTCGAGGCAATCCGGGCGGGCGACGCGGACACGGCGGCGACGGAGGCGGCGGGGCACGCGTTCTTCTGCCTGAGCGAACGGCTCTAGGGCCTGTCCGGTGGATCTGGCCGCCTTCGGCACGGGGTGCCGTTTCGGTGCTGGTGAGCGGGGGCGTGGTGCTTCCCCAAGCTCTCAACCTCGTTCGAGCAGGGGAGACCCCAATGCTGCAAGGCGGAGGAGGGCGGCGACGCGGAGCGTCGGCAACCGACGACAACGCCGCAGATGGGCGTGCCACGCCCCCGCGTCCCAGGCAAGATCCACCGGCCAGGCCCTAGGGCCTGGCCCAGGTCCTTCCAGGTCGCCGGGTCACGCGTTTCATCAGTCCTGCACCAGAGACTCCGGCGCCCCGTTCTCCGCGAGCTCCGGCTCCTCGGCCACGACGGCTGCCGGCCGGGGCCGGGGCGTCGGGGTGCCGGTCTGCTTGGGGCCGGGCTTCTCATGAGTGACCCACACGGCCCGTACCTCTTTCCAGCAGCGGTCCGTGAGCCGCACGGTCTGCGCCGGGGCGACCGCGACCGGCGCCGCGTCCGCGGCGATGTCCCACCAGCGCACGCACTGGGTGTGCAGCCGAACCCGGTCGGTGTCCGGATACGGGTTGTGGCAGTACGCGATGACGTGCGAGCCCAGGACCGAGGTGCGGCATTCGGCCCCGAAGGGCTCGGGGGGAGCCGGCCGGGCGGGCTCCTCGGGGGCGGTGGCGGCCCGTACGACCGACGGGACCGCGAGGGAGACGGGGACCGCGGCGAGGAGCGCCACGAGGGCGACGGCTCGGCGCTGCGCTGTCCGCAGGGGCCGCACTGCCCCACCTCCTCCCCGACCGGATGGACCAGATGGACCGGACGGACCGGATGCCCGACATGTCCGCTTCGATCAGTCTGCGGGGAAGTGGCCGGACACGCACGACGGCCGCCCTCCGTCCGCACGGGGCGGGGAGGACGGCCGTCGGTGATCCGTCGGGGTCAGGCACCCATCATGTGGACGCCGCCGTCGACGTGGACGATCTCGCCCGTCGTCTTCGGGAACCAGTCCGAGAGCAGGGCCACGATGGCGCGGCCGGCCGGATCGGGGTCGGCCATGTTCCACTCCAGCGGGGAGCGGGTGTTCCACACGTCCGCCAGGTCCGAGAAGCCCGGGATGGACTTCGCGGCCATCGAGCCGATCGGGCCCGCCGAGACCAGGTTGCAGCGGATGCCCTCCTTGCCCAGGTCACGGGCGAGGTAGCGGGAGGTGGCCTCCAGGGCGGCCTTGGCCGGGCCCATCCAGTCGTACTGCGGCCAGGCGAACTGCGCGTCGAAGGTCAGACCGACCACCGCTGCGCCGGAGCTCATCAGCGGGCGGCAGGCCATGGTCAGCGACTTCAGCGAGAACGCCGAGACGTGCATCGCGGTGGCGACCGACTCGAACGGGGTGTTGAGGAAGTTGCCGCCGAGGGCGTCCTGCGGGGCGAAGCCGATGGAGTGCACGACGCCGTCCAGGCTGCCGAGCTCGTCCTTGACCAGGCCCGCGAGCCGGTCCAGGTGCTCCTGGTTGGTCACGTCGAGCTCGATGACCTTGGCGGGCTTGGGGAGCTTCTTGGCGATGCGCTCGGTCAGGGTGGGGCGCGGGAACGCGGTCAGGATGACCTCGGCGCCCTGCTCCTGGGCCAGCTTCGCGGCGTGGAAGGCGATGGAGGACTCCATCAGCACACCGGTGATCAGGATGCGCTTGCCGTCGAGAATTCCGCTCATGTGATCAGTGACCCATGCCCAATCCGCCGTCAACCGGGATGACGGCACCAGTGATGTACGAAGCGTCGTCCGAGGCGAGGAAGCGGACCGCGGCGGCGATCTCCTCGGGCTGCGCGTAGCGGCCCAGCGGCACCCCGGAGATGATCGAGGTGCGCTGCTCGTCGGTGAGCACCTTGGTCATGTCGGTGTCGACGAAACCGGGTGCGACGACGTTGAAAGTGATGTTGCGGGAGCCCAGCTCGCGCGCGAGGGAGCGGGCGAACCCGACGAGACCGGCCTTGGAGGCCGCGTAGTTGGCCTGGCCGGGCGAGCCCATCAGACCCACCACGGACGAGATCAGGACGACCCGGCCCTTCTTGGCGCGCAGCATGCCGCGGTTGGCGCGCTTGACGACCCGGAAGGTGCCGGTGAGGTTGGTGTCCAGGACGGACGTGAAGTCCTCCTCGGACATCCGCATGAGGAGCTGGTCCTTGGTGACCCCGGCGTTGGCGACGAGCACCTCGACCGGACCGTGGGCCTCCTCGATCTGCTTGTAGGCCTGCTCCACCTGCTCGGCGTCGGTGATGTCGCACTTGACGGCCAGGCAGCCGAGCTCGGCGAGGGCCGCGGGCGGCTCGCCGGTGCGGTACGTGATCGCGACCTTGTCGCCGGATTCGGCGAAAGCGCGGGCGATGGCGAGGCCGATGCCCCGGTTTCCTCCGGTGACGAGAACCGAGCGGCTCAACGGATCACCCTTTCGATAGCGGTTTCGTACTTCCGCAAACTATCGGTACCTGCACGTGTACGGGGAATCGACCTGTGACAGTGGCGTGGAAGATGCGCTGTGGGGTCCCTACAGAAAGGGCTGGGCACAGGGCCCGCGAGCGCGACATGATCGGAGCGACCGTCTCACACGACAGGAGACATCCGTGCCTCATTCCATCGACGCAGCCTTCACGGCGCTGCCGTTGCGCGCCCTCGCCGACGCCGCGCTCGCGCGGGCCCGCGCGCTCGGCGCCGACCACGCCGACTTCCGTCTGGAGCGGGTGCGCAGCGCGGCCTGGCGGCTGCGCGACGCCAAACCGTCCGGGTCCGCCGACACGACGGACCTCGGTTACGCGGTCCGGGTGGTGCACGGCGGCGCCTGGGGGTTCGCCTCCGGTGTCGATCTCACCATGGACGCCGCCGCCAAGGTCGCGTCCCAAGCGGTCGCGATGGCGAAGCTGTCGGCGCAGGTGATCGCCGCCGCGGGCTCGGACGAGCGCGTGGAGCTGGCGGACGAGCCGGTGCACGCGGAGCGGACCTGGATCTCGGCGTACGAGATCGACCCCTTCTCCGTACCGGACGAGGACAAGAGCGCGCTGCTGGCCGACTGGAGCGCGCGGCTGCTGCGGGCGGACGGGGTGGCGCATGTGGACGCCTCGCTGCTCACCGTCCACGAGAACAAGTTCTACGCGGACACGGCGGGCACCGTCACCACCCAGCAGCGCGTCCGGCTGCACCCGCAGCTCACGGCGGTCGCGGTGGACGGCAAGACCGGCGAGTTCGACTCGATGCGGACGATCGCGCCGCCGGTCGGGCGCGGCTGGGAGTACCTGACCGGCACCGGCTGGGACTGGGACGCCGAGCTGGAGCAGATCCCGGCGCTGCTGGCCGAGAAGATGCGGGCGCCGAGCGTCGAGGCGGGCACGTACGACCTGGTCGTGGACCCGTCGAACCTGTGGCTGACCATCCACGAGTCGATCGGCCACGCCACCGAGCTGGACCGGGCGCTCGGCTACGAGGCGGCGTACGCGGGCACCTCGTTCGCCACCTTCGACCAGCTGGGCAAGCTGGCGTACGGCTCCTCGATCATGAACGTGACCGGCGACCGCACCGCCGAGCACGGCCTCGCGACCGTCGGGTACGACGACGAGGGCGTGGCGGCGCAGAGCTGGGACCTGGTGAAGGACGGCACGCTCGTCGGCTACCAACTCGACCGCCGCATCGCGAAGTTGACGGGCCTGGGCCGTTCCAACGGCTGCGCCTTCGCGGACTCGCCCGGGCACGTCCCGGTCCAGCGCATGGCGAACGTCTCGCTCCAGCCGGACCCGGGCGGGCTCTCGACGGAGGACCTGATCGGGGGCGTCGAGCGCGGCATCTATGTGGTCGGCGACCGGTCGTGGTCGATCGATATGCAGCGCTACAACTTCCAGTTCACACAGCAGAGGGCATACAGGATCGAGAACGGCCGCCTTTGCGGGCAGCTCCGAGACGTTGCCTACCAGGGAACGACCCCTGAGTTCTGGGGCTCGATGGAGAAGGTCGGCGGCCCGCAGACGTACGTCCTAGGAGGGGCTTTCAACTGCGGAAAGGCTCAACCGGGACAGGTTGCCGCCGTGTCTCACGGATGCCCCACCGCACTGTTTCGGGGTGTGAACATCCTGAACACTTCGGCCGAGTCGGGCCGCCCGTGACAGGGACCCCATTCGGGGTCCGAAGTCTGCACCAGGTCGACACGTCTTCACGGAGTACCCGCTAGGCCACGTCGTCACAGTCGTCGACGTCGACTTCATCGGGAGCCAGCTGAGGCGGGACGATCAGCCCCTTGAAGGGCGCCAGCTTCAACCCCAGGCGGTTGTGCATGGTTCGGGCACCTCGGTCCATCGCTCTGCGGACGAGGTGCCCGTAGACCAGTTCTGTCGTCCTGGTGGTGCGGTGCCCGACCCAGGCCGCAATCTCGAAGAGCGGGATATCGGCGTGGATTGCCTCCGACACGAAGAAGTGCCGGAAACTCTTGGGCGTGTACTGCGGAGTTCCCGCCGCCCTGACCGCCGCCTTGAACTGGTCCAGGAACCAGTCATAGGACGGGTGGCGGTCGTTCAATCGGGGAGATTCAAAGAACCATCCCCGATCTCCCCAGGTACCGAATGCATCGATGTGATCGCTGAAGATCTCGTTGATCGAATCGGGCACCGGAGTCTGTCGTGCTTGGTCGAAGGTGCGATGTTTCGTACCCCGCTTCACACCGCGCCGATATCCTGAGATCTCCTGGCATCCATAAGCCGAGACCTGGTGATCCACAGCGAGAATGCTGCGCTCCCAGTCCAACGACTCTTCGGACAGCGCCAGGGACTCCCCCGGACGTGTCCCGCAGCCCGCCATGGCCCAGAACCCAGCGCGGACCAGCTTGGGAGCCTCCGCGATGATCCCCAGCACCTCCTCCATGGTCGGGATGTCTTCGTCGGTCACCGGGGTGAGCGTCTGCCCTGACCGCCTACGCGGGTTCGCCTTCTTGCACGGATTACGACCGATGATCTCCGCCGCTACCGCATAGTTGAAGACAGACGAGAGAACGTTCTTACGTCCATTGATTCCCGTCTCCTTGTACCCCCTCGCTTTCTGGTCGGCCTCCCATTCCTGGATGATCGACGGGGTGATACTGCCGATGGGCTTGGTCCCGAAGAACGGCTCATAGTGGTTGGCGAAGACGCTCTGATAGTTCCTCTTTGAGGACTCTTCGAGGGTTCCGGCCTCAACCCACTCGTTCCAGATCTTTGCGAACGTTTTCTGCCCCGCCTTGGGGTTGATGTACGTTCCCAGGTCTTTGTCTCGCTCGACCTTGACCGCAAAGGCTTCTGCATCTTCGAGCTTCTTGAAGGACACCTGTCGCGGCTTGCCTGCCCGGCCACCGGGCTCGCGGTACGTCACCCGGTACGGCTTGTGAGGACACGTCGGCTTCTTGCGCCGGGGGCAGGTGCAGTCTTCCTTCTTGATGGTCGCCACGCTTGTTAACCCTCCACATGTTGATGGGTTAGTGACTGAGTTCGAAGCTAGCCACGCTGCATCCGAGCGTCAACCCAGTGGTGTAGATCGCGAGTTCGGAATCGGACATGCTTGCCGACCTTCAGGTACGGGATGCCCCAACGTCGGTAGGAGTCCATGAGGACCCGCTTCGTCACGCCCAGTTCGGCAGCCGCCTCATCCGGCGTCATGAGCAAGTTGCTCCCACCTCTCACGGCCCCACCCCCAAGCCCTGCGGCTCTACCCACGCCTCGTCGCGCCTGGCCTCCTTGTAGAGCTGTCGGGACTGCGTGAGGTCTTCGGCGATTCCGGCGGCGATGAGGGCTGCGCCGGTGGTGTGGCCGGAGCCGATGTAGCGCCAGAGCGCGTCGGTGACAGCGTCGGGATCATCGGCTGTCGCGGCGTCGACGTAGCGGTGGTCGGCGCGGTCGGCGCGGAGCGCTGCGTACGTGGTGGAGTAGGCGCGGGATTTGGTGAGGATGTGGCCTCGGTAGCCGAGGGTGTGAGTCCAGGCCCGCAGCCGGAGCGGCGTGTACTCCGGGAGGGTGCCGAGGCGCCAGCAGGTCCGCATCAGGGTGCGGACGTGCGCGTTGACGGGGGCCGTGTCGATATCGTCGCAGGTCAGGAGCTTGTGGTCGACGCCGGCGCCGGTCTCGCCCGCTCCCTTGGTGACGTACTTCGCGACGTAGGCAGCAACCGCGTCATCATCCGGTCCCCCATCGTCGGCGCGCAGTGGGCGGATGTCGACCTGGACGCCCCAGCGCAGGGCGAGTTCACCGATGGCGGGACTGTAGGGGGTGCGGACCACGCCCCTGCGGGCGGCGGTGCGTACGGCGTCGGCCAGGCGGTCGGCGGTGCCCCAGGGCGGGGGTTCGTCGACGGGTCCGGCCGGGCCGTCGAGCCGGACAACGGCGTGAACGTGGACGGCAGCGCGCTTCTGGTACTCGGCGACGCGGGCGAAGGACAACCGGGCGTGGTCGGAGAAGTGGGACCGTGCGAGCCCGGCCGAGGTGGCGAGGCGGCGCCGGACATCGCGGGTGAACCGGTCCCACAGCATCCCCGCGTGCGCGTGCCACAGCACGTGTGCCACGTAGTCGTAGCAGTCGGGACACAGCGGTCGGCCGACATGGGGCGCGTCCGCGTCGTGGACGGCGCCGCAGCCGAGGGGGCGCCCGTGTTCGCAGGTGCCGCCGTCGCGGCGCGGTCGGCACCGTTCCTCTGCCCGGTGGACGGGCCCGAAGGACGGGGCAGTCAGCGTGATGAAGAGGCGGGGCCGGTCGCGGACCGTCGGGGGGACGTTCTTGCCGCCGATCAAACCCGCGCGCACGAGGTGGAAGGTGTCTCCGGCGTGGAGTCGGGAGCACGGCGGGCAGACGCTCGCGCGGCGGTTGCGGCAGCGGACAAGGAGTCGTTCGCCGGGTTCGGTGCGGGTGTCGTACTGGTGCAGGACCTCGCCCGTGACTGTGTCCCGGGTGGTCGTTGAGCCAGTGAGGTGGATGGGGTGGGCGCATCCGCCGGTGGCCCTGACTTGGTCGAGCCAGCGGGCGAACTGGGGGTCTTGGGCGAGGCGTATCGCGTCTCGGTCTGTCTCGGGGAGCTGACGCAGGCGCGCCGCACGGTCGAGGTGGGCGCGCCTGCCAGCCGAGGTGGGCTCGGGGGTGATGGCGGGGACCTTCCGTTGGGGGCCGCCGTAGCGGCCGGGTGGGTGGTGGGCGGCGCGAAGTTGTCCATACAGGTCTCCCTGATGCGGTCGGGCTGGGTGGGTTAGCGGATGGTGCCGGTGCCCCGGCAGACGCGGCAGCGGTGTCGTCGTCCGGTCCAGGTGGTGCGGGCCCCTTCGCCCTTGCAGGCCGGGCAGCGCACGCGGTTCATGGGCATGACGTCATCTGTCCTTTCTGCTCGGGTCAGTGGGAGGAGAAGCCGTGCAGGAACCAGGTCACGAGTCCGTCGATGGTGAACAGGACCGGGGTCTGGCCGATGTACATGCCGAACAGGCCGATGCAGACCGCTTCCCAGGGGCGCACGTCGCGCGAGCGCACGAGGAGGACGGTGATGATCCCGAAGACCACGACGAGCGGCAGCGCGGATGATTCGCTGGTCACTGTTCGCCCCCTGCCTGCGCCGCCAGGGCGCGGTCGAAGGCGGGCAGGTGGGGTGTCATGGCCGCGTACTTGCGTGCGGTCGCGGTGGCTTCCTCGGTCGGTGTGAGGTGGGAGCGGGCCCGGGACCATCCGCCGTCGGGACCGGTGCACACGGCCACGCCTTGCTCTTCCGCAGTGATCGACTGGGCGACCGCGACGGCGTCCTTGTTGAGATCGCCGAGGGTCATTTCCGCTGTGCCGGGGTCGTTGACCCGGTGGCAGACCCGTCCGCCGAGCTGGGCCCGTAGCGCGGTGACGCCGGGGCCGAGGTCGGAGCCGACGCGCTGTCCGGCGACGACCAGGTGCAGGCCGAGCGCGGCACCGAGTTGAGCGATGCGCAGCAGCAGGACGGAACACTGCTCCGCCTCGGACTTGCTCTCGCGGGTGCCGTCGGACAAGTACAGCTCCGCCAGTTCGTCGACGATCACGACGACCGGTACCGGCCGGAGTTTGTCGGGCAGTTCCCAGATCGAGCGGACCCCGGCCGCCCGGCAGGTCAGCATCCGTTCCTGCATGTCGGTCACGAGCGCGGCCAGCACGGCGACCGCTTCGCGTCGGCAGGTGGTCAGGGCGCTGAGCCGGGGTGAGAACAGGCCGAGTTCCATGCCGCCCTTGCAGTCGATGCCAACCAGGGCGACCGGCTGCGGGGCAAGTTGGGTGATCAGCCGGGCCAGCAGCGTGGACTTGCCGGAGCGGGTGGCGCCGGTGATCAGCCAGTGCGGCACCAGGCACAGGTCCATGACCCAGGCGCCACCGCTCTCCAGCGCGCCGATCAGTGCCGACAGCAACGCGGCGGGCGCGGTGGCCAGGCCCGGCCGCTCCAGCGGATCAACAGCCGTCGCGGTCAGCAGCACCCGTCCCCGTTCCGGGGAGGTGACCCGTACCGCGTGGACCTTCCACGCGTGCATGAGCGCGTCGGCCGCCTTCATGTACATGGCGGGGGTCTGGCCCGGATGCAGGCGCACGATCACCGACAGCCCCAGGCGGGTGGCACGCGGGAACGAGATCCGGGGTGCGACCGGCCGCAGCGGATCACCCTTGACCACCACGTCCCCGACCAGCCCGCGCGGCGGACGCCGCGAGACCGACAGGTCGTTGAGCATCGCGACCTTGCGCCAGGTGAAGACCACCCGGCACGCAGTCACGGGATAGCCGGTCAGGTACCAGTGCCAGACCGGACGGGTCCGCCGCAGCAGGTCACCCAGGACCAGAGCCCAGGCGAGTGCGGCGAGCGCCAGCGCGAGCAGGATCGCCCCCATCACGCCCCACCCGCCTTCGGTAAGCCGGTGGGCACGGGCGTGATGGCGTCGGCCCGGAAGCTGATCCCGTGCCGCTCGCCCATCGACCAGGCGAACGCGATCAGCCCGGTGACCTTGACGATCATTCCTTCCTCGATGCCGCGCGGCTCGCCGCTCATCGCGATCTCGATCACCGAGATACGGCGGGCGTCCTGGCGGACCGTGACCGCCACCGTGTAGACCGGGTTGCCGTCGCGGTCCCTCTTGACCTCCCCGGTCTCGGAGTTGGCGATCTTCTTCTCGGGTGCGATGGCGCACCGCAGTACGCCCAGTCGTGTCGTGTCCACGGGAATGGACTGCATGATTTTTGGCCTCCTAGGCCGCTCACGACGCCCGACATATCCGGACGTCACTTGTCCTTACGAGTTGGAACTATGCGCCTCTGTACGGGAGTTGGGCAAGTACTTATGCTGACGAGTGATGTCGCGCGTGCGACGTGCCTACGTCCCCACCACACCCACGACAAAGGTGTCCAGATGAGCGAGATCCAGCGCCCCGGAGCCCTCTACCAGCAGGTCGCCGCCGCCATCCGTGAAGCGATCCTGTCCGGCGAGTTCGAACCCGACGCCCCGCTCCCCTCCGAGGCCCAGCTCATCGAGCGATACAAGGTCTCCCGCCCCACCGTCCGCAACGCGATTGCCGCCCTGCGCGCGGAAGGCTTGATCGACGTCCGGCACGGCAAGGGCAGCTTCGTCCGCTCCAGCGGCCTGCCCGCCATGACGATCGAGCGCCGGATCAGCCGCACCACCGGCGGACGGTTCACCACCCACGACGGCACCGAGTGGGAGGCGGTCGACGAGCCGACCGTCTACCGCTCCCACACCACCAACACCACCGGCCGTCCGCTCGGACTGGACGAGGAGGAAGCCCTGTTCGGCTGTGACCGACTGCTCGCCGACCCGGCCACCGGCACGCGTGCCATGCACCGCACCTTGATCCCCTTCGCGACCGCCGAAGCAATCCCCGGCCTTGCCGACGCACCGGACGCGTCCCTGGAGGCGATCTATGCCCTGCTGGCGAAGGCCGGGCACACGCTTTGGTGGTCCGAGACGGTACGCGCCCACATGCCCCTGCCCGACGAACGCACCGCCCTGCGCCTGCCCGACGCGACACCGGTCCTGCACACCACCCGCGTCACCCACGGCACCGACGACCGGCCCCTGATCCTCGAAGAACTCCGCATCGGCGCCGACCGGGCCGAACTCGCCTACCGCATCACCGCCGACAAGGAACCCGCACGGCGTCCTCGCGCCTGACCGCCGAGGCCGATCGGTCGAAACCTTCTCCACTTACTCAAGGGCGCGCCTGCGGCGCGCCGGGCCGCCCGGCCGCCCCGGCCGGGCATGCGGCGTACCCGCCGATCCCGGCCGGACGCCCGACGCCCCACACCACGCGCCCAAGGTCGTGGGGCGTCGACCGGCCGACGAAGGCTGGTGCGCACGGGGCTGGGGGTCGACGGCCTCCGAGACTTTAGGCAGCTCCCATGGGGCGAGCCTCGAAGAACAGGGGGCCCATCGGGCACAACAGCGGGCAGGTCAGGTGCCCGCCCGATTCGCCGGGCCAGCGTAGGGCCCCCTGTTCACTCGCCCCATGGCAGCTACCGCCCAAAGTCTCTCCGGCCGGCGACGTGCCCACGCGCGCCGCTCACCAGGCAAAACGCCCCTCATTACGTCGGCTCGCCATCATCCCCGGTAACCCGTCCCAGGCACCGCGCCAGCCGGTCCACCACACCCGGCCAGCCCGCCAGCCGCACCACCCCACGACCGTCCCCGGCCGTCGCCGCCGTCGCCCGCAGCTCCGACAACTCGAACCCCGCCGCCAGCAACGCACGGTTCAACCGGTCCGCCACCACCCGCGCCTCACGCCAGCCCGCCAGGTAATCCACCCCCGGCGACCACAGCCCGACGTCCACCTCCACCGCGTCCAGGCCGTCATACAGACCCTCACCCTCAATGCCGCTCACGACAGTTCACCTCTGTCCGGTCTCGGGTAGTACCTGATCAACTCCCTTGTGTGCCAAGACAGAAGCGCAGCACAACGGCCCCGGATACCATCTGGCACCGGGGGCCGCTGCGTCCCCAGCCGGACCACCCCGGTTGCTGCCAGGCGCGGGGGTGGTCCGGTCTCGTATGCGGTTGTCGTACTCGATCCAGCTCTACGCGACAGGCGCAGGTGACATCAGCGCGGCCCCTCCACCAAGGAGGCCCGCGAGAAGCTGATGTCAATGTTCCGAAAGCCCGTGTGCCCCGTCCGCCCCGCGTGCTGGAGACTCCAGATCTCCGGCCCCTCCGTCTCCTCAGCCGCTTCAGATCCGTCCCCGCACGTCGTGCACTCCGCCACATAGATCGGCCCGCTCCCCGAGGTGTCCACGCTCAACACCCAGTCCGCGAACCGCCAGACCGCACGCATCGTCATCGCCGCCCCTCCCGACCCGAGCGCCGTCCGCCGCGCTCCACCTGCACCACGTCTGTCGCATTCATCCGCAGGGCAGGCCCCGACTTGAAGACCAGCACCACCGCCGGACGTCCCGAGGCACGCCGGTCCGAGCGCACCGCCTTGACCTCCCGCCGTCGGCCCCGGTCGCTGATCTCATCACCGCGCCGCACCCGCAGCGCCATCACTCGTTCCATCACGCCGACAGCCCCCCGTCAGCGGCCATAGACGACGCTCCGCCAGAGCCGCCGTCGAGGTCGAAGCGACAGAAGACACTCTTGCCGCCACCCTCCTCCGGCACCCACCACAAGCCGTCGGCCAGAGTGCGCACGATGTGCAGCCCCCGCCCGTGATCAGGCAACAGCGCTTCCGGCAGATCCTCAGCCAAGTCCGGGCCGAAGCCGTCGCCGAGCGGCAGCGTAGGCGGGTCGGAGTCTTCGTCGGCCACCTCCACGAACAGCCATCGCGGCCAGGACCGCAGGGCCAGCGTGACCACCGGACGGTGGCCGGGCTCCATCGGGTGGCGGTCGGTGATCACATGAAGCACCACATTGCCGACCAGCTCCGAGACGCACAGTTCCACGTCGGCGGCCAGGCCGCCGAGGTCCCAGCTCGTCAGCGTCCCGACCGCCATGCGCCGCGCAGCCTGCGGGGTGTCCTCGGCGTCCGCGAAGAGTGTGAGCGCGCGGAAGCGGCCCGCTGCCGCTACCCCACCGCGCCCGACGATTCCCGCCTCTGCTGCCGGGAGTAAGCCTCGTACGATCTTTCCGGTTTCCATGACACGATCGACCGTCCTCGGTCACGTCTACCGGGGCGTTCCCGGCAGGGTGGGCCGAGGATCCACCCCTTGTACCGGCCGTCGCTCCCCCCTCTTGGGGACCCCCCTCGTGGGTACACTCGCCAGACGCACCCCCCGAAGAGTTGTCAGGTCAATCACCAGGGGAAGTGAGATGGCCGAAGTTGCTCCGACGCCCGCAGCGCTGCCGCCGCACGTGCTGGAGCGCGCCGACGTCCGCTCAGCGATCGCCAACCACGACTTCGGCGAGGTCTTCAGACTCGCCAGACTGCACGGCAAGATCAGCTACGCCAAGATTGCCGAGGCCGTCGGCTACAAGCGCGAGCACATCGGCAAGATGGCCAAGGACGAAACCGAAGGCAAGGGCGTTCGCCCCCGGATCACCCAGTACCGCAAGATCCTCGAAGTAGTGGACGGACTGCGCATCCCTGGCCACCTTGCCGGATTCGCCCCACGTCCCTGGGAGCTGGAACGAAGAGCAAACACGTCCCAGCCGGAGGACCCGAGCACCTTGCTCGCGGAGGGTGGTGCGGGACTGTGGGACATCGCCGAGCTACTGAGGCGAACGGAGATGTCCAGCATCAACAGCGCAGCCCTGGAGTCGATCCAGCAGGGCATTGATCAATTGGCCCGCGCCTACCCGTACGCCGATGCCGACTACCTACACCAGCGCACCCGGAACGGCTTGCACTACGTCACCAAGCAGCTTGAGAGCCGGATGACACTACGTCAGCATCGGGAACTGCTCGTCGATGCCGGGTGGCTGTTCCTGCTGAACGCGTGCGTCCAGTACGACCGGGGCCAGCGAGAGGCCGCCAACCTCAGCAAGGCCGCAGCACTCCGGATAGGCGACGAAGCGGGACACGGCGAGATCAAGGCGTGGGCATGGGAGATCGAGGCGTGGTTCGCTCTCACCCAGAGCCGATGGCAGGACATGCTGAACGCGGTGGAAGCCGGGCACGTCGCCGACCAGACGCACTCCGTCGGCGTGCAGCTGTACGCGCACAAGGCCCGCGCGGCCGCCCGGATGGGAAACGCGCGGTTGGTCCGCGACTCCCTGGACGCCGGGCGCGCAAGGCTGGACCGCCTGCCCCGCCCAGATCACCCCGAACACCACTTCATCATCGACCCGGACAAGTGGGACTTCTACGAGATGGACGCCTATCGTCTGCTCGGCGACGACGAGCGCGCCGCCACCCACGCCAGGTCGGTGATCCGGATCAGCACCGGTCCCGACGGAACCGAGATCTCCCCCATGCGTGCCGCAGAAGCCCGCCTCACACTCGGAGTCGCCGCCGCCCGGACCGGCGAGATAGACGAGGCCGTAGGCATGGGCACCATGGCCCTTGAAGCCGACCGGAAGTCTCTTCCGTCCCTGCTTTTAGTCGCCAACGAGCTGGACAAGGAACTCCGCGCCCGCTTCCCCCGCGAGACCGCCGCGCGCGACTTCCACGAACGGATCTTGACCATCACGCGCGGCGCGAGCACGCCAGAGCTTCCGTTCTGACCGTCGTCCTGCCAGGCAAGTCGATCAAGTTCCCACCGGGCCTCTGCCAGCCAGGCCGCCACTCGATAGGCTCTGCCTCCAGGTCGACACGAAGTCGTCACCAGACCCCGCACAGTCCGGTTTCAACCGGTATGAACAGGGATTGAGGGTAGACCGTGAAATACCGCCTGACCTGCGCAGACACTGATCAGAGGGGTATGCCCTCCGCTCCCCCGGTGAACTTCCAGTTCACCGGCCAGCGGTTCTTCCGTATCGAAAACGGCCGACTGGCGGGGCAGTTGCGCGATGTCGCCTATCAGGCGACCACCACCGACTTCTGGGGCTCGATGGAGAAGGTCGGCGGCCCGCAGACGTATGTCCTGGGCGGCGCCTTCAACTGCGGCAAGGCCCAGCCGGGCCAGGTCGCGGCGGTCTCGCACGGCTGCCCGTCGGCCCTGTTCCGAGGCGTCAACATTCTGAACACCACGCAGGAGGCCGGCCGATGAGTTCCCGTACGACCGTCAAGCCGCATGAGATCGTCGAGCGGGCGCTGGAGCTCTCGACCGCCGACGGGTGTGTCGTCATCGCCGACGAGCACTCCTCCGCCAATCTGCGCTGGGCCTCGAACGCGCTGACCACCAACGGTGTGACGCGCGGGCGCACCCTCACCGTGATCGCGACCGTCGACGGGGCCGAGGGCGCCGCGTCCGGGGTGGTGTCGCGGTCCGCCGTCACCGCCGCCGACCTGGAGCCGCTGGTACGGGCCGCGGAGGCGGCCGCGCGCGCGGCCGGGCCCGCCGAGGACGCCCAGCCGCTGATCGACGGGGTGCCGGTGGCGGCCGACTTCGCCGAGGCGCCCGCCGAGACGTCCTCGGCGGTCTTCGCCGAGTTCGCCCCGGCCCTCGGCGAGGCGTTCGCCCGCGCCCGCTCGGGCGGCCGCGAGCTGTACGGCTTCGCGCACCACGAGATGACCACGTCCTACCTGGGGACGTCGACGGGCCTGCGGCTGCGCCACGACCAGCCGACCGGCACGCTCGAAGTCAACGCCAAGTCGCCGGACCGCACCCGCTCCGCCTGGGCCGGGCGCTCCACGCGCGACTTCAAGGACGTCGAGGTGGGCGCGCTCGACGAGGAGCTGGCCGTCCGGCTCGGCTGGGCCGAGCGCCGCATCGAGCTGCCCGCCGGGCGGTACGAGACGCTGCTGCCGCCCACCGCCGTCGCCGACCTGCTGATCTACCAGCTGTGGTCGTCCAACGCGCGCGACGCCGCCGAGGGCCGCACCGTCTTCTCCAAGCCCGGCGGCGGCACCCGGCTCGGCGAGACACTGGCCCGGCTGCCGCTGACCCTGCGCAGCGACCCGAACGAGCCGGGCCTTGAGTCCGCGCCGTTCCAGCTGGCGCACTCCTCGGGCGACGACGCCTCCGTGTTCGACAACGGTCTGCCGCTGGCCCCGACCGACTGGATGCGGGACGGAAAGCTGGAGCGGCTGATCACCACGCGGCACAGCGCGGGACTTACCCGGTTGCCCGTGACGCCGCCGGTCGGCAATCTGATCCTGGAGGGCGGTGGCGAGCGCTCGCTCCAGGAGATGGTCGCGGCCACCGAACGCGGCCTGCTGCTGACCTGCCTCTGGTACATCCGCGAGGTGGACCCGGCGACGCTGCTGCTGACCGGGCTCACCCGGGACGGCGTCTATCTCGTGGAGGGGGGCGAGGTGGTCGGCGAGGTCAACAACTTCCGGTTCAACGAGTCGCCGGTGGACCTGCTGTCGCGGGCCACCGAGGCCGGGCGGACCGAGAAGACCCTGCCGAGGGAGTGGAGCGACTGGTTCACCCGGGCCGCGATGCCCGCCCTGCGGGTGCCGGACTTCAATATGAGCTCGGTCAGTCAGGGCGTGTGACCCCCATACACTGGCTGTCGCACATCCATCCAGCAGACCTAGGAGACGTACGACCGTGACGGACATCGTCGATGAGCTGCAGTGGCGCGGGCTGATCGCCCTCTCCACTGACGAGGACGCACTGCGCAAGGCGTTCGCGGACGGTCCCGTCACGTTCTATTGCGGCTTCGACCCGACCGCGCCCAGCCTGCACCTGGGCAACCTGGTCCAGATCCTCACCATGCGCCGGATCCAGCAGGCGGGCCACCGTCCGCTGGGTCTGGTCGGCGGTGCCACCGGTCTGATCGGCGACCCCAAGCCGAACTCGGAGCGCACGCTGAACGCGCCCGAGACCGTCGCGGGCTGGGTCGAGCGGCTGCGCGGCCAGATCGAGCGGTTCCTCGACTTCGAGGGCCCGCACGCCGCGACCATGGTCAACAACCTGGACTGGACGTCTGGCCTGTCGGCCATCGAGTTCCTGCGCGACGTCGGCCAGCACTTCCGGGTCAACAAGATGATCGCCAAGGAGGCCGTCTCCCGGCGGCTCAACTCCGACGTGGGCATCAGCTACACAGAGTTCAGCTACCAGATCCTGCAGGGCATGGACTTCCTGGAGCTGTACCGGCGGCACGGCTGTGTGCTCCAGACCGGCGGCAGCGACCAGTGGGGCAACCTCACCGCGGGCACCGACCTGATCCACCGGGTCGTGCCGGAGGCCGAGGTGCACGCGCTGGCCACCCCGCTGATCACCAAGGCGGACGGCACCAAGTTCGGCAAGACGGAGTCCGGCACGGTCTGGCTGGACGCGGAGCGCACCACGCCGTACGCGTTCTACCAGTTCTGGCTGAACGCGGACGACCGTGATGTCTCCAAGTTCCTGCGGATCTTCAGCTTCAAGTCCCGCACCGAGATCGAGGAGCTGGAGCAGCTCACCGAGGAGCGTCCGCAGGCGCGCGCCGCGCAGCGCGCGCTCGCCGAGGAGCTGACCACGCTGGTGCACGGCGCCGACCAGTGCGCGGCGGTCGTCGCCGCGTCGAAGGCGCTGTTCGGCCAGGGCGACCTCGCGGAGCTGGACGAGCCGACGCTGGCCGCGGCGCTCAGCGAGCTGCCGCACGCCGAGGTGGCCGAGCTGGGTCTCGTCGTCGACCTGTTCGCCGAGGTCGAGCTGGTGGCGAGCAAGTCGGCGGCCCGGCGCACCGTGAAGGAGGGCGGCGCCTACGTGAACAACGCGAAGGTGACGTCCGAGGACGCGGTGGTCACGGCCGACGATCTGCTGCACGGCCGGTGGCTGGTGCTGCGCCGCGGCAAGAAGAACCTGGCCGCGATCGAGGTCACCGGCGCCTGACCCGCACGTTCGCTACGTCGCGTACGTCGATACGTCGCGTACGTCGATACGTCGCGTACGGAGGGGGCGGTCCCGTTGCGGGCCGCCCCCTTCGGCGTACCGGGCCTGCCGTCAGGCCTGCTGTTTGTTGCCTCTCAGCGCCATGTAGAGCATGTCGCCGATGAAGACGATGACGACCGCCGCCGCGACCTGGAGGCCGTGCCGGCCCCAGTCGATGCCCTTGGTCTCGGCGATGCCGATCGCCCGGGCGATCGAGTTGCCGACCACACCGCCGATCATGCCGAAGATGGTGGTCAGCCAGAGCGGACTGTGCTGCTTGCCGGGCAGGATCGCCTTCGCGATGATGCCCAGCACGAATCCCACGATGATCGCCCACAACCAGCCCATGGCTGCCTCCTCGTTCCGCCCGTCAGGAGCGCCGCGCCGAGCACAGCGCCGGGCCTTCCGCTCGACATGAGCGGTTGCGGCCAGTGTTGACCCACCCGCCATACGGCGCATGTCGGACTCCGCCGTACGCAGTACGAACCGGATCATTCGCACACGCCGGACCGGCCCCGGTCTCGAACCCGACGGATCCCGGGCGTACGGTGAGAGCAGTGCGGACCGGGGAGAGTCCGGTGTGGAGTCGGGTGGTGGAGCGTGTCGCGGAAGCGGAGCGGGGCCGAGGTCTTCCGGATCACCGGGGCCCGGCAGGGACTCGCCGAGGATGTGCGGGGGCGCCAGCGGCGCTATGTGATCTCGATGTCGATCCGTACGGTGTCGGTCGTCCTGACCGCCGTGCTGTGGAACATCGAGCGCCCTGTCGCAATCGTGACCCTGGTGTTGGGAGCCCTGCTCCCCTATGTGGCTGTCGTGATCGCCAACGCCGGTCGGGAGAACGCGCCTTCACTGCCCTCGACCTACATTCCGGCGCCCTCGCGGCCGATGCTCGGGACGGCCGGACAGGGCGTTCCGGGGCACCCTTCGGGGGCCACCGGGACCCCTGACCACGAACAGTGGTCACGCGAGCAGACCTGATCCGTCACAGTCTGCAAAGCTCAAGAAAAGCTCAGATCAATCATGAAGTTCCGGTGCACCACACCGGGTCCCCCGTGACATACTGCGTAGGCGCTCCGCATCCCCCGTCGGAGCGACGGACCGACGCCGGGCAGCTCCCCCCGTGGCTGCTCGGCGTCGCCATGTCACCCCTCGTCGATGGCGCAGAATGTATCCGTGAGTGACGAGATCGCCGACGAGACGCCCATCTGTTCCGCCAAGGGCTGCCGCACCGAGGCCGTTTGGGTGCTGGCATGGAACAACCCCAAGCTTCACACGCCGGAGCGCCGCAAGACGTGGCTCGCGTGCGACGAACACCGCGAGCACCTTTCCCAGTTCCTCGGGATACGCGGTTTCCTCAAGGACGTGGTGCCGCTCGCGGAGTGGGAATCAGCCGCCGATCGCTGACATCGGGCGGTCGGGCTGGAGGAACGCCGGGTCGTCCAGACCGGATCCGGCCTTCTTCCCCCACATCGCCAGCTTCCACAGCCGGGCGATCTCCTCGTCCGGCGCCCCCGAGCGCAGCGCGCCCCGCAGGTCCGACTCCTCGCGGGCGAACAGACAGGTGCGCACCTGGCCGTCGGCGGTGAGCCGGGTGCGGTCGCAGGCGGCGCAGAACGGGCGGGTCACCGAGGCGATGACGCCGACGCGGTGCGGCCCGCCGTCCACCACCCAGCGCTCGGCGGGCGCGGAGCCCCGCTCGTCGTCGCCCTCGGGGGTGAGCGTGAACCGCGTACGGAGCGAGGCGAGTATGTCACCCGCCGTGATCATGCCGTCGCGCTTCCAGCCGTGCTGGGCGTCGAGCGGCATCTGCTCGATGAACCTCAGCTCGTACTCGTTCTCCACCGCCCAGGCCAGCAGGTCGGGGGCCTCGTCGTCGTTGAGCCCGGGCATCAGGACCGCGTTGACCTTCACCGGGGTGAGCCCGGCCTCGCGCGCGGCCGCCATGCCCTCGATGACGTCGTGGTGGCGGTCGCGGCGGGTGAGGGTCTTGAAGACGTCGGGGCGCAGGGTGTCCAGGGAGACGTTGACCCGGTCCAGACCGGCCGATTTGAGCGCGGCCGCCGTACGCTTCAGGCCGATGCCGTTGGTGGTGATCGACATCCGGGGGCGCGGCTGAAGGGCCGCGCAGCGCTCCACGATGCCGACGATGCCGGGCCGCAGCAGCGGCTCCCCGCCGGTGAAGCGGACCTCGGTGATACCGAGATCCGTCACGGCGATCCGGATCAGGCGGACGATCTCGTCGTCGGTGAGCAGATCCGGCTTGGAGAGCCACTGCAGGCCCTCTTCCGGCATGCAGTAGGTGCAGCGCAGATTGCAGCGGTCCGTCAGCGAAACGCGCAGGTCAGTGGCGACCCGGCCGTACGTGTCGATGAGCACTGTGGGCCCCCTCCCCCGGTGATCGGTTGGTGTATACCGCCGAGCCTACGCGAGAGATCGGACAACGACAGGGGCCGTTTGCCACGAGGTGCGACACAGCCACGTCGTAGGTCTCTACGACGTGGCCGCGGCGGCTTTCCGTACGGACGTCCTCAGTGCGCACCGATGCCCGTGAGGGACTTGACCTCCAGTTCCGCGTACTTGCCGGCGTCCGGCTCCTCCTTGGAGAGCAGGGATCCGATCAGGCCGAGCAGGAAGCCGACGGGGATCGAGATCAGGCCGGGGTTCTCCAGCGGGAACCAGTGGAAGTCGACGCCCTTGAACATCGACGTCTTCGGGTTGCCGGAGACCACCGGCGAGAACAGCACCAGGACGACCGCCGTGGTCAGACCGCCGTAGATCGACCACAGCGCGCCCTGCGTGGTGAACCGTTTCCAGAACAGGCTGTAGAGGATGGTCGGCAGATTGGCGGAGGCGGCGACCGCGAAGGCCAGCGCCACCAGACCCGCGACGTTCAGGTCGCGCGCGAAGGCGCCGAGCACGATGGCGACCGCGCCGATCAGGACGGTGGCCCCGCGCGCGGCCCGGACCTCCTCCTGCTCGGTCGCCTTCCCCTTGCGGATCACGTTGGCGTAGATGTCGTGCGCGAAGGACGACGACGAGGCGAGGGTGAGGCCCGCGACGACGGCGAGGATCGTGGCGAAGGCGACCGCCGAGATCACCGCGAGCAGGATCGCGCCCCCGTTGGAGCCGCTGCCGCCGCCGATCTCCAGGGCCGCGAGCGGCGCCGCGGTGTTGCCGGCGGGGTTGGAGGCGATGATGTCGGCCGGTTTGAGCAGCGCCGCGGCGCCGAACCCGAGCACGATCGTCATCAGATAGAACGCGCCGATGATCCCGATCGCCCAGTTGACCGACTTCCGGGCGGCCTTGGCCGACGGAACGGTGTAGAAGCGGATCAGGATGTGCGGCAGACCCGCGGTGCCGAGCACCAGGGCGAGGCCGAGCGAGATGAAGTCCAGCTTGGACGTGCCGGTCTTGCCGTATTTGAGGCCGGGCTCCAGGAACGCGCTGCCCTTGCCGCTGTTCTTGGCGGCCGTGCCCAGCAGGTCGGAGAGGTTGAAGTGGAACTTCAGCAGGATCAGGAAGGTGATCAGGATGGTCCCCGCGATGAGCAGGACCGCCTTGACCATCTGCACCCAGGTGGTGCCCTTCATACCGCCGATGGTGACGTACACGATCATGAGCACGCCGACCAGGGCGACGATCAGGATCTTGCCCGCGTCGCTGGTGATACCGAGCAGCAGCGAGACGAGCACGCCCGCACCGGCCATCTGCGCGAGCAGATAGAAGATCGAGACGACGATCGTCGAGGTGCCGGCGGCGGTGCGGACCGGGCGCTGGCGCATCCGGTAGGCGAGGACGTCGCCCATCGTGTACCGGCCGGAGTTGCGCAGCGGCTCGGCGACCAGGAGCAGCGCGACCAGCCACGCGACGAGGAACCCGATCGAGTACAGGAAGCCGTCGTAGCCGAAGAGCGCGATGGCTCCGGCGATGCCGAGAAAGGACGCGGCGGACATGTAGTCGCCGGAGACCGCGAGCCCGTTCTGGAAGGCGGTGAACTGGCGGCCGCCCGCGTAGAAGTCGGCGGCGCTCTTGGTCTGGCGGCCGGCCCAGACGGTGATCACCAGGGTCGCGGCGACGAACACCGCGAACAGGGTGATGATCAGCGGCCGGTGCTCGCTGGTGGCGGTCGCCGCGAGCGGGACGTGGGCGTACGCGGCGCTCATGCGTCGGCCTCCATACGGGACTTGATCGCCTCGGCCCGCGGGTCCAGCTCGGACGCGGCGTGCCGCGAGTAGAGCCAGGCGATGAGGAAGGTGGTGAGGAACTGGGCGAGACCGAAGACGAGCGCCACGTTGATGTTGCCGAACAGCTTGTGGCCCATGAAGCCGCCCGCGTAGTTCGACAGCAGGACGTACAGCAGGTACCAGGCGATGAAGGCGACCGTCAGCGGAAAGGCGAACCTGCGGTGGGTGCGGCGCAGTTCGGCGAACTCCTCGCTCGCCTGTACCTCGACGAACCGCTCGGTGGGGGGCTGGACGCGTGTGTCGGAACCGCCCTGGGGCGGTGGCACATCGGTGGCCACGGAGTCTCCTCGCGACGAGGGTGCGGTGGGGATGGACGGCAAGGGGGGCCTCACAGTCGGGGATCGGTGATGGTGGTCCCCCTGACAACGGCACGGACGGCGCCGCGTCTCGGTTCAGACCGGTGGATTTTCTCTGCGCCGCGTTCACGGCAGGCACACGAATCCCGGACGAAGACCGGCGAACTCGTTGATGGGCCGGGTTGATCGGCGCTAGCTTCGCTGGTCATGTACCCGTCCAGCCGCGACCCGCGGGCGGACGGCTCTCACGGATGATGTGGAGAACCCATGGCGCATCTGGGATCCCGGCGGCGACGGGCGCTCGCGCTCCCGGCCGGTCTGGCGCTCACCGCCTCGCTCGGCTTCCTCCCGACGACCTCGGCCTCGGCCGCACCGGCCGCCCCCGCCGACGGGCCGAACCTTTCGTACGTCGTCAACACCACGGGCGGACACGGCACTTCGGCCCGCGTACAGAAGGCGATAGCCGAGGCGGGCGGCACGGTGGTCGTCTCGTACGACCGGATAGGCGTGGTCGTCGTGCACTCCTCGAACCCCGCCTTCGCCCAGCGAATACGCGCGGTCAGGGGCGTCGCCTCGGCCGGCGCGACCCGTACGACACCGCTGAAGTCCCTCGCCACCACCGAGGAGGGCACCACCCAGACGCTCACCCCGGCCGAGGCGGCGAAGGCGATGGCCGCGGCCGGGCCCGGCCAGGAGCCCCTTGAGGCCAACCAGTGGGACCTGCGGGCGATCGGCGCCGACAGGGCCGCCAAGATCTACCAGGGCAGCCGCCGGGTCACCGTCGGCGTGATCGACACCGGGGTCGACGACACCCACCCGGATCTGGCCCCCAACTTCTCCGCGTCCCAGTCGGCCAACTGCGTGGGCGGCGTCGCCGACACCTCGCCGGGCGCCTGGCGGCCGTACGTCGGCGGCAGTGACCACGGCACCCATGTCGCGGGCGAGATCGCGGCCGCGCGCAACGGGATCGGGGTCGCCGGGGTCGCGCCGGGCGTGCGGGTCGCCGGGATCAAGGTCGCCGAGCAGGGCAGCGGACTGTTCTTCACCGAGGCGGTGGTCTGCGGCTTCGTCTTCGCCGCCGAGCACCACATCGACGTCACCAACAACAGCTATTACGTGGACCCCTGGTACTTCACCTGCAAGGACGACCCGGACCAGAAGGCGCTCCTGGACGCGGTCGCCCGGGCCACGCGGTACGCCGAGAACAAGGGCGTCCTGAACGTCGCGGCGGCGGGCAACGCGAACTACGACCTGTCCAAGCACGCGCTCACCGACACCACCAGCCCGGACGACCAGCCCGCGCCGCACCCCACGGTGACCGTCGACCCGGCCAAGTGCCCGGACATCCCGGCCCAGCTGCCCGGTGTCGTCACCGTCTCCGCGACCGGTGTGCAGGGGATCAAGTCGTACTACTCCAGCTACGGCCTCGGGCAGGTCGACGTGGCCGCGCCCGGCGGTGACAAGTACCAGATCCCGGACACCCCGGACAAGAACGGCCGCGTCCTGTCGACGCTGCCCGGCGGCCTGTACGGCTACAAGCAGGGCACCTCGATGGCGACGCCGCACGTCGTGGGGGTCGCCGCGCTGCTGAAGTCCAAGCACCCGTGGGCGTCCCCGGCCGAGCTGCGAGCCCTGCTCAAGGCGCAGGCCGACAACCCCGGCTGCCCGACCGGCCTCTACGACCCGGACGGCAACGGCGTCCAGGACTCCACCTGCGAGGGCGGCAAGCGCGTCAACGGGTTCTACGGCTTCGGCGTCGTGAACGCGCTGCGCGCGGTGACCGAGTAGCCGCAGCCGCACCGCTGATCGGACGGTCACCCGGCCGATGACCGAACGGCCGGGCGACCGGGCAACACCCGCAAGGCACTTCCGTACGTCACGAGACATCCGTCAACCACATGGAGAACCCATGATGTTGCACCTCTCCCGTACGCAGCGCGCCATCGCCGTATCCGTCGCGATGGCGACCGCCACCGCCCTCGCCGTGCTGCCCGGGAGCGCGTCCGCCGCGCCGGCCGACCCGGCGCCGGCGAAGGCGACCGCGCGCACCGACGCCGCGCCCTCGCTCAGCTATGTCGTCAACCTCCGCAAGGGGCAGGGGAATTCGGCCCGGATCACCAAGGCGATCGGGGCGGCCGGGGGCACCGTCGTCCAGGCGTACGACCGGATCGGCGTGATCGTCGTGCACTCGGCCGATCCGGACTTCGCCAGGACCATCAGAGAGGTACGGGGTGTCGCCTCGGCCGGGGCGACCCGGACCGCGCCGCTGCCCGCGCAGGCGACGACCGACGTCGGTACGCCGAAGCTGCTCAGCGAGGAGGAAGTGAGGGCCGCCACCGCCGGGGCGGCGGCCGGGCAGGATCCGCTGGAGCCGTTGCAGTGGGACCTGAAGGCCATCAAGGCCGACAAGGCGCACGAGCGGACGCTCGGCAGCTCCAAGGTGACCGTCGGCGTGATCGACACGGGCGTCGACGACACCCACCCGGACATCGCGCCCAACTTCGACCGGGCCAAGTCGGTGAGCTGCATCGGCGGCAAGCCGGACACCACCGACGGCGCCTGGCGCCCGTTCACCACCGGCGGCTCCCCGCACGGCACACATGTGGCGGGCGAGATAGCCGCGGCCAAGAACGGGGTGGGCATCACCGGCGTCGCACCCGGGGTGAAGGTCGCCGCGATCAAGGTGTCCACCCAGGGCGGCAGCTTCTTCTACACCGAGGCGGTCGTCTGCGGCTTCATGTGGGCGGCCGACCACGGCATCGATGTGACCAACAACAGCTATTACACCGACCCCTGGTACTTCAACTGCACCACCGACCCCGATCAGAAGGCGCTGGTCGAGGCGATCACCCGGGCCAGCCGGTACGCCGAGTCCAAGGGCACGGTCAATGTGGCGGCGGCGGGCAACGAGCACTACGACCTCGCGGCCGACTCGATCACCGACCCGGCCAGCCCCAACGACAGCACCCCGGGCAACCGGACCGTCGACCCGCACGAGTGCTTCGACATCCCGACCCAGCTGCCGGGTGTGGTCACGGTCGCCGCGACCGGGGCCAAGGGGCTGAAGTCCTCGTTCTCCAACTACGGTCTGGGCGTCATCGACGTGGCCGCGCCCGGCGGCGACTCCACCGCGTACCAGCCGCCGCAGGCCCCGGCCACCAGTGGCCTCATCCTCGGCCCGGTGCCCGGCGGCAAGTGGGCCTACATGGCGGGCACCTCCATGGCGACCCCGCATGTGGTGGGCGTGGCCGCGCTGTTGAAGTCCGAGCACCCGCACGCGCCCGCCTGGAAGATCAAGGAGCTCCTGAAGGAGGGCGCCGACCCGACCGCCTGCCCCGACCCGTACGACATCGACGGCGACGGCAAGCCCGACGCGGTCTGCGAGGGCGGACGGCACCGCAGCGGGTTCTACGGGGCGGGGATCGTGGACGCGCTCAACGCGGTTCGCTAGCAGCAAGGTCGGGGCCGGGCGGCGCGACGCGCCCGGCCCCGCCGGGCCGCGTACGACGTACGCGCTACGGCTTGACCAGCACCTTCAGGGCCGTACGCTCGTCCATCGCCTTGTAGCCGCCCGGCACGCCGTCGATGCCGACCGTCAGGTCGAAGACCGGGGACGGGTCGACGGTGCCGGACAGGACGTCCGGCAGCAGCTCGGGGATGTAGGCGCGGACCGGGGCGACACCGCCGCGCAGGGCGATGTTGCGGTCGAACATGACGCTCAGGTCGAGGCCGGTGCCGCTGCCGTGCGGGACGCCGACATAGCCGATGGCGCCGCCGTCGCGGGTGATCTCGACGGCCGTACGCATCGACTGCTCGGTGCCGACCGCCTCGATGACCGCGTGCGCGCCCTGGCCCCGGGTCAGCTCGCGCACCGCGTCGACGGCGGCCTCGCCGCGCTCGGCGACGACGTCCGTGGCGCCGAAGGTCCGCGCGATGTCGGTACGGGCCTGGTGGCGGCCGAGCGCGATGATCCGCTCGGCACCGAGCCGCCTGGCGGCCAGGACGCCGCAGAGCCCGACGGCCCCGTCACCGACGACGGCGACCGTGGAGCCGCGCTTCACGCCCGCGCCGACGGCGGCGTGGTGGCCGGTGCCGAGCACGTCGGAGAGGGCGAGCAGCGCGGTGAGCAGGTGGTCGTCGGCGGCCGCGGCGGCGGGCAGCTTGACCAGCGTGCCGTCGGCGAACGGCACCCGGACCGCCTCGCCCTGGCCGCCGTCGGAGCCCACCGAGCCCCAGAAGCCGCCCTGCGGGCAGGACGTCTGCAGCCCCTCGGCGCAGAACTCGCAGGTGCCGTCGGACCAGACGAACGGCGCGACCACCAGGTCACCGGCCCGGAAGCCGTTCACCTCGGCGCCCGCGTCCTCGACCACGCCCAGGAACTCGTGCCCGATGCGCTGGCCCGGCTGGCGCGCCGACTCGCCCCGGTACGCCCACAGGTCGCTGCCGCAGATGCAGGCGCGCAGCACGCGGACCACCGCGTCGGTGGGCAGCCGCACGATCGGGTCCGGCACCTCCTCCACCCGGATGTCGTGGGGGGCGTGGATGACGGTGGCGCGCATGGGGCAGATCCTTGCTGGTCAGTCGGGGGGCGTACGGAACGTGGCCGCACGGGAAGTCCGCATCTCACCGTACGCCTGTGCCAGGAGTGCCTGCGCGGCGAGATACGTGAGCATCACCCAGAAGTCGGGGCGCGGCAGCTGCGGCCAGTCGGCGACGCCGGTGGCGATCAGCGTGTCGGAGAGCAGGAACAGCGCCCCGCCGAGCCCCACGACCGGCCCGAGCCCGCTGGAGCGGTACGCCATGGCGGTGAGCAGCAGGCTGTACCCGGCGACGGGGATACGCAGCCCGGCCGGGAGATCGCCCCACAGCGCGGCGACGGTGCCGACCAGCGCGAGCCCGTACGCGGCCCCGAGCCCTCTGGACGTCCGGCCCCGCCCGAAGAGCAGCAGGTAGCAGACGTGCCCGGCCGCGAACGAGCCCATGCCGAGCAGGAAGGCGGGGTCGGCGTCGGAGAGCAGGAACACGTCACCGCCCCAGCCGCACAGCAGCGCGGCCACCAGCATCCGGGGCCCACCGCGCGCGTACACGTGCCCGGCGAGCAGCGGCATGAGCAGCGGCTTGGCGACCACGTGCCCGGCCCGCCACCCGGCGGCAAGGCAGAGCAGGTCGACGACGGCGACGGCCCCGAAGGCGAGCAGCAGCGGACGGACCAGCCGGGCGCGGTTCCGCTCGGCGGCGACCGCCGTCACGCGTGCTGCTCGGAGACGGGCTCGGGCTCGGCGGCCTCGGTGGGCGCGGCCTCGGCGGGCGCCGGTGCGGCGGCGGCCGGCTGCCAGCCCGGACCCCGGAAGACCCGCCCGGCCCGCTCGCGCCAGCTGCTCGCGGCACGCATGTCACGGGCGATCGCCGCGTACTCGTGGGTGGCGACCCGCAGCGGGTTGAAGGTGGAGATGTTCTTGGTGAGCCCGTAGACGGGTCGGTCGGTCTCGGGGGTGAACGACCCGAACATCCGGTCCCAGACGATCAGGATCCCGCCGAAGTTCCGGTCCAGATAGCCGCCCTGGGAGGCGTGGTGGACCCGGTGGTGGGAGGGCGTGTTCAGGACGAACTCGAACGGCCTGGGCAGCTTGCCGACCCGCTCGGTGTGCACCCAGAACTGGTAGACCAGGTTGGTGGCCGAGCAGAACGCGAGCGCCGCCGGGTGCACGCCGAGGGCGATCAGCGGCACGTAGAACGGCCACACCGTCCACGTCGTCCAGGGCTGGCGCAGCGCGGTGGTGAGGTTGAACTTCTTGCTGGAGTGGTGCACCACATGGCAGGCCCACAGGATCCTGATCACATGGTGGCCCCGGTGGGACCAGTAGTAGAAGAAGTCCTGCCCGAGCAGCATCAGCGGCAGGGTCCACCAGTGGATGGGGATGCTGAGCGGTGTCAGCTCGTACACCAGGGTGTAGATCGCGACGATCGGGATCTTCCACAGCGCGTCGAAGACCAGGCTGCCGAGCCCCATGCCGACGCTGGTGGCGGCGTCCTTCGTCTCGTACCCGGCCGCTTCGTCATCCGGATGTATCCGGTAACTCACCATTTCGACGACGGTGAGCAGCACGAAGGCGGGTATCGACCACAGCACGACATCGGGCAGGTTCGGCGACATGCCTGCACCGTAGGGGCGGGGTGGCGGGTGCGCTAGAGGTTGTTACTGACAAGTATGCGAGACAAGTTGTCAGCGACTTTTGGCACCTTCTGCCAATGACGGCACGGCCGCCGGGCGTACGATTTGCTCCTCCGGGCCCCAGGGGGAGGTCAACTGCCGTGTCCGGCATGGAAGTTGCGCTCATGCGGCTGGCGGGCACGGTGGTCTCCACCGTCGCCAAGTCCCTCCTGAGCCCGAGGCCCGGAGCGGGTCTGGTCCCCGCCCCCGTCCGGCCCCTGCCGAAGCCCGCGTCGCCGGAGCGGCTGGCGAAGGTGCTCGGCCGAAGGCTGACGGACTCCTACGGCTCGCTGCCCGGGTACGAGCGGACGGCGGCGGCCGACGCGGTGGCGGACGCGTTCGCGGCGGGCGAGATCACGCCGGAGCACCTGTTCGCGCTCGACCTGGACCCCGAGCGGCTGCGCGCCGAGCTCCGCCGCCCGCACCCGGGCCCGGGCGAGGGCCTGTACGAGGAGCTGCTGGGTCTGTGCTGCGCGCACGTGGTCGAGCAGCTGACCGCCCACCCCGCGTTCGCCGCGCGGGCGGCGGTGGAGCAGGCGCGGACGGCGGGTCGGACGCACGCGCTGGTGGCGGACGTACGCGACCGCCTCGGCCCGCGCGCCCAGGCGGCGGCACTGAGCTTCGAGGAGCAATACGCGGCTTACGTGACCGAGACGCACGGGCGGCTTGAGCTGTACGGGCTGACACTGGGCCGCTCGCGGAGCGAATGGGCGCTGGACACCGCCTACATCAGCCTCGCGGTGAGCGGCGAGCGCGGGGACTTCGGCCTTGCCCGGGGCGACCAGGTCGCGGTCAAGGCCGAGCAGGCGCTCGCCGCCGCCGACCGCCTGGTGCTGCGCGGACCCGCGGGCTCCGGCAAGAGCACCCTCGTCCAGTGGCTGGCCCTCAACGCCGCGCGGCGCACCTTCACCGGGGAGATGGCGGACTGGAACCGGTGCGTCCCCTTCGTTCTGCGGCTGCGCGCCTTCACCCAGGCCGACGCGCTCCCGCTGCCGGACGAGTTCCTGCGCGCGGGCGGGGTGCCGCTGCACGGGACGGCGCCCGCCGGGTGGGCGGAGCGGCTGCTCGCGGACGGCCGGGCCCTCGTCCTCGTCGACGGGGTGGACGAGGTCCCGACACGGCTGCGCCACCGTACCGAGACCTGGCTGAAGTCGCTGATCGCCGCGTTCCCGAACGCGCGGTACGTCGTCACCACCCGCCCCTCCGCCGTGCCCGTCGACTGGCTCTCCCGGCAGGGCTTCGTGGCCCATTCACTATTGCCGATGGAACGGGACGACATCCGCGCGTTCATCGGCCACTGGCACGACGCCGCGCGCGGCGAGTGCCTGAGCGACGCGGAGCGCGCACAGCTGGCGACGTACGAGACCTCGCTGCGCCAAGCGGTCGGCAGCCGCCGGGACCTCGGACGGCTCGCCACCAACCCGCTGATGTGCGCCCTGCTGTGCGCGCTCAACCGCGACCGCCGGATGCAACTGCCTCGCGCGAGGAAGGAGTTGTACGACGCGGCCCTCGACATGCTGCTGGTACGACGGGACACGGAACGCGAGATCGCGTGCGTGGAGGGGGTCGAGCTCACCCGCGAGGAACAGACCGCGCTCCTCCAGCGACTCGCGTACTGGCTGATCCGCAACGCCCAGGTGGAGGCCGAGCAGGGCGAGGCCATGGCCATGATCGCCGACTGGCTCACCGCGATGCCGCAGGTGCGCGGCACCGCGGAACAGGTCTTCGCCCACCTCCTGATCCGCAGCGGCCTGCTACGCGAACCGGCCCCCGGCACCGTGGGTTTCGTGCACCGCACCTTCCAGGACTACCTGGGCGCGAAGGCGGCGGTGGAGTCCCGCGACTTCGGCGTGCTGGCGGCCAACGCGCACGACGACACATGGGACGACGTCGTCCAGATGGCGGTGGGGCACGCGCGCGCGGACGAACGGGCGCGACTGCTCAAGCAGTTGCTCCGCCGCGCGGACCGGGCCCCGAAGCTGCGCCACCGGCTGGTACTGCTGGCGGCGGCCTGCCTGGAACACGCTCCCGAGCTGGACCCGGCGATCCGGGACGCGATCCAGACCCGGACGCGGGAGCTGCTGCCGCCGCGCAGCCTGGACGACGCGGACAAGCTGGCGAAGGTGGGCGAGCTGGTGCTTGAGCTGCTGCCGGGGCCGGAGGGGTTGGACGAGTACGAGGCGGGGGCGGTGGTGCGGACGGCTGCGCTGATCAGGGGGGATGCGGCGTTGCAGGTGGTCTCGCGGTTTCGAGAAGACGGGCGACCCCTGGTCGCCACGCAGGTATCCGGCGCCTGGGGGTCGTTCGACACCGAGGAGCACGCGCGGGAGGTGTTGGCCGCGGGGACGTGGGACCGCGCTGTGCTGACCGCGACGACTCCGGAGCAGTTGCTCGCGCTTCGACTGGTTCCTGGCGCTCATCGCATCCACGTGTCAGGCAACCACACCGATCTCACCCCACTGACCGAAGTCCAGGCAGCGGAATACGTCTTCGTCTACGGCAGCATGGATCTCACAGATCTCACTCCGCTGGCCTCACTCCCCCGACTCAAGCATCTGGGGCTGAGCCGGTGTTCGGCGCTTCGGGATCTGACGCCGATCGCCACGCCGGGCCTTGAGCAAATCTCCCTCTACATGCTCGATCCGGAGCTCTCGCTGGAGCCGCTGCGGGAGGCGACCAGCCTCAAGGGAGCCTTCATCGGCCATCCCGCGCTCATCGAGAGCCTTGCTGAGCTACCCCTGGGCCCCCAGCTGACGTCGCTGATGCTTGAGCGCCAGATCCGGTACGCGAGTCTCAACGGCATCGAACGCTGGCCGCTCCTCACCAATCTGACGCTCGCCGGACAGTCGCAACTACGGGAACTATGCCGGATGCCCGACCTGCTCGGACGACTGACGCACCTGGGCCTCTACGAGCTCACTGCTCTCGATCTGAGCGGGCTAGCGGGCGCTGCCCGGCTCCAGAACTTGTCCCTGGGCGAGTGTCAACTCCCGTACGGTCTCGGGCCGTTACGAGAGCTGCCCCAGTTGAGCAAGGTGCATCTCTCCAGGTCGACTGCCGCCGGAACCCCGCTCGACCTCACCCCGCTGGCAGACCTGCCCGCACTCACGATCACACTGCCTGACGACATGCCCGTCATCGGCGCCGACCTCATCCCCCCGGAACGCCTCAAGATCTCCCGCACCCGCCCCTGACCCTCAACCCCCCGCCGCCCCCAACAACACCCCCGCCACATACGTAACCCCCATCGCCACCGCACCCCCACTCACATTGCGCAGCACCGCCGCCCCCGCCGGTGCCGAGCCCAGTCGGGCGCTCCACCAGCCGGTCAGGGCCAGGGCCGCCAGGACCGAGCCGACCGTCACGTACAGGCGTACCGAAGACGGCGGCAGCACGATCGCCAGCAGGGGGAGCAGCGCGCCGACCGTGAAGGCCAGGAAGCTCGCGCCCGCCGCGTGCCAGGGGTTGGCCAGCTCGTCGGGGTCGATGCCGAGCTCCACGCGCGCGTGGGCGCGCAGGGCGTCGCGCTCGGTGAGCTGCTGCGCGGCCTCCCGGGCCAGTTCCGGGCTGAGCCCGCGGCCCTCCAGCAGGCCGGTCAGCTCGTCCAGTTCGGCCTCCGGCTCCTCGCTCAGCTCGCGCCGCTCCAGCGCGAGGGCGGCCTTCTCGGAGTCGCGCTGGGTCGACACCGAGACGTACTCGCCCGCCGCCATCGACATCGAGCCCGCGAGCAGGCCGGCGAGGCCCGCCGTCAGGAGCGTAGAGCGGTCCCCCGTCGCGCCCGCCACGCCGACGACGAGGCCCGCCGTGGACACGATGCCGTCGTTGGCACCCAGGACCGCCGCCCGCAGCCAGTTCAGGCGCGTACCGAGGGCTCCGTGATGGGCCTCGCCGTGGCCCTCGGCCGTCTCCGCTTCCGTCATGCGGCGAAGGGTCTCACCCCCGCCGTCACCACACCCGTACCGACCCACCGAGGGCGAACACCGGGCTCGTCGCGTCCGGCGGGATCTCCTTGAGCGGCTCGGCGATCTCCTCGACGGTGGGGCCCACCGTCGCCGCGAGCGCGTCCAGGAGCGGCAGATCGAAGCCGTACACGCGCGCCGCGTTGCCGCCCACCATCCGCGCCACCTCCTCCTGCGACAGCCCCGCGTACGCGATCCGCAGGCCCTCGCGGGAGTACGGGGTCGTGCCCTCGTCGTGCGGGTAGTCGCTGCCCCACATGATCTTGTCGAGGCCGATCCGGTCGCGCAGCCGCACCTCGTGCGGGCGCATGAAGCTGGCGCCCACATAGCAGTTGTCGCGCCAGACCCGGCTCGGGCCCTCGCCCATCGACTCGGCGAGCCCCGCGCCGAACCTGGACTCCGCCGTCGCCGCCCGGGTCGCGGCCGACACCAGGCGCTCGTGGTAGTAGTCCAGCATCTCGATGACGCCGGGGATCCAGCCCGAGCCCTGTTCGGTGAGGACCAGTTTGAGCGAGGGGTGGCGGCGGAACGCGCCGCCGAAGATCAGGTGCCACAGCGCCCGGTGCGAGAACCAGGTGGTCTCCACCATGAAGACGGCCCGCGCGGACGGTTCCTCGCCGAGCGGCGGCGACGCGGAGCCGCCGTGGTGGTTGACCGGGACGTCCAGGTCCGCGCAGACCGTCCAGAGCGGGTCGTACGCCGCCGAGTAGAGCTCCGGCAGTCCCGAGCCCGGTGGTGCGCCCGGGAGCATGACGCCGCCGGTCAGGCCCGCCTCCTTGGTCCGGCGGATCTCCGCCACCGCCCGGTCGACGTCGTTCAGGAGGATCTGCGCCACCCCGGCCCGGCGGCCCGGGACCAGCGCGCAGAAGTCGGCGAGCCAGCGGTTGTGGGCTCTCAGGCCCGCCCAGCGCAGGTCCAGCTCCTCCCGGGTCGGCGCGGGGGCCATCAGGGACGCCGACGGGAAGAACGGCGGGATCGTGTTGGGGAAGATCACCTCCGCCACGATCCCGTCCGCCGCCAGGTCGGCGACGCGCCGCTCGGAGTTCCAGTTGCGGTCGGCGGTGTCGGCGAGCAGGTCCTCGTGCGGGTTGACGTAGGTGGCGGCCCAGGCGTCGAAGTCGTCGTGGTACCGCTTCTCCAGGTAGGGCCGGTAGTCGAGGAGGTCGGCGCCCGCGTGGCAGTCGGCCGAGATCACGGTGTAGCGGTCGGCCGTCATGACGCCCCCAGGACCGGGAAGTCGTGGTCGGTCAGCCAGTGCCGGCCCACCTCGCGCGAGCGCGCCCAGGACGCCTCGACCGCCGACTGGTCGTCGCTCTGGCCGAGTTCGGCCGGGGTCGGGCCGATGCGCCGGGCGACCGGAGCGAGCTTGTCGACGTCGAAGCCGAAGACCTCGGCCGCCGCCAGGCCCAGCATGCGGCGCGTCTCGGTCACGGGGATGTCGTGGAAGGTCTTCCTCAGCCACTCCCGGGTGTGCGGCCAGGTGCCTTCCGGGTGCGGGAAGTCGGAACCCCACAGGATGTTGTCGACACCTATCTCGTAGCGCTGGGCCAGCTCACGGCGCTTGGTGTTGGTGGCGCAGACGAACATCTGCCGGTCCAGGTACTCGCTCGGCGGCCGCTTCAGCTCGGCGAACGGCGAGAGCTTCTTGCCGCCGTGGGCGCCCAGATACAGCCGGTCCATGAACCACAGCAGATTCGGCAGCCACCAGCAGCCCGACTCCGCCACCCCGAACCTGAGCCCCGGATGGCGTTCGAAGACACCGGACCAGAGCAGGAACCACAGCGGCCGCGCGGGCCACCAGGTGACCTCGCTGACGTAGATGCCGAGGTGGTCGCCGTACTCGTGGCGGGGCGCCGCGCCCGAGTGGGTGACCAGCGGCATCCCGGTCTCGGCGGCCGCCGCCCACACCGGGTCGTAGCGGCGGTCGTGGTACGGGGCCTTGTCCACCCACATCGAGGGGATCATCAGCGCCCCGAGCCCCGACTCCCTGGCCCGGTGGATCTCGGCCACCACGCGCGCGACGTCGCCCGTCACCGGCAGCAGGGCCACCCCGCAGTGCCGTTCGGGACAGTGCCCGACGAACTCGGCCAGCCAGCGGTTGTGCGCCTGGGCGCCCGCCATGCCGAGCTCCGGGTCCTGGTCGCCGGACAGGCCCAGGCCCACGCCGAAGGGCGCGGCGGTGCCGCTGTCGACAGCGTCCGCGTCGGGGAAGACCACCTCGGCCGCGACGCCGTCGCCGTCGAGCTCCTTGAGCCGCCGCTCGACGTCCCAACCGCCTTTGAGGCCTTCCTCGTTGTCGGCGAACCACTTGGACGCGAAGGCCTCGTTGCGTACGCCCAGGCGGGTCATCTCCTCGCGGCGCCGCTCACGCCCGGCGAGGAAGTCGTCGAACTCCCGGTGGAAGCGGGAGTCGAGATAGGGCCGGTACCGCTCGGTGGGCAGTCCGGCGTGGCAGTCGGAGGAAATGATCAGATACGGGTCGTTCGGCTCGGTCATCTCTGCCGTCCTCGGTCCTCTGTCGTCGGTCCTCGGTGCTCCGTCGCCAGTCCTCAGTCGAGAATGAAGTTCTCCAGGTACGCCGGTTCGGCCCGGTCCAGCATCGACTGCGACCTGGCCCTGATCTGCCGGTCGCTGTGCTCGCTCGGCGGGAGCAGCCAGAAGCGGTCGGCCCGGACGCCGGCCACGACCGTCTCGGCGACGTCCTCGACCGGGGTGAACTCGATCTCGCGCCCGGCCGCCCGCATCGCCGCCTCCCACTGGTCCAGGCTGCGGTAGGGCGTTCTGCGGGGCCGCTCCTTGGCGTACCGCTCGGGCCGGTTGCGGTGCGACTCCCACAGGCCCGTGCGCAGCATGTGCGGGCCGGGGAAGAGCACGGACGCGCCCACGCGCGCGTGCTCCGCCTTCAGATGCGCGTACAGCGACTCGGTCATCGTGACGACGGCCGCCTTGGTGACCGCGTACACGGACGCGGTGGGCAGCGGTGCGATCCCGCCGTCGCTGGAGGAGGTGTTGACCACATGGCCCGCCTCGCCCGAGGCGATCATGCGGGGGACGAAGGTCTGGATGCCGTGGAAGACGCCCCACACATTGACGGCGAAGGCCCACTTCCAGTCGTTGACCTCGTGCTCCCACATCCGGCCCTCGGCCCCGGAGCCGACGCCCGCGTTGTTGCAGAGCACATGGACGCCCCCGAAGGCGTCGTAGGCGGCGTCGGCGAGCGCTCGTACCGAATCGCGCTCGGAGACGTCGGTCACGCGCGCGTGCACCCGCGCGCCCTCCTCGCGCACCTCCTCGGCCGCCTTGTGGAGGGCGGCCTCCTCGACGTCGGCGAGGACGACGTTCAGGCCCTCGGCCGCGAACCGGCGGGCCATCGCGAGCCCGATCCCGCTCGCCGCGCCCGTGACCACCGCGGTCTGCCCCTCGGCGAGCCGCATCAGACGCTCCCCGCCGGCGGCCCGTCGAGGATCTGCCGCGGGTCGTCGTAGCGCTGGTGGATGTACGGCAACAGGGCCTGCGCGCTGACCCGTTCGGCCACCCGGCCGCGCTGGTCGGTGGTCTTCTCGCCGATGGTGATCTCCACGACGCGGCGCACCGGCAGATCGGCGACCGGGTCGAACATCGACTCGCGCAGCACCACGTCCCCGGTGATCCGCTCCAGCTTGCGGACCTTCTCGTTCCGTACGCAGTGGACCAGGACCGGGTCCATCTCGAAGCCCTCGCCGTCCACGGCGGGCAGGAACTTGAAGTAGAAGTCGACCTTCTCGGTGGGCGCGGGCAGCGGCAGCACGCTGTCGACGGCCCCGCGCACCTCGACGAAGGCGATGCCGTGCCGGGCGAGCGCGGCCCGTACGACCAGGCCGTCCCGCTCGACGGTGACCTCGCCGAGCTTCTTCGGCTCGCCGAACACCTCGCGCCCGCCGATCAGCGCGCGCTCATGGGTCATCGGCATCACCAGCGGGTACCACCCGGGCTGCCCGTCGTGGACGGCACAGACCGCCACCGAGCCCGCGCCGAGCCGGTAGCCGGGCAGGTCGACGCGGCTGATGTTCGCCCGTACGAGTGACTTCTCGGCGGGCTTGAGCGGCGGCGGCAGAACGGCCGCGACCGCGTCCGGATCGCTCTCCCAGACGGCCGTCACACCGGTGGACCAGATGTCGGGGAGCTTCGCGCTCGCGGCCCGAGCGGCCCGGATCTCCTCCTGGGTACGGGCTCCGTACCGTACGCGTGCCATGTCGTACCACCCTTCGTCGGTCGTGCCTCAGCCTGTGTTCGCCGTGCCGTCCCCCGGGTTCTGTAACACAGTTACACCGCCGCCGATGAAGGGTAAAGAGCCGTGCGGGAACCGGAGTTGGGAAGGCGGCGGGCCATGACGCGTACGTCTTTGAGCCGCGAGGAGATCCTGGCGGCCGCCGGGGCCCTGGTCCGGCAGCACGGCCCGGCGGCCCTCACCATGCGGAAGCTCGCCGCCGACCTGGGCACGGCGGTGACCTCGATCTACTGGCACGTCGGCAACCGCGAATCGCTGCTCGACGCGCTCGTCGAGCTGACCGTGCGGGAGCTGGGCGAGATCAGACCGCGCGGGCGCACCCCGGCCGCCCGGATCGTCTCGGTCGCCACCGCCCTGCGCCGGGAGCTGCGCGAGCGCCCGCATCTGATCGCGCTGGTCCATGAACGCGGCCTCACCGAGCGGATGTTCCTGCCCGCCCAGCAGGCCCTGGTCCACGAGGTCCACACGGCCGGGCTACGCGGGGCCGCCGCGGCGCGGGTGGTGCGGGCCGTCCAGACCCAGGTCGTCGGCCATGTCCTGGTCGAGCGCTACCGCGAACGCGCCCCGGCCCAGCACCCCGGCGAGGACGAGCTCTGGCACACCGCGTCCGCCGAGCACGACCCGGCGCTCGCCCGCGCGCTGGCCCGGCCGGCGGACCCGGAGCGGCTGTTCGCGACCTCGGTGCGGGCCCTGGTGGACGGGCTGCTGGCGCAGCCGCGTTGACGGGCGCCGGTCGGACTGTCAGTGCGGCCCCGTATTCTCTGTGACCATGCTCGACGACCGTACGACAGCAGCGCCGACGTGGCCGACCGCCTACCCACAGGGGTACGCGGTCGTCGACGTGGAGACCACCGGACTCGCCCGCGACGACCGGATAGTGTCGGCTGCCGTCTACCGCCTGGACGCCCAGGGCAATGTCGAGGACCACTGGTACACGCTGGTCAACCCCGAGCGCGACCCGGGGCCGGTGTGGATCCACGGGCTGACCACCGACGTGCTGGCCGACGCGCCGCTCTTCCCGGACATCGCCGGGGAGTTCGCCGAGCGCCTGGACGGCCGGGTCCTGGTCGCGCACAACGCGATCTTCGACTGGCAGATGATCGCCAGGGAGTACGCACGGGCGAAGCGGACCGCGCCGGTGCGCCAGCGGCTGTGCACCATCGCGCTCTCCAAGGAGCTCGCCCTGCCGCTGCCCAACCACAAACTGGAGTCGCTGGCCGCGCACTACGGAGTGGTGCAGCAGCGCGCGCACCACGCGCTCGACGACGCGCGCGTGCTGGCCGAGGCGTTCCGCCCGAGCCTGCACGAGGCGGCGCGGGTGGGTGCCCGGCTGCCGCTGCTCGAATGCCGCCCGCTGACCGAGTGGTCGGACGCGCCGCCCACGCCGCGCATCGGCTACCAGGCGTCCTACCGAGGTGCGAGCTGGCGCCCGGCCCGAAAGCGCCCGGCGTGCCCGTACCCCAACCCGGGGCGTTACGAAGCGGACAAACCACTCAAGCAGGGCATGCGGGTGGCGTTCTCCGGGGACACCTCCATCGACCGGGAGCTCCTGGAGGACCGGGCCGTCGAGGCCGGGCTGCACGTGGCGACCAGCGTGTCCCGGCTCACCAGTCTGCTGGTGACCAACGACCCGGACTCGGCGACCTCGAAGACCGTCAAGGCGAAGTCGTTCGGCACCCCGGTCGTCGACGAGGCCGCCTTCACCCAGCTGCTGCGGGACGTGGCTCCGGCAGACGGGTGAGTGCAGGGCGTGCCGCCCGCCGATGCGGCCCGGCGCGCCGCACCCTGTGGCGCATGGCACGTTGTGAGGTCTGCGGAAACGACTACGGGATGTCCTTCGAGGTGCACGCGCAGGGCGCGGTGCACGTCTTCGACTGCTTCTCCTGCGCCATTCACCGCATGGCGCCCATCTGCGAACACTGCCGGGTCCAGGTGATCGGCCAGGGCGTCGAGGTCGAGGGGCACTGGTACTGCGGCGGGCACTGCGCCCGAGCGGAGGGCAGGGTGGGCATCGTCGACAAGGTCTGACCCCCCGTATCCCGAAGGGGGCCTCCCGTACTGCCGACCCCCCTGAGAACACCCCATGGCGGAGTTGTACCGTCGTGGGGTGTATCGCTTCCTGTTGTCCCGGCAGTGGGTGCTCGTCACCCTCCTCGCCCTCGTTCTCATCCCCACGATGATCGAGCTGGGCTTCTGGCAGCTGCACCGCCACCAGCACCGCGTCGCGCAGAACGCCGTCATCGCGGACAACCTGAAGGCGAAGCCGGTCCCGGTGACCCAGCTCACCTCCCCCGGGCACGTCGTCCCGCACTCCCAGTACTGGCTGCGGGTCACCGCCACCGGTACCTACGACACCGCCCATGAGGTCGTCGTGCGCCGGCGGACCGCGGCCGACGGCCGCGTCGGCTACCACGTGCTCACCCCGTTCATCCTGGACAGCGGCCCGACCGTGCTGATCAACCGCGGCTGGGTGGCGGACAACGGCAGCCAGACCGAGTTCCCGAAGATCCCCGCGCCACCCAAGGGCGATGTCACCGTCACCGGGCGGCTGATGGCCGACCAGACGACCGCGGCCAGCGGCATCAAGGACGTCAAGGGCCTGCCGCCCCGCCAGGTCATGCTCATCAGCAGCGCCCAGCAGCAGAAGGCACTGGGGCGGCCGGTCCTCGGCGGCTACATCGAGCAGACCGCGCCCGAGTCGGACTCCCCCGAGCTGATCCCCGCCCCCGACCACTCCTCGATCGGTCCCCACATGGCGTACGCCGTCCAGTGGTGGCTGTTCACCGCCGGGGTCCCGGTCGGCTGGGTGATCCTGGTCCGCCGCGAGAAGCGCGACCGGGCCGAGGCTGCGGCGAACGCCGAGGGCGAGCTGCCCGCGCCCGCGGCCGCCTGAGCCACCCTCGTACCACCGCCGCGCCCCCGTCCGAGGCGTACCGGCGCGTTCTGTTCGCCTACCGTCCGGTCGTATTGACGTATTGGCCTGATTGACAATTCCGCCGGGCGGGAACACGCCACTGCGTGACGCGACGTATCCAGCGCATCGAGGACTACGCCCTCATCGGCGATCTGCAGACCGCCGCCCTGGTGGGCCGGGACGGCTCCATCGACTGGCTGTGCCTGCCCCGCTTCGACTCGGCGGCCTGCTTCGCGGCGCTGCTCGGCGAGGACGACAACGGCCACTGGCGGATCGCCCCGGCGGGCGCCGGGGACTGCACCCGCCGCGCCTACCTCGACGACTCGCTCGTCCTGGAGTCCGTGTGGGAGACCCGCACCGGCACGGTCAAGGTCATCGACTTCATGCCGCAGCGCGATGTCATGCCGGACGTCGTACGGATCATCGAGGGCGTCAGCGGCAGCGTGGAGATGAGCTCGGTCCTGCGGCTGCGCTTCGACTACGGCCGGGTGGTGCCCTGGGTGCGCCGGGCCGACGGCCACCGGGTCGCCATCGCGGGCCCCGACTCGGTCTGGCTGCGCACCGATCCGGCGGTCAAGACGTGGGGCCAGCAGATGAGCACCCGCTCGTCGTTCACGGTCGGGCCGGGCGAGAAGGTCGCGTTCGTCCTCACCTGGCATCCCTCGCACGAGCCGCGGCCGTCGATAATCGATCCGTACGAGGCGCTGGAGCAGAGCCTGGCGGACTGGCGCGAATGGGCCGACAAGTGCCGCACCGAAGGCCCCTACCGGGACGCGGTGGTCCGCTCCCTCATCACGCTCAAGGCGCTCACCTACGCGCCGACCGGCGGCATCGTGGCGGCCCCCACGACCTCGCTCCCCGAGGAGATCGGGGGCGTGCGCAACTGGGACTACCGTTTCTGCTGGCTGCGCGACTCCACGCTGACCCTGGAGGCGCTGGTCACCGCCGGCTATCTGGAGGAGGCGGCGGCCTGGCGCGACTGGCTGCTGCGCGCGGTCGCGGGCGACCCGGCGGACCTCCAGATCATGTACGGGCTCGGCGGCGAGCGACGGCTGCCGGAGGTCGAACTGCCCTGGCTGAGCGGCCACTTCGACTCCACCCCGGTCCGCATCGGCAACGCCGCCGTCGACCAGCTCCAGCTCGATGTGTACGGGGAGGTCATCGACTCGCTGCATCTGGCCCGTACCGCGGGCATGGCCGCCAAGCCGCACACCTGGAACGTCGAACTCAGCCTGCTCGGCTTCCTGGAGTCCCGCTGGCGCGAGCCGGACGAGGGGCTGTGGGAGGTACGCGGCACGCGCCGCCACTTCGTGCACTCCAAGGTGATGGCGTGGGTCGCCGCCGACCGCGCGGTCCGGGCCCTGGAGAGCGACCCGGCGCGGCGCGGCGACGCGGAGCGCTGGCGGCGCATGCGCGACGAGGTGCACCGGGAGGTCTGCGAGAAGGGCTTCGACCCGGAGCGGAACACCTTCACGCAGTCGTACGGGTCCGCCGAGCTGGACGCGGCGACGCTGCTCATCCCGCGCGTCGGGTTCCTGCCGGGCGACGACCCGCGCGTGATCGGGACGGTGGACGCGGTGCGGGCCGAACTCGGCCGGGACGGCTTCCTGCGCCGCTACAGCACCGAGGGCCGCCGTACGGTCGACGGGCTGCCCGGCAGCGAGGGCACGTTCCTGGTCTGCTCGTTCTGGCTGGCCGACGCGCTGCGGCTGACCGGCCGCGAGAAGGAGGCGCGGGACCTGTTCGAGCGGCTGCTCGCGCTGCGCAACGACGTGGGGCTGCTCGCCGAGGAGTACGACCCGGTGGCCAAGCGCCAGTTGGGGAACTTCCCGCAGGCGTTCAGCCACATCGGCCTGGTGGCGACCGCGCTGGGGCTGGAGGCAGGATAGGCGCATGGATCTTGGACTGAAGGACCGCGTCTACGTCGTCACCGGCGCCTCCCGGGGCCTCGGCCTCGCCTCCGCGACGGCGCTCGCGGCCGATGGCGCGAAGGTGGTGCTCAGCGGCCGCGACGAGAAGTCGGTGGCCGAGGCCGCCGCCGGGCTCGGCCCGAACGCGGTGGGCGTGGCAGCCGACAACGCCGACCCGGCGACGCCCGCCCGGCTGATCGCCACCGCCCGCGAGCGGTTCGGCCGCTTCGACGGCGTGCTGATCAGCGTCGGCGGCCCGGCCCCCGGCTTCGTCGCCGACAACACGGACGAGCAGTGGTGGTCGGCCTTCGACTCGGTGTTCCTGGGGGCGGTACGGACGGCTCGCACGGCGGCCGCCGAGCTCGACGAGGGCGGGGTGATCGGCTTCGTCCTGTCCGCGTCGGTCCATGAGCCCATCCCGGGCCTGACCATCTCCAACGGGCTGCGCCCGGGGCTCGCGGGCTTCGCCAAGTCCCTGGCGGACGAGCTGGGCCCGCGCGGTATCCGCGTGGTCGGCCTGCTGCCGTCCCGGATCGACACCGACCGCGTACGGGAGCTGGACGCGCTGTCCGGCGACGCGGAGGCGGCGCGCGCCGCGAGCGAGTCCCGGATCCCGCTGCGCCGCTACGGCACGCCGGAGGAGTTCGGCCGCACGGCCGCGTTCCTGCTCTCGCCCGCCGCGTCGTATCTGACGGGCGTGATGCTGCCGGTGGACGGGGGCGCGCGGCACGGGTTCTGAGGCGCGCGGCCGGGCGGCCCGGGGTGCGGGGACCGGGGTGGGACCCGACCCGTTTCGGTCAACTGACCCGCTGCGGCCGGTGCTTGACCGCGCGCATCCGTACCTCGGCCGGGAGCGCGGCCAGGCCCGCCGAGTCACGGGCGTGGGCGAGGGCCTGCGAGGTGAGCAGCGCCAGGGCCTCGGCGGGGGCGGCGTGGGGTTCGAGCAGCAGGGCGGCACGGGCCGCCGGGGTGGTGCGGCGGCCGTGCAGGGTCACCTGGGCGCGCGCCACCCCGTGCAGCGCCTCCGCCTCGCCCGCCAGGACCGTCTCCAGGGCCCGGCCGCGCAGCAGCGCGCCCTCGCCGTCGCCGGAGTCCACCAGGACCTCGGCCAGGCGGGCCCGGCGCAGCTGGGCGAGCAGCCACCACAGGGCGAGCAGGATCAGCACGGCGAGCGCCGCGATGACCACCGGCCACCACCAGCCGTAGTCGTGCCAGCGCCCCCGCCGGGCCCGGCTGAGCACCACGTCGTCGGTGCCGTGCCAGGGCCACCACGAGGGGACCGAGAGTCCGGACCCGGCGGCCAGCACCGCGCCGCCCGCCGCGACCAGCACCAGCCCCACCAGACCCAGCAGCACCCGGTTCACCGTACTCAGCACCGCTTCACCTCTTCCTGGCGGCGCGGCCCACGTGCACGGACATGCCCGGCTGCGCGGCGAGCCCGAGCTCCTTGATGCCCGTCCCGAGCGCGGCGTCCAAATCGGCCCGTACGTCGTCGAGTTCGCGGAAGTGCGAGACCGCGCGCACCGCGACCTTGGCGCGGCCCACCCGGACCCGCGCCGACTGCACGCCCGGGACCTCCATCGCCCGGTCCCGCAGCACCAGCGCGGCGGCGGCCCGGTCCAGCCCGGCCCGCACGTCGGCGGACGGGCGCCGCATCACCAGCACGTCCCGCAGCCCGGGCGTCAGCGCGAGCACGATCAGCCAGAGGCCGAGCGCCACCACGACACCCGCTCCGGCGAGCACCACCACGTCGTCCACGGCGTGCTCGGCCAGCCAGTCGGCGCCGCGGCGGCGCCAGCGCATCGCCGGGCGGTCGGCCCGGACGGCCGCGATGTCGTACAGCAGCGGCCCGGCCGCGGCGAGCACGAGGAGCGCCACGACGGTGGCGGGCACGCGCCGGGTCGACCAGAACCGGCCGCCCCCGCCGCCCGCCCCTTCCGCCAGGACGGGGTCGTACGCGGCGGACGACTGCGACTGGTCGAGCCCGCCCTCGGGGTTCTTCTCCAGAACGACGGGCATCCGGCGCGTGGCGTCGTCGCCCTCGGGCTCGTGCGGTGTCGACTCCCGCGGTGTGGGCTCGTTCATCGAATCCTCCCCCGATCCGCCGCCGTTCCGGTGTGCGCGGAGTGCAGCCGTTCGATCTGCACCGCCACCTCGGGCACCTCCATGCCCGCCAACGCCCTTACCCGCTCGGCGACTTGCCGACGCACGGCGCCGCACTGCGCGCCGATGTCGGAGGGGTAGCCGAGCTCCACGCTGACCCGGACCCGGGCCGCGTCCTGGTGGACCGTCACCGTCGCGTGGGGCGCGGCGCCACCTTCGGGGGGCGCGTCCAGCGCCTCGCGCGCCGCCTGTGCGGCGATCTTGGCCACCACCCGGTCGGCGATCCGGGTCGCACCGCGCTCCGCGGGCTCGATCCGCCGGGGCGACGCCGTCGACGACACCGTCATGGGGCCGTGTCACCGCCGCCGGTCGCCGCGGTCACGCGGACGGAAGAAGTCGCCTGGTTCGATATCGCCGTCCAGGAACCTGCCCGCCACGAAGCCGATCGCGCCGAGCGCCGCGACCAGCAAAAACGCCCCGAAGCCGCCGAAGTATCCGGCGAAGCCGAGGGCCATGCCGGCCACCATGCCGATCACCGCCATGCTCATGTTGAGCTCCTCAGTCGGGGGCCGGGGCCTCAGTGGAGACGTGGCTCCGGCTCGTCCTCTTCCTCATCGGGAAGTTTCACATCGCTCACCGCGATATTGACCTCGACGACCTCAAGTCCCGTCATCCGTTCGACGGCATCGATCACGTTCTCGCGCACGGCCCGGGCCACCTCGGAGATCGACACGCCGTAGTCGACGACGATCTCCAGGTCGAGGGCCGTCTGGACCTCGCCGACCTCGGCCTTGACGCCGCGCGACACCGCGGCCTTGCTGCCGCCGGGCACCCGGTCCCGGACGGCTCCGAAGGTACGCGACAGGCCGCTGCCCATCGCGTGCACCCCGCCGACCTCGCGGGCCGCGAGCCCGGCGATCTTCTCCACCACGCCGTCGGCGATGGTGGTACGCCCACGGGTCCCGGGATCACCCCCGCCACGCTTGGCGGAGGAAGCCTTCTTGGTCCCACTGGTCCCGCTGTCCGGCGAGTCCCGGTCCGGACCGGAGTGCTCGGGGCGGTTGCGCTGTGCGGTCTCGCTCATGGCGGTTCATCCCTTTCGGCTTCCCCCCGATTGCCCACACTAAGTGCGGTTCCCCACTCCCGCGCCAGGGATGCGGCAGGCTGGAGCAATGACGGCGGACGCGTGGGGCGCGGAAGTACGGCGCCGACTGGGCCTCGGCAGGCTGCTGCCGCTCGGGGAGGCGGCGGACGGGGTGTGGGTGACCGAGCGGGCGGCGGGGGCGGTGCTGTGCGCGGCCGCGGGTGCGGTGCCGGGGCTTGCGCTGACGGCCGTGCGCCTGTCGCTCGCGGCCCCGGACGCTTCCGGCCCGCCCGCCGCGTGGGCTCCGCCGAGCGCGCCGGGGGCGGGGCCGGTGCGGGTCTCGGCGGAGGTGGCGGTGTGGGGCGCCGAGCCGCTGCCGGGGCGGCTGGAGCGGCTGCGGGAGGTGCTGTGGGAGGCGGCGGACGCGCGGGTCGGCTTGGCGCTGACGGGCGTGGACGTGCACGTGACCGCGCTCCTGTCCGCCCCGGCGCAGCTGCCGCCGCGGACTCCCCCGGCCGGGCGCCCCCCGGACACCCCGCTGGCGCGGGCGGCCCTGTCGGTCCCGGGCGTGGCGTCCCTGACGGCGGAACTCGGCCATCCCCTGTCGCCTCGCCCCGATCGCCCCGACGTCCTGGAGCTGACGACGGCGGCGGGTCATCGGGCGCTGGATGTGGCGCGGGCGGTTCGGGGGGTGGTGGGGGGTGGGGTGGGGGTGCTGGTGACGTGGGTGGGGTGACGTTTCCCCACCCCGCCCCTTCCCTAAAGCCTCCGGCGGATGTCGTTTCGTCTGCGGCCCGGTGGGGGCTGGTCGCGCCCACGCGGCGGAGCCGCAAATGTCACAGCCCCGCGCCCCTTGATGGGCCCTTCGGGCCCTCCTGTAGGGGCGCGGGGCTGTGTCGATTTGCGGCTCCGCCGCGTGGG
>NZ_JBICVJ010000025.1:0-69453 GCF_043198895.1 Streptomyces sp. NPDC048696 | reverse complement strand
AGGTACGGACGCTTCCTTTGTTCCCGTTTCCGGGCCCTCCGGGCGCTTCCTTCGTTTCCGACTCTATCAGACCGTTTCCGTTCCGATTTCCTCGGCGCTTTCCAGGTTCTTCGCTCTCGCGTTTTCCCTTTCCGGCGGTTCCGACTCTATCAGAATCATTTCGGCCGAGCGAATCGGCTTCTTGATTCGAATCAAATCGGGAGTGGCCCTTCGGAAATTCAATTTCCGGTGAGAGCGAGAGAGATGTTAGCCAGTGCGCTTGAGCTTGTCCAGCTCCGCGCAACCGTTTGAATCTACCTCCCCACTCCGACCGTGTCAACGGTTTTTGTGGGCGAAGAGGACAGTACCAGGTCAGAGGGGTCGTACGCACATCACGCGGCGGTGGGCAGCGCGGCGCTTCGGCCCGGCGTCTCGACGTCGCCCGTCTCGCCCGCGCGTGCGGCCCGGCCGCCGAGTACGTAGACGTACGCAAGGAATGCCGCCTCGGCGGCGATGCCGGTCGTGATGCGGGCCCAGGTCGGGAGGCTCGACGGGGTGACGAAGGCTTCGATGACGCCGGAGACGAACAGAACCAGGGCGAGGCCGATGGCCATGCCCAGGGCGGCACGGCCCTCCTCGGCGAGGGCTGCTCGGCGGCTCCGGGGGCCCGGATCGATGACGGTCCACCCAAGGCGTAGCCCTGTACCGGCCGCTACGAAGACGGCGGTCAGTTCCAGGAGGCCGTGCGGGAGGACCAGGCCCAGAAACGTGTCCAGGCGGCCGGCCGACGACATGAGGCCGATGCCCACGCCGAGATTCAGCATGTTCGAGAAGAGGACCCAGAGGACGGGAAGACCCAGGAAGGCGCCCAGGACCAGGCACATCGCTGTGGCCTGCGCGTTGTTCGTCCAGACCTGGGCGGCGAAGGAGGCCGCGGGGTGGCTTGAGTAGTACGTCTCGTACTCACCGCCAGGGCGTGTCATGTCCCGGAGCGTTCCCGGGGCGGCGATGGAGGACTGCACCTCGGGGTGGGTGCCGATCCACCAGCCGATGATCGCGGCGAGAGCTGTCGAGACGAGAGCCGCCGGGATCCACCATCTACGCGCGCGATAGACGGCGGCAGGGAAACCGGCCGCCAAGAAGACGGCGGCATCGCGCCAGGTGGCGCGGCGTGTGCCCGTGACGGTGGCGCGGGCGCGCGCGACGAGCTGGGTGAGTCGGGCTGTGAGCTGCGGGTCCGGGGCCGAGGACTGTATCTGCGACAAGTGCTTCGAGGTGCGCTGATAGAGGGCGACGAGTTCGTCGGCCTCTGCGCCGGTCAGACGGCGGCCGCGGCGCAGGAGGTGTTCCAGTCGGTCCCACTCGCGGTGGTGGGCGGTGACGAAGACATCGAGGTCCATGGTCGGCTGCTGCTCCAGGCACTGGGTGCGTACGGTCCGTACTACTACTGCGGCGCGCTGCGGGTCAGCTTGGCAGACTGATGCTTCCGAGGGACCGGGAAGGTCGTCGCTCGGGACACGTGCGGTGAAGGGTGGATGCCGGTGAGTGCGCTGGTCACGGGGGATGCGGTCGTGTTGGGGCTGCGCCCCGCGCGGTTGCCCAGTCGCGCGCTCGCGCTGGTGATCGACATGGCCGTGGCGTGGACGGCCTACCTGGTGGTCTCGTTCGCCCTGCTGCTGGCGACCGCGTCGCTGGACGATGCCGCGCGCGCGGCGATATCCGTCGGCCTGTTCGTCCTCGTACTGGTGGGAGCCCCTATAGCGGTCGAGACCCTGTCGCGCGGGCGGTCGCTGGGGAAGGTGGCGTGCGGGCTGCGCGTGGTGCGGGACGACGGCGGGCCGATCCGGTTCCGACACGCACTGGTGCGCGGTGCGATGGGGGTCGTGGAGATCCTGCTGACGCTCGGAGTCGTCGCCTGTATCGCGTCGCTCGTGTCGGAGCGGGGGCGCCGGCTCGGGGACGTGTTCGCGGGGACGCTGGTCGTACGGGAGAGGGTGCCCGCCGGACGGGCCTCGGCCCTGCCGCCTCCCCCGCCCTGGCTGATGGGACGTTTCGCCGGGCTCGATCTGTCCGGGGTGCCGGACTCGCTGTGGTTGGCCGTGCGGCAGTACCTGACGCGCATGGGGCAGCTGGACACCCAGGTGAGCTGGACGATAGCGGTCCGGCTGGCCGACGACTTGGTGGCGCGTACAGGAGTGCCGGCGCCGGAAGGGGTGCCTCCGGCCGCCTATCTGGCGGCTGTGATGAGCGAGCGGCAGACGCGGGACGCGCGGCGCGCGTTCGGGGCGGTGCCGGCGAACGGTGTCGGCGGGACCGACGCGGATGGTGGTTGGGGCAGCCCTGGGTCTGGTTGGGGCGCGCACGGGGTGGCTCAAGGGGCCACCCACGAGGCTTTCGTCGACCGTGGCGCACCTGCCGGAGTCGGAGCCCCTGGGTGGGCCGCGCCGAATGCGGCTGCGGCTCCCGGGAGTCAGGGCGTGCCACCTGCCGTGCCACCCGCCGTGGCCACGCCCGCGATGCCGGAGGTGGGGCAGGCGCGGGGGGCTCGTCCGGGGCCGGTTCCCGGGTCGGGGTCAGGTCCGGAGCCGGCCTCTGCGCCTGGGCCGAAGCCCGCGCCGGAGCCGGGGTCTGGCGAAGCGCCCGTCACCGGATTCGTACCGCCTGCCTAGGACGGCCAGGACGACGGCGGGGTTTCGAGGGATTCGAGCTCGATTCCCGGCGCCGCCAGGACGACGTCGCCGGAGATGTGGATGGTGTGCTGCTCCCCTGTGTCCAGGGCGCTGACCTGGTATTCGTCCACGGTCAGGGGGCCGTTGTCAGTGGGGTGCGCTTCACTGTTCAGCAAGGCCCAGGACTGGTCGAGGGTGCGGGGGGCCAGGACCGGGTCGGTGAAGGCGACGAGGCGGACGCGAGTCGCGGGGGAACCGGGGGTGAGGCGGAGCAGACGTGACGTGGCGATGAGGAATGCCGGGGACATGCCGGTGAAGGCGTGGGCGGGGACATTGCCTTCGGTGGCGTGAGCGCCGGTGGGGTCGGTGCGGACCCAGGTGACGCCGTCGAGGGCGGCACCCCGTACCTGCCAGCCGCCGGCGTGGAGTTCGAGACGGATCGGGCGGCCGAGGTCGTCGAGGGCGAGGTCGACGGAGCCCGCGGGCTCGCCGGAAGGAGTGGTGATCTGGGAGACGTAGCGCCAGCCGGAGGGGCCGGGTGCGCAGTGGAAGTGTTCTTCGCCGAGGGGGGTGTGGTCGTGCGGATCGTGGAGCGAATACCGGCCGCGGGGCATGGGGTCTCGTGGTCCTCGGGGGTGTAGGGGTGGACCGTTGTCCGTAGCGGGGAACGGAGTGGGCCACAAGTCAGGCCCCCGGCACGGGGGTCCGGGGGCCTGACTTGTACCACTGCTCTGGTGCCCTGGGGCAGTGCGGCCGGGGCTGGTCGACGTGGACGGCTCGGCCGACGGTGACGGCTTGTCACCAGGTCACGGTCGGCGCGCCCAGGGCGGCCGTACCGAAGTGGCCGCGTCCGAGCGCGTGGACCCGACCTGTACCGAACTGGCCGGGCCCAAGTGCCCGTACCGGTACAGCCACCGAGGTGGCCTGACCGACCCGGGTCGGCAGCCCAAGCCGAGCAGCCGAAGCGGCCGGGCCCGGCGGGCCCATCGGGCCCTCACCGAGGGTTCGAGAGGCTCCGCCGGGGGCGTGGCTCAGTAGCGGTAGTGGTCCGACTTGAACGGGCCGTCGACGTCGACGCCGATGTACGCGGCCTGCTCGGGGCGGAGCGTCGTGAGCTTCACGCCGAGCGCGTCCAGGTGGAGGCGGGCGACCTTCTCGTCGAGGTGCTTGGGCAGCACGTAGACGTCGGTCGGGTACTCCTCGGGCTTGGTGAACAGCTCGATCTGGGCCAGGGTCTGGTCCGCGAACGAGTTGGACATCACGAACGACGGGTGGCCGGTCGCGTTGCCCAGGTTCAGCAGGCGGCCCTCGGAGAGGACGATGAGGACCTTGCCGTCGGGGAACGTCCAGGTGTGGACCTGCGGCTTGACCTCGTCCTTGACGATGCCGGGGATCTGCGCGAGGCCGGCCATGTCGATCTCGTTGTCGAAGTGACCGATGTTGCCGACGATCGCCTGGTGCTTCATCTTGGCCATGTCCGCGGCCATGATGATGTCCTTGTTGCCCGTCGTGGTGACGAAGATGTCGGCCTTGTCGATCACCTCGTCGAGTGTGGTGACCTGGTAGCCGTCCATCGCCGCCTGCAGGGCGCAGATCGGGTCGATCTCGGTGACGATGACCCGGGCACCCTGGCCGCGCAGGGACTCCGCGCAGCCCTTGCCGACGTCGCCGTAGCCGCAGACGACGGCGGTCTTGCCACCGATGAGGACGTCGGTGGCGCGGTTGATGCCGTCGATCAGGGAGTGGCGGCAGCCGTACTTGTTGTCGAACTTCGACTTGGTGACCGCGTCGTTGACGTTGATCGCCGGGAACAGGAGGGTGCCGTCGCGGTGCATCTCGTACAGACGGTGGACACCGGTGGTGGTCTCTTCGGTGACGCCGCGGATCTCGGACGCCAGCTGGGTCCACTTCTGCGGGTTCTCGGAGAGGGTGCGGTTCAGCAGGGTGAGGATGTAGGCGTACTCCTCGCTGTCCGCGGTGGACGGGTCCGGGGCCGCGCCGGCCTTCTCGAACTCGACACCCTTGTGGACCAGGAGCGTGGCGTCACCGCCGTCGTCCAGGATCATGTTCGGGCCGCCGGTCGGGGAGTTCGGCCAGGTGAGGGCCTGCTCCGTGCACCACCAGTACTCTTCGAGCGTCTCGCCCTTCCAGGCGAAGACCGGGACGCCCTGGGGGTTCTCGGGGGTGCCGTTCGGGCCGACCGCGATGGCGGCGGCGGCGTGGTCCTGGGTGGAGAAGATGTTGCAGGAGGCCCAGCGGACCTCGGCGCCGAGGGCGACGAGGGTCTCGATCAGGACGGCGGTCTGCACCGTCATGTGCAGGGAGCCGGTGACCCGGGCGCCGGCGAGCGGCTGGGTGGCGGCGTACTCCTTGCGGATCGACATCAGGCCGGGCATCTCGTGCTCGGCGAGGGTGATCTCCTTGCGCCCGAAGGCGGCGAGGGAGAGGTCGGCGACCTTGAAGTCCTGGCCGGCGGCGACAGTCGTCATAGCGAGCTGCTCCTCGTGGGTGGGTCGAGAGGTGGGTACGGAAGGTCTGCGGGCGTACCTGGACATACGGAGTGCCACGTCGGCACCAGCGGGTACCTGACGCGGACACCGGAATGCCCCGGTGGACACTCCGGCGTTCACCCGAGTGTCCGCGGGCACCCTGGGGTGCCCGTTGTGCTCGCAGCGCAGTCCGTCGGAGGCCCTCTCTCCCTCGGCCGGCGCACATGGCATACCGACCGACCGCCATCAGCAGCGACGTCTGGCTCTGGTCACGAATCTACACCGATCGGCCCAGCCGCCCCCAGCCCGTCCCGGGCGACGGATTGCGGAATTTTGCGGTCGAGCGGCTCAGTGGCCCGTGCCGCCGGGCGTCGCCGCCGGGTCCGGGCCCGCGGCCGCTTCCGCCGCGCTGTAGATGTCCGGCTCCAGGTAGATGACCCGGGCGATCGGGACGGCCTCGCGGATCCGGGCCTCCGCCGCGTTGATGGCGTGGGCGACTTCCGCCGCGGTGTCGTCGTGCTGGACCGCGATCTTGGCGGCGATCAGCAGTTCCTCCGGGCCCAGGTGGAGCGTCCGCATGTGGATGACGGAGGTGACCGTGTCGCCGTCGACGATCGCCGTGCGGATCTTCTCGACCTCTTCCGTGCCGGCCGCCTCGCCGAGCAGGAGGGACTTCGTCTCGACCGCCAGGATGAGGGCGATCAGGATCAGCAGCGTGCCGATGCAGAGCGTGCCGACGCCGTCCCAGACGCCGTCGTCCGTGGCCAGCGCAAGGCCCACGCCCGCGAGGGCGAGCACCAGACCGATCAGCGCGCCCATGTCCTCCAGCAGGACCACCGGGAGCTCGGGCGCCTTCGCCCGGCGGATGAACTGCGACCAGGAGAGCTGACCGCGCGTCTGGTTGGACTCCTTGATCGCCGTACGGAACGAGAAGCCCTCGGCGACGATCGCGAAGACCAGGACGCCGACCGGCCAGTACCAGGCGTCGATCTGGTGGGGGTGCCTGACCTTCTCGTACCCCTCGTAGATGGCGAACATGCCGCCCACCGAGAACAGGACGATCGAGACCAGGAAGGCGTAGATGTAGCGCTCCCGGCCGTAACCGAAGGGGTGTTGAGGCGTTGCCTCACGCTGCGCCTTCTTGCCGCCGAGCAGCAGCAGACCCTGGTTTCCCGAGTCGGCCAGCGAGTGCACGCTCTCCGCGAGCATCGACGAGGAGCCACTGAAGAGGAACGCCACGAACTTGGCTACCGCGATCGCGAGGTTGGCGCCGAGCGCCGCCACGATCGCCTTGGTTCCGCCTGACGCACTCATGGGTGCACGTGTTCCCTTCGTCGGTTTCGCGGCTGCCCGGGTGCCGCCATACGGCGGCACATTGTTGCATCAGGCCACGACAGTGGCGCGAAATACCGTGCCCGCACCGGACAGTTCGGCCTTTTCGCCCGCCGGAACGAAGGCCGAACCGCCGGGAGTCAGGCGTACGTCGCCGATCCGCACCGCGCCCGCGGTGCAGAGCACGATCTGCGCAGTGGACGCCGTCAGGTCCGTCGGGGCCGCTCCCTGCGCGCGTACGAGACGGGACAACCGGAACTCGTCGATCGGGGTTTCGTACACCTCCTCGCCAATGACCGACGCCTCGGGGCGCAGCACGCCCGGGTCGGCCGCCTCGAAGCGGACGACGCGCAGCAGTTCGGGGACGTCCACGTGCTTCGGGGTCAGGCCGCAGCGCAGCACGTTGTCCGAATTGGCCATGATCTCCACGCCCATGCCGCTCAGATACGCGTGCGGGACGCCGGCGCCGAGGAACAGTGCCTCGCCGGGCTGGAGCCGTACGTAGTTCAGGAGCATCGCCGCGATGACGCCCGGGTCGCCCGGGAAATGGTGGGCGAGCGAGACGTAGGCGCCGTACGTGTCACCGCCCAGGCGCGCGCAGGCGGCCGCCGCCTCGGTCACCGTCGCGGCCATTTCCTGCGGGTCCGCGGTCAGTACCGCTGTCAGGACCTCGCGCAGCGCCGCGTCCTCGGGATGGGCGCGCAGGAGGTCCACAAACGGCTTGAGCGAGTCCACATCGAGCGCGGCGAGAAGGTCCGCGGATTCCTGCGGAGCGCGGAACCCGCACAACCCCTCGAACGTTGTCAGAGCACAGATCAGCTCGGGCTTGTGGTTGGCGTCCTTGTAGTTGCGGTGCGGGGCGTCGAGCGGAACGCCCGCGCTCTCCTCGGCGGCATAACCCCGCTGTGCCTGGCCGAGGTTGGGGTGGACCTGAAGGGAAAGGGGGGCGCCTGCCGCCAGCACTTTGAGAAGGAAGGGAAGACGGGGGCCGAACTTGGCAACGGCCGCGTCGCCGAGCTCCGCCGCCGGATCGGTCGCGATCACGTCGGAGAGCGGGACCTCGCCCGCGCCCCGGTCGACGCGGGACGGTGCGCCCGGGTGCGCGCCCATCCACATCTCTGCCTGGGGCTCGCCGGTGGGAGCGGCGCCGAGGAGTTCCGGGATGAGGGTGGTGGAGCCCCAGGCGTAGGGGCGCACGGTGTTGGCGAGGCGGTCCATGGTTCGCGTGGTCTCTTTCACGTGATCGCTTGTGATCGCTTACGGATTCCGGTGTGCGGTCGGCTGAAGCCGTCTGACGCCGTCCGCCGCGGACCCCCTGCACGGCTTCCGGCGTCGGCTCGGGACGACTTCGGACGTCGGCGTGCACTGCTTCGGGGCCGGGCTACGTCGGGGGCGGTGTCGACGCCAGCGCCAGGTAGGCGGTCGCGAAGTCCGTGACGGCCAGGAGCTCCGCCAGGCACTCCAGCTCGGTGCCCTCCTCGGGTTCCAGTTCGCTGATCTGCGCCTCGTGGCTCAGGGCGAGCTCGCGCGCGGCCGGGGCGGCGGAGAGACCGCCTGCCGGGCGGTCCCGCAGGAGTACGACACGGGCGTGCAGCGCCGCGGGTTCCTCCACGCGGTCGCGGAAGAAGTCGTCCGGGTCGGCGCCTGCGGCGAGTGACCCCGCGAGCAGGATGCCGTGCGAGGCCAGCGTCTCGGGCAGCTCACCGGCCAGCGCGGGACGGCCCGCGAGCTCGGCCAGTACGGTCGCGAAGCGGCGGCCCGCCGGGACGGCGGCGTCGCCCTCCGTCCAGATGAGGGGGAGCGAGTCGGCGAGCTCCGTCGCGAGGGTCTTCGCCGGGTTGCTGTACGTGGCGATGGCCGGGCCGCAGCGCTCCGCCGTGCGGTCCAGGCGCTCGGCGATCTTCTCCAGCGTCTCCGGCGGTGCGGAGATCAGTCCGAGCCGGTCCAGCAGCGCCAGGATCGGGGTGAACAGGGCCCACAGCGCGCTGGGGGCGGCGGCCGGGGTGGTGCCGTCCTCGTACAGCTCGTGCGGGGCGGTGGCCAGCGATACGACGAGGCCGTGCACACCGTCGACGGCCTCGGCGAGCGGGGAGCCCTTCGGGGCGACGGCCACGACCGTGCAGCCCCGGCGGTAGGCCTGCTCGGCCAGGACCGCCAGGCCCGGCTCGCTGCCGTCCGTCGTGGTGATGAGAAGGAGGTCGACCGAGCCTGCCCAGCCCGGCAGGTTCCAGCGCAACGCGCCCGCGGCGGCGGCCACGCCGGCCGAGGCGAGGTGGGTGACGGGGGCGGAGGCGCCCGCGAGCGCCGTCACCAGGTCCGCCACGCCCGCGGCGGCGGTGCCGGGGCCCGCGACGAGTACGGCTCGGGGGCGGCCCTCCGGCTGGAGCTCCGTGATGCCCGCCTCCACGGCGTACCGGGCGGCGGTGCGGACGCGGGCGCCGGCCTCGGCGGCGCCGCGCAGCAGGCCGCGGTGGTCGGCGCGGGCCAGGGCTTCCGGCGCGTCGAGGAGCGACTCATCGAGCATGTTCGGCGGCCTCCGGGGTGGGATCGGGGTTCCGGGTCACTCGGTTCTGGGCTGGGCGCTGCGCCGGGCAGAGTCCGTGCGGGCCGTGCGAGCGGCCCGGGCCGGGGTCAGGCCGGGCGGCGGGCCTCGTCCACGAGGAGCACGGGGATGCCGTCGCGGACCGGGTACGCCAGGCCGCAGTCCGCGCCGGTGCAGACCAGCTCGGGCGTCTCCTCGGCCGTCGCGTCCTTCAGCGGCGCGTGGCAGGCGGGGCAGGCGAGGATGTCGAGGAGGCCGGCTTCGAGCGGCATGGGGGTCCTTCCGGGACGGCTTCGTACACGTGGACGCGTGCGCGGACGCGTCCGTGGATCAGGCCTCGTCAGCCTACCGCCGGGGGGACGCCCGGGCCCCCCGGGTGGCGTCATCGGCCGGGGCGGGGCGGCTTCGCGCGGACGTCCCCGCGACGGCGCCCGGGACCGGGCACGCGCGCGTGGGCGCCCTTCGGTGTCGACCCGTCGCCTTGACGGCGTCGGGGCCGGGCACGCGCGCGTAGCCGCCCGGGCGTCGGGGCCGGGCCCCGACGCGGCGAGGTGCGGTTCTAGCCCCGTACCAGCGCGAGAACCTCGTCGCGCAGTTTCGCCATGGTGGGCTCGTCACGGGCTTCCACGTTCAGGCGAAGGAGGGGTTCCGTGTTGGAGGGGCGCAGGTTGAACCACCAGTCGGCGGTCGTGACCGTCAGGCCGTCCATGTCGTCCATGGTGACGCCCTGCCTGGCGGCGAAGGCCTCGCGCACCACCTGGGTGCGGGCGCGCTGGTCGCTGACGGTCGAGTTGATCTCGCCCGAGCCCGTGTAGCGGTCGTACGCGGCCACCAGGCGGGAGAGCGGGGCCTTCTGGGTGCCCAGGGCCGCCAGGACGTGGAGGGCCGCCAGCATGCCCGTATCGGCGTTCCAGAAGTCCTTGAAGTAGTAGTGGGCGGAGTGCTCGCCGCCGAAGATCGCGCCCGTGTCCGCCATCTCCTGCTTGATGAAGGAGTGGCCGACCCGGGTGCGGACGGGGGTGCCGCCGTTCTCGCGGACCACCTCCGGGACCGACCACGAGGTGATCAGGTTGTGGATGACCGTGCCGCCGGGGTGCTTGGCCAGTTCGCGGGCCGCCACCAGGGCGGTGACGGCGGACGGGGAGACCCCTTCGCCGCGCTCGTCCACGAAGAAGCAGCGGTCCGCGTCGCCGTCGAAGGCGATGCCCAGGTCGGCGCCCTCGGCGCGCACGCGCTCCTGGAGGTCAACGATGTTGGCCGGATCGAGGGGGTTGGCCTCGTGGTTCGGGAAGGTGCCGTCCAGCTCGAAGTACATCGGGACCACGGTCAGCGGCAGGCCGTCGAAGACCGTCGGGACCGTGTGGCCGCCCATGCCGTTGCCCGCGTCCACCACGACCTTCAGCGGGCGGATGGCGGTCAGGTCGACCAGGGACTTGAGGTGGGCCGCGTAGTCGGCGAGCGTGTCGCGCTCGCTCAGCGTGCCGGTCCGCTCGGCCGCTTCCGGCGCGCCCGAGTCCGACCAGGTCTCGACGAGGGTACGGATATCGGCCAGGCCCGTGTCCTGGCCGACCGGGGCCGCGCCCGCCCGGCAGAGCTTGATGCCGTTGTACTGGGCGGGGTTGTGGGACGCGGTGAACATCGCGCCCGGCAGGTTCAGCTTCCCGGACGCGTAGTACAGCTGGTCCGTGGAGCACAGGCCGATCAGGGTGACGTCGGCGCCCCGGCGGGCCGCACCGCGCGCGAAGGCGGCGGACAGGCCGGGCGACGACGGCCGCATGTCGTGGCCGATCACGATCGCGTCCGCGCCGACCACCTGCACGAAGGCCGCACCGAACAGCTCCGCGAGGGACTCGTCCCACTGATCCGGCACCACTCCGCGGACGTCGTACGCCTTCACGATCTGCGACAGATCAGCAGCCACGGTCCAACCCTTCTGAAGTCATCCGGGGAGACATGCGGCCCCCTGGACCGAGGCTACCGGCTGGGACTGTCGGGGTTGCGACCCCTGTGGAGGACGGCTCGGGAACCTGTGGAAAACGTGGGGGTGCGCATGGGGGCGGGTCATCCGGAGCGCCGGTCGGGCACGGGATCAGGGCCATCCGCAGGTCCAGGCCGCACGGGGTCAGGTCATCCGTAGGTCCAGGCCGCACGGGATCAGGGCGGGTGTCGACGGGCGGGCCGTGGACCGCCGTCAGTGCCTCGCAACCACCCCGCGAGCACCCCTACGCAAGGCTCACGCCCCGCGCGAGGCTCAGGGTTCCGGCGAGCGCAGGACCCGGAGGTGGGCCCGGCGGGTGACTTCCATCGGGTCGGCGGACCGGGCGCCGCCCGCCTCGGCGGCGCGTTCGTGCGGGCGGGCCGCCTCGCGTACCGCGTTGGCAAGCGCTTCCAGGTCGTCGCCGCTGGGGCGGCCCGGGGCGGAGGAGTCGGTCAGGCGGACGACCTCCCAGCCGCGGGGCGCGGTGAGGCGTTCGCTGTGCTCGGCGCACAGGTCGTAGCAGTGGGGCTCGGCGTAGGTGGCGAGCGGGCCGAGGACTGCGGTCGAGTCCGCGTAGACGTACGTCAGTGTCGCGACGGCAGGGCGGCCGCACGCGGTGCGCGAACAGCGACGTACAGGGCTCACGACGTTGGACGGTACCGCACTCTTGAGCGGGCCGCGACGACTCTCCACCGGGTCACTCCACCGTGTCGCGGTGTGAGCTCGGGCACAACGGCTCCTGGAGCAACTGGGCTGACCTGCACGGGAAGAGAGCGACACGGTGTGTGACGGGCCCGATTACGTTCCGCACTTGAGAATCTTCCGGTCAAACGGCGTGAAATCCGCTGTCTTGTATGGGCCGGTAATCGCTCTCAAGCCGGAGCGAAATGGTCATCTCACGACATGGCCTTCCACGGCCCGCCGCCGCGATCCCGGGGCGCCCCGGAGGGCTACGCTGCGTCAGTGATGGACAGTTCCCGTTCCGACATCGGCTCCGGCCCCGACTCCGTACCGGCGGACCCGCGACCGCGCCGCCGAGACCGCCACGGCCGCGGGATGCGCGGACCCGTGGCGCCGCCCCAGGTACCGCTCTCGGCGAGCCGGGCGGAGACCTTCCGCGACCTCGTGCGGGACTCGGTGGAGCGGCTGGAGCGGCGCTGGCCGCAACTCGCCGACGTCGACTTCCTCGTCTCCGACGTGCCGCTCCCCGAGAGCGACGACGACAGTTGGAGCGACGAGGCCGTGCCGCTGGGGCGGGCGCTGCCCGCCGCGAAGGGGTCGCCCGCGCGGATCATCGTCTACCGGCGGCCGGTCGAGATCCGCACCAAGAGCCGTGACGAGCGGGCCCTGCTCGTCCACGAGGTCGTGGTCGAGCAGGTCGCCGAACTCCTCGGCCTGGCACCGGAATCGGTCGATCCGCGCTACGGACAGGACTGACCCGCTCGCGGACGACTAACCCGTTCACCGTACGACCGACCCGTTCACGGACGGGACGGGCCTGTTCGCGGACGGGCGGCCCGGGCGGGGCAGGCCGCCGCGCCCGGTCGCCCGGTCCGTTCAGTCGCCCAGTACCGACAAGTCCTGCTTCGCCGCCGGGACCGCGACCGTTCCCTTGTCGTCCGGGAGCGTCTGCACGGTGAACATCGGGATGCCGTCCTGCGGCAGCGCCAGCGTGCGGGACGCGTAGACCGGGCCGCTGCCCGGCTGGGTCTCGACGGTCAGCGCGTACGAGCCCTTGAGCCCGGCCGGGACCGGCGGCTCCACCGCGAGCGTCGTGCCGGCCTTGACGGTGTACGTCTTGGTCTGCGGCTCGCCGCCCTCGGTACCGGGCGAGGCGGTGACCTTGACCGTGGCGGCGGCGGTCGGCGCGGTGAGCGCGAGCGTCGAGCCCTTGGCCCGGTTGTCGGCCGCCGTGGACCGGTCGCCGACCGGCGCGGTGGCCGGAATGTATGCGGTCTCCTGCTTGTCACCCGTTCCGCGCACTACGCGCAGCGCCGCCACGATGGGCGTTTTTCCGCCATCCGAAGTCGGGGTGAGAAACAGGGAACCCGCCTCGCCCCGTGTGACGTTCTTCAGATCAAAGGACGCCGTCATCCCCGATTTCACATGGACGGTGTCCAGACCCGCCGGGGTGAAGCTGCCGGACCCGCCCGCCAGCCGCACCTTGAGATCGGCGTCGTCCGTGCCCTTGGCGTGCACCACCAGGCGCACGTCGGTGGCGTCGGCCGGGATGCCCGGCAGGACCTGGCTCGCGGCCGGGTCCGCCGACGCGGGCAGCCAGTCCGCGCCGGCCTTCGCGTCGGAGGCCTGGATCACCGCGCCGACCCGGCCCGAGCGGGTCGTGACATGCACGGTCAGGTCATCGGCCGCGGCCGTGGTCAACGTTGACAACAGAACAGGGACGCTGGATTTGGCGGGGACCGTGATCCCCTCCCCCGCCTCCGACTTGACCGGGCCGTCCTTGCCGAACAGCTCGATGTCGACGACGGCCGCGCTGTCATCGGGGTTGGTGAGGTGGACGTAGTCCAGGCGGGTCTTGGCGGTGGACGCGCCGGGGAACCAGAAGTCGGTGTCCGGTTCGGTGCAGCGGGTGCCGAGCACCGCGCGCGTGTCGCCCCCCGACACCACCGTGGTCTGCTGCGCGGCCCAGCCGGGCGCGAGCAGGCCGTCGGCGGAGCCGGTGAGCGCGGGTGCGTCGGAGCCGCTGGCCGTGGCGGACGCGGGCTTCCCGGGCTCCTTGAGGGTGACGACCGCCTTGTTGGGGTCGGGCTTCTCCGAAGGCTTGTCCTTCTTGCCCTTCTTGTCGCCCTTCCCGCTCTTGCCGTCGCCCTTGTCGCCCTTGTCGGTGGGCTTGGCCGTCGTGTCGTCGGTGAGCGGCGTGACGGCGGGCTTCAGGACGGCCGTGCCGGGCGGGGCCGCCTTGCCGCCGCTGCCTTCACCGCTGCCCTTGGGGGTGTACGCGGTGTACGTCGTCTCGGCGAGCTCGGAGAGGCTGGGCGCCGGGCACAGCAGGCTGGAGCGCTCCACGGGCAGCCGGGCCGGGCCCTTGGCGTCGGCCTTCCCCGAGTCGCCGCCGGGCGCCGTGACGGCCGCGAAGCCGGTGACAGCGGCGAGGGCCACCGCGGCCGCGACCAGGGAGAGAGTGCTGCGGTTCACTGGGTGCTCCCGTCGGGGCGGTGCGGCTGCTCGGTGTCGTGACCCCGGTCCTGGCCGGGGATACGCCCGGCCTCGCCCTGCGCCGGGTCGGGGTGCTCGCCGCCGTAGCCATAGCCGTAGGGGTCGTACGCCGCGTCCTGCTGCGGGTACTGCTGCTGTTGGTACGGGTCGTACTGCTGGTACTGGTGCTGCTGGTACGGGTCGTACTGCTGCTGTGGGTACTCGGCGCCCGGGTAGGCCGACGAGTCCCACTCGCCGTACGGCTGCTGCTGGGGGACCTCGGGGGCGTACTGGGGCGCGGCGTACGGGTCGGGCCCGGGGGCCGTCTGCGGTGCCTCGGCGGGCGGGGGCGGGAAGTCGCCGTCGCCCGTACCGATGGGGCCGCCCATGCCGGCGGACCCGCCCGTGTCGGCGGGGGCGTCGTACTGGTCGGCGTCGGCCGCGTCGGCCTCGGCCTGGGCGCGCAGGCGGCGGGCGCGGCGGCCCTCGCCCTCCATGGCCGGGGGCAGTACGGGCTGCTCCTCCTCGGGCAGGTCGTCGTCGATCTGGCGGCGGCGGCCCGGCAGGGCGAGCACGACGAGCACCAGGGCGAGCAGCGACTGCGCCCAGATCCACGCGGTGTGGGTGAAAGGAGCGGAGTAGGTGATGTCCAACCGGCCGCCTTCGGCGGGGAGTTGGAAGCCCTGGGCCCAGCCGTCGACGGTGGTCTTCTTCAGGACCTTGCCGTCGAGGCTCGCCGTCCAGCCGGGGGCGGCCCGGTCGGCGATCCGCAGGACGCGGCCGTCCGCGCCGGATGGGATCTTGGTGTGGACGTCGACCGGGTCGGCGGCGACGGCCACCGGCTCGGCGGCGCCCGCCTGGGCCGATCCGGCGGAGCCGGTGGGGGCGGCGGGCGGCATGATCACCGCACGGGCGACCTGCCGGTCGACGCGCCACAGCGCGCTGCCGTCGAGCTGGCTGAGGCGGCTGAGGCCGGGGGTGATGTCGAGGACGCGGCCGAACTCACGGGGAGCGCCGTCGCGTACCAGGACGTAGCGCACGGCGAAGCCGCTGAGCTGGGACGACTGGTCGGCGCCGGAGCCCGCCACCAGGTTGGCGACGACCTTGTCCAGGCGCGGGTCGCTGCCGCCGGAGGCGGCGAGTTCGGCGTCGCCGAGGCGGCCGCCGGAGCCGCGCACCAGGGTGTAGGAGACCTTGGCGGGCGAGGTCCCGCCGAGGACGAGGGTGCGGGCCTGGTCGCGGGTGCCGCTCTCCTCCGCGACGAACGCGGGCACCTGCACCGGGTCGCGGCGCTCCAGCGGGCCGTCGGCGCCGCTCACCATCCAGCCGACGGCGGCGATCAGCGGTGCGGCCAGGGCGGCCAGGGCGATCAGTGCGGCGACCGGCTGGCGCCAGCCGAAGCCGTGGGCGGCGACGCGCTCCTTGGCGCCCTCCGCGCCGAGTACGGCGGCGGCGATCAGCGCGAGGCCGTAGACGAGGGTGGCGGGGCCGGCCCAGCCGTTGTTGTTGGACAGGGCGGCGAACAGGAAGCCGGTCAGGGCGACCGCCCAGGCGGTGCGGACCGCGAACTCGCGCTCCCCGCGCAGCAGCGCCGCGAGCGCGGCCAGCACGAAGCCGATGAGCAGCAGCCCGCCGACCGTCTTGGGGCCGCCGGGGCTGGCGCCGAGCAGGTCGAGCCCGGAGGCCGCGCCCTTGCCGTACTCCAGACCGGCCTCGCGGAAGAAGCCGGACGGGCCGGTGAGCAGCGTCAGCGACCAGGGGGCGAGGACGAGGAGCGGGGTGCCGACGGCGGCCAGGAAGCGCAGTCCGTACGCGGTGATGTCGTCGCGGCGCGGCGCGAGGACCACCAGGCCCAGGAGCACGGCGACCGGCCAGACGACCGGGGTGAACGCCATGGCGGCGGTGAGCAGCAGCGCGTACGTCCAGGTCGCGCGCCAGGAGCCGCGGCCCTCGCCGCGCAGGCCCGCGGCCGTGACGCCCGCGCGGGCGATCAGCGGCAGCAGGACGGCGAGGACGGCGGTGCCCAGGCGTCCGGTGGCGAGCGCTCCGGTGGCGGCGGGCAGGAAGGCGTAGGCGACCGCGGCCCAGGCGCGCAGCAGCCGGGACTCGACGAGCGGGCGGGAGGCGAAGTACGCGGTGAGCCCGGCCAGCGGGACCGAGCAGACCAGCAGCAAGGTCAGCGCCAGGCCGGTCGAGCCGAAGCAGAGGGCGGCGAACGCGGCGAGCACCGCGAGATAGGGCGGCGCGGTCTGGGTGCCGCCGGTGCCGACGGGGTGCCAGGCGTTCGCGTAACGGCCCCAGAGGTCGCCGACGCCGGAGGGCGCGGGCAGCAGCGCGCCGCCGGTCAGCGCGTTGCCGCCGAGCAGTTGGCGGCAGGCGACCAGCGAGATCAGCAGGAGCAGCGCGAACAGGACGGGCGCGGGCCTGCGGGCGATCTTCTTCAGCCGCGCGAACTGCTCGATCTCCAGGAAGTCCGCGTCGTCGCCGCCGGGACCGGACTCGACGGCGCCGTGCCGGGAGCCGCCGGTGTCCTCGGTGCCCGCGCCGAGGCTGGAGGCGACCTGTTCGACGGTGGCGCGCACGGTGGCGCCCGGCGGCGGGAAGAGCGGCCGCAGCTCGCTCGCCTCCACCGCGCTCTTGCCGCGCCTGCGCCGCCCGGCGAGGATCCGCTCGGGCCGCAGCAGGGTCGCGGACAGGCCCATGATCTCGTCGACGGCCTGGCCGGGCGCCTTGCCCACCAGATAGGCGAGGGTGCGCAGCAGGGTGCCGACGACGATCCGCAGGAGGACGTACGGGAGCGCGGCGGGGCGGGAGTTGACGAGCATCGTGTAGACGGCGCCCGCCTTGTCGACCCGGTGCGGGTCGACGGCGGAGCGGCCCGCGCAGTCGACGGTGCGGCGCTCGCGGGCGGACGCCTCGGCGTGCCGTACGACGGCTTCGGGGGCGACGAGGACGGAGTGCCCGGCGGCGTGCGCGCGCCAGCACAGGTCGACGTCGTCGCGCATCAGCGGCAGCCGCCGGTCGAAGCCGCCCAGCTGCTCCCACACATCGCGGCGGATCAGCATGCCGGCGGAGGAGACGGACAGCACCGGGCGGACCTGGTCGTGCTGGCCCTGGTCCTGCTCGCGCCGGTCCAGGCCCGTCCAGCGGCGGCCGCTGCGGGCGATGGAGACGCCGACTTCGAGCAGCTGCTTGCGGTCGTACCAGCCGCGCAGTTTGGGGCCGACGACCGCGGCGTACGCGTCGGAGTCGGCGACGCGCAGCAGTTCGGCGAGCGCGTCCGGCTCGGGGGCGCAGTCGTCGTGCAGCAGCCACAGCCACTGCACGGGCTCGCCGTGCGGCAGCTCGGGCAGGTCGTAGGTGTCGTCGCGCCAGCTGCGCGAGACGGGGTCCCAGCCGCTGGGGCGCTTCAGATACGGCAGTTCCTCCGGGCCGAGCACGCCCGCCGAGCGGACGGCCTCGTCGACCGCCGCGCCGAAGCCGGTGCGGCGGGCGAGGTGCAGGACGCGTTCGGCGCCCAGGGCCTCGGTGAGCAGGCGGGCGGAGTCGTCGGCGCTGCCGGTGTCGGCCGCGTACACGTTCTGTACGGGGCGTTCCTGGCCGAGCAGCCCGGCGAGGGCGTCGGGCAGCCAGCGGGCGCCGTCGTGCGAGACGAGCACGGCGGTGACGACGTGTCTGGGGAACTCGGGCGTCGCGGCCTCGGTGTACGGGGCCGTCGACTGGCTGTGCACGGACATCGAGGTACGGGCCCCTCCGGCCGGGGTCCGGGGGTTGAGCCCCGGAGGCTGCTGTGCTGACTGGCAGCGCCCCACACTAATGGTTGGGGAACACGGCAGTCCGCCGCCTGCTCGGGCCGGTGGGACCGGAGGGGGTCCGGAATCGGTCCAGAAGGGGTCCGGAGCAGGTTCGGAACAGGTCCGGAGCGGGCTCAATAGCCGGTTCGAACAGGTTCCGGACGGGTTCCGGCGGGGGCGGGGCCCCCGAAAAAACTAGACCGCCGCCTTCTTCAGGCGGCGGCGCTCGCGTTCGGACAGTCCGCCCCAGATACCGAAGCGTTCGTCGTTCGCGAGGGCGTATTCGAGGCACTCGGAGCGGACTTCGCAGGCGAGGCAGACCTTCTTGGCCTCCCTGGTGGAGCCGCCCTTCTCGGGGAAAAAGGACTCGGGGTCGGTCTGGGCGCACAACGCGCGCTCCTGCCAGCCGAGTTCTTCGTCCACATCGTCGACCAGCAGTTCTTGGAACACCTCGGTCATGTGCACCCCTCGTCTGTCTTTGCTTCCCCGTGATGCTGCCGTTACCGATTTCGGGCGAACGACACGAGTGAAATTACAAGTGCGCCGATCCGGGCCAGTCAAGCCGAGATCTGCTATTGGGCCCGGTATTCACTCTGCGGAACCAAGGCCATACGGAAAGTGTTCAAATCGGCAAAAACCATGACACATGCCATTGGCCCAATCGCACCTCGTCCATCCGCACTGAGGGACGAGCCAAATATCGATCTTGTTGCGTCCGAGCGGAGGAAGCGACTCGGATCACAGTCCGATCACAAGAACACAACGGCGTTTGTGCGCACTGTCGCAGCGCCACATCTCCGGCGGCGGTTGTGCACAAACCTTTCTCCGTACGCAGTAACCGGATGAGGTGAAACATTACGGCCAAATCGGGTATTGGGTTGACAGCCGGGCTCTTCTTGGTCACCTTTGATGCCATGCCAGCGACCACAGCGCCCTTCGCGACCCACGTCCGTGGGTTCCGCAGCGCTGTCCAGGCGCGCTGTTGCTGTTCCAGCTGTTGATGCCGTAGCGCTCCAGCCGCGCGCTCCGCGCGTTTCCCGTGTCTTCGCCCCGCCGGGCCCCCGCGATGCGCCATCGCGACACGCCTCCGCGACCCCCCGCACTGCTTCTCAAGTCTCTGCCGAGGAACCACCGCACCCATGAACAGCGACAGCGACCTTCAGATCGCCGGCGACATCCTTGAGGTACTGCACCTCCTCCAGCCCGCCCGCGAGCACCCGACGACCGTCGCCGACTTCGTCGGCCTGGCCCGCTCGATCGCGGCCGACCGCGCGCAGTGGGCCCCGCTCGTCCAGTACGACGCGACCAGTCGCTGGTACCACCGGCTGCGCACCGGGCCCGGCTACGAGATCTGGCTGCTGTCCTGGGTGCCCGGGCAGAGCAGCGGGCTGCACGACCACGGCCGCTCCTCGGGCGTACTGACCGTGCTGGCGGGCGAGTTGAGCGAACGCACCGAGCGCGGCACCCGCAGGCTCGCCCCGGGCGCGCAGCGCGTCTTCGCGCCGGGCTACGCCCACGACATGGTCAACGACTCCCTCGAACCGGCCGTCAGCCTGCACATCTACTACCCGGGCCTGACCGAGATGCCGATGCACGCGAGCCAGTCCACAGCCGCCGCCCAGGATGTCGTACCCGCCTGACACACTGTTTTACATGCGCATTGTGGTTCTGGCCGGCGGCATCGGCGGTGCCCGTTTTCTGCGTGGCCTCAAGCAGGCCGCGCCCGACGCGGACATCACGGTGATCGGCAACACCGGTGACGACATCCATCTGTTCGGACTGAAGGTCTGCCCCGACCTCGACACGGTGATGTACACCCTGGGCGGTGGCATCAACGAGGAGCAGGGCTGGGGGCGTACCGACGAGTCCTTCCACGTCAAGGAGGAGCTCGCGGCGTACGGGGTGGGCCCCGAGTGGTTCGGTCTCGGCGACCGCGACTTCGCCACCCACATCGTCCGTACGCAGATGCTCGGCGCGGGCTATCCGCTCAGCGCGGTGACCGAGGCGCTCTGCGCCCGCTGGCAGCCCGGCGTGCGGCTGATCCCGATGTCCGACGACCGGGTCGAGACCCATGTCGCGATCGAGGACGGCGGCGGGCGCAAGGTCGTCCACTTCCAGGAGTACTGGGTCAAGATGCGGGCGTCCGTGGACGCGACGGCCGTGGTGCCGGTCGGCGCGGAGACGGCGAAGCCCGCGCCGGGCGTCCTGGAGGCGATCGCCGCCGCCGACGTGATCCTCTTCCCGCCGTCCAACCCGGTCGTCAGCGTCGGCACGATCCTGGCCGTGCCCGGCATCCGCGAGGCGATCGCGGACGCGGGCGTGCCGGTGGTCGGGCTCTCGCCGATCGTCGGGGGCGCGCCGGTGCGGGGCATGGCGGACAAGGTGCTGGCCGCCGTCGGCGTCGAGTCCACGGCCGCTGCGGTCGCCGAGCACTACGGGTCGGGGCTGCTCGACGGCTGGCTGGTCGACACCGCCGACGCGGCGGCCGTCGCCCCCGTCGAGGCGGCCGGCATCCGCTGCCGCGCGGTCCCGCTGCTGATGACGGACCTGGACGCGACGGCCGCGATGGCGCGCGAGGCGCTGACACTGGCCGAGGAGGTACGGGCGTGAGCGCGGACGGGGACGCGGATTACGGGACGGGCGCGGGCGTGGCAGCGGGCGGCGGCGCGAGCGTGAACGCGGACGCGGACATCGGGGCGGGCGTGGACGCGCGTGTGGACAACCGCTCGGACGCGGGTCACGGCACACGGACCCCGGTCGCGGCGCCCTCGTACCGGGTACGGGCCGTGGCCGGGATTCCCGAGGTGCGGGCCGGTGACGACCTCGCGAAGCTGATCGCCGCCGCCGCGCCCGACCTGGCCGACGGTGACGTCCTGCTCGTCACCTCGAAGATCGTCTCCAAGGCGGAGGGCCGGGTCGTGCGGGCCGACGACCGTGAGGCCGCGATCGACGCCGAGACGGTACGGGTGGTGGCCCGGCGCGGCACCCTGCGCATCGTCGAGAACCGGCAGGGGCTCGTCATGGCCGCCGCCGGGGTCGACGCCTCCAACACCCCCGCCGGGACCATCCTGTTGCTGCCCGAGGACCCGGACGCCTCGGCCGAGGCCATCCGGGCCGGACTGCGGGCCGCGCTCGGCGTCGAGGTGGGCGTCGTGGTGACGGACACCTTCGGGCGTCCGTGGCGCAGCGGGCTCACCGATGTGGCGATCGGCGCCGCGGGCGTGCGCGTCCTCGATGACCTGCGCGGCGGCACGGACGCGCACGGCAACCCGCTGACCGCGACCGTCGTGGCGCACGCCGACGAACTGGCCGCCGCGGGCGACCTGGTGAAGGGCAAGGCCGAGCACCTGCCGGTCGCGGTGGTCAGCGGTCTGTCCCACCTCGTCTCGGCGTCCGCCGAGGGCGGCGCCCGCGCGCTGGTCCGCTCGGCGGCCGACGACATGTTCCGTCTCGGTACCTCGGAGGCGGTACGGGAGGCGGTCACCCAGCGGCGTACGGTCCGGGCGTTCACCGACGACCCGGTCGACCCCGGCGCGGTCCGGCGCGCGGTGGCGGCGGCCGTGACGGCTCCCGCCCCGCACCACACCACGCCCTGGCGCTTCGTCCTGCTGGAGTCCGCCGGGGCGCGCACCCGGCTGCTCGACGCGATGCGCGACGCGTGGATCGCGGACCTGCGGCGCGACGGCAAGTCCGAGGAGTCGATCGCCAAGCGGGTCGGCCGGGGCGAAGTCCTGCGCAACGCGCCCTACTTGGTGGTGCCGTGCCTGGTCATGGACGGCTCGCACAGCTACGGCGATCCGCGCCGGGACACGGCCGAGCGCGAGATGTTCGTGGTCGCGACCGGTGCCGGGGTGCAGAACTTCCTGGTGGCGCTGGCGGGCGAGCGGCTGGGCTCGGCGTGGGTGTCGTCGACGATGTTCTGCCGCGATGTCGTACGCGACGTCCTCGACCTGCCCGCGAACTGGGACCCGATGGGCGCGGTCGCGGTCGGGCGCGCGGCGGAGCCGCCGAAGGAGCGACCGGCGCGGGACGCGGCGGCGTTCATCGAGGTGCGCTGAGCACTGCTGAGCGCTCCGTTGGAGGTGCCGTCATTCGACTGCGGACCGTGCTGGGTTGCTCGCGCAGTTCCCCGCGCCCCTTAAAGGCACCCGCTCTTGTCACAGCGCCCCGATGTCGCGAGGCGACATCCGGGGCGCGCGGCGGGGCGGGGTGCGGCCGCTGAGGAGGATCAGGCGGGCGGCGCGGTGGCGCTGACCGGCGTACGGGGCGAGGAGCTCCAGCATCGCGGCGTCGTCGGCGGTGCGGTCGCCCGCCAGGGCGTAGCCGACGATGCCCGGCAGATGCAGGTCCCCGACGCTGACCAGGTCGGGCGCGCCCATCGCCCGCTGCAGCGTCTCGGCGCTGGTCCACGGGCCGATGCCCGGGACCAGGTGGAGCCGGGCCGCCGCCTCCTCCTGGGGCAGCGCGACGGCCTCCTCCAGGCGGCGGGCGACCCGTACCGCGCGCAGGATCGTCGACGAGCGCTTGCCGTCCACGCCGGCCCGGTGCCACTCCCAGGACGGGATCAGCGCCCACGTCCGCGCGTCCGGCATCACGTACATCCCGTCCGGGGCCGGGCCCGGGGCGGGCTCGCCGTACTTGCGTACGAGCAGGCGCCAGGCGCGGTACGCCTCGTCCGTGGTGACCTTCTGCTCCAGGATCGACGGGATCAGCGACTCCAGGACCAGGGCGGTACGGGTCAGGCGCAGGCCGGGGCGGCGGCGGGCGGACTCGGCGACGAGGCGGTGGCGGGGGGCGAAGGCGGTGGGGTCGTCCTCGTCCCCGAGGAGGCCGGGGAGGTGCGCCAGCAGCCACTGAGCGCCCGGTCCCCATGCCTCGGCCGCCACGGTGTCGGCCTGCCTGGTCACGCGCAGGGTGCCGGGGCCGTCCGGCGTACGGGAGGCCCGCCACACCGCGCCGTCCGGGGTGGCCCGGAAGGTGGGGTCCGCGGGGCCGCGACGGAGGGGGCCGAGTACCAGGCCGAGGTCCAGTGGGCCGGGGGGTGTGTAGCTGCGGCTGCGGGCCTGCGCGGCGGCGGGGCGGGGGGTCGGTACGGCCGGGGGTATGCGGGTTTCTCCGCCCCGCACGGTGGTGCGGGTGGGAGTACGGGGAGCGAAGCGACCGGCCACGCTCCCGAGGTTACTGTCCCGGGCTCCTGGAGACGGGCTTTCCCGGGGGCTTCGCCCCCGGACCCGTTCTTCGTCCCGCCGCCGGTGGGGGCTGGTCGCTCCCCCAAGTTCTCGACTCCGCTCGAACAGGGGGGACCCCCATCGCGGCGGAGCCCAGCACGGTCCGCTGCCGAACACCCCGAAGCGGGGCCCCGCCCAGGCGCGGGGTGGGGCTACTCGTCCGAGGAGAAGCGGATCGCTGCCGCCGGGAGCGTCGCGTCGCACCACACCCGGACCCCGTCGCGGAGCTCGTTGTCGGGGCCGATCACCGCGCCGTCGCCGACCACCGCACCCGTCAGCACGCACCGCGCCCCCACCACGGCCCCCGCCCCGATCAGCGAGTCCGTGATCACCGCGCCCGGCTCGACCACCGCGTCCGCGAGCACCGTGCTGCCGCTCACCCGCGCGCCCGCGCCGATCGACGCGCGCTCGCCCACCACCGTCCCGCCGGTGAGCTTCGCGTCGGGCGCCACCACGGCGCCCGGCAGCACCAGGCGGTCGCCGCAGCGGCCGGGCACCGCCGGGGACGGGGCGCGGCCCAGGACCAGGTCGGCGGAGCCGCGTACGAAGGCCTGCGGGGTGCCGAGGTCCAGCCAGTAGGTGGAATCCACCATGCCCTGCAGGTGCGCACCGGCGGACAGCAGCCCGGGGAACGTCTCCCGCTCGACCGACACCGCCCGCCCCGCCGGAATCTCGTCGATCACCGAGCGGCGGAACACGTACGCCCCCGCGTTGATCTGGTCGGTGACGATCTCCTCGGGCGTCTGCGGCTTCTCCAGGAACGCCTGGACCCGGCCGTCCGCGTCCGTGGGGACGAGACCGAACGCCCGGGGGTCGGCCACCCGCGTCAGATGGAGGGAGACGTCCGCCCCGGACGAGGAGTGCGTCTCGACCAGGGCGCCGATGTCCAGGCCGGTGAGGATGTCCCCGTTGAAGATGAGCACCGGCTCGTCCGGCCCCGAGCGCAGCCGCGAGGCGACGTTGCGGATCGCGCCGCCGGTGCCCAGCGGCTCCACCTCCGTCACGTACTCCAGGTGCAGCCCGAGCGCAGAGCCGTCGCCGAAGTACGGCTCGAAGACCTCCGCCAGGTACGACGTCGCCAGGACGATGTGCTCCACGCCCGCCGCCCGCGCGCGGGCCAGCTGGTGGGTGAGGAACGGGACGCCCGCCGCCGGGATCATCGGCTTGGGCGTGTGCACCGTGAGCGGGCGCAGCCGTGTTCCCTTGCCGCCGACCAGGAGGATCGCTTCAGTCACCTGTCGTCTCTGCTTCCTGCTGGGGCCGGGCGGAATCAATCGTTCAACTACGGCCGGCCAGTTTATGCAGACGGTTCGCCGGGCCCCTGCCCCGGGCGGCGCCGGCCGCCGCGGCGGGCGTCAGCGGCGGCCCTGGAGGCGGGCCGAGGACGACCGCGCCTTGCCGAGCCTGTTGTAGAGGCGGGTGCCCGGGCACTCGGTGGCGAAGCCGTCGCGGTGGCCGGAGATCACGTTGAGTCTGACGCTGCGTCCCTTCCGGTAGAGATTGCCGCCGCCCGAGGTCAGATGGGTGGTGCCGGTCGGGTCCACCCCGTACATGCCGAGCTTCCAGGCCGTGACCCGGGCGATCGCGTCGAGGGAGGCCGCGGACGGGTTGGTCGAGGTGTACGTCCCGAGGACGGCGATGCCCATGGAGTTGGTGTTGAAACCGAGAGTGTGCGCCCCGAGGACGGGCTTGGCCACACCCCCGGCGCGGCCTTCGTAGATGTTCCCGCACTTGTCGATGGCGAAGTTGTAGCCGATGTCCCGCCAGCCGCTGCTCTTGACGTGGTAGCGGTAGATACTGCGCAGCACGGAGGCGGCCTGCGAGCAGCGGTAGTTGTTGCCGGAGGCGGTGTGGTGGACGAACGCCGCCTTGATGCGGCCGGTGTAGACGTAACCCGGCTCGCGCAGGCTCTCGTCCGCGCCCCAGCCCCGGCGCGTGATGATGCGCGGGCGCGGGCCGATGTAGGGGCGCGCCGCCGCGCGCGTCCCGGGCGCGCCCGCCTCGCCCGCCGTCTCCGCCTCGGGCGCCAGCGCGCGGTCCTCGCCCCCGCCCCCGCCGTCACCGGCGTCCGGGTCCGCGCCCGGGTCGACCAGGTCGATGTGGAGTCCCCGGGGCAGCTCGGCCGCCGGTGCGCGCCCGCCCGGCGCGTCGGCACGTACACGCACCTCGACGCCGTTCGAGTCGCCGACCCACAGCGGGGCGGTGGCGCCGTGGGTGCGGGCGGCGTCGTCCTCGGGGCTGCCGGGGTCGGGGGCGTGCTCCTGGTTGTGGGTGTCCACGTCCTGCCAGCCGGACCAGGTGCGCGAGGCGGCGGCACGGGTGCGGACCTGGACCGTGCCGTGGAGTTCGGTCTTCGCGTCGTCCCAGACGACGCCGAGCAGGGAGAAGGGCTCGGTGTCCCGCTCCGGCAGGCCCTGGGCGCGGGTGGCGCCCAGGGTCCGGTCGGTGGCGCCGAGCGGGGCGAGCGGCAGCGACTGGGTGGAGCCGGGCAGTTCGGCGGCGCGCGCGGGCCGGGTGGCGGCGTCCGGCGCGGCGGCGGACGCGGGCCGGGTGGCGGCGTCGGCGGGCACGGCGAGCGGCAGGGCGAGTGCGGTGGCGCACGCGACCCCGATCGAGGATGCAAGGAGAGCACGCATGTCGACGATCCTGGACATAACCGTACAAGTCTGTCCATCTCAGAACTGACGGACCGTCGGCCGAACCGGTGTACGCGGGACGTGGCGTCCCTGGGCGCGAGCCCCATCGGCCCCCGTACGCTTGCCGCGTGAACGCCAGCGACCGCACCCCCGCCGACCTGCTGCGATCCGCGCTCGCCGCGGACCCGGCCCGCCCCCTCGTCACCTTCTACGACGACGCCACCGGCGAACGCGTGGAACTGTCGGTGGCCACCTTCGCCAATTGGGTGGCCAAGACCGCCAATCTGCTCCAGGGCGACCTCGCCGCCGCGCCCGGCGACCGGCTCGCGCTGCTGCTGCCCGCGCACTGGCAGAGCGCGGTGTGGCTGCTCGCCTGCCACTCGGTGGGCGTGACCGTCGAGATCGGCGGCGACCCGGCGGGCGCGGACCTCGTGGTGGCCGGGCCGGACGCGCTGGAGGCGGCCCGCGCCTGCTCCGGCGAGCGGGTGGCGCTCGCGCTGCGCCCGCTCGGCGGCCGCTTCCCGCAGGTGCCCGCCGGATTCCAGGACTACGCGGTCGAGGTGCCGAGCCAGGGCGACCGGTTCGCGCCGTACGCCCCCGTCGACTCGGACGGGCTCGCGCTCGCGGTCGGCCCGGTCGAACTGAGCGCCGCCGAGCTCGTCGAGCGCGCCCGCGCCGACGCGGCCGAGCTGGGCCTGGAACCCGGCTCGCGGCTGCTGTCGGCGCTCCCGTACGACAGCTGGGAGGGTCTGGCGCGCGGGCTGTACGCGCCGCTGGCCTCGGGCGGCTCGGTGGTGCTCTGCCGCAACCTCGGTCAACTGGGCGACGGCGGCCTGGAGAAGCGGATCGAGAGCGAACGGGTCACGCACCGGGCGGTGTGAGGCCGGGCAGCGCCCGGTGGAGCTGTAGGACCAGAGCCTTCGGACCGGCCGGGCACATCCCGCCGGTCCGGTCAGGCAGACCCGCCCGGTCCGGTCAGGCAGACCCGGTCGGCCCGGTCAGGTACATCTGACGGGCCGTCCGGTGGGCCGCGCGCCCGTCCGCACGCCGACGCGTCCATGCGAAAAGCAGTTCGGCGCCACTCTTGTGGCCCACAGGGGGCCGAGTCCCCCGGGCCCGGGCCCCGGCTTCGGGACATGATCGGCGGTGAGCACACAACCAAGCGCGGACGACAGCCGTCTACCGGGGTGCCCCGGCGGCATCCCGCGCGCCGCCGACCTCGCGTAAGGATGGACGCCGACGTGACCGACAGTGCCGGCACTCCGCCCGGGCCCGACCACCGGACCGAGGACGAGCCGCAGCCGGACACGCCGACGCATCCGGCACCACAACCGGCACGGGCGCGGGCACGGACACAGGCGCCGGAAGCGACCGGCACGGAGACCGGGCAGGCGTCCGCGGGCACAGACGCCGAGGACGACGAAACCAGCGGAACCGGCGAAGGGTCCAACCATCGCTCCCACTGGCTGCGTTGGACCGCCGTGGGCGTCTCCTGTCTGGTGCTCGCCGCGGCCGGTACCGGCTGGTGGTTCTACAACAAGCTCGACCACAACATCCGCACCGACACCACGGCCGCCGCCGAGCTGGAGCGCTACGAGAAGGAGCGCCCGCCGCCGGGCACCGGCAACGCGCAGAACCTGCTGCTCATCGGCTCGGACTCGCGCGCGGGCAACAACAGCGCGTACGGCCGTGACGACGGCGGCAGTCAGCGCTCGGACACCACGATCCTGCTGCACCTGGCGGCGGACCGGAAGTCCGCCACCGCCGTGTCGCTGCCGCGCGATCTGATGGCCGACATCCCCGACTGCCTCAAGCAGGACGGCGCCCGCACCAAGGCCCAATTCGCCCAGTTCAACTGGGCGTTCGAGTTCGGCGGCGCCGCCTGCACCATTCGTACGGTGGAAAAGCTCACCGGAATCCGGGTCGACCACCACATGGTCGTCGACTTCAGCGGGTTCAAGGACATGGTGGACGCGGTCGACGGGGTCGAGGTGTGTCTGAAGCAGCCCGTCGACGACCGTCAGGCGCGTCTGAAACTGCCCGCGGGGCGGCAGACGCTCCACGGCGAGCAGGCGCTCGGATTCGTGCGCGCCCGGCATGGATTCGGTGACGGCAGCGACACCGAACGCATGGACCGCCAACAGCAGTTCCTCGGCTCGCTGGTGCGCAAGGTGCAGAGCAATGGGGTGCTGCTCAATCCGACCCGGCTCTATCCGGTGCTCGACGCGATGACCAAGTCGCTCACCACCGACCCGGGGCTGAATTCGCTCAGGGATCTCTACGACCTCGTGCGCGGGATGCGGGGAATTCCGACGGACAAGGTGCAGTTCCTGACCGTGCCGCGGCAGCCCTACGCGTACGACTCCAACCGCGACGAACTGGTCCAGCCGGACGCGCGGGTGCTGTTCAAGGAGCTGCGCGACGACCGGCCGCTGAAGGTGGCGCCGGGGACCGCGCAGAAGAACAGGGGGGACGGCGATGAGCACGTCGCCCGCAGCTCGGACGGCGCGGACGGCTCCTCGACGGACGACAAGCCGGACGATCCGCCGTCCGCGAGTCCCGCGCCCACGTACCCCGGTTCGAATGCCGCCGTGGGGATGTGCGGGTAAAACGTGTGCCAACGGAGAACGGGCGGGGATGCGGATTGGGCGGATTGCCCGGTTGTAAGGGGCGTGGAATTTGTCACGGCCGTCGCTCTTCGCTCAACTGGGCAGATAGTGTGACGCGACCCGGTGCTTGTGGCCCCCGGGGCCGCGCACTGCACGACCGAACGACAGAGCGCTTTGGGGGAAGTGTCTCGCGTGGCACCGACGGAGGACTAAGGCAACCGTGGATGCGCAGAGCCGTGGGCGGGCGGATGAAGTCGATCCGGCAGACCAGTGGGTACTCAACCCGCAGACGGGCAATTACGAATTGCGACTGAATCCCTCCGGAACGCAGTCGTCCCCGTCGACCGGCGCTCCTTCCCGTAGATCCTCGGCTCCCGGCCGAAGCGGTTCCTCCTCCCGGCGCGAGCGCGAGGTGCCCGGCCAGCGCGACAACCGGCGCGGCGCCGACGGCTCCGACAGCCCCCAGGACGACGCGTCCGCCGCGGGCCGGCGCAAGCGCAAGCCCAAGGCGTCGCGGAAGAAGAAGGTGCTGCTGTGGACCGGCGGCGTGATGGGGTTCGTCCTCGTCGCGGGCTCGGCCGGCGCGTACCTGCTCTACCAGCACTTCAACAACAACCTGAACACGGTGGACGTCGGTGACGCGGGCAACAAGAACGCCACCTCCGACGGGCCCGTCAACATCCTGATCATCGGCACGGACAAGCGCACCGGCAAGGGCAACGAGGGGTACGGAGACAAGGGCAGCGAGGGCCACGCCGACACCAACATCCTCTTCCATGTCTCCAAGGACCGGACGAACGCGACCGCGCTGTCCATCCCCCGCGACCTGGTGACGAACATCCCCGAGTGCCCGACGAAGCAGAAGGACGGCTCCACCAAGACCGTCCCGGGCGAGTCGAACGTCCGCTTCAACACCAGCCTCGGCCAGGAGGGCCGCGACCCGGGCTGCACCATGCGTACGGTCAAGGCGCTCACCGGGCTCGACGTCGACCACTTCATGATGGCCGACTTCAACGCGGTCAAGGAGCTGTCGACGGCGGTCGGCGGTGTGAAGGTGTGCCTGGCCAAGCCGGTGAACGACCCCAAGTCGCATCTGAAGCTCCCGGCCGGCATCAGCAAGATCCAGGGCGAGCAGGCGCTCGCGTTCGTACGGACGCGGCACAGCTTCGGCAACGAGAGCGACCTCGACCGGATCAAGCAGCAGCAGCAGTTCCTCGGCTCGATGATGCGGCAGATGAAGTCGGACTCGACGCTGAGCAGCCCGACCAAGGTGTTCAGCCTGGCCAACGCGGCGACGAAGGCGCTCACGGTCGACTCCGGGATAGGGTCGATCAAGAAGCTGACCAGCCTGGCGCAGGATCTGAGCAAGGTCGATCTGAAGAACGTCACCTTCGCGACCGTCCCGGTCATCGACAACCCGGCCGACGGCAAGGTGCACAAGACCGTGGTCGTCGACCCGACCAAGGCGCCGCAGGTGTTCAGCATGATGAAGGCCGACATCTCCTTCACCGAGGTGAAGAAGAAGGAGAACGCGGCCAAGGACGCCCAGGCGGCGCTCCTCAAGGGCACCCGCGCCGCGCCGTCCGCCGTGCGCGTCCAGGTGCTCAACGGCGGTGCCCAGCCGGGCTCCGCCTCCAAGACACTGCTCTGGCTGCAGAACAGCAAGGGCGTACTCAAGTCCGACAACGGCGGGAACGCTCCCGCCAAACTGGCCGACACCACGCTGGTGTACGCGCCGAACCAGGCCGACCAGGCCCGCGAGCTCGCCGATCTGATGGGTCTGCCCGCGAGTGCGCTGAAGCCCGGCACCAAGGATGCGGTGGGGCGCGCTCCCATGGAGCTCACCCTCGGCGCGGACTTCAAGGGCGCCGGGATTCCCATCGCCGCGCCGTCCAAGGCGCCCGAGGGCATCCAGAAGGTCGAAGCCGACAAGTCGGTCTGCGCAAAGTGACAACGGGTCCCCGGCCCGCGAGGGCCTGGGGACTCCCTGAGACAGGGGGGTATTGGGGTGGGGCACAAGAGCGTGCGCGGGGAGGGGACGCGACCGCGCGTCCAGCACGCCGGCCAGCTCGGCTGGGACGAGTCGCTGTACGGCGAGGAGACCGACGGCCAGGCGCCGTCGGGTCAACAGCCGTCCGGTGACGGTCCGTCGGGGCCGGAGGAGTCAGGTCCGCAGAAGCAGACGTCGCCCGACGGCGGCGGGCACCGGCGCGGCAGAGCGCGGGCGCGCGTGAAGAAGAAGGGCAAGCGCCGAATACTGCGCTGGGTCGCCTCGACGCTCGCGCTGCTCATACTCGGCACGGCCGGCGCCGGTTACCTGTACTACCAGCACCTGAGCGCGAACATCCGCAAGGGCGACCGCAGCGCGGGCGGCTCCAACGCCAAGAAGACCGCGGCCAACGCCGACGGCCAGACCCCGCTCAACATCCTGCTGATCGGCTCCGACAGCCGCAACACGCCGGAGAACCTGAAGCTGGGCGGATCCAAGGACAGCGTCGGAGCCCCGCCGCTCGCCGATGTGCAGATGCTCCTGCACGTCTCGGCGGACCGCAAGAGCGCCTCGGTGGTCAGCATTCCGCGCGACACCCGGGTGGACATCCCCGAGTGCACCGACGAGAAGACGAAGAAGAAGATGCCGGCCACCAACACCGTCATCAACGAGTCGCTGGGCCGGGGCGGCGCGGGCTGTGTCCTGGACACCTGGGAGAACCTCACCGGGGTCTACATCGACCACTGGTTGATGGTCGACTTCGCGGGCGTGGTGGCGATGTCGGACGCGGTCGGCGGCGCCGACGTGTGCGTCAAGCAGAACGTGTACGACGGGCCCAAGCCCAAGGTGCCCGGCGGCTCGCACCTGCGGCTGAAGGCGGGCACCACCACCGTCAAGGGCGAGCAGGCGCTCCAGTGGCTGCGCACCCGGCACGCCTTCGAGAGCGACCTGGGCCGCGCCAAGGCGCAGCACATGTACCTCAACTCGGTGATGCGCAACCTGAAGAGCCAGAACGCGTTCAGCAACCCCGGGCGCATCATGGGGCTGGCCGAGACGGCCACCAAGGCGCTCCAGGTCTCGCGTGAGCTCGGCACGCCCAAGAAGATCTACGACCTCGGGATGGAGCTCAAGGGCATCCCGATGGACCGCATCAACATGCTGACCATGCCGCGCATCGAGGACCCCAAGGACAAGGACCACGTGCTGCCGCAGCCGGGCGCCGCCGACGCGCTGTGGTCGCTGCTGCGTGACGACAAGCCGCTCGACAAGAAGGACGACGCCCCGGCCAAGACCGAGGACAAGGGCCCGGCGGCGACCCCCGCCGACTCCCTCCCCGTGACGGTGGTCAACGGCACCGGCGGCGACGGCTCGGCGCCCACGGCCAAGCGGGCGACCACGGTCAAGGACACCCTGAAGAACAAGGGCTTCCAGAAGGCGACCGCGGCCGACACCCGTGGCTCGGCGACGACCACCACGCTCGCCTACCCGAAGAGCGCGGGCGCGCAGGGCAAGGCGGACGCGATGTCGGTGGCCAAGGCGATGGAGCTGCCCTCCAGCGCGGTGAAGGTCTCCGCCGACGTCACCACGCTGACCCTCACGGTCGGTTCGGACTGGCGCACCGGCGCCACGTACCCGAAGAAGGCCGCCGACAACGCCGACCCGCTGAAGGACGTGGAGAACGTCAACGGCGCGAACGACAAGGAGTGCATGGACGTGTACGCGCCCTACCGCTGGTAGGCGCGGCGCGCACGACGAAAGGGGGCGCCCGGTGCTGGAAAAGCACCGGGCGCCCCCTTTTGCCTCGTACGTGTGCGGCTCAGACCCGCACCGACGGGCGGCGGCTCGCGATGACCTTCTTGGCGAGCGCCTTCGGGCTGGTCAGGAAGCCGTAGCCCCAGGACATGTGCATGGTGGCGAGCGCCACCGGGATCTGCAGGCGCGCCTTGAGCGGCAGCCCCTTGCCCGCCGGTACGGAACCGGCGGCGATCGCGGCGAGGTACCCGGCCGGGATCACGAAGCCGAACGGGGTGAGCACCGCGCCCACCACCACGCCCGCCGCGATCGCGCACACGGCGGCCGGCGGGGCGAGGTAGCGCAGGTTGATGGAGCCCTCGTGGTAGCGGGCCACGACATGGCGCCAGCGGCCGTAGTCCTTGTACTGCTTGGCCAGCGCGCGCACGCTGGGGCGCGGCCGGTACTGGACCTTCAGCTCGGGCGAGAACCAGATGAGGCCGCCCGCCTCGCGGATGCGGAAGTTCAGCTCCCAGTCCTGGGCGCGGATGAACTCCTCGTTGTAGCCGCCCTGTTGCTCCAGCGCCTCGCGCCGGAAGACACCCAGATACACGGTCTCGGCGGGGCCCGCCGAACCACCGGTGTGGAAGGCCGCGTTGCCGACGCCGATCTTCGACGTCATGGCGGCGGCGACCGCGTCCTCCCAGGCGTTCTCGCCCTCGGCGTGCATGATGCCGCCGACGTTCTGCGCGCCGGTCTCCGTCAGGAGCCGCACGGCGGTGGCGATGTAGTTCGGGGAGAGCATGCCGTGGCCGTCGACCCGTACCACGATCGGGTGACGTGAGGCCTTGATGGCGGCGTTCAGTGCCGCCGGCGTGCGCCCGGTGGGATTGGGGACGGTGTGGACCCGGGCGCGGGGGTGGGACGCGGTCTCGCGTACCAGCTCAGCGGCGATCTCGTCGGTGCGGTCCGTGGACGGGCCGAGCGCGATCACCACCTCCAGCTCGCCCTCGTACTCCTGCTCCAGGATGTGGCGGACCGAGTTGCGCAGATGCCGCTCCTCGTTGAGGACCGGCATGATCACGGAAACTGCGGGGTGCGTGGCGTTCATCGTGGTTCACGTTACCGCGAACGGGGGACACCTCCGCGCGCGGCCGTGGCGGCGGCGGTTGTCGCAGATCGTATGGGCTTACGGTGCCACATATCCCCCTTTCGCCAGCGGAGGTCCCCGTGCCCACGCCGCCCCCCTCCCGCTCCCTGCGCCCCGCCCAGCGCCCCGACCGGCCCCGCAGCAGACAGCAGGACGAGCGGCCCCGCTGGGGCATGCGGATGGCGACGACCCTCTCGGTCCTGGTGCTCGGCGCGGGCGGGGTCGGCCATGCCGTGGTGACCAGCCTGGACGGCGGGATCGGCCGGGTGGACCCGTTCAAGGACATGAAGAACCGGCCGCAGGGGGGCCACGGCACCAACATCCTGCTGGTCGGCACGGACGGCCGGGACAAGATCACGCCGACGGAGAAGGAGAAGTACCGCCTCGGCGGGGCGCCCTGCCACTGCACGGACACGATGATGATCGTGCACATCTCGGCGGACCGGGACCGGGCGAGCGTGGTGAGCGTCCCACGCGACAGTTACGCGGAGATCCCCGAGCACACCGACCAGAACACCGGCGAGCACCACAACCAGCACCCCATCAAGATCAACGCGGCGTACGCGGAGGGCGGGCCCGCGCTGACGGTGCGCACGGTCGAGCACATGACCGGCCTCAAGATGGACCACTATCTGGAGGTCGACTTCACCAGCTTCATGAAGACGGTGGACGTGCTCGGCGGGGTACGGATCTGCACGGCCCGCCCGATGAAGGACTCGTACACGGGCCTGGACCTGAGCGCGGGCACGCATCAGCTCGACGGCGGGCAGGCGCTCCAGTACGTACGCTCCCGGCACACCGACGGCTCGGCGGACCTGGGCCGGATGCAGCGCCAGCAGAAGTTCCTGGCGGCGCTGATCCACAAGGCGACGGGGTCGGGCGTGCTGATGAACCCGGTGAAGTTCCGCGAGGCCGCCTCGACGCTGCTGTCCTCGGTCCGGGCCGACCAGGGCTTCGGTGCCGAGGAGCTGCTGTCCCTGGGCCGGGCGATGCGGGGCTTCTCCCCGGCGTCGTCGGAGTTCACGACCGTGCCGATCGGACAGATGAGCTTCCCGGTGAAGGGGATCGGGTCGACGGTGAGGTGGGACCCGGTGAAGGCGCAGAAACTCTTCGCGGGCCTGCGCGACGACCGCCCCCTGACCCCACCGCACAAGCCGAAGCAGGACGGCCGGGCCCAGCCGCAGCCCACCGCGTCCGGCTCGATGGTCGAGGTCTCCCCCGACCACATCCGGGTCCAGGTCTACAACGGCACCCGCACGGACGGCCTCGGCCGCCGGGTCGACGACGCGTTGCGCGGCACGGGCTTCAAGACGACGGGCACCCCGCAGTCCGGCGGCACCCGCGACCTCCAGCGCACGGTCATCGAATACGACCCCCGCTGGGACCGCTCGGCCAGAACCCTGGCGGCGTCCCTCCCCGGCAGCGACCTCCACCCGGTGAAGGGCCTGGGCCAAACCCTCAAGGTGACAGCAGGCACGGACTTCAAGGGAGCGACCCCGGTCCGGGCGGAACCGACCCCGACGGGAGAGTTCGAGGCGGTGACGGGGGACGAGGTGGTCTGCCCGTAGGCCTTTCGGGGTGCGGCCGCGCAGTGGCCGGCGCTTTCAGGGGCGCGGGGCTGTGACATTTGCGGCTCCGCCGCGATGGGGGTCCCCCCTGTTCGAGCGGAGCCGAGAACTTGGGGGAGCGACCAGCCCAGGTCAAGGCGCTCTCAGGCAACCACAGGGACCACCCACGGCGAAAAGGGGCGCGGGGCTGTGACATTTGCGGCTCCGCCGCGTGGGCGCGACCAGCCACAACCGGCCCGCAGCCAAGCGACAACCTCAGCCACCCACGGCCCTAGTCGTCCAACCCCTCCGCCGCGCGCTTCTCCCGCAGCTCCAAAATCGCCCGCCGCCGCGCGAGCCGATGCGTACGGCGGATCTGGGCCTCCTGATAGCGCCGCTCGTCCCGCTCCGTCTCGGGCAGCACGGGCGGCACCGCACGAGGCTTCCCGTCCGCGTCCACCGCGGCGAAGACGAGATACGCCGACCCCACCTGCTGCGCCGGAGTCGACTCGTTCCAGCGCTCGGCCAGGACCCGTACGCCGACCTCCATCGAGGACCGACCGGTCCAGTTGACCTGGGCCTTCACATGGACGAGGTCACCGACCCGGACGGGCATCAGGAACGCCATCTCGTCCATGGACGCGGTGACCGCCGGACCGCCGGAGTGGCGCCCGGCCACCGCACCCGCCGCGTCGTCCACCAGCTTCATGATCACGCCGCCGTGCACCGTACCGAGAAGGTTGGTGTCATGGCTGGTCATGATGTGGCTCAGGGTGGTTCGGGACGCCGAGGTCGGCTTGCCCGGAAGATCAGTCATACCACCCAGCTTATGCGGGCCCGTCCCCACTCTCACCGCGCGCACTCCGCACCCTCACAGCGCGCACCCCGCCCTCCCATCGCACCCGCGAACCGCCCGCACCCCACGGTCACCGCGCCCGCGCACGGCGCGCACATTGCATCAGCTGTGCAACAGCCCGGCCCCAGATCCCCACCCGCCCTGTCAGACGCGCCCGGGACCTGTGCATGCTTGACGGCATGAACGACGGATGGTCCGACGACGACCGCGGCGAGCGCTACGGCCGCGGCAGCTCCTCCGCGCAGCCGGAGGGCCCGCGTGTCATGCGCCATGTGCAGCGGCCCGTGGGCTCCACACCCGTGCGCCCGCAGCGCCCGGTCCCGCCGCAGCAGCCCCCGTACGACGACGGCCAGGGCTACGGCCAGGGTCACGGACAGCAGCGGTACGGCAGCGCCGTGCCCGCGCCCGGTTCGTACGACGGCTACAGCGACGGCCAGGTCTACGGCTCCCCGTCCGGACGGGGCCCCGGCGGTCCCGGCGGCCGCGGCCCCGGCGGCCAGGGGCCGGGCACGCCCGGCGCCGCCGCCAAGCCCCGCCCCAACTGGAAGCGCCGTATCAAGATCGGCTCGCTGGTCCTCGTCGTCGCCGTCGTCGGCGTGAGTGTCGGCACGTACTTCTGGGCCGACTCCAAGGTGCGCCGCGAGGTGGACCTGTCCAAGGTCATCGACCGGCCCGCCGACGGCAAGGGCACGAACTACCTCATCGTCGGTTCGGACTCGCGCGAGGGCCTGTCCAAGGAGCAGAAGCAGAAGCTCCACACCGGCTCCGCCGAGGGCAAGCGGACCGACTCGATGATGATCCTGCACACCGGCAGCAACGGGAACACGATGGTCTCGCTGCCGCGTGACTCCTGGGTCGCGGTCCCCAGCTTCAAGGGCTCCCAGTCCGGCAAGCTGTTCCCGGCCAAGGGCCACGACAAGCTGAACGCGACGTACGCGATGGACGGCCCCGAGCTCCTGGTGCGCACCATCGAGGCCAACACCGGGCTGCACATCGACCACTACGCCGAGATCGGCTTCGCGGGCTTCGCGAACATCGTGGACGCGGTCGGCGGCGTCGAGCTCGACATCCCGCAGGACATCAAGGACAAGGACTCGGGCGCCGACTTCAAGAAGGGCAAGCAGACCCTCAACGGCCAGCAGGCCCTGGCGTTCGTCCGCAACCGGCACGGCTACGCGGCCGGTGACCTGGAGCGCACGAAGAACCAGCAGCGGTTCCTGTCCGCGCTCGCCGCGCAGACGGCGACCCCGACGACCGTGCTCAACCCGTTCAAGTTCTACCCGGTGGTGGGCGCGGGCCTGGACACCCTGATCGTCGACAAGGACATGGGCCTGATGGACCTGGGCGAGATGTTCTGGGCCATGAAGGGCATCACCAGCGGCGGCGGCACCTCCCTGAACATGCCGATCTCCGGCGACGGCCCGCAGACGTCCCTGCTCTGGGACACCACCAAGGTCAAGCAGCTGGTGAACGAGCTCAACAACGACCAGAAGGTCACGGTGACGGCGTCGCGGTAACCGCGCACCGTCAAAGCGGAGTCTTCACTCCCGCGCGACAAGGCTCACAGAGAAAACACAGCCACTCTGCACAACTGCCCGAAATTGCCCCGCTTTGCCCGCCGCTCCGGCGGGCCCGGCGGGGCTTTTGGCGTAAAGAAACCCCTATCTGACGCCCATGGCGCGGTCATACGATCACGCGTATTCACGCATTCATATTCTGGGTCAGCCTTCGGCCCGTACCCGGAATCGGACCCAGAAAAGGGCACAAGTGAAGATTCGCCGTGTTCTCGCGACGGCCGTCGCGGCCGCTGTGACCGCGCCCGTGGTGATCCTGTCGGCCGGTACCGCGTTCGCCGACGCCCACCCGGCCGCGCAGGCGCAGGCTCAGCAGAAGCCCACCATCGAGGAGCTGGAGAAGGCCGCCGCCGAGGCGAAGAAGGCGTACGACGACGCGGTCGCCGCGGAGAACGTCGCCCGGAAGGCCGTCGACGCCGCGCTGTCCGACGACGCGCCCCTGCACGTGAAGGCCAAGGCCGCCGCCAAGGAGGCGGGCGCCGCGTACGCCGCGAAGACCGTCGCCGACAAGGCCGTCTCGGACGCCCAGTTCATCCTGGACAAGCTGCCCGCCGACGCGAGCGAGGCGGACAAGGCCGCTGCCCAGAAGGCGCTCGCCGACGCGAAGAAGGACGCCGAGAAGGCCGACGCCGCCTTCAAGGCGGCCGACACCAAGGCCGCGGCGGCCCTCAAGGAGCAGCAGGACGCGGACGTCGCCGTGCTGCGCGTGCTGCACGACGCCACCGAGGCGACCAAGAAGGCGCTCGCCGCCAAGAACGCCGCCGACCAGGCCCTCGCGGACGCCAAGAAGGCGGCCGAGAACCCGTCGTGCGAGATGGACCCGGGGCTCACCACGGTCGTCACCGGCCTGCCGTCGAAGATCGCCGCGGGTTCCACCACCGACTTCTCGCTGCGGGTCACCAACGGCACCGGCAAGAACATCGACAAGCTCTGGCCGTTCACGTACCTCCACGCGACCGACAAGAGCGGCCACAAGGTCACCGACGACCTGCTGCGCCTGCAGTGGTCCACCGCCGCCTCCGGCGGCTGGAAGGACCTCGACAGCCTGCACCGGGCGGGCGTGATCAACGGCCTGAAGGGCGGCACGCACTACGACATGAAGCTGCGCCTCAAGGTCGACGCCAAGGCCCCGGCGGGCCCGGGCATCGCCTTCGTCGCCGGTGACTACGTCAACAAGGACAAGTCCTGCGGCGGCACGCCGGACCTCACCGAGTACTCCTTCGAGATCCTGCCCGCAGGCGCCAAGCCGGGCGAGGTCGACCCGGCCAAGCCCGCCAAGGGCAAGGCGAACACGTCGGACCCCAAGACGCAGACCAGCGCCACGTCCACGACCCCGCTGAACACCACGAACACCGGCACCCTCGCGGCCACCGGCGCTTCCTCCGACACGCCGAAGCTGGCGCTCGCGGGCGGCGCGGCGGTCGTCGTCGGCGCGGGCGCGGTCATCGCGGCACGCCGCCGCCGTTCCGGCGCCAACTGACGCACGCGTACAGCGAGTTGGGCCCGCATCCGGCATCCGGACGCGGGCCCGACTCGTACAACAGACGCAGGCGACCGGCGCTTACGGCAGGTTGCGGGCCATGACGATCCGCTGGACCTGGTTCGTGCCCTCGTAGATCTGCGTGATCTTCGCGTCGCGCATCATGCGCTCGCACGGGTAGTCGCGGGTGTAGCCGTAGCCGCCGAGGAGCTGGACGGCGTCGGTGGTGACCTCCATCGCGATGTCCGAGGCGAAGCACTTGGCCGCGGCGCCGAGGTAGGTGAGGTCGGCGTCGCCGCGCTCGGAGGCGGCGGCGGCCTGGTAGGTCAGGGCGCGGGCGGCCGAGACCTTCATCGCCATATCGGCCAGCATGAACTGGACGCCCTGGAAGTCGCCGATCGGCTTGCCGAACTGCTTGCGCTCGCGGACGTAGCCCTTGGCGTAGTCGAGCGCGCCCTGGGCGATGCCGAGCGCCTGGGCCGCGATGGTGATGCGGGTGTGGTCCAGGGTCTTCATCGCCGTGGCGAAGCCGGTGCCCTCCTCGCCGATCATGCGGTCGGCGGGGATCCGGACGTTGTCGAGGTAGACCTCGCGGGTCGGGGAGCCCTTGATGCCGAGCTTCTTCTCCGGGGCGCCGAAGGAGACACCCTCGTCCGACTTCTCGACCACGAAGGCCGAGATGCCCTTGGAGCGCTTGTCGGGGTCGGTGACGGCCATCACCGTGTAGTACTCGCTGACGCCCGCGTTGGTGATCCAGCGCTTCACGCCGTTGAGCACCCAGTAGTCGCCGTCGCGCACCGCGCGGGTCTTCATGCCCGCCGCGTCCGAACCGGCGTCCGGCTCGGAGAGGCAGTACGAGAACATCCCGTCGCCCTTGGCCAGCGGCGTCATGTACTTCTTCTTGAGCTCCTCGGAGCCCGAGAGGATCACCGGGAGCGAGCCCAGCTTGTTCACGGCCGGGATCAGGGAGGAGGACGCGCAGACGCGGGCCACCTCCTCGATCACGATGACCGTGGCGAGCGCGTCGGCGCCGGCGCCGCCGTACTCCTCGGGGACGTGCACCGCGTGCAGGTCGTTCGCGACCAGCGAGTCCAGCGCCTCCTGCGGGAAGCGGGCCTGCTCGTCGACCTCGGCCGCGTACGGCGCGATCTTCGCCTCGGCGAGCGAGCGGATCGCGTCGCGGAGCATGTCGTGCTCTTCGGACGGGCGGTACAGGTCGAAATCAGCCGTTCCGGCCAAGGTGACTCACTCCCCAAGGGCGCTAACTACCGTTAAGTAACCTTAATTTTAGTGGGGTGTACGGCTCGGGGCATACGTGAGCTTGACGACAGCCCGGAAGCGCTGGTGATCAGTGCGGATCACGGGCGCCGCGGGGCCCCGACTATGCTCGGGCAGCGCCCTCAAGCCCGTACCTTCCAGGAGCACCGCATGGCCCTCAAGATCACTGTGATCGGCACCGGATACCTCGGGGCCACCCACGCCGCGGCCATGGCGGAGCTGGGGTTCGAGGTGCTGGGCCTGGACGTGGTCCCGGAGAAGATCGAGATGCTGGGGCAGGGGCGCGTGCCCATGTACGAGCCCGGGCTTGAGGAACTGCTCCGGCGGCACGTCGCGGGCATCGAGGGATCCAGCGGGCGGCTGCGGTTCACGACCTCCTGGGAGGAGGTCGGCGCCTGGGGCGACGTCCACTTCGTCTGCGTGAACACTCCGCAGAAGCACGGTGAGTACGCCTGCGACATGTCGTACGTCGACGCCGCCTTCGGCTCGCTCGTGCCGCATCTGCGCCAGGGCGCGCTCGTCGTCGGCAAGTCGACGGTGCCGGTGGGCTCGGCGGCGCGGCTCGCCGAGACGCTGCCGGAGGGCGTGGAGCTGGCCTGGAACCCCGAGTTCCTGCGCGAGGGCTTCGCCGTGAACGACACCCTGCACCCCGACCGGATCGTGGTCGGCGTGGAGAGCGAGCGCGCCGAGAAGCTGCTGCGCGAGGTGTACGGGGTGCCGGTCGCGGAGGGCTCGCCCTTCGTGGTGACGGACTTCCCGACGGCCGAGCTGGTGAAGACCTCCGCGAACTCGTTCCTGGCCACCAAGATCTCGTTCATCAACGCCATGGCCGAGGTGTGCGAGGCCGCCGACGGCGATGTGGTGAAGCTGGCCGAGGCGATCGGCCACGACGAGCGGATCGGCTCGAAGTTCCTGCGGGCCGGGATCGGCTTCGGCGGCGGCTGTCTGCCCAAGGACATCCGGGCGTTCATGGCCCGGGCCGGGGAGCTCGGCGCCGACCAGGCGCTCACCTTCCTGCGCGAGATCGACTCCATCAACATGCGCCGCCGCGGCCAGATGGTGGAGATGGCCCGGGAGGCGCTGGGCGGCGGCTCGTTCCTCGGCAAGCGCGTCGCGGTGCTCGGCGCGACCTTCAAGCCGGACTCGGACGACGTACGCGACTCGCCCGCCCTGAACGTGGCCGGCCAGATCCACCTCCAGGGCGGCCAGGTCACCGTCTACGACCCCAAGGGCATGGACAACGCCCGCCGTCTCTTCCCGACCCTCGGGTACGCGGACACGGCGCTGGACGCGGTGCGCGGCGCGGATGTGGTGCTGCATCTCACCGAGTGGCGCGAGTTCCGCGACCTCGACCCGGCGGCGCTGGGCGAGGTCGCCGGGGCGCGGATCGTCCTGGACGGACGCAACGCGCTGGACGCGGTGAAGTGGCGCGAGGCGGGCTGGACGTTCCGGGCGATGGGCCGGCCCCGGGCGTAAGTCCGCTGGCTCAGCGGGCGCGGAGTCAGCAGGCGCAGAGGCAGAAGGGGTGGCCGGCCGGGTCGGCGTAGACGCGCCAGGTGCGGCCCGGCTCACCGGCTTCGAGGACCGTGGCCCCCAGCGCCAGGACCTGCGCCTCGGCCTTGTCGATGTCCTCGACGGTCAGGTCCAGATGGAACTGCTGCGAGCGGTCCGGCGCGGGCCAGGCCGGGGGCACGTACCCCGGGGCCACCTGGAACGCGAGCCCGGCGCCGCCGGGGACGGCGAGGTCGATCCACCCGTCCTCCTCGACCGGCTCGCCGCCGAGGACGGCGGCGTAGAAGGCGGCCAGCGCGTGCGGGTCGGGACAGTCGAGGACGACGCTGCCGAGGGTGGCGATGGCCATGATGTTCCTCCGTTGGCTGACGTGTACGCGTGGACTTGAGCGCGTCGCCGAGCGCGTTCCGATGCGTCCGAGTGCGTCCGGTTGCGTTACTGGCTAACGCGCTCAACCGGTAACCGTTACTAGATGGTCCCGCATAAGGGGTAACGTCGCAAGCAGTTATGGGGCAGGAGGTTCGGCCATGGCGGAGAGGGCACCCGCGCCCGGTGGGCTGGCGCTGATCGAGACGCTGGTCAACACGCTGGACCTGGAGAGCGGCGTGGATTCGCTGGACACGGACCCGGCGCGCGCGGCGCTCGGGCTCGTCGACGCCTCGGCGGCCGAGCTCGCGGACGCGCGCGAGCTGCGGGAGTCGCTGCGGGCGGTCTGCCTGGTCCACGGCGGCCACCCCCCGGTCCCGGCCACCCCGCTCGACCGGCTGCTCGCGGCGGCGCCGCTGGTGGTCACGGTGGACCCGGACGGTTCGGCCGCCCTGCGCCCCGTCGACCCCGGCTCGCTGGTGGCCCGGGTCGCGGCCGCGATCGCCGCGGCGGCGGCCGACGGAACGTGGCCCCGCCTCAAGGCGTGCGAGGCCGCGGACTGCCACTGGGCGTACTACGACCGAAGCCCGGCGGGGCGGAGCCGGTGGTGCTCGATGGCGGTGTGCGGGAGCCGGGCGAAGATGCGGGCGTATCGAGCGGCGCGGCGGACGTAGTGGCCGCGCCCGCTCGGGGTGCGTTTTTCCGCTGGAGAGCGTGGGGGCGGTCGTTCGGGTGCGGGTTGTAGGGCTTCGTCGTTCGGGTGCGGGCCGGTGGGGGCTGGTCGCTCCCCCAAGTTCTCGACTCCGCTCGAACAGGGGGGACCCCCACCGCGGCGAGCCGCAAATGTCACAGCCCCGCGCCCCTTAGTGGGCCCTTCGGGCCCTCCTAGGGGTGCGGGCGGCTCCTCAGTGCGGCGGGTCCAGGTCCTCTATCGTCGCCGTTGACGGGCCTCTTCTGGGCTGGGCCGCTCGGGCTGCGAAGTCGACGTCGCGGATTACGCGGGCCAGGTTCTCCCAGGTCAGGGCGCCGATCGCGGGTTCTTCCCAGCCGCGCCCGATCAGTTCGGCCAGCAGTACGGGGTAGCAGGAGGCGTCCTCCAGGCCCCGGGTGCGGGGAGCGCCCGGCGGCAGCCCGTACGCGCCGGACAGGCCGATGTGGGCCGTGCCCACGACGTCGCGCAGATGCTCGATGTGGTCCGCGACATCCTGTACGCAGGCGGCGCGGCCGGGGCGGGCGACCTGGTCCGGGGCGAGGCTCACCAGGCACACGCCGCCGTTCTCGGGGAGCGCGGCGAGGAGTTCGTCGCTGACGTTGAGCGGGTGGTCGGTGAGGGCGCGGGCCGCCGACCGGGTGAAGACCAGGGGGGCCTTGGCGGCGCCGAGGGTGTCGCGGATGGTCTCCGGGGCCGCGCCGGACAGGTCGATGAGCATGCCGAGGCGGTTGAGCTCCCGTACGACCTCCTGGCCGAAGCGGGTGAGGCCCGCGCGGGTCCAGCTGACGGTCGCGGTGAGCGCCACGGCGCGTACGCCGAGCGCGTGGTACGCCCGGAGCGTGCCCAGCGAGTCGCCGAGCGCGTGGACCGCGACGGGTCCGAAGAGCGAGGCGATACGGCCGTGGTTACGGGCGTCGGCGAGGTCGCCGACGCAGACCGCGAGCCGCAGACCCTCGGGGCAGGCCTCGACGAGCGTACGGAGCCGGTCGATGCGTTCCAGGGTGGCGCTGACCGGGTCCGGGCAGTCGGCCGCGACCATCAACGACCAGAACTGCGCGCCCACTCCGCCGTGCCGCAGCCGGGGGATGTCGGTGTCCAGGGAACTCTCCCCGAGCTCGACGTCGTGCCACGGGGTGTTCACGAGGATCTGCGCGAGGGTGTTGTATCCGTCGGCGACGGGGTGTGCGCGGAGCGCCGCGCGGGCGCGGGCGAGGACGTCGGAGTCGAGGTGCTCGGGTTCGGCGGGTGCGGCTGCCGCTGCCGCTGCGGCGGGTGGTGCGGGGTCTTCCTGGGGTGCCGCCGGGGGTGCGGGATCGGGCTTCCTGGCCCTCACCCTGCGGGTGGGTTTCCTGGCGGTGGAGGCGTCGGGTATGTCGGGTTCGGGGGCGGGCTCGGCGCCCCGTTTCCGCGTGGTGGGGCGGTCCGGTGCGCCTATTCCGGCGGTGGCGACGTCGGCCTCGTCCTGCAGATCTGCCATGACGGTCTCCCGGGTTCGGCATCGGCGACGGCAGTAGAGCCACCGTCACACGCGCACGGCGCCGGGTCGCGCCGGGTGAGGCGTTCGGGGGGTACGGCGTGGGTGGCGTGCGGGCCTTCTGCGGGCCGGTGGGGGCTGGTCGCGCAGTTCCCCGCGCCCCTGAAGGAGGGCCCGAAGGGCCCATCAAGGGGCGCGGGGCTGTGTCGATTTGCGGCTCCGCCGCGTGGGCGCGAGCAACCCAGCACGGTCCGCAGACGAAACGAGGTCCGGGGCGGAGCCCCAGCGGGGCGCAGGGGGCGCAGCCCCTGCCCGGGGTCCGGGGCGGAGCCCCAGCGGGGCGCAGGGGGCGCAGCCCCCGCCCGGGGTCCGGGGGCGTAGCCCCCGGGTGAACCACCTCCACCCCCACCCACCCACCCCCGGAGGGTTCAGGTGGAGGGGCGGGGTGGGGGGAGTCAGCCGTCCAGGGACTCGCGCGTCGCGTTGGACGGGGGGCGGTCCCCCAGGGACTCCGCCACCGACTCCGCGTCCCGAAGGACCCGCACCGCGTTCCCCCACGTCAGCTTCGCCAGGTCCGACTCCGACCACCCGCGGCCGAGGAGTTCCGCGATCAGGTTCGGGTAGCCGGAGACGTCGTCCAGGCCCGACGGGGTGAACGCCGTGCCGTCGTAGTCGCCGCCGATGCCGATGTGGTCGATGCCGGCGACCGCGCGCATGTGGTCGAGGTGGTCGGCCACCGTCGACGCCGTGGCGATCGGCCGCGGATGCGCCGCCTCGAACGCCGCGTGCAGCGCCATCGCCTCGGACGTGGTGTCCAAGTGGTGCAGCCCGTGCGCCCGCAGGTTCTCGTCCGCCGCCGCCGTCCACTCCACCGCCGCCGGCAGGATGAACTTCGGCACGAACGTCGCCATCGCCACTCCCCCGTTCGACGGGAGGAGCCGCAGCACGTCGTCGGGGATGTTGCGCGCGTGGTCGCAGATCGCCCGCGAGGAGGAATGCGAGAAGATCACCGGAGCGACCGACGTCGACAGCGCGTCCCGCATCGTCGTCGCCGCCACGTGCGACAGGTCGACCAGCATGCCGAGGCGGTTCATCTCGCGGACCACCTCGTGGCCGAACGGCGAGAGCCCGCCCACCCCCGGCACGTCCGTCGCCGAGTCAGCCCACGGGGTGTTGTCGTTGTGCGTGAGCGTCATGTAGCGCACGCCCAGCGCGTACAACGCCCGCAGCGTGGCGAGGGAGTTGTTGATGGAGTGGCCGCCCTCGGCGCCCTTCAGGGACGCGATGCGGCCCGCCGCCCGCGCCTTCTCCATGTCGTCCGCCGTCAGCGCGGGCGCCAGGTCCCCGGGGTAGCGCGCGAGCATCTGGTCGACGCAGTCGATCTGTTCCAGGGTCGCGCTGACCGCGTCGTCGCCCGCCAGGTCGGTCCGTACGTACACCGACCAGAACTGCGCGCCGACCCCGCCGGCCCGCAGCCGGGGGATGTCGGTGTGCAGCCGGCCGCTCTGGTCGCGGCCGACGTCGCACCGGTCGAGGTCGTAGCGGACCTGCTTGCGCAGCGCCCAGGGCAGGTCGTTGTGGCCGTCGACGACGGGGTGCTGGGCCAGCAGCGTACGGGCGCGCGCGAGGTGGTCCACCGTGCTCACTTTCCGAAGCCGAAGGACGCCGCGGACTCCACCTTCGTACGAAGACGCCTGCCCTTCTCCGTCGCCTGGTCGTTCAGCTCCTGCTGGAACTCCCGCATGCGCGCGAGGAGTTCGCGGTCGTGGGCGGCCAGGATACGGGCCGCGAGCAGGCCCGCGTTGCGTGCCCCGCCCACCGACACGGTCGCCACCGGCACGCCCGCGGGCATCTGCACGATGGAGAGCAGCGAGTCCATGCCGTCCAGGTACTTCAGCGGCACGGGGACACCGATCACCGGCAGCGGCGTCACCGAGGCCAGCATGCCGGGCAGATGCGCGGCGCCGCCCGCGCCCGCGATGATCGCCTTCAGACCGCGGTCCGCCGCCTGCTCGCCGTACGCGATCATCTCGTGCGGCATCCGGTGCGCGGAGACGACGTCGACCTCGTACGGGATCTCGAACTCGGCCAGGGCCTGGGCCGCGGCCTCCATGACCGGCCAGTCCGAGTCCGAGCCCATGACGATGCCGACAACGGGAGGGGTGGTACTCATTCGGTGATCGTTCCTCTGAGGTAGTCCGCCGCGTGACGGGCTCGCTCGCGCACGTCCGCGAGGTCGTCGCCGTAGGTGTTGACGTGGCCGACCTTACGGCCGGGCTTCACGTCCTTGCCATACATATGGATCTTGAGCTGCGGGTCGCGCGCCATGCAGTGCAGATACGCGTAGTACATGTCCGGGTAGTCGCCGCCCAGGACGTTGCACATGACCGTCCACTTCGACCTCGGGCGCGGGTCGCCCAGCGGAAGGTCGAGCACGGCCCGGACGTGGTTGGCGAACTGCGAGGTGATCGCGCCGTCCTGGGTCCAGTGGCCGGAGTTGTGCGGGCGCATGGCCAGCTCGTTGACCAGGATGCCCGGCACACCATCGGCGTCGCGGGTCTCGAACAGCTCGACCGCGAGGTGGCCGACCACACCGAGCTCGTCCGCGATGCGCAGCGCCAGCTGCTGGGCCTCGCCCGCCAGCCGCTCGTCGAGGTCCGGCGCGGGGGCGATCACGGTGTCGCAGACGCCGTCGACCTGGATGGACTCGACCACGGGGTAGGCGACCGCCTGGCCCGAGGGCGAGCGGACGACGTTCGCCGCGAGCTCGCGCACGAAGTCGACCTTCTCCTCGGCGAGGACGTCGACGCCCGCCTTGAAGGCGTCCGCCGCGTCCGCCTCGGAGCGCACGAACCACACGCCCTTGCCGTCGTAGCCGCCGACCACGGTCTTGAGGATGACGGGATAGCCGTCGCCCTCCGCCGCGCCCTCGGCCGCGAACGCCGACACGTCCGCCGGGTCGGCCACGATGCGGTGGCGGGGGCACGGCGCGCCGATCGCGTCGAGCCGGGCGCGCATCACCCCCTTGTCGTGGGCGTGCACCAACGCGTCGGGCCCCGGGCGGACGACGACGCCGTCCGCTTCCAGGGCCCGCAGGTGCTCGGTGGGCACGTGCTCGTGATCGAACGTGATCACGTCGCAGCCGCGCGCGAAGGCGCGCAGCGTGTCCAGGTCGCGATAGTCGCCGATGACGACATCGCTCACCACCTGGGCCGCCGAGTCCTGGGGGGTGTCACTGAGGAGCTTGAATCTGATGCCGAGGGGGATGCCCGCCTCGTGGGTCATACGGGCGAGCTGACCGCCGCCGACCATGCCGACTACCGGGAACGTCACACCCCCAGGGTATCCGCCGCCCCGACAGCGCCCGGAAGGAGCCGGTCCGGGTCCGCCGGAGCATACGGGGGCGGGCGGGAGCGGGGGCCGGAGCCCGGGCGTGGCCGGGATTTGCGGGCGCCCACGAGCAATGCCCTGGGGGGCTGGTTAGCATGGCCAGGTTGGCGGCGGCGAGACACGCCGCCGAGAACACCGATTCGAACGGGGCTGGGCGATCACCATGAGTGAACGGGGCGCATTGCGTACGCGACTGCAGCTGCTCGCCCGGGAGATCGCGAAGTTCGGTGCCGTGGGCGCCATCGGGTTCGTCGTCAACGCGATCGTCTTCAACCTGTGCATGCACGCGTTCCACCTCGCGGTCGTGCGCTCCGGGGTCATCGCCACCGCCGTGGCCATCGCCACGAACTACGTGGGCAACCGCTACTGGACCTACCGCGACACCGACAGCGGCCGACGCAGCCGGGAGCTGATGCTCTTCCTGCTGTTCAGCGGTATCGGCCTGGTCATCGAGAACGGTGTGCTCGCGCTCTCGCACTACGGCCTCGGCTACACCTCGACCGTCGCGGACAACATCGCCAAGAACGTGGTGGGCCTGGGCCTGGGCACGGTGTTCCGGTTCTGGTCGTACCGCACCTGGGTCTTTCGCGCGCTGCCCGCGCGCGAGGCCGTCCAGACCGCCGAATCCTTTCTGGGCGAGGCCCCCCAGTCCTACGCCCGCCACAACTCAGGGTCGTAAACCGGTCATCTGATCGTCGGCTCCTGCTCGCGCGGACCGCGCGCCACCCGGCTCAGGAACAGCGCGAAGACCGCCGGCTGCTGCTGCAGCATCTCCAGGCGCCCGCCGTCCGCCTCCGCGAGGTCGCGGGCGACCGCGAGGCCGATGCCGGTGGAGTTGCGGCCGCTGATCGTCCGCTCGAAGATCCGCGCCCCGAGGTCGGGCGGTACGCCCGGGCCCTCGTCGGTGACCTCGACGACGGTCTGGTTGCCGGTGACGCGGGTGCGGACGGCGACCGTGCCGCCGCCGTGCATCAGCGAGTTCTCGATCAGCGCGGCGAGCACCTGGGCGACCGCGCCCGGGGTGCCGACCGCCCGCAGCCCCTGCTTGCCGGAGCGCACGATCGCGCGGCCCGCGCTGCGGTACGCCGGACGCCACTCCTCCAGCTGCTGCTTGACCACCTCGTCCAGGTCGAAGACGACGGCCGAGCCGATGCGCGGGTCGCGGGAGTTGGTGAGCAGCCGCTCCACCACGTCGGTCAGCCGCTCGACCTGGGTGAGCGCGATCGTCGCCTCCTCCTTGACCGTGTCCAGGTCGTCGGTGAGGGCGATCTCCTCCAGGCGCATCGAGAGCGCGGTGAGCGGGGTGCGCAGCTGGTGCGAGGCGTCGGCGGCCAGGCGCCGCTCGGCGGTGAGCATCCGGCCGATCCGCTCGGCCGAGGAGTCCAGGACGTCGGCTACCCGGTCCAGCTCGTGCACCCCGTACCGCTTGTGGCGGGGCCTGGGGTCGCCGGAGCCGAGACGTTCGGCGGTCTCGGCGAGGTCGGTGAGCGGGGAGGCCAGCTTGTTCGCCTGGCGTACGGCGAGGAGCACGGCGGAGACGATGGCGAGCAGGGCGACCGCGCCGATGATCAGCAGGGTGCGGCCGACCTCGCGGGTGACCGTGGAGCGGGACTCCTCGACCAGGACGGACTCGCCGCGCTCGCCGGTGGCGGTGCCCCGGATGACCGAGCCGTCGGGCCGCACGCCCAGTTCGATCGCGTCGCGGCCGGGGATGTCCACGCGCGCGTAGCGGTCGGAGCCGATCCCGGCGAGCGCCTGCGGGCCGACCGTCTCATTGGCGAGCATCCGGCTGTCGATCACGCTGACCAGGCGCAGCGCCTCGGATTCCACGCTCTCCTGGGCGCTGCTGCTGATCGTCCGGGTCTCGACGATGACGAGCGAGACGCCGAAGACGGCGATCACGACGAGCACCACGGCGAGCGTGGAGTTGATCAGTCGGCGGCGCATGCTTCAGTTTCCCAGGACGTGCTGGTGCGGGCCGACGGACCACGTCGGCCCACCGGGCGTCAGCTCTTCTCGAAGCGGAAGCCGACGCCGCGCACGGTGGCGATGTAGCGCGGGTTGGCGGCGTCGTCGCCGAGCTTCTTGCGGAGCCAGGAGATGTGCATGTCGAGCGTCTTGGTCGAGGACCACCACGTGGTGTCCCAGACCTCGCGCATCAGCTGGTCGCGGGTGACCACCCGGCCCGCGTCGCGCACCAGGACCCGCAGCAGGTCGAACTCCTTGGCGGTGAGCTGGAGCTCCTCGTCGCCCATCCAGGCACGGTGCGACTCGACGTCGATCCGCACGCCGTGGGTGGCGGGCTGGGGCACCGGCTCGGTGGCGCCGCGCCGCAGCAGGGCCCGGACGCGGGCGAGGAGTTCGGCGAGCCGGAAGGGCTTGGTGACGTAGTCGTCGGCGCCGGCGTCGAGGCCGACCACGGTGTCCACCTCGTCGGCGCGGGCGGTGAGCACCAGGATCGGGACGGTGTGGCCCTCGGAGCGCAGCCGCCTGGCCACCTCCAGGCCGTCCATGCCGGGCAGCCCCAGGTCGAGCACGACCAGGTCGGCGCCTCCCTGGAGTCCGGCGTCGAGGGCGGTCGGGCCGTCCTCGCGGACCTCGACCTCGTAACCCTCCCGACGCAGTGCGCGGGCCAGCGGCTCCGAGATGGACGCGTCGTCCTCGGCGAGCAGTACACGGGTCATGGGGGTGATGGTAGTCCGCGAGCGGGAGGGCCCGTCCGTCGAACCCGTCAGTGACCTGCCGGGGGGCGACAGGTGATCCGTTCTTGATCGTCGAGGGCGCGCCGACGGACCGTCCCGCGATCACCTCATGACCGCCTCCTGATCGTCCGGCGGCCTTTTCTTGATCGTATTTTCTTGGTCCGCCCCTGCGGCTCTGGGATGCGATCCTGTTAACCACCTTGGAATGTGCGTGGATGGTTCCTGAGACGCCTGTGATCCATGTCTCAAGTCCTTCCATTTGCGCCTGTGTGGTGTCGTATGGTGTCTCAACGCCTTTAGCACTAACTCGGGGACCTTTGGCCTGCTTGGCGCGCCAAAGGTCTCTTTTCTGCACAAGGGCCGGTTATCACCGGACCTGAAGACAGTGAATGACCTATGGGCCGGGCCCCGGGCGCGAAGATGCGCCCCGGGCGTGGATCCCGGTGGGTCCGTCCTCTCGACTCCGTCGCTTACGGAGCGAATCCCCTCGGGCGTAGGGGCGGGACGGCTCCCCTGCCGGTGCCGGCCACCCCCCACCGGGCGCGACCCCCGCTCACGAAGCGCGCGTCCCGAGCAAGCAAGGATCGACCATGGCGTCCAGCCTGACGAAGGACTCGGCCAGCACCACCGGCTCCGAGAAGACCTTCTTCGGCCACCCCCGCGGCCTGGCCACTCTCTTCATGACCGAGATGTGGGAGCGCTTCTCCTACTACGGCATGCGCGCCCTTCTCGTGTACTACCTGGTCTCCGGCGGCGCCGACGCCGCGACCGGTGCCCAGGGCGGCGGCCTCGCCATGCGGGCCACCACGGCCACGGCCATCTACTCCGTCTACGTCTCCATGGTCTACCTCATGGCGATGCCGGGCGGCTGGTTCGGCGACCGTGTGTGGGGTGCCCGCAAGACGGTCACCATCGCCGGCTTCGTGATCATGTCCGGCCACCTGGCGCTGGCCCTGCCCGGACAGGCGCCGTTCTTCCTCGGTCTGATCCTGGTCGCGATCGGCTCCGGTCTGCTGAAGGCCAACATCTCCACGATGGTCGGCCACCTCTACAACGGCGCGGACGACCCGCGCCGTGACGGTGGCTTCACGGTCTTCTACATGGGCATCAACCTCGGCGCCTTCGCGGCTCCGCTGGTGATCGGCACGGTCGGCAAGGAGCACAACTGGCACCTGGGCTTCGCCCTCGCCGCGCTCGGCATGGCCCTGGGTCTGGCCCAGTTCCTGCTCGGCACCAAGCACCTCAGCCCGAAGAGCAGCGTCGTCCCGAACCCGCTGAGCGCCACCGAGCGCAAGGGCGTTCTCACCAAGATCGCCATCGCCGTCGCCGCCATCGCGGTCTTCTACGGCGCCGTGGTCGCCATGGGCGCCTACACGCTGAACTGGGCGCTGGTCCCGCTGACGCTGGCCGGTCTGCTCATCCCGATCGCCGTCCTGGTCCGCATCAAGCGCGACAAGGACCTGTCGAAGCCCGAGCAGTCGAAGATGAACGGCTACATCTGGCTGTTCGTCGCCGCCGCCGTCTTCTGGATGATCTACGACCAGGGCGGCTCGACCCTGTCGCTCTTCGCCGACAGCAAGACCGTCGACAACGTCGGTGGCATCCACTTCTCGGCCACCTGGTACCAGTCGCTGAACCCGCTGTTCGTCATGGCGCTGGCCCCGGTCTTCGCCTGGCTGTGGGTGTGGCTGGCCCGTAAGAACCAGGAGCCGAACACCATCGTGAAGTTCGCGATGGGCCTGGTCATCATCGGTGCCTCGTTCTTCGTCTTCATCGTCCCGATGAGCATGGCGGGCGACAGCGGCAAGGTCTCCCCGATGTGGCTGGTCTCGATCTACATGATCCAGACCATCGGCGAGCTCTGCCTCTCCCCGGTCGGCCTCTCGGTCACCACGAAGATGGCGCCGCAGAAGTACGCCTCCCAGATGATGGGCGTCTGGTTCCTCGCGGTCACCGCGGGCGACTGCTTCACGGGTCTGCTCTCGCTGGCCGGTGTGAGCCTCGACGGCATCGGGATCATCACGATGGAGGCCTCGATGGCCGCCGTCGCGGGCCTCGCGATCTACATGTACCGCAAGAAGGTCCAGGAGCTCATGGGCGGCGTGCACTAAGCACCGCAGCGCGTAGCACCACAGCACGGCGAAGGGCCGCCGCACCTGTTCACCGGGTGCGGCGGCCCTTCGCGTTTCCTGTGTGCGTACGTACGTGACGTGACGGCTCAGCGGGTGCCGCGCAGGCGCCGCCACGGCGTGAAGGTGAAGACCGCGCCGCCGAGCAGGACGGCGGTGCCGGCGATCAGGCCGAGGGCGCGCAGGACGCCGTGGTCGGTCGCGCCGGTCTGGGCGAGGCCGCCCGACGACGTGCCCGCGCCGCCGGTGGAGCCGCCCGTGGAGCCGCCGGACGAGGTGGTGCCGCCCGAGGTGCCGCCCGGCTGGGCGGTGGTGTCCAGCTCCAGGGAGACCGGCGCCGTGCCCTTGACCGTGCACGGGATGTCGATCTTCTGGCCGCCGAGGGTGACGTCGATGGTCAGGGTGCCCGGGCTGAGGGTCGCCTTGCCGCTCGCGCCCGGCTTGTAGGTGCCGGTCATGTCGGAGAGGCTGACCGGGTCACCGGCGTTCAGGGGCCCGGAGTTGGGCGCTCCCGCGACCGCCACCGAGCCCTTGTCGGCGCCGCCGACCGTGATCTGCATGGACGGCTTCAGGGCGCCCGCGGGCAGCGGGGCCGGGCTGTTCATGACGCCCTTGGCGGTCTTGACGGTGAGGTCGTAGGCGCCGCCGTTCTTCTTGGCGTCGATCGTCACCTTGGAGGCGATGCTGGGCGGGCCGGGCGACTTGCACTCGAAGGTGACGGCGACTTCCTTGCCGGGGAAGTCGGACTGGCCACCGGTGCCGCCGGTGGTGGTGCCGCCGGTGCTACCACCGGATGTGGTGGTCCCGCCGGTGGTGGTGCCGGTCGTCGTGCCGCCGGTGGTGCCGCCGCTCGTGGTCGTACCGCCGGTGGTGCCGCCGGATGTCGTGGTGCCGCCGGTCGTGCCACCGGCGCTCGTACCGCCGGAGCTCGTGCCGCCGGACGCCGTCGTGCCGCCCGAGCTGGTGCCGCCCGAGCTGGTGCCGCCCGACGTGGTCGTGCCGCCGGACGAACTCCCCCCGCCGTCCGACACCTTGATCGTGGCACCGACCCCGACCGGCGCCTTCGGGGAGCACTTCGTATCGGTCGACAGCGGCTTGCTGACGTTGATGTTGTACTTGTCCGGCGTGAGCGTGACGTCGCCCGCCTTGGTCAGTTTCAGCTTGGCCGTCATGTCGGGCAGGACCATCGGGCTGTTCTTGGGGATCGGCGGATTCTGCCGCGGGCCCTCCACCGCCAGGTCGGCGCTCTGGGCGCCGGCCACCTTGAGGGCGCCGGTCGGCTTGACCGTGTCCTTCTCCAGATCGAGCACATCGGGGTTCTTCGACGCGGCCTGGGTGGTCTTCCAGACCACTTCGACCTCGTCGCCGACCTTCGCCTCGGCGGGCGCGGTGATCTGCACCTTCGTCGTGCCCTCGACGGGCGGCAGGCCGGAGATGGGTGGTGGGATGCACTCGGTGGCGTAGGAGACCTCTGCCGCCGCCCGGGCGGGCGCGGCGGCCAGAATGATCCCCGCGCCGCCGAGCATCAGCGCGACACCGGCCGCGCTCATCCTCCGTTGCGTGGTCACGGATTTCCCTTCGTCGTGGGGGTGTTCGGACTCTTCTCGGTCGGTGCGGAGTCGGGGGTGAACCACGGCAGGCGGGTCGTCGCCGTGGCGGCGCGGGGGTCGGCGTCGGGTTCGCCGGAACCGGGGCCGGGGCGGATGCCGCCGACCTCGGTCCGGGGTTGATCCGGACGGGCGGCGGCCCACCGGAGGGGTCTGCGCAGGCGCAGGCGCCCCAGGCCGACGCCCTGCCGGGCATCGCTCCGGCCGACGTCTCGGTCACCGCTGCCCTGACCAGTGCCGCTCCGGCCGACGTCGTCCGGGTCGCCGCCGACACGGCCGCCATGGCCCCGGTCGCCGCCGACGCGGTCGCCGCCGCCCTGACCAGGGCCGTCCGGGTCGCCGCCGTGACCAGTGCCGCCCTTGCCGGTGCCGCCCCGGCCGACGTCGCCCTGACCTACATCGCCCTGACCGGCACCGACCCGGCCACCGCCGGTCTTGCCCCCGCGCCCCCGCCGCGCATGCCCCGCCCCCCTCGGGCGGGCCCGGTCCAGTACCGCCATCGCGATGCGGAACACCGCCGCCGGGACCACCAGACAGAGCAGGATCCAGAAGAGGGTGACGCCCCAGGGGCGGCTCACCCCCCAGGGCTGGGTGGCGAGGACCTTCTGGGCGTACTTCACGGAGATCTGGTAGTCGCCGTGCGCGCCCGCCGACAGTTCGAAGCCCAGTCTCACCTCGGTCTTCTGGCCGGGGTTGATCGTGCCCTTCCACTGGCGGTCCTCCCACTGGGGCGCGAACACGCCGTGGGAGGTGCCCAGTTGGAAGACCGGGTCCTTGACCGGGGCGGAGCCGAGGTTGCCGACGGTGAGGACGAGCGTGCGCGACGGCGGTGCGCCGAACCAGGTGAGCAGCCCGCTGCCGCCCCGCAGGTCGGGGGTGGTCAGGACGGCGAGGCGGCCGCCGTCGGCCTGGGTGGGCAGCGGCGCCACCGGGTGTCCCGTGATGGTCAACTCGGCGTCCACTGCGGCCTGTTCACCCGTCACCGTCGCCACATGCACCACGCACGGGCACGGCTTCGGGGGCGCGGCCACCGGCACCGGCTTGCTGAAGCCGCCCTTGGCGTCGGTGGTGACCGCGCGGCCGTCCGCGTTGGCGCAGGAGTTGGTGCCGCCGATCACGCCCGTACCGGGGCTGGACTGGCCGCAGACCAGGAGCATCAGCAGGGCGCCGGGCCGCCAGCCCGTACCGCTGACGGTGAGCTCCGCCCCCTTCGCCGCCTCTTTCTGCGCGAGCGTCACGACCGGCCCGCCGTCGGCGGCGCTCGCTCCCGCCGCCACCGGCGCGAGTGCCGCACACAGCAGCAGTACGGCCGTGACCAGCGCCGCCACCTTCGTACGCCTCGTACGCGCGGTACGCGGCCTCACGACGCCGCTCCTCTCCGCCGCCGGATCCCCCACCAGGCCGCGCCTCCCGCCAGTACGCACGCGAGACCCGCGACCGGCGCCCACGGCACGAACACGGCCGACGCCGACGCCTCGCCCCGCGCGCCCCCGGCCGCCGTGACCGTCAGGCGGACCTCGACGCGGTCCAGGGCGGGCGGGTGCGGCCACGGCTCGGTCAGCTCGACGCGGCGGCCGGGCAGCAGCTCCAGCGCGAGCGGCCGGGCCGGGCGCCGCAGCGGATGCCCGACGATCCCGTCGGCGCGCACGGCCAGGCTCGGGGCCAGGGTGGTGTTGCCCCGGTTGACCAGGGCGTATCGGATCAGGGACCGGCCCTCGTCGACATGGACGTCCTCGACGGTGAGCGCCGCCAGGGTCGGGCCGCCGACCCGCACCCGCAGCCCGACCCGCGCCTCGCGGCCGCCGCCGGACGCCACCAGCGCCGCCGGGTGGTCGCCGGGCTGGGCGCCGGCCGGGACGGTGACCGAGAACGGGACGTCGGCCCGGGTGTGCGGCGGGACACTCACCTCGGCGGCGGCGAGCGCGATCCAGGGATCGGCGTCGGGCCGTACGGTGACGGCCCCGGTGGCGGTGTTCTCCGCCGCGGCCCCGCGCAGCCGCAGGGCGAGCGGGCGCCCGGTCGGATTGGTGAGCGCGACCTTGTCCTCCAGGACGGAGCCGGGCGCGCCCTCCAGATAGAAGTACGGTCTGCCGTCGCCGGTGGGCCGCGTTCCGCCGCCGGGCGCGGGCGCGGCGCTCCACGGGGCGTCGGCCGCGCGCGCGGCCGGGGCGTCCAGGGCGAAGAGGGCGAGGGCCGCCGCGAGAGCGGCCAGGCGGATCGGGTGTGGCGGCATCGGCGGCTCCCCGTCGGTATCGGCTCGGCCCGGGTGCGTGGGTCAGCCCTGCGCCCGCTGCCCGCGCCGGGTCAGCCACAGCACCCCGGCCGCGCCGGTGAGCAGCACCGTGCCGCCGAGCGTGCCGAGCGCGACGGTCGAGTCGAGCGGGCCGGTCTTGGGCAGCGAGTCGGCGGCGGGGGCGCCGGGCGCCGCGGTGACGTCGAGGGAGAGCGAGGGGCCGGGGCTGTTGCCGGGCTTGCAGGTGGTGACGGTGCCCAGCGCCTTGATGGTGAGGACCGAGGCCGTGAAGGTGACCTTGCCGGACGCCTTGGGCGTGTACGTACCGGTCAGGTCGCTGATCTTGATGGGGCTGTTGGCCGGGATCTCGGCCGAGTTGGCGGGCCCGGCCACCGCGACCGTGCCCTTGTCGGCGCCGCCGAGGCCGACGACCGCGCTCGGGTTCATCGCGCCCGGGCCGAGCGCGACCGGGCTGGAGGAGACGCCCTTCTGGAACGACATGGTCAGCTTGTAGGCACTGCCGCTGGGGACCGCCTTGATGTCGATGGGCGAGACGGCGCTCTTGGGGCCGATCGGCGTCTCGCAGTTGTAGTTGACGTCCACGACGTCGGCGTGGGCGGCCGGGGCGGCCATCAGCACCACCGGGCCCGCCACGGCCGCCGCCAGCGCGAGTGCTGTCCGCTTCTGGTACGACACGTGCGACACCTCGAATTTCCCTCGTTCCCGAGGCCGTTCAAGTTACTGACGGCACATCAGATTGGCCGTCAAGGTACGCCGGGGACCTTGTCGAGGGAAGACACACAACACACCGGAGTGACGCCAGTGCTCTACGCGCCAGTGTTCGCCCGCGCTCCGCGCGGGCGCGACACCGCCGCTCTACGCCGGGGCGGCCAGCTCCGCCCAGACCGTCTTGCCCGGCACGCCCGGGGTCCGTACGACCCCCCAGTCCAGGCAGAGCCGCTGCACGATGAACATGCCGTGGCCGCCGGGCCGCCCCGCGCGGTGCGGGGTGCGGGGCGCGGGCTGTCCGGCGCCCCGGTCGCTGACCTCCAGGCGCAGCACCTTCGGGGTGCACGAGACCCGCAGCTGTTCGGGGCCCTCCGCGTGCAGGCACGCGTTGGTGACCAGCTCCGAGACGACGAGCAGCACGTCCTCGGCGGCCGCGCGCCCCTCGGCGGTCGCGGCGGGGAGCCAGCCCCAGTCGTGCAGCGCCTGCCGGGTGAAGTCGCGCGCGAGCGGCACGATGCCGCTCGCGCCGTACAGGGCGAGGACGCGCGAGGCCGCGGCCGGAGCAGCTCCGTCCGGCTCGGGGCCAAAGTCGCCCGGCGGATGCTGCCGGGTGGTGCTCATCAGCGCTTCACCTCACCGATTCACCGAATGCCAACGTCTTGAGTCTGGTCTCCTGCCCCGCCGCGCCGGGGTCAGTCGTCCAGTGCCGCATCGAGCGAATCATGCACGGTGAAGACCGCTTCCGCCCCGGTGATCTCGAAGACCCGGGCCACCACGGGGAGCATGCCCGCCAGGTGGACGCCGCCTCCGCCGGCCTCGGCCTTGAGCCGGGCGCCGAGCAGCACGTTCAGTCCGGTCGAGTCGCAGAAGTCGAGCCGCGAGCAGTCGACGACCAGCCGGGTGCGGCCCGCCGCGACCGCCTTCTCCAGCGGCTCGCTGAGCAGTTCGGCGGTGTGGTGGTCCAACTCGCCGACGGGCGTGAAGATCTCGCTGCGGCCGTGCGACCTGACGCCGACCTGAAGCCGGCCCCGATTCGCGCTACCGACCGTGCCGCGGTCCATGCCCGTCCCTCTTCGCCGTGGTTCGCCGCCACTCGCCGATGGCGGTGGCCGTGTTCCCCGTCACACGTGACGCACCTCTCCGTGCAGATGACGGCACACGGCTCTGTACACGCGGACTCCCCGAGAACACTACGCCTTCCCTACGCCCTCCGGAAGCCGGAGACCGCAATGAACCGGACATATAGGGAGATTCCAGCCTTGCGGGCTTACAACCAAAGCGGGTAGGGGTAGTAGAGACAGCTTTTCAACGCGACCGGCCACGGAGGCGCCGCACACCGCACCGCCACGTATGGGCATCGGCAGCCATATGCCGAGAACGATGGAGGAGACCCCATGTCACCCCGGCTCGACGAATCCCTGGATACGTCGGCACCGCACATGCCGCACCCCCCGCTCGAAGGACTTGAGGATCTCCCGGAGATCCCTCCCTACGACCAGATCGCCCCGCTCGACGCGCGGGCGCTGTCGAAGACGCTGTTCGCGCGTCTCGACTCCCTCGAAGAGGGCACCCACGAGTACTCGTACGTCCGCAACACGCTCGTCGAACTCAACCTGGCCCTGGTCAAGTTCGCCGCCTCGCGCTTCCGCTCCCGCAGCGAGCCGATGGAGGACATCATCCAGGTCGGCACGATCGGCCTGATCAAGGCCATCGACCGGTTCGAGCACGACCGCGGCGTGGAGTTCCCGACGTTCGCGATGCCGACGATCGTCGGCGAGATCAAGCGCTTCTTCCGCGACACCTCCTGGTCGGTCCGGGTACCCCGGCGCCTGCAGGAGCTCCGCCTCGACCTGGCCAAGGCGGGCGACGAACTCGCCCAGCAGCTCGACCGCTCACCGACGGTGGGCGAGCTCGCCGAACGCCTGGGCATCAGCAGGGAAGAGGTCGTCGAAGGGATGGCGGCGAGCAACGCGTACACCGCGAGCTCGCTGGACGCCCAGCCCGAGGAGGACGACAGCGAGGGCGCGCTCGCGGACCGGATCGGCTACGAGGACCACGACCTCGAAGGCGTCGAGTACATCGAGTCGCTGAAACCGCTGATCGCCGAACTCCCGCACCGCGACCGCAAGATCCTGTCGCTGCGCTTCGTCGCCAACATGACCCAGTCCGAGATCGGCGAGGAGCTCGGCATCTCCCAGATGCATGTCTCCCGGCTGCTCGCGCGCACGCTCTCACGGCTGCGCAAGGGGCTGACTGTCGAGGAGTGACGGTCGCGTTTCCCGACATCTGTGCGAGGGCCCGTTCCCGCTGGGGACGGGCCCTCGCACATTGCCCTGGGCCTTGTTGACGAACCGTGCGACCTGGGTCACATTGAGCGCGGGGCAACCGGGGGGTCTGGGGGGACTCATGCCGTACGAGACCACGTGCTCGACGCTCGAAGAGACCATGCGGGACCGGCTTGGGCTCGAGTGCCTGTTCGTGCCGTCCTGCCGGCTCGGACTGTATGTGGCGCTGCGCCACTGGTGCGCGCCGGGCGGGCGGGTCCTGATGTCGCCCGTCAACGACGACGTCATCTTCTTCGTGGTGCTCGCGGCCGGGCTGCGGCCCGTGCAGGCGCCGCTCGACCCGCGCGACGGCTCGCTCGACCCGGCCGCCGTCCCCGAGGACCTGTGGCCGGACCTGGCCGCCGTCCTCACCACCAATCTGTACGGGAACCCGGACCCGGCACCCGCCCTGCGCGCCAAGTGCGACGAGCTGGGGATACCGCTCATCGAGGACGCGGCGCACGCCATCGGCAGCGAGGTCGGCGGGCGGTCGGTCGGGACGTTCGGGGACGCCTCGGTGTTCTCGCTGTCCAAGCACACCGCCGCCAAGGCGGGCGGCTTCCTCGCCGTCGCCGACCCGGGGCTGCGCGAGGCCCTGGCCAAGACCCGCGACGAGCTCCTGGAACCGCCGCGCCGGACGGCCGAACTCGCCTACTGGGTACGCCCGTACGCGGAGGCGGCCGTGCGCGGCGCTCGTCTGGCGCCCGCCGCGTGGGCGGTGCTGCGCATGCTCGGGCTCCAGGAGCGCGACGACATCCGGATGGCGCTCAGGCCCGACGAGCTGCGCCGGGCCGCCCAGGCCGCGCCCGACCTGGCCGCCTTCCACTCCTGGGTGCGCGTCGACATGCACGACTACCGCACCGGCGCGGGCCAGCTCCGGCTCGCCCGGATCGGCCGCAGGCTGGGCCGCCTGGACGCCGTACTGGACGCGCACCGGGCCGGGACCGAGCGGCTGCTCGCCACCGAGTGGGCGCGGCCGGGCCCGGGGCCCGCGCAGCCGCTGTTCCGGGTGCCGCTGCTCGTCGAGGACCGGGACGCGGCCCGCGCGGCGCTCGCCGAGGCCCGGATCACCGTCGGCTACCTCTACGACCCGCCGCTCGACGACTACGCGGGCGACGCGTTCACCGACCCCTCGCCCGCCCCCGAGGCCGCGCGCTGGTTCGCGCGGCACGCCCTGCCCGTCGACCCGCTGAAGGCCGAGCTCGCCGTCCGGGTCCTTCAGGAGTCCGGGGCGCGGCCCGCGAGAGGCGGCCCCGGCGGTGTCTGACACCACGTCCGACGCACGCCCGGACGGCGTCGGGGACGTCGTGGGCACCGGGGATCCCAGCGCCGTGGACGAGCCGGCGCCGACGGGCGAGGGCAGCGGTGACTCCATGTTCCGCAACGCCTACGCCCTGATGCTCTCCACGGCCGTCTCCGCCGCGCTCGGCCTCGGGTTCTGGCTGGTCGCGGCCCGCTACTACAGCGAGGAGTCGGTCGGCCAGGGCTCCGCCGCCATCGCCGCGATGCGGCTGCTCGCCTCGATCACCGCCACCACCATGACCGGCGCGGTGGTGCGCTATGTGCCGCGCGCGGGCCGCTCTACCGGGCCGCTGGTCGTCCGCGCGTACATCGTGAGCACGGTCGTGGTGAGTGTGGCGAGCGTGGGCTTCCTGTTCACGCTGCCGCTGTGGGGCGCCTCGTACGCGCCGCTCGGCGGGCTCGCGGCCGGTGCGCTCTTCACCGCGGCCTCGGTCGCCTGGGCGGTCCTCACGCTCCAGGACGGGGTGCTCACCGGGCTGCGCAAGGCGATCTGGGTGCCGGTCGGCAACGCGGTGTTCTCGCTCGGCAAGCTGCTGCTGCTCGCCGCCTGCGCGGGCCTGACCCTGGGCGTCTTCGTCTCCTGGGCGGCGGCGATGGCCCTGTCCATCCTGCCGCTGGGCTGGCTGGTCTTCCGCAGGCTGATCCCCGCGCAGGAGTACGCCGACCGCGACCGGCCGGTGCCTCAGCTGCGCGAGATCGGGCGCTTCCTGGCGGGCGACTCGGTCGGCGCGCTCTTCTCGCTCGCGATGATCAATCTGCTGCCGGTGATGGTCGCGGTCCGGTTCGACGCCACGCGGAACGGATTCTTCTATATCGCGTACACGGTCGGCGGAACGATGGAGTACATGGCGATCAACATGGCCTCCTCGCTCACCGCGCACGCCTCGCACAGCCCGGACCGCCTCGCCGACGGCGTACGCGGCGCACTGCGGCGGATGGCGCTGCTGCTCGTCCCCGTCGTCCTCCTCCTGATCGTCTTCGCCCGGCAGATCCTCGCCCCGTTCGGCGCGGACTACGCCGAGCACGGCACCCTCGTCCTGCGCCTGCTGGCGGCGGCCGCGCTCCCCCGGGTCGCCGTCGAGCTCTACATCGCGGTGCTCCGCGTCCAGGGCCGCACCGGCGTCCTCGCCCTCCTCCAGGGCGCCATGTGCTCCCTGGTCCTCGGCAGCGCGGCGGTCCTGCTGGGCACCAACGGCATCGAGGGCGCGGGCTGGGCGGTCCTGGTGTCGATGACCGGCATGGCGCTGGTCTCCGTACCGGGTCTGCGCATGGCCCTCGCGGGCCGCGCCACCGTGCGTACGCCGCGCACCAGGCGCACGGGCGAGGAGTACGGCACGAGCTGGGCCCGCAAGGCGGCGCTGGCGCGGACCGAGGAGGCCAAGGAGTACGGGACGCGCTGGGCCACCCAGACCGCGTACCTCAGCGGCGGCCTCGACACCGGCACCCCGGCGCTCGGCATCCCCGTCTACGTCCCCGGGCCCGCGCCCGGCACCGCGACCGCCACCACGCTGCATCTGCGGACGATCCCTGCGAGCGCTCCGGACAGCGGGGACGAGCCGCTGCTCACCACCGTGCTGTGGCTGCTGCTCGGACTCGCGGCGGGGCTGTTCTGGGTGCCGCTGTCGCGGGCCGCCGACATCCGCTCCGAGCGCGTCGACGGCGCCGGGCTGCTGCGCGCGCTGCCGCCCGTCTCGCTCACCGCCGGGGTGCTCCTGATCGTGGTGTGCAGCGCGGCCGTCTCGCTCTACCGGGCCCGGCCCGGCCTGCTCGCCGCCGGGCTCGGGGTGACGGTGGCCGCCCTGCACACCGCGCCACTGATCCTCGGCGTACGGCCGGACCCGCTGGCCGGGCCCTGGCACGGGCCGCTGACCCGGCTGCTCACCCAGGTGGCCGGGTTCGACTCGCCCGCCGGGGCCGAGCGCTGTCTGCCCGTCGCGCTCCAGGTGCTCTGCCTGGCGCTGGTCGCGGTGACGCTGATCGCCCTGGGCGCGCACTGGCGGCTCACCTCGGTGGTGGTGTGGGTGCTCGCGGTGGCCGGGTGGGCGGGGCAGGAGGCCTTCGCGCGGGCCGCGCTGCCGGTCTTCGCGGGGCTGTGCGCGGTGGCGGCCACGGCGGTGGCCCACCGCCGCCGGTACGGGAGTTGACCGCTCACCTCGCGCGGGTGCGCTCGGCCGCGCCGCGCGTCGCGGCGGGCAGCGGCAGGCCCGGGAAGGCGGCGGCGACCGAGGCGAAGACGGCGAGCGACACCAGGAACGCGGTCGCCGAGAACCCCTTCACCAGGAACAGGCAGGTCGACACCAGCGCCCCGAAGGAGAGGCTGAGCGGCGCCGCGAGCGCCAGGGCCTCCAGGCGCGCGCCCGGCCGCAGCCCGGCGGGCTGCGGATAGAGCAGCGCGAAGCCCGGCCCGAAGGTGACGAAGAGCAGCACCGGGATCCAGCGGGCCGGCCAGGCGTCCGGCAGCAGGGTCGCGGCCAGCGCCACCCAGCCGGACAGGGCCACGGACACTCGGACGCTCTTCTGGTTCACGGTCACTGCGGCGGCCTCCGGTCAGCGGGGCGTGGGCTGGTAGGCGAGGACGGTCGCGTACGCGTTGCGGTCGATCACACGGAACAGCGGTGACGCCGCCAGCTTGGCTTCGAGCTCCTGGAACCCGCCGGGCGGCAGCAGCCCCTCACCGGCGGTGTAGATCTCCTGGGTGCGGGTGAGCAGCACGAACGCGGGTCTGCCGTCCTTCGGCAGCTGCGGCGCCAGGAACCCCGCCGGGTCCTTGAGCATCCTGATGTTCTCCGGCAGCGTCTGCTCCACGAAGAACCAGTGCTCCAGCTGGTCGTAGCGGTGCAGCGCCATCGGGAAGGAGCCGGTCGCGGCGAGGATCAGCGAGCCGCGCGGGGCCTCGTCGATCACCCGGGTCACCAGCGCGGTCTCGGCGGGCGGTGTGTAGTACATCCGCTCCTTGCCGTAGTACGCGGGCAGGAACCCGGCGACGAGCGCGAGCAGCACGGCGGGCAGCGCCACGGCCGCGATCCGCCGCCGCACCACCGGCCGGACGCCGATGCGTACGGGGATGCGCGCCAAAAGCCGTATCGGCTCCCTGGCGCCGCCCGGCGCGGGCACCAGGGCGGCGGCGGCGAAGAACGCGGCGCCGGGAAGGCCGAACAGATAGACCCGGAAGAGCATTTCGCCGCCGTAGTCGTTGATCGCGAACATCGGTACGGGCGCGATCGAGATCAGCAGCAGCGGCAGCGCGCTCTTGAGCAGCCTGCGCCGGGTCAGCACGGCGTAGGCGGCGAGCGCGGCCACCACGAGCACCATCACCACGTCGGCCCGGCCCTGCAACACGGGCCCCGGACCGGTGAGTTCGCCCGCGTATCCGGCGCGCGAGTTGTTGAGGAGGTTGCCCGCGGACTCCTTCAGCGAGTCCAGCGTCTCCACGAACAGCTTGCGGCCCATCGTCAGGTCCCAGATCAGCATGATGACGCCGGTGACGACGAGCAGACCGGGGTTGCGGTAGCGGCGGGTGAGGTTGAGCGCGAACAGGCAGACGCAGAGCATCACCGGGGTGAGCTGGTGGGTGAAGTTGATCGCGGCGATCAGCGGCGCCAGGATCAGTACGCACACCGCCCGCTGGCGGGCGGTGGTGGGCGGGGGCACGGAGGCGGCCGCCGGGTCCAGGTTGGCGCGCGAGCGCAGGTCACCGGCGGCTCCCGGCCGTACGAAGTGCCGCAGGACCACGGCGAGCACGGACAGGTGCAGGATCAGTGCCAGACCCTGCGGCGAGAAGTAGTCCTGGCCCACCCAGTTGGCGACCTCGAAGATCCACACCCCGGTCCACACCAGCCGCCAGTCCTCGGCGAAGGTGCGGTAGATCAGCACCAGGACCGGGATGAGGATCACGCCGTAGAAGAGCGCGGCCCAGTTGAGGTACGACTGGGTGCTCTGCACGCCGAAGGCGCGCACCAGCGCCGAGTTGAGCGTGAAGAAGCCGGGCCACTGGTCGTAGGCGGCCATGTTGCCGGAGAGCGGCGTGTTCGGATGCAGCTCCTGGTTGACCATCAGATGCGTGACGACCGCGTCGTGCTTGGAGGCCCAGGGATAGCGCACCGAGTCGTACAGGATCGCGGTCGGCGCCTTCAGGGCGAAGAGCAGGGCGACGCTGTAGAGGCCGGGCCACCAGGGCGCGGTGCCCGCCCGGCGCAGGCTGACGACGAACCCGGCGGTGAGCACGGCCAGCGAGAGGAAGAAGGCGGCGGGCAGCTTGTCGAGCAGACCCCAGTCGCCCATGTGCCGGTAGTCGATGTGCGGCAGCGCGTACAGCCACAGAGCGGTGGCCACGGCCAACGGCAGCCAGGTGAAGAGAATTTGAGGCCGCATCAGATCGGGAGCCGACCACTTCGGGAGGCGCGCGGATCCGCCCGTCCCGCTGTCTTCTTCGCCGCCCTGACCGGGGGGCGCGCTGCCTTCGGTCACCGGCGCGGGCACCCGTTGCTGCACAGTGCGACTCCCCCCACGGATGTGGTGTGCGGCCGTCACGCCGCCGTCCCCTGGCTGTCCCCTTCAGCGAAGTATAGGAACATCCTTCGCCTTTGTGATGCTGTCGTACGGTCCCGCTCCGGACCCGATCGTGCGGCCTCGACCAGGTCCGACTCGCTTACGGGCGCGCTCATCCGGCGAAGACCGGGCCCCGCGCCACCGCCCTCGCCCTGCGGTACAGCCGCCATCCCACGGTCGCCGCCGAGTCCCGGTACGGCGCGACCCGGGCCCCCTCCCCGGCCAGCCACGCCTCGACGTCCGCCACGGTGTGGGTTCGGCGCACGATCAGCCGGGCGATGCGGTACGCGTCGTCGGCGTCCGAGCTCAGCGCGTGCCGTACCGCCACGGCGCTCTCATACCCGGCGGCGCGGGCGGCCCGGCGCACGGCGGGGCTGTTGTAGCCGTGCGGATAGGCGAGATGGGCCACCTCGTGGCCGAGCGCGTCCTCCAGCACGGCCTTGGATTCGGCCAGTTCGCGCCGCAGGGCCCCGGCGGTGAGCGTGTCGAGCTGGGGGTGCGAGACGGTGTGGCCGCCGATCTCCATCCCGTACCGCTCCAGGAGCCGCGCCCCGGCCAGGGTCATCATCGGCGCGGGCGGCAGCAGCGAGCGGCCGCCCGTGGTGATCGCGCCGGTGGTGAGGTACGCGGTCGCGGGCAGGGCGCGGGCGGCGAGCGCGTCGGCGGTGGGCCCGGGCAGATCGGCGAAGCCGTCGTCGAAGGTGAGCGCGACCGGCCGGGGCGGCAGCGGCGCCCGCCCGGCGAAGTGGTCGGCGAGCGCGCCGACGGTGACGGGGGTGCGCCCACTGGCCACGACCGCGTCGAGGTGCGCCGCGAACTGCCGTGGCGTGACGGTGAATTCGGCGATCCAGGCGGGCGGGTCGGCCATGACGGCGTGGTAGAGGAGGACGGGGATGCGGCGGTCCGGGGCCGTGTCCCGGCGCGTCATCGGGTCGGCTCCCACGGGCGGCGCAGGCCCCGTACCCGGTAGCGCGCCCGGAGGTAGCCGAGCGGGCCGTACAGCATGCCCCGGCGCTCCAGGCGGGACAGGCCGCGTGGCCACGGGTAGTCCTGGGCGCCGTGCTCGCCCGGCACGGACTGCTCGCCCGCCTCGCGGTGGGCGGTGATGGTGAGGGCGTGGGCCGCGCCGCGCGGCAGCCGTCCGAGCAGCGCGGGCAGCAGGGCGGGGCGGCGGACCAGGAGCGCGGTGAGGTACGCGGTGAGCCCGGCGCCGTAGCCGTACGCCTGGTTCTCCAGGTCCTGCCAGGTCTCGCGGTGGTGGTGCCAGACGAGCGCCTCGGGCGTGTAGCCGAGGCGGTGCCCGGCGACGACGATCCGCGCGAAGGCGTACAGGTCGTCGCCGCCCCTGGCCGGGGTGCCGGTGCCGGTGGCCGGGTCGAAGCCGCCCACGGCGCGCAGGGCGTCGGCCCGGAACGCCATGTTGGCACCGGAGCCGAATCTGCCGGCGGTGAACGGGAACAGCGGCTCGTCGGCGGGCGGCCGTGCGGGGTCGAAGCGGCGCGGCGCGAAGCCCTTGGTGAACCCGCCGTGGCTCTCCAGGAGGATCTGCGCGGGCGTGCGCAGCCGGGCGGGCAGGATGAGGCCGGTGACACAGCCGAGGCCCGGGTCGGCGGCGAACGGCGCGGCCAGCGCGCTCAGCCAGCGCCGGTCCGCCACCACGTCGTCGTCGGTGAACGCCAGAATCGTTCCGCCGGCCACCGCGACACCCCGGTTGTGCGCGGCGGCGAGCCCCGGCACGGGCTCGCGCACATAGCGCACCCCGCGCGCCGCGTAGCCCTCGACGAGCTCGCGGGTCTGGGCGGTGACGGGGTTGTTGTCGACGACCACGATCTCGTGGTCCGGATGGTCCTGGACGAGCAGCGAGTCCAGCGCGCGGCCGAGCTGGGCGGCCCGCTCCCGGGTGGCGACGACGACGGTGGCCCGGGGCAGCCGCGCGGGGGCCACGGACCGGCTCCCCGGCCCGGCCCCCGGTATCGCGTCCCACACCGCGCGGTCCTCCGGGACGTGCCCCGCCAGCTGTTTGCGGGCCGCCGCCGCCAGCACCTCGGCCGCGTCCTCGCCCGCCCTGACCCGGCCGATCACGGTGCCGACCGGGCGGCCCCGCAGCCGGACGAGCACGTACACCTCGCCCTGCCCGAGCGGCGGCCCGCCGGGCGCGGGGGTCAGCGAGAGCACCCCGCCGTCGAGCCCGTCGAGGTCCAGCTCACCGACGCCGATGCCGCCGTGCACGCCCTGCTCCCCGACCAGGGCCTCCGCCTCCGGCAGCCGTGGTGCGCGCGCGTGCGCTCCGCGTACGTGTGCTCTGTGTGCGTCTCCGGTACCGCGACGTGACATGCGACTCCCCCGTGGTTTTCCGGGTGGTGCGGGTGGTGCGGTGGCGGGGCTACTGCCCGCGCCGCAGGCGTCCCGCCTGCTTGAGCGTGCGCTGGGCGAGGGCGGCGAGGCGCGGCCGGGCGCGGACGAAGGCGTGCGCGCGGCGGGACGGCTCGCGGCCCAGCCGGTGCAGCGCGGCGCCCGCGCCCGGCCGCACCGCCGCGCCCTCGTGCACCGGGATCTCCCCGGTCTTCAGCGCGTCCTTGTACTCGGCGGCCCCCCGCCCCAGATCCAGCACCGCGATCCCGGCCCCGGCCGCCGCCTCGGCCATCCGCAGATGGAGCACGAGTCCCGGCGAGTACCGGGCGAACTCCGGGTCGTACGAGGGGAACCAGCAGGACAGCACCGTGCGCGAGCGCAGTCCGAAGTGCGCGGCGACCGGCCGGTCGGCGGCGTACAGGACCGACAGGACGCCGGCGCAGCCGGGCGCGTCGGTGTGCGCGAGATACCGCACCAGGGTGCTGATCCACTCCTGCGCGAACCGGTCGCGGCGGCCGGTGCGGCGGTACTGCGCGGACTTCCACTCCATCAGCTGCCGCAGCGCGCGCGGATCGCGCTCGTCGAACACGAACCGCAGCCCGCCCGCCTGCCGCCCGAGCCTGCGCTCCTTCGCGGTGGTGGTCCTGAAGAACTTGGGCGAGCGGACCTTCAGCCCGCTCTCGTACGCCTGGTAGCCCGCGCCCACGTCGACGACGAACGACGGATACGCGGCGGCCGCGCCCGCCGCGAACAGGTCCTGCCCGGCTTCCAGATTGTCGAACTCCCAGACGGAGAGGGAGCACGCGCGCAGCAACTCGCTCGCGTCCAGGGTGAGTTCGGGCCGGGCCACGATCCCCTGGCAGTCCGAGACGCCGAACCCGATGGCCCGCCCCCGCCCCCACGCGCCCCTCTCGAAGGGGAGGAACGCGGCGGGTTCGCCGTCCTCGTGGACCACCGCCACCCTCGCCGAGCGGCGTACGTGCGCCACGGCGAGGGTGAACTCGGGCTCCATGAAAGGGTTGGCGGGCGCGCCCGACTTCGCCCGTATGTCGCGCCATGTCTCCAGCTCACCGGCGTTCAGCTCGCCGGGTCTCACGACCCTGACAGGGCCACCGCGTCCACTGCTCAACTCGACCCCCCGGTCTCCCCCTGAGCACGCTGCCAAGGACGGTACCGGTCGAAATGTCGGGACGGTAGGGAGTGGCCCGCTCTTGTGACCGTACGGTGAAGGTGGCGGGCGAGGCCCGCTCTAGGGTTCGAGCGCGGCCGCCACGGCGGCCTCCGCGTGCAGCCGTGTCGTGGGGAACACCGGTACGGGGCTGTGTTCCTGACGGATCAACAGCTCGATCTCGGTGCACCCGAGGATGACACCCTCGGCCCCTTCACCGACGAGCGCCGCGATGACGTCCTGGTAGGCGCGCCGCGACTCGTCCTTCACCACGCCGAGGCACAGCTCCTCGTAGATGACGCGGTGCACGAGCGCGCGCCCGGCCGCGTCCGGGGTGAGGACGTCCAGGCCGTGGGCGCGCAGCCGGTCGCGGTAGAAGTCCTGCTCCATGGTGAAGGCGGTGCCGAGCAGAGCGACGCGCCGGATGCCCCGGTCCCGTACCGCCTCGGCCGTCGCGTCGCCGAGGTGCAGCAGCGGCACGGAGACGGCGGCCGCGACCTGGTCGGCGACCTTGTGCATGGTGTTGGTGCAGATCAGGACGAGATCGGCACCGGCCGCCTCGACCCCCTTGGCGACCCGCGCCAGGATCTCCCCGGCCAGCTCCCACTCCCCGGCGCTCTGCAGCTCCTCGATCTCGGCGAAGTCGACGGAGTGCAGTACGCAGCGGGCCGAGTGCAGCCCGCCCAGACGTTCGCGTACGAGCTCGTTGAGAAGCCGGTAGTACTCCGCGCTGGACTCCCAGCTCATGCCGCCGATCAGGCCGATGGTCTTCATCGGGCCACTCTAGGGCCCGTCCGGTGGATCTTGCCTGGGCCGCGGGGTCGTGGCACGCACATCTGCCGCGTTGTCGTCGGTTGCCGACGCTCCGCGTCGCCGCCCTCCTCCGC